>NZ_JBFOCR010000027.1:133678-174840 GCF_040907935.1 Aeromonas sp. s2 | reverse complement strand
TGTCTTCGTCTCCACCGCAGGGCGCTGCCTTGCCATGGACACAAATAGTTGGTTGCGGGGGCCGGATTTGAACCGACGACCTTCGGGTTATGAGCCCGACGAGCTACCGAGCTGCTCCACCCCGCGTCCGTATTTTTTCGTTCAGGCTGAGCAGTAACCTGTTCGAATTCTCTTGTTTATCAGCACATTGTGAAACAAGGCTGATGCAAGAACTCAGATGGTTGCGGGGGCCAGATTTGAACTGACGACCTTCGGGTTATGAGCCCGACGAGCTACCGGGCTGCTCCACCCCGCGTCTGAGGTCGCCAATAATAGGCGCCGGCGCTCAGATTGCAAGTAAATATCCTAAAAAAACTTCATTCGTAGATTAAACCGGCATAAATCGCAGGAATTTGCAACAGAGCGCGGTTTTTTCAGGCAAGCAGCTTGTGGGCCAAGCTGGCGCACTACACTCAGATGGTTTGTAACTCCTCGTTTTGGGTAGGTTTATCATGCGCATCTCCGCCGGTCATTGCCGTCAATTGGGGGCCACACCCGAGCACGACGGCGTCAACTTCGCCATCTGGGCCCGTCTTGCCAGTCGAGTCGAACTGCTGCTGTTTGCCAGCGCCAACGATGCCACGCCGGAAGTGATCCCCCTCTCTCCCCGCCTCAACCGCACCGCCTACTACTGGCACATCCATATAGAGGGGATCGGGCTGGGGCAGCGCTACGCCTATCGCATCCAGGGCCCCTGGCGCCCCTACTACGGCACCCGCTTCGATGCCGACAAGGTGCTGCTGGATCCTTATGGTCGCAGCATCGAGCTGGGCGCCAACTATGATCGCTGGGCGGCGGCCCGCCCCGGCAGCAACCTGGCCTGCTGCGCCAAGAACCGGGTAGTGGATACCCGAAACTACGACTGGGAGGGGGACAAGCTGCCTGCCCACTCCCTCTCCCGCTCAGTGATCTACGAGCTGCACCTGGGGGGCTTTACCAAGTCGCCGGACTCGGGGGTCGACCCCGCCCTGCGTGGCACCTACCTCGGCCTTATCGAGAAGATCCCCTACCTGCAATCCCTCGGCGTCACCGCAGTCGAGCTGCTGCCGGTGTTCCAGTTCGATCCCCAGGATGCCCCCAGAGGGCTCTCCAACTACTGGGGCTACAGCCCCATGTCGTTCTTCGCCCCCCACGCCCAGTACGCCAGCGGCGATGATCCCCTCACCGAGTTTCGCGACATGGTCAAGGCGCTGCACCGCGCCAACATCGAGGTGATCCTGGACGTGGTCTACAACCACACCGCCGAGGGGGGCGATGATGGCCCCACCTTCTCCTTTCGCGGCATCGACAACGAGGCCTACTACATCCTCGACGCCAATCAGAAGGACACCAACTACTCGGGCTGCGGCAACACCTTCAACGGCGCCCACCCAGTGGTGCTGCGCATGATCATGGACAGCCTCCACTTCTGGCGTCAGGAGATGCACGTGGACGGCTTTCGTTTCGACCTGGCGGCCATCCTGTCGCGGGACGAGTCGGGCCAGCCCCAGGCCAATGCACCGACCCTGCGCACCATCGATACCGATCCCCGCATCGCCGACATCAAGCTCATCGCCGAGGCCTGGGATGCGGGGGGCCTCTATCAGGTGGGCAGCCTGGCCGGCGCCCGCTGGCGCGAGTGGAACGGCCAGTTCAGAGACGACGTGCGCCGCTTCCTGCGCGGGGATGACAACGCCGTGATGGCGTTCGTGGAGAGGCTGTGCGGCAGCCCGGACATCTACCACTACCACCACGCCGATCCGGAGAAGAGCATCAACTTCGTCACCTGCCACGACGGCTTCACCCTGTGGGACTGGACCAGCTACAACGGCAAGCACAACGAGGCCAATGGCGAGCAGAACCGGGATGGCTGCGATCACAACTTCAGCTGGAACCACGGCCAGGAGGGGCCGAGCGAGGATCCCCAGATCAACGCCCTGCGCACTCGTCAGGCCAAGAACATGATGGTGGCCACCCTGCTCTCAGTGGGATCCCCCATGCTGCTGATGGGGGACGAGGTGCTGCGCACCCAGCACGGCAACAACAACGGCTACTGCCAGGACAACGCCACCTGCTGGATGCACTGGCAGCCCGATGCCAGGGGGCAAGAGACGTTCCGCTTCATGAAGGAGCTGATCCAGTATCGCAAGCACCTGTTCCAGCGCCCGGAGCAGGAGAGCATGCCGCTGTCGCTGACCGAGATCCTGCGCCACAGCGAGATCTGCTGGCACGGGGTCAACGCCGCCCAGCCGGACTTCGGCCCCCACTCCCACGCCATCGCCATGTCGGCCCTGTCGAGCGAAACCCGGCTGGCCCTCTACGTGCTGTTCAACGCCTACTGGGAGCCGCTCACTTTCAACCTGCCGAGTCCCCCCAAGGGGGTCGGTGGCTACTGGCGCCGGATCCTGGATACCGCCCTGCCCTCGCCCGAGGACATCAGCACCTTCGGCATGCCGCTCGAAGGGTTGACCCGGGAGTACCTGGCCCAGCCGCGCAGCAGCTGCCTCTTCATCTGCGGCGCCGACGACTTCTACTAGAGGCCGCACACCAGGGCCGCAAACAGCCAGCAAAAAGCCCACCCCGGTTGCCCGGGGTGGGCTTTTTCATGATGCCGGTCGGTCAGGCCAGCTGGTGCAGCACGCTGGTCGCCGCGATCTGGGCGATGATGAGGCCGCACAGGGCGGTGGAGACCACCACCGGCGCCGTCTCCTGCTGGCGATAGAGCGGGCTGAACCAGAGCAGCAGGGCGGCGATCAGCAGGGCCGCCTGGGTCAGTACGCCGGGGATCAGGGCGTCGAGGCCGGCGCCGCTCCCCTGCCAGCCCACCAGCACCGCCAGCCAGAGCAGACTCAGGATGGCGGCCACCAGCCCGGCCAGCGGCAACAGGGTGTTGAACGCCTGCAGACGGTGACGGGCCCGCAGCAGCATCAGATGGGCGAAGGCCGCCCCCAGCAGCACCATCTGCAGCAGGCCGCCAAGCCAGCCCTGGATCTGCAGCAAGCCGATGCCATAGACCAGCAGCGGCACCGCCGGCAGCCAGAACAGGGTGGCCGGGATGGCGCGCTTGCCCTCCAGCCGGGATTGAGCCAGTGACAACACCACTCCCAGGATCAGGGCGGCGCCGCCGCTCCAGATCAGCCAGTCGGCCGCCTTGGCCTCCACCGCCAGCATCAGGGAGAGGCCGGTGATCACCCAGACCGAGAAGAGCTGGGTGGTGATCCGCGAGCGCTGGCCCGGGCAGAGATCACCGCGCCAGAGCACCAGGCCCAGGGCGATGAGGGCCCCCAGCGCCATCAGGCCGGTCAGGGGAAAGAGCCAAAAAGGGAGTTGGACGAACATGACGCCTCCAGCAGCAAGAATTCAGAACGCGCCGATGGCGCCGGATGAAGGGGCCGAGTATACCCAAAGCCGCCGCCATCCCCAATCCCTGCCGCGCATCAGCCTGCGACGAAGGGCTCAGCTCTGGCCACGGGCCAGCGCCACCACCCGGGCGAACATCTGGCGCAGCACCGGCGGGATGTGCTCGCCGCCGAGCCGCTCCGCCTCCTCCACCACCGCCAACGCCATGCCCGGCTTGCTGCGATGGTGAATCGCCTTGTTGATGATGCGCCCGGCGTTGAGGGTCGAACGCCCCCCGACGCCAGCTTCACGCCGGAACACCGCCTCGAAGCCGTTGTGATAGAGGTAGTGCTCTATGTCCGCCGCCGGCAACTGGGTCAGCCTGTCCCGCTCCCGCTCCCCCTTGAGCAGGGAGCGGGCCGAGGTGGCGTATTTGACCCCCGCCTCGTCGCCGTCGGTGAGCAGATGCCACTCGATGCCAAAATCGCGCGCCACCTTGATAAGGGGTGACTGACCACACTGGGCGAACTCGATGATCCGCACCCCCTCCGCTCGCAGGCTGTAGCCGCAGATCTGGGCGAGCTCGGAGAGCAGCCAGATCTCGGTCTCCCCCTCCACCAACAGCCAGCAGCGGGCAAACATCGACATGGGGCGGTTGATGCGCACGTGGAAGGCAATCTTGCGCAGATCGTCGCTGCTGTAGCGCTCGCCCCCCAATTGATGGCAGAGGATATCCTGCTGGCGGCGCACCAGCCGGCGGATCTGGTTGAGGGGCAGCGAGGAGAGCAGATCCCCCGAATTGGTGGTGAGCAGCTTCTGCCCAGGCAGCTGTTCCAGCAGGCCCCAGGCCAGTGCCAGCATGGTAGGGTGCAGGCGGCTCTCCGGGTCTTCCAGGATCATGATGGGGCGCGCCCCCTGCTCCAGCTCCCGGTTGCCCCGCGCCTGCAGCAGGGTGGCCGCCATGCCCGCCATCGCCAGTTGCAGCGCCCGGTTGTCGGCATTGCGCAGCAGCGCCTGCAAATTGCCGGGATTGCGCAGGGTCATGGGGCGATTGACGATCTCCCGCTGGCTGCGCGGCTTGTTCTTGATGGGGGCCAGCGCGTTGAAGTAGTGATCCATCAGCTGGCGTACCGCCTGCAGCGCCTCCTTGAGCTCGGGCTCGCCGATGCGTTGGGGCTCGTCGATCAGCTTGTCGGCCAGCTCGCTCAGCCGCAGCTCGGAGAGATCCCCCCACTGCAGGGTCTCCACCCCGCTTCGGGCGGTACGGGCATCTCGCAGCCGGAACACCGGGTTCATGGTGATGAGCAGGCAGACCAGCTCGTGGGCATTGTCGATGGTCAGGCTCTTGCCGATGCCATCGAGAAAGTCGTGGGTGGTGGTAACGGAGCCGTCGCTCTGCAGCTCGGCGCTGGCGCGGTAGTGAATGCGGTGAAACTTGTCCTTGTGCTTGATCCAGGCGGCGCCGAGACGGGCCAGTCGCTGGGAATGCAGGCACATCTGGGGCCTGTGCTCGCTGAAGGTGAGCACCAGTTGCAAGTGGCGGGCCGGCTCGAGCTCGGGATCTTCGGGCTGATGGAAGTCATCGCTGCTGAACTGGTAAGGCTCGGCATCCTGGCCCAGCAGACACCAGAGGGCGCGCAACAGGCTGGACTTGCCCCAGGCGTTCTCGCCGATGAGCACTGTGGTGTGGTCCAGCCCGAGCGAGAGGCGATTTATTCCGCGAAAACCTTTGACTTCAATGCGTTCCAGAAACATGCGGCCATATCCAGTCCATCCTGATGGCGCAATAGTGGCAAAGTTGTCGGGAAAATCCTATCGGGTCGTGGCGATTTTCAGCGGGAACTGTGAGGAACGAGCGGTTCGGGCGGGGTCGGTATGCCAAGGCGGCCCTGGGGGGCGTTCCAGTGGCTGAACCAGAGGTGGCGGGTGCGAGTCTGACGTTTGCGATGATTCAAGGGCATCTCCTGTGCGGGTTGAAGGAACGAGGCTCCCCCTCGTTGCCAACCAATCTGCCGCTTATCTGTGACAGGAGGATGACAGCTGGCTGCGCCACTGACCCGGGGTCAGACCAAACGCTTCGCGAAAGCGGTTGCCAAGGTGAGCCTGGGACGAGAAACCGCACTGGATGGCGATGCTGGCCAGGGAGTCGGCACCCGCCAGCAGCTGCTTGGCCCGCTTGAGCCGCAGCCCCAGCAGGTAGCGGTGGGGCGGGCAACCCAGGCTCTGGCCGAACATGCGGGCGAAGTGGTATTCGCTCAGACCCGCCTCCTGCGCCAACTCGGCCAAGGTGACAGGCTCCGCCAGATGGGCCAACAGGTACTCCTGCACCCGCCGGATCACCGCCGGTGCCAGCCCGCCGCGCACCTCGGGCAGCGGCGGCGCCTCCCGGGTGTGGTGGCGATAGGCGTGCAGCATCAACATCCAGGCACCGTGAGATAGCGCCATCCTGTCCACCTGGTGCTGCCAGTCCAGCTGCATCAGCTGGCCCTGCACCAGGCTAGCGGCCAGCGGATCGTCGATGAAGGTCTTGTCCTCCAGCAGCAGGTGGCGCCCCTCCTTGTCGCACACCTCTTCGGCGATGCGAATCAGGTGGGCCGGGGTGAAGTAGAGGTGGAAAAAGCGAAACTCCTCGCGCACCAGCCACTCGGACCTGTGGTGATCCGGCATGATGCACACCTTGCCGGTGCCGCCGTGGCCACCCGGGCCGTCCAGCCGCTCGGTCTGCTCGCCCCCCTGCAGATAGACGCTCAGGGTATGGTGGCCCGGCTTGTGGTAGCGGGTCTGATCGTAACAGTTGCGCCAGCTGGCGACGCCAAGGCCGGGTTCCAGCCAGCAGGCGTTCTCCAGTCGCGCGCCCGTGCTGACCAGTGCATCGAATACTCCCGCCGGCTTAGTCTGCAGCACCCGCTCTGTTCCTCTTGTTGCTTGCCTATGGCCCCTGTGCGCCATCTTAACGCGGCGCGGCGGCAAAGGCTGCGGCTGCCCGTAAAAAACCGCAAGATGGTGTAAGCCCGCCACCACCGCCCGCTGCATGCTGATCCCATGTCGTTCTCATCTCACCGGATACCCCATGAACCTGATGCTCTATCTTGCCACCGTCCTTATCTGGGGCAGCACCTGGATCGCCATCGCCTGGCAGCTCGGCCCCATCCCCATCGAGGTCTCGGTGCTCTATCGCTTTGCCCTGGCGGCGCTGGCGCTGTTTGCCCTGCTCACGGTGAGCGGCAAGTTCCCGCGCCTGCCCTGGGCGGGCCAGCGTTACGCCGCCCTGCTCGGCGCCCTGCTGTTTTCCACCAACTTTCTCTGCTTCTACCACGCCACCCTCTATATCCCGAGCGGCATGTCAGCGGTGATCTTCGCCAGCGCCAGCATCTTCAACGGCCTCAACCTCTGGCTGTTCGAGGGTAAAAGACCCGGCCTGCGCTGGTTGCAAGGATCCTTGCTGGGGCTCGTCGGCACCCTGTTGCTGTTCTGGCCCGTGCTGGCGGATGCGCAACTGGGTGCAAACGGCTGGAAAGGGCTGCTGTTTGCCTGCGGTGGCACCCTCTGCTTCTCGCTCGGCAACCTGGTCTCGGCCCGCGGCCAGCGCCAGGGCTATCACGTGCTGCAGATGGTACCCTGGGGCATGGTCTACGGCGTGGGGCTGCTGCTGGGCTGGGTCACCCTGCTCGGTCAGTCGCTGACGTTGCCCACCGATCCGCGCTACCTGGCGGCCATGGTCTATCTGGCCATCTTCGGCTCCGTCATCGCCTTCACAGCCTACCTCACCCTGGTGGGGCGCATCGGCCCCAGCAAGGCGGCCTACGCCACCGTGCTGTTTCCTCTGGTGGCGCTGACCCTGTCCACCTTCTACGAGGGGTTCGTCTGGCAGCCGGTGTCGGTGGTCGGCGTGGTGGTGAGCCTCATCGGCAACCTGGTGATCTTCGCCCCGCCCGTCAAGGCGTGGCGCTGGCCGCTGGCACGGGCTACAAACGGTACTTGCCCCTGATGCCACCAGCCCCTAAGGTAACCGCTTTCAACAGACGAGGACGGGAGAGAGCATGTTACTGGAAGGGCTGGAGACACTCTGCCTGCTGGCGAGCGAGGGCACCATGGCCAAGGTCGCAAGCCGCCTCTACATCAGCCAGTCGGCGGTCAGCAAGCGCATTGCCCAGCTGGAACAGCGCCTTGGCAAGAAGCTCATCGAGCCGGATGGGCGCCACACCCGCCTCACCCCCCAGGCCAGGGAGCTGCTCACCCGGGTAGCCCCGAGCCTGGCCGAGATGAAGGGGGTGCTGACGGACAGCCAGATCCTCACCGACCAGACCCCCCTGCCCGTCGCCTGCTCGGAGACCCTGCTGGCGGGCTACCTCGCCCGCTTTATGCACGACTATCTCGAGCGTGATCCCCACATCGCCCTCTCCACCCACCACACCCCGGTGATCCTGGCCCGGGTGCGCGGCGGCGACGCCCTGCTCGGCATCTGCGCCGGGCGTCTGCCCCCCGGCCACGGCCTGTGCACCGAACGGCTGCTGGAGGAGCCCTTCTATCTGGTGGGGAACGCGGCGTCCGAGCACCAAGAAGAGAGTGCCGAGCGGCTGCAACCCATCCTCACCATGGATCTGGACAACCCCTCCAACCGCTATCTGCGTGAGCCGCTGGCGGCCCTTGGCCTGACTCCGGCCATGGAGCTCGACTCCTACCTGGCGCTGATCGAGCTGGCCAAGGCGGGGATTGGCCCCGTGCTGCTGCCGGCCGGCCTGCTGGCCCTGGTGGGCGAGCAAGGGGCGCAGGCCCGTCCCCTACCGGGGCTGGGGCGCCCGCTCCACCTGGTCTACCGGCCAAACAGCCTCAAGCGCGATCGCATTGCCCGCCTGGTGCAGGCCCTGCAGGCCCATTTCCGGCAGTTGACTTCCAGGGCCCTCTCTATGATCCCTTAATCCCTTGTGCAAGGCGTCATCCCAGCCAGGCAAAGAGCTCGGGATACTGGCTCCACACCAGCTTGACGGACATCAAGAGGGAGACGGTCACCAGCAGCGGCTTGATGAGCTTGACCCCCTTCTTGAGCACCAGCTTGGAGCCCATGCGGGCCCCGATGAACTGCCCCAGCGCCATGCACAGGCCAACGCTCCACACCACCTTGCCCCCCAGGGTAAAGAACAGCAGGGAGGCGATGTTGGAGGTGAAGTTGAGCAGCTTGGTGTGAGCGGTGGCCCGCGCCATGCCAAAACCCGCCAGGGCCACGAAGCCGATGGCAAAAAATGACCCCGTACCCGGCCCGAAGAAGCCGTCATAGAAACCCACGCCACCGCCCACCAGCAGGGCGAATGCCATGGGAGTAAGGCGGCGCTGGCTCTCCGCATCGCTCACCCGGGGGGAGAAGTAGAAGTAGCAGGCAAACGCCATCAGCAGGAAGGGCAGCAACCGCTCCAGGATGGCGGCATCTATGGTCTGCACCGCCAGGGTGCCGATGGCCGCGCCGATGAAGGTACAGATGACCGCCGGCCAGATGATGGCCCACTCCAGCAGCCCCTTGCGGGCATAGAACCAGGTGGCGGAGAAGGAGCCGAAACTGCTCTGCAGCTTGTTGGTACCAAGCACCAGGGCCGGCGGCATGCCGGTGGCGAGCAGAGCGGGCACCGTCAGCAGGCCCCCGCCGCCGGCAATGGCATCGATGAAGCCGGCCACCAGGGCCACGCCAAACAGGGCAAGCAGGGTAAAGAGTTCCAGTTCCATCCATCGCCTCGCGAAATTGACCGGGGCCCGCAAGGGCCCGCACAGCGCAGGCTCGCCATGAGCCTGATAAACACCGCAGGTCGCTATCCTAATGGGGCTTGGCTCATGACGCCAACGAAACGGTGGCAGGCAATTGATTCCTGATTTTCATCAATCAAGTGCACCATGACGTGGCTGGCACGCGTGCGGTCCCCTCGCCCGCCTTGATCAGGCCGCGTCAGACTCGCAGGTCGCCCCATCGGCCTTGAGGTCGGCCAGCGCCTGTTGCAGGTGAGCCTCATCCTCACCGGGGGCCCGGCTGACCCGGCCCGCCATGTAGCGGCTGCTGAAGAGATTGAACCACAGCTGCAGCGCCTGCCCTGCCGCCAGCTCGCCGGCCACCTCCAGCACGCAGGCCGCCACCTCGGCGGTGCAAAGGTGCTCGTCGCAGTGGGCCACTCGCATGCCATAGGTGGAGAGCGCATCCGGCTTGATGGATAGCACCGGAAAACCGTCCAGATAGGGGCTCTTGTTGAACATCTTGCGCGCCTCGGGCCAGGTGCCGTCCAGCAGGATGAAGAGCGGCTTCTTGCCGGGAACCGGGGTCACCACAGAAGTGAGCCGGGCCGGCTCCTTCTCGCAGGCGGGAAACACCACATAGGGTTGCCAGGCGGGATCCGCCAGCAGGGCCAGCAGCTCGGGATGGGGCTGGGTGCGCGACCAGAGAAATGCCCAGGTGGTCTGCGGCAGCACATCGGCGATGAGGCGGCCGGTATTGGAGGGCTTCATCGGTTCGCTGTCGTACATCAGCAGGCAGAAGCCGGCCTCGGCCTTGAGCTCGGGGCGCCACTCGCAGGCACACCAGTCGTGGCGCAGCTGGCAGGCTTCGCAGCGCGGCACGCTGCCGCCACGGGCGAGGAAGGGTCGGGTCGAGACGCTCTTGCGCCAGATGCGCAGGCGATTGACGGCGTGATCGGGGATTGGCTTCATGGAACGCGGCTCTGACGGTGCCTGTGGCGGGACAAAAGGGGGCAGATTGTAACGGTGCGCCCTCTGCGCAGCAAGGCCCCCCATCTGGGGCAAGCCGGGATGCCACGCCTCTTTAATACTTGGTCGTCAATCCATGCACCCACGCATGGGACACAGGAGGACGACGATGGCAGAACAAGACATTGCCCGCGAGCACGCCCTGGCCGAAGGCACTACCTTCACCTGGCACGAGCTCTATCTCCCCGATGCCGAGGCCGGGATCCGTTTCTACACCGAGGTGCTCGGCTGGGAGAGCCAGACCATGGCGATGGAAGGCGGCGACTACCCCATGCTGGTTGCCAATGGCAGGCCGATCGCCGGCGTGCAATCTACCCGGGGCAATCCCGATATGGCCGGCGTACCACCCCACTGGGCAACCTATATCGCGGTGGATGACGTAGATGCCAGGGTGCTCAGGGTCAACCAGCACGGCGGCACCGTGGTGGTGCCCGCCATGAACATCCCGGGGGTCGGGCGCATGGCCCTGATTGCGGATCCGCAAGGGGCGCACATCTGGCTGTTCACCCCTGACCCCATGTGACATCGCCCACCACAACAACGACAGAGGGGCCCGCGGGCCCCTCTGTTACGTTCGGCAAGCCATCAGACCGCCTTGCGCAGGATCTGCTCCAGATAGTGCGCGAAGCTGTGGCCGTGATGCTCCAGCAGTTTCGGGAACATGGAGATGGAGGTCATGCCCGGGAAGGTGTTGATCTCGTTCAGCAGGATCTCCCCCTCTTCGGTCAGGAAGAAGTCGATGCGCGAGAGGTGGGTCAGTTTGAGCTGACGGAACGCCTTGAGGGCGTACTCGTGAATGGCATCGGCCTGGGCCTGGCTCAGCTCTTCGGCACGCAGCGCGGTCTCGGTGTGGCTGGCGCTGCTGTACTTCTCTTCATAGGTGTAGAACTTGTCCTGCGGCACGCAGATCTCGCCCGGGTAGGTAGCCACCAGCTCGTCACCGTACTGGTAGACCGCCACTTCCAGCTCGCGCGGCTTGACCGCTTTTTCGATCAATACCTGCTCGGAGTAACCGAAGGCATCGGCAATGCCCTTTACTAGATCCGCTTCGTTGCTGGCGGAGTAGCAGCCGACGGAAGAGCCCTGGGAGGCTGCCTTGATGAAGACCTTGCCCCACTTGGCCAACGCCGCTTTCGCCTCGCTCAGCGCCGCCTCGCCCTGCTCGGTCAGGAACAGATAAGGGGTGTTGGGGATGCCGAGGGCGGTGAGCCACAGCTTGGTGGTGATCTTGTTGAAGCACACCTTGCTCGCCTCGGCGTCGCAGCCCAGGTAAGGCAGGCCGGCCAGCTCGAGGAAGGATTGCAGATCGCCGGTCTCACCCGGGTAGCCGTGGATGCAGGGCACCACGTAATCCACCGGACGGGCCACGCTGTCGAAAGAGAGCAGCTTGTCCAGCCCCAGCTTGCACTCGCGGCCGTCGGCGCTGAGCCAACGGTCGGCAAACATCTCGACCCGGGTCACTTCCACGCCGGGCAGGAGAGAGAGCTGTTTTTCGAGGAAATTGGCACTGCGCAGCGAGACTTCGTGTTCGGAGCCACCGCCGCCACACAGCAGCAAGACATGGATGTTCTTCATTAGATGTGATCCCTTGGGAAAAGCGGCTTCGCCATCACCATTTAAAACCCAACCGCATTAAAACCGGACGAAGCCAGATACGAAGATAAGTGCGGGCCAGTGTAGCAAGGGAGATCGAGCCTTGTCAGCCGATGGGCGCCCCATCCGCCGACAAGAGCCATAAAAATTCCCGCCTGTGTCAGAAATTGGATAAAAAGAGCTCAGCGCGGCGGATCGAGCCGGCCATTGCCGCTGCCGTTGACCCGAAACCAGCCGGCGATGCTGTAGCGCTCCTGGTTGGCAGGCAGCACCTCGTGGGGGAACTCTTCGGATAGAAACAGCACCAGTCGCCCGCCCCGGGGGGAGACGTCCATCAGAAACTGCTCGTCGTCACCGTACATGCGCAGCAACCCGCCCGCCTCTGGCTGCCAGTCGTTGTTCAAGTAAAACACCGAGGTGAGGCGGCGGTTGGAGCGCCCGGCGAAGGCGTCGCGATGGGTGGCATAGAAGTCACCGCAGCGATAACGGGCAAAGTGGGCCTCGTAGTCGAACAACCCGAGCATCAGCATCCGGTTGGCGGCCAGGCGCAGCGCCTCCATGCGGGCCAGATAGTCGGCCACCGGCGCGCCGAGGGAGGCGTCGAGCCAGTGGATCTGATCCCGGCGAATGTCGCGGTTGTCCTGATGCAGGGTATCGCGGCCGATCCCCGCCGGTCGCCACTCGTCCGGCAGACAGGCCCTGAGGGCATCCACCTCGGCGGCGGTTAAAAAATCATCCACTATCACCCATCCCCGGGTGTATATGGCGTCCATGACGGCTTGATAGTCCAAGATTGACTCGCAACAAGTGGAAAGAGGGCGCTTTTTAGCGACTTCCCGGCCAAGACACAAACCGGTTTGCTTCTCTTGAGAAGTCCCACCATCAATACGCCATCCGGGCCGCCAAGACCCCCATTATCTCGACCCGATCGCCACTCTGTGATCCGGCGCACTCAATCTGCTCCCAGCAAGGGAGCACTCCGGCTTGCTCCCCGCCGCCGCCCCCGTTAACGTGGTGCAATGTGCCCTGAATGGGCCCACTCAAAGGAGTCTTTCATGTCTTTGCCCGAACTCACTCTGCAACGCCTCGACGGCAGCGAACTGCCGCTCGCCTCCCTCGCGGGCCAGGTCATTCTGGTGGTCAACGTGGCCAGCCGCTGCGGCTTTACCCCTCAATACACGGGACTGGAGGCACTCTATCGGGAGCTGGGGCCCGAGGGGCTGGTCATCCTGGGCTTCCCCTGCGATCAGTTCGGCCATCAGGAGCCGGGCGATGCCGAGGAGATCGCCCGTTTCTGCTCCCTCGACTATCCGGTCAGCTTCCCCATCATGGCCAAGTGCGAGGTCAACGGCGAACAGGCCCACCCCTTCTATCAGTGGCTCAAGAAGGAGAAGCCGGGTCTGCTGGGGCTGGAGAACGTCAAGTGGAACTTCACCAAGTTCCTGATCGACCGGGACGGCCAGGTGGTGGACCGCTTTGCCCCCACCACCAAACCGGAAAACCTGGTCGCCCCCATCCGCGATCTGCTCTGATTGCCTGAACCTGCCTAATTGAGCGGCCGGTGCGACAGCTACTGCGCAGCGGCCGCGCTTTTGCTATATTACGCCCCCGTTATCACTTTCATCCCGTGGCCGGCCCCGTGCGCCGGTCACCCGCTGAGCCCAAGGCTCACCAGAGGAGTCTCTCTCGAACATGTCATTCAACGAACTGGGTCTGTCCCCGCACATCCTGCGGGCCGTCAAGGAGCTGGGTTACGAACAGCCAACCCCCATCCAGCAGCAAGCCATTCCCGCCATTCTGGCCGGGCAGGACGTGCTCGGCGGCGCCCAGACAGGCACAGGCAAGACGGCCGGCTTCACCCTGCCCATGCTGCAGCGGCTGCTGGCCAACCATGGCCGTGGCCGTCGTCAGGTGCGCGCCCTGGTGCTCACCCCGACCCGCGAGCTGGCCGCCCAGGTGGGCGAGAGCATCATCAAATATGCCCACCACCTGCCGTTTCGCACCCTGATCGCCTACGGCGGTGTCAGCATCAAACCCAATCTGGACGCCATCAAGCTCGGCATCGACATCCTGGTGGCCACCCCGGGCCGCTTGCTGGACCTGCTGACCCAGGGCGCCCTGACCCTGACCGAGCTGGAAGTGCTGGTGCTGGATGAGGCGGATCGCATGCTCGACATGGGCTTCATCCACGACATCCGCCGCATCATGAAGGCCCTGCCCACCGAGCGGCAGACCCTGCTCTTCTCCGCCACCTTCTCGGACGACATCAAGGCGCTGGCGGATGACCTGCTGAGCGACCCGACCCTGATCGAGGTCGACCCCAGCAACACCGCCGCCGAACAGGTGACCCAGCGCATCATCCAGGTCGACCGGGAACGGCGTCGCGAGCTGCTCTCCCACATGATCGGTCGCGGCAACTGGCAGCGGGTGCTGGTGTTCGTACGCACCAAGCAGATTGCCGACAGGCTCGCCCAGCAGATGCAAAAGGATGGCCTGGATACCGTCGCCATTCACGGCGACAAGAGCCAGGGTGCCCGCAACCGGGCGCTGGCGGATTTTCGCGAGGGCAAGGTGCGAGTGCTGGTGGCGACCGACATCGCCGCCCGAGGTCTGGACATCGATCAGCTGCCCCACGTGATCAACTTCGAGCTGCCCCAGATGGCGGAGGATTACATCCACCGCATCGGCCGCACCGGCCGCGCCGGTCGTGGCGGCGAGGCCATCTCGCTGGTGAGCCAGGACGAGCTGGGTCAGCTCAAGGCCATCGAGGCGCTGATCGGCCAATCCCTCTCCGTCGAGATCCTGGACGGCTATGAACCCAGCGGCAAACCGAGCCGGCAGACCCTGCCCGGCAGCAAGCCGGTACAAAACCCGCCGCGCGCCCGTGGCGCCGCCAATGCCAAGGGTGGCAAGGGCAAGCCCGCCGCCGGCAAAGGCAAGGGGGATGGTGCCAAGAAACCCGCCCCGGCGCGCAAGCGGGAAGTGGTGGGCGAGGATATCGGCTTTGCCCCCATGCGCCGCCTGCCGAAGGCCCAGCGCGGCGACTATCAGGACAACTCCAATGAGGAGTAACAGGCCGTCCTGATCCCGTCATAAACAAAAAACCGCCCGAGGGCGGTTTTTTTCATGATGGCGTCACTGGCCTGTCAGTGCCCTCTGTCGCAATGGACATGTGCAACAGCGGATAGGGCCTGCCCTGCCCGTCCAGCGCCGAGCGGCCCACTACCGCGAAGCCCAGGTGGCGATAAAAACCGAGCGCCTGCTCATTTTGCTCATTGACGTCCACCCGGGTCGCCCCCAGCCGGGCGATGGCATCGGCCACCAGCAGGCGACCCACCCCGCCCCCGCGCAGGGCGGGGTCGATGAAGAGCATCTCGATATTGCCCTCGTGCACCCCGCAAAAGCCGGCGATCCCCTGCTCGCTGCGGGCGCAGGTGAGGGCCACGGCGTCAAAGTAATGTTCCAGGATGAGCTCGCGCAGAGGGGCTATCTCCTCCTCCGGCAAAAAATGGTGAGTGGCGCGCACCGACGCCTCCCACAGCGCGATCAGGACCTGATAATCCCCGCGCTCTGCCTGCTCCAGTCTCATATCGTGCTCACTCAATCGCTTGATTGTTCGGGGCCTGTCCGGTCGTTGTCATGGCGTCGACCTGCTTGAGGACAAACCCCTTCTCGATGCCGGCCTTGAAGCCCAGCCTTTCATAGAGACGGTGGGCCGCCTCGCGCCCCTCCCCCGACAGCAGCATCACCTTGTAGCAATCCTGCTGCCAGGCCAGTTCAAGCGCATGGGTCAGCAACTGCCGGCTGATGCCCCGGCGCCGAAACGCAGAGGCCGTCACCACGTGCTCTATGATGCCAAACGGCCGGCCACCATTGGTCAGGGTCGCGACCACGCCGAGCTGGCAGGTGGCCGCCAGCTGGCCATCCACCTCCGCCACCAGCAGGTAAAGGTGCGGCTGCGCCAGTAGGGCCGTCAGCGCCGTGCGGGCAGCGTCCGGCGCAAGCGCGGGGTCATGGGGGCGCAACTCCCGATAGAGTGCCAGCAGGCCGGCCATATCCTGCAGGGTACAGCGCCTTATGAGCGTCATCCTTCCTTCTCCTTGAACCATGGCGACACACCGCCACCCTGGACGAGGGTCGCAAACCTCGGGGGCACCATCCCTGCAAATCGGCAAACGCGCCTCAGCGGGTCTTGACCGCCTGCAGCAGCACCGACAGATCCGGCCCAAACTGACGGGTGCGAATGGCCTCACGGATATCACTTTCGCTATAATGGCTGGCCGGATAGAGCAGCACGCAAGCGGTGTCGCCGGGCTTGAGAAAGTGGGTTTCGCCAAACGGGGTATAGCGGGTGGCCCCGATGCTGATGAGGGCATGAGCCGGACGCCCGGCCTGGGCCAGCAGCCCCTGGATGTGCTCTGCCGGCCCCTCGTCCTGCTGATGGTTGAACTTGTCGATGGCCCACGTCAGCAGCTGGCCGTGGAAGTAGCTGTAATCCACCGCCGCGCTGTCGACCCCGTAGGGGTGCAGCTCGCCATCCCGCTCCAGATAGCAGGCGATGCGGTAGTCATCAAGCTCGCAGCCGGCGGCGAAGTGGGAAAGGGGCAACAACGCGGGGGCCAGCCCCTTGCTCTCTTCACCCCAGTTCTTCTTCTCGCTGATCTTTTTGGCGTTGGGACGGCGGATGGAGCAGTCGTTGTAGGCACCAAAGGCGCGCGGGTGGATGGCCACCACCTGCTCTCCTGCGTACTCCAGCTCGCACCAGAGCGCCACTTCCGGCTCTATCTGCACTTTCTCATCGCCGCTCACCGCCGCTTCCGGCAAGAAGATGGCGTCACCGCTCAAGGGGAAGACGCCGAGCTGGCCGGGGTGGCCCGGCACGTAGAAGGGGAACAGCGCCTTGGGAGCGCTGGTGTCACGCACCACCACCGCCACGAAATCCGAGGCCTCGCCGGCCTGCTCCAGATGACCGGCGAAATTGCCCGCCACCCCGAGTCCGATAAACTTGCTCTCTGCTGTCACTTGCATCTTGCTCACCTGCATCTTGCCAAAGCGAAGGCAGCGGCCCGGCACGGGGCGGCTACCGCAAACGTGGCGAGGATTAAAACACAGGGGTCTGCCCTCGCCCAGCCTGCACGCCCCATCCTGTGCGCCAGCGCGAACTTTTGCCGGCCGCTCAGCGAGCTTGTGAGCAACCGCCATGCCCAAACTCACTCGACCGTGTGCGGTGCGCACCCTTGATCACGGTGGCATGCTGCGCATTGATCAACCATGGCCCCCGGAAACAGATCGTTTCCACATCCTGCCGCCTTGCCCCTTGGGCCCGCCCGCCAACTTTGTTAGGCTGCCCGCCATGCCAATCCGCACACTCAAGGATGCCTGCCGATGTCAGCACAGCACTTTCAGGGCCGCTTCGAGGTCGAGTTCAAATACAGGCTCGGCGATGTCGCGGCCTTCACCACGGCCCTCGCCGCCCTCAATCCCGAGGTGATGCTGGAGCGCAATCAGGAGCAGGACACCTACTTCGACACGCCGGACCGCAGCCTGAGCGCGGCCGGCAAGAGCCTGCTGATCCGCGCCATGCAACCCTCCGGCATCCGGCTCTGGATCGTGAAGGGGCCCGAGCCCGATCGCTGCGAGGCGGTCAACATCACCGACGCCGACAAGGCCATCAGCATGCTGCACACCCTGGGTTACCAGCCGATACTGACTCTTCGCAAAGTGCGCAGCATCTATTTCGTCGGCCCCTTCCACGTCACCCTGGATCACCTGGCGGGGCTCGGCGATTTTGCCGAGCTGGCCATCATGACCGATGACGAGGAGCGACTGGTGGAATATAGGCATGCCTTGGAAGCGTTGGCGTCAACACTGGGTTTGAAACAGCGTGAGCAGCGCTCTTACAAAGCGTTATGTGAGCTTAATCAATCAGTCTGTTGATTAGATTTGATATAAAAATCATGCCATTACTCAAATCATCAAACTTATTCAATTAAACAAGGGAATGTATTTTGAAAAACTATGTTACTGCCCTCTTGTCATTACTTGCTGTTGGTTGCAGCTCTACATATCAGCAATCAAATGTGCAAACAATGACCAGCAAGCTCGATCCCAGCCAGGGGGTGCTTATTTCGCAGCCCCAAGATGGCTCATACGAAACAACGCAATATCAAAATTCGGGGAAAATGACTGCTCAGGCAATCTATGCGGCATTTTCCAAGAAAGCTCACAGAGTTGAAATTACCACCCGTTGCCATGGCGAACCTTGCCTGAACGATATTCAACCAACCCAATTCAGATATTACGTAAAACCCGTCATTTTACATTGGGAAGAGAGGGCAACCGAATGGTCAGGCAAACCAGATGTAATTGAAATTCAATTAGTTATATACGACACCCTGAGCAAAAAGAGTATCGCCAACTCGTCGTTTAAAGGAAAAAGCAAATGGGCCACATTTGGTGGTGATCACCCACAGGATCTGTTGCCTGAACCGACCGAGAAATACGTGAACAGTCTCTACTGATTGACTACTGGAATAGAACCATGATCGACAAACTCGCCTGGCTGACCTTCAAGGATCAGCAACTGCTCTGTGCCCGCTCCCACGGCAAGCACATCTACTACATTCCCGGCGGCAAGCGCGAAGCGGGAGAGAGCGACGAAGCGGCACTGATGCGCGAAATCGAGGAGGAGCTGGCCGTGGCCCTCAAGCCCGACACCCTGGCGTTTGCCTGCGAGTTCAGCGCCCAGGCCGACGGCAAGCCAGACGGGGTCAACGTCAAGCTGCGCTGCTACACCGGCGAGGCTGACGGCACGCCCGTCGCCTCGGCGGAGATCGCCGAGCTGCGCTGGCTCGACAGCCGCCATATGGCCGAGATCTCCCCGGTTTCCCGGCTGCTGTTTGCCTGGCTGGTCGAACAGAAGCTCATCCGCTGAGGGAAACCCGCCTGGAGGGCGTGATCGGGCGCACCCGGCGAGCGACAACGACTTGAAATTGGTGGCAGAAACGGCGAGTCTAGCCAGTCATCCTGCCGCCGGTCCCGTTGGCGGCAGGCGCCGCGGCAGACCGGGCCGACGGCGTGAACTTCGTTGACAAGGACTCCTGATGGACATAGTTGAGGTTGATACCACCCAGGGCATCAAGCCTGCCCTCATCACTTTGCTGCAAGACAGCGTGGCCAGTGGCGCCTCGGTGGGCTTTCTGCCGCCGCTGACCGAAGAGCAGGGGCTCGTCTATTGGCAGGGCATAGAGACGGAGCTGGCCGCGGGCAGCCGCCGGCTCTGGGTCGCTTTTGAGCAACACCAGCTGGTCGGTGCCCTCCAGCTCTCGCTGTGCACCAAAGCCAATGGCCGTCACCGCGCCGAGGTGGAAAAACTGATGGTGCACAGTCTCCACCGTGGCCAGGGGGTCGGCCGTGCCCTGATGGCCAGCATGGAGCAAGGGGCCAGAGAGGCCGGCCGTAGCCTGCTGGTGCTCGACACCCGGGTGGGTGATGCCGCCTCCCGCCTCTATCGCCAGCTGGGCTATCAGGAGGCGGGCCAGATCCCCGCCTTTGCCCGCAGTGCCGATGGCACCCTGGCGGCCACCCTCTTCTTCTACAAGCAGCTCTGAGGCTCGCACCACACCTCCACTGAACTGCCGCGCCCTCCCTATGGAGGGCGTGCAGTTTTTCCCTGCATTTTGCCCTTCCAAAACAATCAAATCGGTCAGATGGATTAATTCCGATCCAACTTCAGCCCCATTTGAGCGCCATTTTTCCTTCACCTCACGCCAGGCGAGGCGTATGGTGTGGCAGGAAGACCCGTTTGCATACCAATCGGGTGCCACTTACTGCCTTGAGGAATATTGCATGTCTATCCTGCCTCGTACCGTCACCTCCCCCAAAAAGTTCATCATCGGCCACGATCTGCTGCCCCAACTCCATGATCACGTGAAAGATTTCGGCGACAACGCCCTGCTTGTCAGCGACGAGTTCATTCTGGAGCGGGTGCGGGAAGAGGCGCTGGCCGGCCTGCTGCAGGCGGGCCTGAAAGGAGCGGTCGAGAAGTTCAACTACGAGTGCACCGACATCGAGATCCGCCGCCTGTGCGATCTTGCCGAACAGCAGGGGGCCAACGTCATCGTCGGCATCGGCGGCGGCAAGACCCTGGACGTCGCCAAGGCGGTGGCCTTCTACCTGCGCCGCCCGGTGGTGCTGTTTCCCACCATCGCCTCCACCGATGCCCCCTGCACCGCCCTCGCGGTGATCTACAACCCGGCGGGCGAGTTCGAGCGCTATCTGTTCCTGCCACAAAACCCGGACGTGGTGATCGCCGACACCGCCATCATAGCGGCGGCCCCCGCCCGCTTCTTTGCCGCCGGCGTGGGCGATGCACTCGCCACCTATTTCGAGGCCCGCGCCTGTTACCGGGCCGACGGCATCAATCTGGTGGGCAAGCGCCCCTCCCGCACCGGCCTCGGGCTGGCCCGGCTCTGCTACGAGCTGCTGGGGGAGAACATCGAGCTGGCGATGGACGCGGTGCGCCACCATGTCACCACCCCGGCGCTGGAGCAGACCATCGAGGCCACCATCTATCTGAGTGGCGTAGGCGCCGAGGCGGGCGGCCTGGCGGCGGCCCATGCGGTCAACAACGGCATGTCGGTGGTGCCAGATCTGCACCGGGCCCAGCATGGTGAGAAAGTGGTGTTCGGCCTGCTCACCCAGCTGGTGCTCGAGCGCGCGCCCCAGGCCGAGCTCGACGAGGTGATGCCCATCATCCAGCTGGCCGGCCTGCCCATGACCCTGCAGGAGATGGGACTGAGCCAGTTCGTGGAGAGCGAGTGGCGTCAGGTGGCCAAGCTTGCCTGCGATCCCCTCGACACCATGGGCAACATGCCGATGAGCGTCAGCGAGCAGGATGTCTACCACGCCATGATCGCGGCCAATGCCATGGCCGAGCGCTACCGGGCCCGCCACCCACGCACCTGATCGGCACTCAAGTAATATCGTGATCAAACCGGCAAGGTCGGCCCCTGTGGCCGGCCTTGTCATTCCCCGTCCGACCTGCTGCAATGGCCCTTTTCCCCTTGGGACAAGGAGTCACCATGATATTGGAAGTCGCCCATCTGCAGGTCATCCCCGGTCAGGCTGCCGCCTTCGAGCTGGCATTTTCCCAGGCCCAGCGCATCATCAGCACCATGCCCGGTTACAGCGGACACCAGCTCCAGCGCTCGCTGACCGATCCTCACCGCTATCTGCTGCTGGTCAACTGGCAGCGCCTCGAAGATCACACCCAGGGCTTTCGTGGCTCACCCCAATACCAGCAGTGGAAGGCCCTGCTCCATCACTTCTACGATCCCTTTCCCACGGTCGAGCACTACCGGCAGGTCACGTTCGATGAGACAGAGTTGCGGGAACAGGCACACAGCCAGAGCTAAGGCGGATACCTGGTGCCAGGACCAAGATGACGGCTCAGGCGACATTACCTAGTCAAGTGTGCAACCAGATAAGCGGCGCAGAGGGGCTGTTAACTGAGAGATGAGGAAGGATGATCAGGGGGCCAAGCTGAGCGCGGATCATCCGCGCCCAGACTTAGCCAATGGTGGGAAGATCAGGCCAGCCGCTCGGCCCGCGCCTTGATCAGGGGAGCGGCAAAGGCCTCCTGGGCCGCGATCAGCTGCAACTCATAGGCATCAGCCTGCCAGGTGTGCAGCAATACCGTATCCACCGCCGCGTTGGTGCGCTCGAACGCGCTGACCGCATCGTAACCCGCCTGCAGATTGGCCAGCATCAGCGCGCTGATGAGATCCCCCACGCCTACCGGCTGGCGGGCAAACTCGTAGAGCGGACGGTCGATCAGATAATCCCCCTCGGGGGTAGCCAGCAGCATCTCAAAACGGCCCGGCTCGCGGGCGGCTCGTCCAAGATGTTTGACCAGCACCATCTTCACCCCGCGTGCAAGCAGACGATGGGCGGCGGCTCGGGTCTGGGCCAGATCGGTCAGATGAACGTCGCACAGTGTCTCCAGCTCCAGCAGATTGGGGGCCATGACATCGGCCACCGGCAGCGCCTTCTCGGTCAAAAAGCGGGTCACCCCAGGCGCGACGATGCACCCTTTCTCCGGGTGGCCCATCACGGGATCGCAAAAATAGATGGCGGCAGGGTTGGCGGCCTTGACCGCGGCCACCACCGTCAGGATCTCGTCCCCCTGCTCCGCCGAGCCGAGATAACCGCTCAGCACCGCATCGCAGTGTCCCAGCACCCCGATGTCCGAGAGCCCCATTCTCAGGGCGCTGATATGCCCTGCAGGCATGGCCATCCCCTGCCAACCGGCCGCATATTGGGTATGGTTGGAGAACTGCACCGTGTTGATGGGCCATACCTCCATACCTAGACGGCGCATGGGGAATACGGCAGCACTGTTGCCGGCACAGCCGAACACCACGTGGGACTGGATAGAGAGAATGCGTTTCATCGACATCACCGCAGAGAAGAGTCAGGGGAAAGGCGCAATATATCGGATGAAGATATTGAACTTCCACCCTTGATCAGCACCAACTCTTATTTGGTCTACTAAAGCCTCGAGAAGACACTCGTTGTCACCCACATCCCTCCCCCTCTTTACTGCCATGCTAAAGCCCGAGACAGCGGATGCTACCGGTGTGGTTTCAAATGGTGATGAAATACTCTTGCTTGATGGCATATAAGCTTAATAAATCCGCTCTTTTTGTTGAACCGTGCGATGGCATGCGAACAGGCAGATGGCCGGGTGTAGCCCCGGCCTCAGCAAGGCAGCAAGGCAGCAAGGCAGCAAGGCAGCAAGGCAGCAAGGCAGCAAGGCAGCAAGGCAGCAAGGCAGCGTAGTGAAAGGAAGAAACTACGTCAGCGCAAGTGAGGAGCTCACGGCCGACCAAAGGCAGGATCGGGCTGGTCGGCCCGATCCGGTTTATCAGGGGCGAGCGAAGTGGTAGACCCAGCCCTCGTCCAAAGCCATCTCGGCGGGCCGCGGCACCAGAGCCGGCAACAGGGAGACACTCCCCTTGGCGGCATATTGCAGCGCCATCAGGGCGCAGATGGCGGCATCGTAGCGATCGGTCCCCGCCGTCACATCGGCCGGCAGATGCGGCAGCAACTCGGCACGCACCGCCGATGCCTTGCCCCCCACCTTGGCAAGCGCGGGATAGACCTCCAGCACGGCGCGATCGGCCTGTGGTTGCTGCTTGGGCACCAGCTGCAAATCGGCCAATCGGGGCAGCATGGCGAGCGCCAGGGTCGCGTTGTTGCCGAGCCTGTCGAAGGTGGCCGAGAGGGGTTTCTTGCCATATTGCTCATGGAGCCAGCGTTCGCAGTCCCGGTAGGCATAAGGGTTGTCTATTTCGCGCTGAGGCACGGCGCACTCGGTCGCCCTCCCCGCCAGCAGTTCGCCCAAGGCGCGAGGAAACGCCAGCGGCGCGTCTATCCCCAGCGCCAGCTGCGGGCAGGCCAGCACCTGCAGCAGGTGGATCTCGTCGTGCAGCGCCGGGCGCAGCAAGGCATCCAGATCCGGCGCAACCCGTGAGCTCAGTCGAAACAGGGGCGATACGCCAAACCAGTGCAGCCGCTGTTCACGCGCCTGCCACCCCACCACGGCCACGGCCTGGGCACTGCCCTGCCAGCCTCTTACGTCCCAGCCGATGCCGATGGCATCCATGTGTTCCATTGTCATGCCAGTGTCACCTCTGCACGCTATCAATGCTGCACAGGGTAATGGCTGGCGCCCCTAAAGCAAGGCTGGCGGCGCCGCTTAGAAGGATTTCTTGAAATTGATCAGCGGCAAGATGGGGAAAACCCCGTTCTCGGCGTAGTTGGCGAGGCCGATCTGCAGGCCGTCCAGGTGTTTGGTGGCGTTGATGAAGCCCAGCTGGAAGGTGGTGCGCTCGGCATAGTTGACGAAGCCGACGTTGGCCAGGGCATTGCCCTTGGCGATGTTGACGGCCCCCCAGTTGAGGCCCTGCACATTGTTGGTCAGGTTGACGAAGCCAAGGTTGACCCCCTTGTCCTGACCCTCGTGCCAGTTGAGTGCGTTGATCGCCACCCCGCCAAACTGGTGGCGTACCCGGCCGGCACCGAAAAAGACGCCAAGCTGCAGACCGGTGAATTGATCCACGTCGGAGAGGGCGAAAACGGGCAGATCGATCCCCTTTACCTGACCGGTGCGACCATAGAGAACAGAGGCTCTGGCCCCCTCGACCTGGTGAGACGCGGGCAGATTGACGCCGGGTAGGGAGAGCTGGACAGGGGTACTGGCGTGGGCGACGCCGCCAAGGGCAACAGACCCCAGGGCAAGCAGCAGGCGGGCAGGTTTCATCGGTGCATTCCTCGAGGCTCAGGGAGTGCATCAGCCTACCAGCCCTGCGGCCCGGTAACGAGGTCGAAGCGAACTGGCTGCGTCACCCCTCGTCTGAATCCGGCCAGGCAGACTGGACAGACCAGAGCCAATATTTCGCCAAAAATTAACATTTATATTATTTACATCAAGCCTCATTTGATAACACAATGCTTAAACGTACGTTTGAACAGAGCAAGCGATACGCAACGACTTGAGGATGTAGTCGCACAGTTGTAACCCAACCCGGGCCATAGGCCCTTTTGCAATACCTTCTGCCAACCACGGAGACGCGCGATGAATATGGACGTAATCAAGACCTTTACCGAGCAGATGCAAGGCTTTGCCGCCCCCCTCACCCGTTACAACCAGCTGCTGGCCAGCAACATCGAACAGCTGACCCGGCTGCAGCTGGCCTCCGCCAACGCCTATGCCGAGCTGGGGCTGAACCAGCTGCAGGCCGCCGGCAAGGTGCAGGATGCCCAGAGCCTGGCAGCCCTCGGCACCGTCCAGCTGGAGACCGCCAGCCAGCTCTCCCGCCAGATGCTGGACGACATCCAGAAGCTCAACGCCCTCGGCCAGCAGTTCAAGGACGATCTGGACGCCCTGACTGCCGACGGCATCAAAAAGAGCACGGGCAAGGCCTGATATCCCCCTGGCTGCCCGTTGCGGGCAGCCACATCTCCCCATGCTCCGTCACGACAGGCTCGCCCTGCGCCGGGGATGGGTGAAGGAGAGAACATGAGCCAATCATCTTACGGCCCGTTGTTCGAGGCCCTGGCCCACTACAACGACAAGCTGCTGGACATGGCCAAGGCGCAGACCGAGCGTACCGCCCAGGCCCTGCTGCAAACCAATCTAGACGATCTCGGCCAGGTGCTGGAACAGGGCAGCCAGCAGCCCTGGCAACTGATCAATGCCCAGATGAACTGGTGGCAGGATCAGCTCAAGCTGATGCAACACACCCTGCTCAAGAGCGCAGGCCAGCAGAGCGAGCCGGTCATCGCCCCGGAGCGCAGCGATCGCCGCTTCAAGGCCGACGCCTGGAGCGAGCAGCCCATTTATGACTACCTCAAGCAATCCTATCTGCTGACCGCCAGACACCTACTGGACTCGGTGGATGCCCTCGAAGGGGTGCCCCAGAAGAGCCGGGAGCGGCTGCGTTTCTTTACCCGCCAGTACATCAACGCCATGGCACCCAGCAACTTTCTGGCTACCAATCCGGAGCTGCTCAAGCTCACCCTGGAGTCAGACGGCCAGAATCTGGTGCGCGGGCTGACCCTGCTGGCCGAAGATCTCGAGCGCAGCGCCGATCACCTCAACATCCGCCTGACCGACGAATCCGCCTTCGAGCTGGGTCGTGATCTCGCACTGACCCCGGGCCGGGTGGTGCAACGCACCGAGCTGTATGAGCTCATCCAGTACAGCCCGACCACGGAGACGGTGGCCAGAACGCCGGTGCTGATCGTGCCCCCCTTCATCAACAAGTACTACATCATGGACATGCGGCCCCAGAACTCCCTGGTGGCCTGGCTGGTTGCCCAGGGCCAGACGGTGTTCATGATCTCCTGGCGCAACCCGGGGCCGGCCCAGGCCGACATCGATCTCGACGACTACGTGGTGGACGGCGTCATCGCCGCGCTGGATGGCGTGGAAGCGGCCACCGGCGAGCGGGAAGTGCACGGCATCGGTTACTGTATCGGCGGTACCGCCCTCTCCCTGGCCATGGGCTGGCTGGCCGCCCGGCGCCAGAAGCAGCGGGTTCGCTCCGCCACCCTGTTCACCACTTTGCTCGACTTCTCCCAGCCGGGAGAGCTTGGCATCTTCATCCACGAGCCCATCATTGCGGCGCTGGAGGCCCAGAACGAGGCCAAAGGCATCATGGATGGACGCCAGCTGGCGGTCTCCTTCAGCCTGCTGCGGGAGAACAGCCTCTACTGGAATTACTACATCGACAGCTATCTCAAGGGGCAGAGCCCGGTGGCGTTCGATCTGCTGCACTGGAACAGCGACAGCACCAACGTGGCGGGCAAGACCCACAACAGCCTGCTGCGCCGGCTCTATCTGGAAAACCAGCTGGTGAAGGGGGAGCTCAAGATCCGCCACACCCGCATCGATCTCGCCAAGGTGAAGACCCCGGTGCTGCTGGTGTCGGCCATGGACGATCACATCGCCCTCTGGCAGGGCACCTGGCAGGGCATGAAGCTGTTCGGTGGCGAGCAGCGCTTCATCCTGGCCGAATCGGGTCACATCGCCGGCATCATCAATCCGCCGGATGCCAACAAGTACGGCTTCTGGCAGAACGACGCCGAAGCCGCCAGCCCCGAGGCGTGGCTCGCCGGTGCGACCCACACCCCGGGTTCCTGGTGGCCGCAAATGGCAGCCTTCATCCAGAGCCGGGAAGAGGATCCCACCCCCATCCCCGCCCGCATCCCGAGCGAAGGGCTGGAGGCGGCCCCCGGTGGCTACGTCAAGGTACGGCTCAACCCGATCTTTGCGCCGACTCCCGAGGAG
This sequence comes from Aeromonas sp. s2, assembly GCF_040907935.1. Classification (NCBI taxonomy): domain Bacteria; kingdom Pseudomonadati; phylum Pseudomonadota; class Gammaproteobacteria; order Aeromonadales; family Aeromonadaceae; genus Aeromonas; species Aeromonas sp. s2. The sequence continues at coordinate 148,292 of NZ_JBFOCR010000027.1, read as the reverse complement.
GAGCCCGCATGAGCACGCTCCCCTTCGAAGTGGGCCAGCAGGCCAGCCTGACCAAGCGATTCGGGGCGGCAGAGGTCGCGGCCTTTGCCGGGCTGTCGGAGGATTTCAATCCGCTGCACCTGGATCCCGCCTTCGCCGCCACCACGCCGTTCGAGCGCCCCATCGTGCACGGCATGCTGCTGGCCAGCCTCTTCTCGGGGCTGCTGGGCCAGCAGCTACCGGGCAAGGGCACCGTCTATCTCGGTCAAAGCCTCGCCTTCAAGCAGCCGGTGTTTGTGGGGGATGAGGTGACAGCAGAGGTGGAGATCATCGCCCTGCGCAGCGACAAGCCCATCATCACCCTGGCCACCCGCATCCTGACGGCAACCGGCGCCATCGCCGTCAGCGGGGAAGCCGTGGTGAAGTTTGGCTAAAAGCGGTTTGCCCCATGATCTCAGTCAGCCCGGCCAGTGCCGGGCTGACTGCTATGACGCGTTCCCCCAAAATGCTCTTGCAAGCCACTATTGCCCGCAGACAGCGCCCTTGCCCTTTCCTTGACGGCCCGAACTGCCTAGAATAATCGCCCTGCTGTTTCAGCCATTTATCCACGAGAGGATTTTCCATGGAGACGTTTCTGCTCGAAGGGCACCCCTTTATTGCCCTGTGTGACCTTATCAAACATCAGGGGTGGGCTGATTGTGGCGGCGCAGCCAAGGCGCTGATCGCCGACGGTCTGGTGGAGGTAAACGGTCAGGTGGAGACCCGCAAGCGCTGCAAGATAGTGGCCGGCCAGGTAGTCAACTTCAACGGCATGAAGGTCGTGGTGAAAGAGGGCGTCAGCCCCGAGATCCTCTGACCTCGCTTGAATCTTGAATAAGGGCGCCGACGCGCCCTTTGGCATTCAGCTGGCCTTGATGGAGAGGGTCAGCACAAAGCGCGCCATCGCCTCATCCCCGTTCAGTGACGGACAGGTGGCCACCACCTGGATGGGGCGGTTGATGCGTTGACCACTCGCCAACGACTCGTCGATCATGGCGTCGATCTCCTCCCCGGCCGCGCAGTCAAACTGCACATCCCCCTCGGGCCGCTTCAGAAACTCCCCCTGCACATCCTTGAAGGCGAAGTGCACCTTCTTGCGCCGCTGCCGTCCTTTCTCCATCACCAGCAGACCGCCCACCAGATCGGCGCCGGTGGCCAGCGCACCGAAATACATGCTGCCCAGGTGGTTGCGCGTGCGCCACCCCAGTGGAATGCGAATGCGCAGCGCCTTGGCGCTCATCTCTTCGATGACGGGGGCACAAAAACCGATGACGGGAATGTAGCGCCAGGCAAAGAGCCGCAGCGCCAGGTTGGCCTTCAAACGTTGCAAATCCATATGCGAACTGATCCGATGAGTTAATGTAAACAACATGTTGCCAGCATGGCTGGCGTTCGACAAGGACGCGGATCACGCTGCCGCCATTTCTCCAGCCCAAAAAAAGAGGGAACCGCAGCGGTTCCCTCTTTATTCCTGTGGCGGTCGATCAGGCCCGCTTTTCTTCCAGCCAGGCTCCCTGGCTCTGCATCTCGAAGAGCTGGGCATAGTGGCCGCCCAGCGCCATCAGCTCGCCATGGGTACCCCGCTCGTTCACCTGACCACGGGAGAGCAGCAGGATCTCGTCTGCGTCGACGATGGTCGAGAGGCGGTGGGCGATGGCGATGGTAGTGCGACCACGGCGTGCCGCCGCCAGCGCCGAAGAAAGTGCCAGTTCGGTCTGGGAGTCCACGCTGGCGGTCGCCTCGTCCAGAATGAGGATGCGCGGATCTCCCACCAGGGCGCGGGCAAAGGAGAGCAGCTGACGCTGGCCGGCGGAGAGGTTCTTGCCCCCCTCCTCCATCAGAGTGTTCAGCCCCTCCGGCAGGCTCAGCACAAACTCGGCCAGCTGCACCTCGGTCAGCGCCTGCCAGAGCTGCGCATCAAGGATGCCGTCGCGGCCGAGCCGCAGGTTTTCGGCCAGGGTGCCGACGAAGATGAAGGGATCCTGCTGGACCAGGCCGATGCTGCGGCGCACCGCCGAGAGCGACAGACTCGCCATCGGGTGATCATCGAAGCGGATGGTGCCCTGATCCAGCGGGTAGAAGCCCATCAGCAGGCTGATGATGGTGGACTTGCCGCTGCCGGTGTGGCCCACCAGCGCCAGCATCTGGCCGGGACGGGCAGCAAAGCTTACGTCGCGCAGCACCTGCTGCTCGCCATCGTAGGAGAAGCTCACCCGCTCGAAGCTCACCTGCCCCTTGAGCGGGCGTATCTCGCCCGCGGTGCTCTCGCGCGCTTCATCAAGCAGGGCAAAGACCCGCTCCCCCGCCACCATGGCTTGCTGCAACTGGTTGAGCTGGTTGGTCATCTCGATGAGCGGCTCGATCATCCGCCCCAGATAGCTGATGAAGGCGTAGAGCACCCCCACCTGGATGGCGCCCTCCGCACTCAGTCCCTCGCGGGCAAACAGCGCCAACAGGCCGATCAGCACCATCATGTAGAAGAGGTCGATGAGCGGGCGCAGCAAAATGCCGTTGATCTTGAGGCTCTTGAGGCGCGCAGCCCAGTGCTGCTGATTCACCTCGGCAAAGGCGTTGGCGAAATGGCGCTCCTGCACCATGGCCTGAATGACCGGCATCCCCTGCAGCGACTCGTTGAGGCGGCTGTTGATGTCGGAGAGCAGGCTGCGGGTCGCCCGCACCACAGGCACACTCAGTTTCTGATAGAGCCACATCACGCCGCCCACCGCCGGCAGCAGGCAGGCACACACCAGCATCAGCCGCAGATCCAGCAGCGCCATGGAGATGAGGATGCCGCACAGCAGCACCACCTTCTGCACCAAGAGTCCAATCACCTGCACATAGAGGTTCATGATCGCCTCGGTGTCGTTGGTGATGCGGGAGATGAGCGAACCCGAGCGGTGCTGGTCAAAGTAGCGGGCCGGCAGCCGGATGGCGGTGGCAAACACCTGCTCGCGCAGGCGCTGCACCACCGCCTGGGCGATGCGGTTGAAACGCAGGGACTGCAGGTAGAAACCGGCCGCAGACAATACCTGCAGGCCGAGATAACCGGCGGCGATGGCCGCGATGGCGGGCCACACCAGCTGGCGTGGCGCCAGATAGTCGTCGATGAACAGCTTGATGAGCAAGGGACCGGCCACTTCGGCGCCGGTGGCCAGCAGCAGGCAGATCCCCGCCTGAATGAGCCAGCGCGGATAACGGGCGCAGTACCCGAGCAGTCGTTTGATGGTCGGGTTCACAGGCGCTCCTCCACGTTTTGTTCCAGCCGCTGATGATGAGACACCAGGCCGACATACCGGCACTCAGGCTCGGCGCCACACCGAGTGAAGACGCGCTTGATGAGTGGACTCACAGGCTCTCCTCCACGTCTTGCTCGAGACGCTGGTAACGCACCATGTCGGCATACCAGCCGTTGTGGGCCATCAGGGCGCCGTGGCGACCCCGCTCACTGACATGACCCTGATCCAGCACCAGGATCTCGTCGGCCTGCTCCACCGCCGTCATCCGGTGGCTGACCAGGATCAGGGTACGCTTGTGGGCCTTGAGAGCGTGCAGGATCTGCTGCTCGGTGTGGGCATCCACCGCCGAGAGGGCATCGTCGAGCACCAGGATGGGCGCCTCCAGCAGCAGGGCACGGGCGATGGCGAGCCGCTGTTTCTGGCCGCCGGAGAGGGTCACCCCCTTCTCCCCCACTTCGGTCTCATAGCCTTTGGGGAAACGGCTGATGTCGTCGTGCACGCAGGCGATGCGCGCCACCCGCTCAATCTCCTCCCGGCTGGCATCGGGACGGCCGAGGGCGATGTTGGCGGCAATGGTGGTGGAGAAGAGAAACGGCTCCTGCGGAACATAGGCAAACTGGCTGCGCAGCTCACCCAGCGCCAGTTGCGAAATGGGTGTCTCCCCCATGCAGATCTCCCCCGCGGTGGGGTTGGCCAGCCGCATCAACAGCTTGAGCAGGGAACTCTTGCCCGCCCCGGTGCGCCCGACGATCCCCAGCATGCCGCTGGCTTGCAGGGTGAACTCCACATTGCGCAGCAGGGTGCGCTGCTCGAGCTGGTAGCTGAGCGTCACGGCGCGCAGCGGAAAGGCCGAGGCCAGCGCCACCGGGTGAACCGGCTCTTCGATGTCGCTGCGCTCGGCCAGCAGGCTCTCGATCCGCGAATAGGCGGCGCTGCCGCGCTCGATGATGTTGAACAGCCAGGCGATGGCAAACATGGGCCAGATCAGCTGACCGAGGTACATGGTGAAGCTGGTGAGCTCCCCCAGGGTCAGCTCGTCACGCAGCACCAGGGCGCTGCCGCCGGCCACCGCGAGGAAGTAGGAGCAGCCGATGCACAGGTAAATCACGGGGTCGAACTTGGCATCGATACGGGCCACCGCCATGTTGCAGGCACCCGCCTCCCGGGTCAGTTCGGCAAAACCACGATCTTCGAGCGACTCCACCGCGTAGGACTTGAGCACTCGCACGCCGGAGAGCGCCTCCTGGGTCTTGTTGTTGAGCCGGGAAAAGGCCCCTTGCGCCGCCTTGAACTCCTTGTAGATCTGGGTGCCGAAGCGGTTCATGAAGAACGCCATCACCGGCAGCGGCAACAGGGAGAGCAAGGTCAGCTGCCAGGAGTACTGGCTGCACATGATGGAGAGCACCAGGATCCCGACGATCATGGAGTCCACCAGGGTCAACACCCCTTCCCCGGCGGTCATCTCCACCGCCTGGATGTCGTTGGTGGCGTGGGCCATCAGATCGCCGGTGCGGTGGCGCTGGTAAAAGTCCGGGCTCATGCGGGTGAAGTGGCCAAAGAGCCGGTTGCGCAGCACATAGGCCAACCGGTAAGAGGCACCAAACAGCATGACCCGCCACACGTAGCGCAGTAGATAGATGAGCAGACCCAGGCCGAACAAGCCGGCCAGATAACCGGTCAGGGTGGCACTGTCCAGCGACCCTTTGGCGATGCCATCCACCACCCAGCCCACCACCTTGGGCGGGATCACGGTCAACAGGGCCACCATCATCAACAGTGAGATGGCGACCAGGTAACGCTGCCACTGCTCCTTGAAGAACCAGCCCAGCCTTGCAAATACGCTCACGTAGATATCCTTTGTCGCGGCAGGCCGAGGCTGCCGCCCGTCATGGAAAGCCCAATGCAATCGCCCCCGGCTGGGGGCGATACGAGGAGGTCATGATAGCCTGAAGCAGAAGGCTTGAGAATTATTGCTATTTCACTTGTTACAACAAACGATCATCGCGCTGTTCAAAGGCACCATACGATGCTTCATGCTGCTCTCCGGTCAGCAGGAAGTGAGACACCTCCTCCCGGGTCAGACTGAAGACCTGCTGCAACTGCTCAAGATCCTGTTCGGTGAGCTCTTCCTGCTGGCGCAGTCGCCACTCCAGCTCGCCGGCGAGGATCTGCAGGCGGGAGGCGGAGATGTTGGCGGAAACCCCCTTGAGGGTATGCAACAACCGGCAGGCGATGTCGGGCTGCTGGCGACGCAGGGCGGAGCGGATCTCCCACAGGTCGTCCTTGTGCTCCGACATGAACAGCTTGAACAGGATCTGCAGCGCCTCCTTGTCCTGCTCCAGCCGTCTGAGGGCATCCTCCAGATCCAGTACCCCCATCAGGTCGGGCGGCTTCACCTCCAGCGGCACCAGCCGCTCGCCGCTGGCGCTCTTCACCCACTGCAACAGGTTGTTGTAGAGATCGAGCTTGCTGACCGGCTTGGTGACATAGCCGTTCATCCCCACGCCGAGGCAGCGTTCCCTGTCTCCCGGCATGGCGCTGGCCGTCAGGGCGATGATGGGCACATCGTGCTTGTCCACCATCTTGCGGATTTGACGGGTGGCATCCAGCCCGTCCAGCACCGGCATCTGCAAGTCCATCAGGATAACGTCGAACGGCTGCTCGGCCACCCGCTCGACCGCCTCCCGGCCGTTGCCCACCACGGTCACCAGGGCATCGACCCGGCGCAGATATTCGATGATGAGCTGCTGGTTGACCCTGTTGTCCTCCGCCAGCAGCACCCGGATACCTTGCAACAGCTCGCGAAAATGCTGCTGATCGCCCTGCACCTCGGCCTGGCGGAACTGCTGATCGTGTGAACTGCCGTTGAGCAGCTCGTCCACCTTGGCCAGCAGGGCATTTTCGGTCATCGGCTTGGGCAGGAAGTGGGTCAGCCCCATGCTCTCCATCCGCCCGTGCAACCCCTCCTTGGCCCAGGCACTGGTCATCAGGATGGGCAGCCGGCGCCACTGGCTGTGCTGGTACATCTCGAGCGCCAGATCCAGTCCATCTTCCTGCCCCATGCGCCAGTCGAGAATGGCCAGCCGGACGTTCTGCCCCTCTTCCCGCAGCACCTGACGCGCCCGCGAGAGGCTGTTGACCGCCATCACCCTGGCCCCTGCCCGGCCCAGGATATCCTTGGCCAGGTCAAGCACCAGCTCGTTGTCATCCATCACCAGCACCAGCGGCTGATTCTCAAAGAAGACCCGCCGTCCGGAGACGCCATACACCGCCTTGGTCATGGGGATCTCGAACTGGAACACCGAGCCCGCCCCCGGTTTGCTCTGCACCGTGATCCGTCCTCCCATCAGCTCCACCAGCCGCTGAGAGATGTTGAGGCCAAGCCCGGAGCCGCCATATTTGCGAGTGTTGCCCGCCTCCAGCTGGGTGAAGGGCTGGAACAGCTGGGCCTGTTTCTCCTCGGCAATACCGATGCCGGTGTCGCGCACGCTGAAACGCACCTGCATGGGATGGGGGTTGACCAGGGTGATGGACACCTCCACCTCGCCCCGCTCGGTGAACTTGATGGCGTTGTTGACCAGATTGACCAGCACCTGACCGAGGCGCAGCGGGTCGCCACGCAGAAAGTCGGGCACCGCCGGCGACTTGTTGATGATGACCTCGACATGCTTGCGCTCGGCCAGATCGGCGAACATGCCGGCCAGCGAGTCGATCTGCTCGCTGAGATCGAAGTCGATCTCCTCCAGCGTCAACTTGCCGGACTCCACCTTGGTCAGGTCCAGGATGTCGTTGATGAGCAGCAGCAAGGTATCCGATGAGGATTTGATCTTGCTGAGATAATCTCGCTGCTGTTGATCCAGCTCGGTCTGCAGTGCCAGCGAGCTGAAGCCGATGATGGCGTTCATGGGGGTGCGGATCTCGTGGCTCATGTTGGCCAGAAAGTCGCTCTTGGCCTGGGCCAGCAAACCGGTCTGACGCGACAGCTCGCTCAGCTTCTGGTTGCGCCGCCACAGGGTCACCGCCACCAGTCCGAAGCAGAGCATGGCCCCCCCCAGCACCATCAGATAGAAGCGACTCTTGAGGGAGGAGGCCTGCTCCATCTTGCTCTGTTTCCAGCGCGACAGCCCCTCCAGCTCGTGCATGTCGATGACCTGGTTGCGCAGCACGTGATATGCCACGACCTGATGACTGACATCCTCGCTCAGCTGGGCCAACCCGACTACCTCGGGATAAGCGGGATAGGCTGTCTTGAGACGGCGCTGCAGGGCCTGCAACTGCTGTTGCTCCCCCTTGTCCCAGCTGCGTTTGAGGTAATTGCTGAGCTGGGCCAGCTCGGTCAGATCGATGGCCAGCGGAGCGTCCGCCGGCAGGGTTGCCAGCAGGCCGTTCAGCTGCTTTTGAAAGGGCTGCTCTATGTACTCGATCGCCATCTCCATGGAGTAGAGCTTGGCGAGATCAAGCAGATAGCTGTCGATATCGTGCAACAGCGATTGAGAGTGGGGATTGTCGGCCGAGTCGGGGTCGTTGCGCACCTGGCGCACGAAACTGTCGAGGTTGCTCGACAGCTGATTGAGACGCTGCTGTACATTGCCGTCGTTGGCCTTTTCGCGCCCCAGCAGATAGACGGTATCGGTATTGACCCGGTTGAGGATCAACTCCGCCGCCACGCTGAGCTCCGAGGCTTTCTGCTGCTGGCTGAGCAGTTGCCAGCAATAGCCGGAAAACGCCAGCAGCGATACGATGATCAGGCTAAGTACAACACGATTGACCCGTGTCACATTATTCATCCCGTCTCGATTCTCATGTCATGGCCATGCATCCACCGACATCACGTCGCTACGGGATCACTGGCTGTGAAAGATAATTGACTGCTATGTTACCGTTACTCTGCCCTGACAGTGCAATAAAGATGTTGCAGGGCTTATGCATACAGGAATCAATTATGTCATTTATCACTACCTATTGTAGCCATTGCTTCACTAGGAACCGCCTGCCCGAGGAGAAGGTGGATTCAAACGCGAAGTGTGGTCGCTGCAAGAGCGGACTGTTCGCCACCACCCCGGTCACCGGCCAGGAGCAGCAGTTCGATACCCTGATCCAGTCCGACATCCCGGTCGTGGTCGACTTCTGGGCCAGCTGGTGTGGACCATGCCTTCAATTTTCACCTGTTTTTCAACAAGTTGCCAGTGAACTTGAGCCAAAAATCCGCTTCGTCAAGGTCGATACCGAGCAACAGGCCGCCATCGCGGCCCGCTACGCCATTCGCAGCATCCCCACCCTGATGGTATTCAAGCAGGGCAAGATGCTGGCTCAGCGCAGCGGCTCCCTGCCCCCCAGTCTGTTCAAGGAGTGGCTTGCCTCCTTCCTGAACAGCCACGAATGATACAAACTTGTTTAATTTATGTTTTATTTGTGTTTTAACTTATCTTGACTCTGTGAGTCTCGGCATGCTTTGACCAGATCCCCCTGTTTCAAACGGGGGGATGAATGTAATCTCGGCAACACAACAACAACCATAAATTAACCGAGAGAACGATATGCACACATCTGCAGTACCCTCTACTACCCCATCACGCTGGCTGGACGTCAAATCCGGGATCGTCATCCTGGATGTCCTGCTGCTCTGTGCCATGCTCGCCTGGCTGCCGTTTGACCCCAACGTCAACAAGGGGCTGGGGATCCTGGTCTTCATCGCCATTCTCTGGCTGACAGAAGCAGTCAACATCACCATCACGGCCCTCTCCATCCCGGTACTTGCGACCCTGCTCGGGGTGTTTGACATGAGCAAGTCCCTGACGGATTTCGCCAACCCGGTGCTGTTTCTCTTCTTCGGCGGCTTCGCACTGGCTGCAGCCCTCTCCAAACAAGGGCTGGATACCCAGATCGCCGCCAAGGTGATGCAGCTTGCCAAGGGTCACCTCGGCTGGGCCGCCATCGTGCTCTTCACCATCACGGCCGCCCTCTCCATGTGGATCAGCAACACCGCCACCGCCGCCATGATGATGCCGCTGGCCCTCGGCATGCTCAAAGGCATCGACGCCCACAAGGAGCGCCGCACCCTGGTCTTCGTTCTGCTGGGGGTCGCCTACAGCGCCAGCATCGGCGGTATCGGCACCCTGGTGGGCAGCCCGCCCAACGCCATCGCGGCCGCCCAGATGGGGCTGGGTTTCACCGACTGGATGAAGTTTGGCATCCCGGTGGTGCTTATCTTCATGCCGGTGGGCATCGGCCTGCTGTATCTGGTGACGCGCCCCGACCTCTCCCATCAGGTCAGCACCGAGAAGGTGACCATCCAGTGGACCGGTCAACGCAAGATCACCCTGCTCATCTTCCTGACCACGGTACTGCTGTGGATCGGCTCCCAACCCATCGCCAAGGCAATGGGGGGCATTCCCCAGTTCGATACCCTGATCGCCATGGGCGCCATCGTGGCCATTGCCATCAGCCGGGTGGCCAGCTGGGATGACATCAACCAGAACACCGACTGGGGCGTGCTGATGCTGTTCGGCGGTGGCCTCACCTTAAGTGCCATCCTGAAGCAGACTGGCGCCAACGCCTTCCTGGCGGAACACCTCTCCAACGGTCTGGCCACCATGCCTATCTTCATCATCCTGCTCTGCCTGGCCGCGTTCGTGGTGTTCCTTACCGAACTGGTCTCCAACACCGCCACCGCCGCCCTGTTGGTGCCGCTGTTTGCCGGGGTCGCCGAGGCGCTGGGGGTCTCCCCCATCGTCGTTTCCGTGCTGATCGCCGTCGGCGCCTCCTGCGCCTTCATGCTGCCGGTGGCCACCCCGCCCAACGCCATCGTGTTCGCCAGCGGTTACATCAAACAACGTGAAATGATGCGAGCCGGCCTGGTGCTGAACCTGGTCTTCACCGTCATTCTGACCATGCTCGCCTACTTCATGGGCGACATACTGCACTGACAAGCCAGATACCAAGGCCCCTGACGGGGCCTTTTTTATTGCCTCTCTCGCCTGCCGACACTCGAGTGCGCACCTTTTCCCCGTCCTCAAGCCCCCTCATTCGACGTCACACGTCCTCGAACACCAGAACCGCACGCAGGGGGTGGCAATGGGCAGTCGGGCAGTCGGGCAGTCGGGCAGTCGGGCAGTCGGGCAGTCGGGCAGTCGGGCAGTCGGGCAGTCGGGCAGTCTACTTTTCTCCCGAGTTCACACAACCAACGTCGCCCATGCCCAATAAAAAACCCCCGCATGGCGGGGGTTTGGGTTTGCTCTCTGGTCAGCCGATGCTGCAGGGCTTCAGGTTCCAGATCCGATCCACATAGTCCTGGATGGAGCGGTCGGAGTTGAACTTGCCCATGGTGGCCGAGTTGATGATGGCCTTCTTGGCCCACAGTGCCGGATCCCGATACCAGGTATCGATCAGCTTGTGTGCTTCCGAGTAGGAGGCAAAATCGGCCAGCGTCAGGTAGGGATCCCCCCCTTCCAGCAAGGAGCGCTTGATGGAGGAGAGCTCACCCGGACGACCCGGCGTGAAGTAGTCGGTATCAAACCAGTCCAGCACGGCTTTGAGCTCGGAGTTGGCGTAGTAGAAGTCATACGGGTTGTAACCACGCCCCTTCAGTGCCTTCACCTCGTCCACGTTCAGACCGAAGATGGCGCAGTTCTCGGCCCCCGCCTCTTCGGCGATCTCGATGTTGGCGCCGTCCAGGGTACCTATGGTGATGGCACCGTTCAGGGCCATCTTCATGTTGCCGGTACCAGAGGCTTCATAACCGGCAGTGGAGATCTGCTCGGAGACATCGGCCGCCGGGATCAGCTTCTCGGCCAGGCTCACCCGGTAGTTCGGCATGAACACCACTTTCAGCTTGCCCTGAATGCGGGTGTCATTGTTGACCCGCTCCGCCAGCTTGTTGATGGCGTAGATGATGTCCTTGGCCAGCTTGTAACCGGGCGCCGCCTTGGAGCCGAAGATGAATACCCGCGGATGCATGTCGTAGTCGGGGTTGGCCAGCAGACGACGATAGAGCGCCATGATGTGGATGAGGTTCAGTTGCTGGCGCTTGTACTCGTGCAGACGCTTGATCTGGACGTCGAAGATCGCCTCGGCACTGACCTCGATACCGGTTTCCGCCTTGATGACCTTGACCAGCTTCTCCTTGTTGTGGCGCTTGATGGTCATGAACTGCTTCTGGAAGGCCTTGTCGTCGGCAAACTTGGTGACGCTGCGCAGCTTGTCCAGTTGCAGCGGCCACTCCTTGCCCACCACTTCGTTGTAGAGTTCGGCCAGTTCCGGGTTGCAGGCCAGCAGCCAGCGACGCGGAGTCACGCCGTTGGTGACGTTGCACATCTTCTCGGGCCACAGCTCGGCATACTCGGGGAAGAGATCTTCCTTCACCAGCTTGGAGTGGATCTCGGCCACGCCGTTCACCTTGGAGGAGCCGATAACACACAGGTTGCCCATGCGCACCTTGCGCACCGCTCCCTCTTCGATGATGGAGAGCTTGGCCTTGATGGCGTCGTTGCCCGGCCACTTGGGCTCCACCAGCTCGCCCAGGAAACGGGCGTTGATTTCGTAAATGATCTCGAGATGGCGCGGCAGCACCTTCTCGAACAGGCTGACCGACCACTTCTCCAGCGCTTCCGGCAGCAGGGTGTGGTTGGTGTAGGAGAACACCTGGTAGCTGATGGCCCAGGCCGCTTCCCAGGTCAGCCCCTCTTCGTCCACCAGCACCCGCATCAGTTCGGGGATGGCGACGGTGGGGTGGGTATCGTTGAGCTGAATGGCGATCTGGGCGGCAAAGTTGCTGAAATCGGCGCCATGCACCCGCTTGTAGCGACGCATGATGTCCTTGATGGAGCAGGCACAGAAGAAGTACTGCTGGATCAGGCGCAGCTCTTTGCCCGCGTCGGTCTCGTCGTTCGGATAGAGCACCTTGGAGATGGTCTCGGCCTGGGCTTTTTCCGCCTGGGAGTCGATATAACCACCAGCGTTGAACACGTCCCAGTCAAAAAACTCGGAGGCGCGAGACTCCCACAGGCGCAGGATGTTGACGGTATGACCGCCAAAACCGACTACCGGAATATCCCAGGGCACCCCTTTGATCTTGCGACCGGCGTGCCACACCTTCTTGAGGCCGCCGTTGTCACCAAAGACGGTCTCCACGTAACCGTAGAGCGGGATCTCCTGCACCGATTCCGGGCGGCAGATCTCCCAAGGGTTGCCATATTCGCGCCAGGAGTCCGGACGCTCAATCTGACGGCCATCCTGAATTTCCTGACGGAACAGACCGTGCTCGTAGTGGATGCCATAGCCGACCGCCGGGTAGTTCAGGGTCGCCAGCGAATCGATGAAGCAGGCGGCCAGACGGCCCAGGCCGCCGTTGCCGAGTGCCATGTCGGGCTCTTGTTCACACAGATCGGTCAGTTCCAGACCGAGTTCGCCCAACGCCTCTTCGCAAATCTTGTACAGGGAGAGGTTGTGCAGGTTGTTGGAGGTCAGGCGCCCCATCAGGAATTCAGCAGAGAGATAGTGAATTGCACGAGTATCTTTCTTGAAGTGAGTCTGCTGAGTGCGGGTCAGGCGCTCGTACACCTGTTCGTTGACGGCGGCTGCGGTCGCTTTCCACCACGCTTCTGGCGAGGCTTTCTGTTCGCTTGTACCCAAGGTAGAACGCAGGTGACGCACGATACTCGCCTTGAGCTGATCTTTATCCAGTTGGAGATCCTGGTCTGTCTTCTTCTTGGTAGCCATAAACCATTTCCTTCGTTACAGAATAATAAATTGTTATCCCATCAGGGACCGGTGCTGTTGTTATCTGAGAATATGTTCCGGCGTGGGCATACTAGCTAAAGCCGCAGCTTGAAAAGTTAACGCAAGTCACACTTTAACGTATAAAAATGACAGTTCAAGTTTGAAAACCCTTTCCTGAAACCTGCAAACACAAACCCATCATTTCCTTTAAAATCAAAACCTTAAGTCTATATCGCAAATATAAATTCATGAATAGGTTTTCAACGATTGCCAAGCGCTGAAAATCCATGAAAATAACTGAAAATTCAGCGCACATTGAAAACGATTTCAATGTGCGCCATTCATGAAAAAATAGAACAGTGCCATTCGGGGAGTGTTCGCCGATCAACCGTGAGCCTTGAACTGGTTGCTCATGGGATCGTAGTGGTAGCCAATCTGCAACAGGCGGGTGGCAAGCTGGTCTTCCGTCATGTCGTAATAGGCCAGCAATTCCTCCAGCCCGTCGCACTCCAGGCGCAGCTTCTCATTGATGATCCCGAGCAGGATATTGGCATCCAGTCGTTGCAAGGTGCTGACGTCCATCCTCATCTCTCCTCTGTACAGGACATACTGTATAACCATGGGCGCCCCTGCCCGCTTTGTCCATAGCCTGAAAAACACCCACCTCAAGATTGAAGTTTATATATTTTAAAATCAATTAGTTAACTTCTTTCATTACCGTTCAGATCACATTTTTGGCCACAAACGGCTTGTCACTACTGCGAACAACAACTACTGTATGCGCATACAGCATGGTTATTCATACAGGAAAACATATGAGCCAGCCCATGAGCCACACCCTTGTCTCCGTCGCCAGCATGAGCACCCCCTGGCCCACTCGCCATCAGGGCAAGCAGGACGAATATCGCCACTCTGCGAGCCTCACCCGGGAGCCGCCGCTGCTCGATGAGCTGGTGCGCTTGAGCCAGGGTGACACGGGCTGGATCCTGCTCATTGCGCCACCCGGTCTGCCCGTGGCCAAGCAGTTGCAGGCACAGGGGATCAATCCGGCTCGGGTACTGGTGGTACACAGCCCCAAGATCAAGAACTGGCAATCCACGCTGGAGCAGAGTCTGGGCAACGGCCGCTGCGCCGCCGTGCTGACCTGGCTGCCGGAACAGGTCACGCTGGATCGGGCCAAGCTGAGCACGCTGGGGCAACGCTGTGGCGTATTGACCCGTTTCTTCGAGCCAGTCGCCTCCTCTCCCGCTCATGCTGGCTCGCTGGTCTATGGTGGTCAGGATGTCTATCTCAATCACTGACCCCCAACCGTGTGAGGAGATGGGTTGTTCAGGTAGATTGATGATGACTTTTTAATTGGGTGATGAATCGTTTGCCAATCACCGATTAATAAAAGCCCTTGCTACCAGACAACAGTGGCAAGGGTGAAGAGGCGCCAGCCGACTGACGGACGTGGGATCCAGCGTTGACAGCCTTGTGCACCACGCACAGAGAGCGTCAGTTGGTAGTTGGTAGTTGGTAGTTGGTAGTTGGTAGTTGGTAGTTGGTAGTTGGCAGTTGGCAGTTGGCAGTTGGCAGTTGGCAGTTGGCAGTTGGCAGTTGGCAGTTGGCAGTTGGCAGTTGGCAGTTGGCAGTTGGCAGTT
>NZ_JBFOCR010000027.1:0-133640 GCF_040907935.1 Aeromonas sp. s2 | reverse complement strand
AGTTGGCAGTTGGCAGTTGGCAGTTGGCAGTTGGCAGTTGGCAGTTGGCAGTTGGCAGTTGGCAGTTGGCAGTTGGCAGTTGGCAGTTGGCAGTTCAAATTCGCACGACAGACACGCAGACGAAAAGAAAAGGCGACCCTGGGGTCGCCTTCGTTTTGTTTGTTATGGCTGAGGCTGCATGACGGCCACATCCATGGCAGTCGCGCATCGCACCCGTGCACTCAGGGCATAAAGCCCCGTCTCCATACCGCAGGTGAACAGCCCTCAGGCATCTTCAACTCACGCCAGCTTGCCATCGAGCTCGGCAATCTTGGCAGACCAGTAGGCCGGCCCAGTCTCGTGGATATTGTTGCCCTGGGAGTCGACCGCCACGGTCACCGGCATGTCCTCGACTTCGAACTCATAGATGGCTTCCATGCCCAGATCGGCGAAGGCCACCACCCGCGCCTTCTTGATGGCCTTCGCCACCAGATAGGCGGCACCACCGACGGCCATCAGATAGACGGCCTGGTGCTGTTTGATGCTCTCGACCGTCTTGGGGCCCCGCTCGGACTTGCCGATCATGCCGATGAGGCCGGTTTCCCCCAGCATCATGTCGGTAAACTTGTCCATCCGGGTGGAGGTGGTCGGGCCGGCCGGGCCGACCACTTCGTCACGCACGGCATCGACCGGGCCCACGTAATAGATGAAGCGGTTGGTGAAATCGACCCCTTCCGGCAGCCCCTCACCTTTTTTCAACATGTCGGCAATGCGCTTGTGAGCGGCATCGCGACCGGTGAGGATCTTGCCGGAGAGCAGCACGGTATCTCCGCTCTTCCAGCTGGCGAGCTCTGCCTTGGTGATGCCGTCGACATTGACCCGGCGCACGTTGCCGCCGGCAGAGCGGGTGATCTCCGGCCAATCTTCCAGTTTCGGCGGGGTCAGTTCGGCCGGGCCGGAACCATCCAGCTCGAAGTGGACATGGCGGGTGGCCGCGCAGTTGGGGATCATCACCACCGGTTTGGAGGCGGCATGGGTCGGGGCGGACTTCACCTTCACGTCCAGCACGGTCGTGAGGCCGCCGAGGCCCTGGGCACCGATGCCGAGCTTGTTGACCTTGTCGTAGAGCTCAACTCGCAATTTCTCCTCTGTGGTCTCGGGGCCACGAGCGATCAGCTCCTGAATGTCGATGTGCTCCATCAGGGCCTCTTTGGCCAGCACCGCCGCTTTTTCGGCAGTACCGCCGATGCCGATGCCCAGCATGCCGGGCGGACACCAGCCGGCCCCCATGGTCGGCACTGTCTTGAGCACCCACTCGACGACGTCGTCGGAGGGGTTGAGCATCACCATCTTGGATTTGTTCTCGGAGCCGCCGCCCTTGGCCGCGATGCTCACTTCCACCTTGTTGCCCGGGATCATGTCGATGTGCACCACGGCCGGGGCGTTGTCTTTGGTGTTCTTGCGGCTGCCGGCGGGGTCGGCCAGCACGGAGGCGCGCAGCGGGTTGTCCGGATTGGTGTAGGCGCGGCGCGTCCCTTCATCCACCATCTCCTGCACCGTCATGTCACTATCCCACTGCACCTGCATGCCGATCTTGACGAAGCAGGTGACGATGCCGGTATCCTGGCAGAGCGGACGATGACCTTCGGCGGACATGCGGGAGTTGATCAGGATCTGGGCCAGGGCATCCTTGGCGGCCGGGTTGATCTCCCGGTCATAGGCGGCCTTGGCGGCATGCACGAAATCGAGGGGGTGGTAGTAGGAGATGTACTGCAGGGCGTCGGCGATGGAATCGATAAAATCCTGTTTTTTAATGATGCTCATATCATCCTCACTGGTCCTTGTCTCCCGTGTTGGTTGGAGCAAGGGCTTCCATATGAGCCGTGCTTCGGTGGGGTGGTGCCAGGCGGTCTGCCTGTCTGCCCGATAAGACAACGGCGCGTTTTTTCTAAAAATTCCGGCGCCTATGATACGCTTGCCACCCCCGTACCGGCTAGGGAGCAGGCTGTAAACTGTTGCCTGTGTAACAAAAAATGAAACCAACGCTGCATATCCACCATTTTGAACACCAGATGGCGCTCCATGCGCTGTTCGCCCGCCTTCACCACCTGCCCTGGGCCATGTTGCTGGGATCCGCTGGCCCGCAGGGTGCGGACAACCGCTTTGACATCATCACCGCCGATCCGCTGGCCACCCTGCAGACCGACGGGGCGCTGACTCACATCGAGCAGGGAGAGCAACACGAGTCCAGTGAAGATGATCCGCTGACCTTGCTGGCCCGGTGCCAGCGCGACCTGCTGGGAGAGATCACCACTCAAGCGCCCCCCCTGCCCTTCATCGGCGGGGCGCTCGGCCTGTTTGGCTATGATCTGGGCCGCCGCTTCGAGCGTCTGCCGAACCTGGCCGCCCGCGACGTCACCATCCCTGACATGGCGGTCGGCATCTATGACTGGGCCCTGCTGCGGGAGGTGGCAACGGGCAAATGGCAGCTGGTGCACTGGGGCGACGAGGCCGGCCTTGCCCGCCGGCTGCAGTGGCTGGAGGCACAACACGAGCTTGCCGCAGACCCCTTCGCTCTTGCAGGCGCTTGGCGCAGCAACATGAGCCGCGCCGAATATGGCGACAAATTTGCCCGGGTGCAGGCCTATCTGGCGGCAGGGGATTGCTATCAAATCAACCTGACCCAGCGTTTCAGCGCCCCCTATCGAGGTGACGAGTGGCAGGCTTACCAGGCGTTGTCACGGGCCAACCGCGCCCCCTTCTCGGCCTTCCTGCGCTTGCCGCAAGGGGCCATCCTGAGCCTCTCCCCCGAGCGTTTCCTGCTGCTCGACCAGCGCCACATCGAGACCAAGCCCATCAAGGGTACTCGTCCGCGGCTGGCCGACCCTACGCTGGATCAGGCCAGTGCCCGCGAGCTGGCGGAGGCCGACAAGGACAGATCGGAAAATCTGATGATCGTGGATCTGCTGCGCAACGACATCGGCCGGGTGAGCCGGCCCGGTTCGGTCAGCGTGCCCAGCCTGTTTGCGGTGGAATCCTTTCCGGCGGTGCACCACCTGGTCTCCACCATTCACGGCGAACTGGATGACCGCTGGCAAGGAGTGGATCTGCTGCGCGCCTGCTTCCCCGGTGGCTCCATCACAGGCGCCCCCAAGATCCGGGCCATGGAGATCATCGAGGAGCTGGAGCCCCAGCGGCGCAACGCCTACTGCGGCAGCATCGGCTACCTCAGCCAGCACGGCCGGATGGACACCAGCATCTGCATCCGCACCCTGATCGCCGCACAGGGCCAGCTCCACTGCTGGGCTGGCGGTGGCGTCATCGCCGACTCCGACGTGGACGACGAATATCAGGAAACCTATGACAAGGTGGCCCGCATCCTGCCACTGCTGGACGCACTGCGTTGAAAACCTGACAAAATGATCTCAGCGACTTGAAGGAGTGAAGAAGAATCGAGATGGAACGAGCAGAACTGCTGACCCGCTTTTTGTTGCAACGCCCCGCCCCCGCTCACCGGCTGACGGTGGCCGGGCTCAAGCCCGCCGCCGTGCTGCTGCCGCTGGTTGAACGGGCCGACGGCCTGCAATTGCTGCTGACCCGGCGCAGCCCGCACCTGCGCCACCATGCGGGACAGATAAGCTTCCCCGGTGGCAGGCAGGATCCGGACGACCGGGATCTGATCCACACGGCGCTGCGGGAAACCCAGGAAGAGCTCGGCATAGTCCCGGCCCAGATAGAGGTGCTTGGCACCCTCGCTCCCCTCAACACCGTCTCGCAATATGACGTGCTGCCGGTGCTGGGACTGGTGGCGGCCGACTATCAGCTCACCCTGAGCCGGGATGAGGTCGACCAGGCCTTCGAAGTGCCGCTCAACCACCTGCTGGATCCGCGCCACCATATCGCCCTGACCATTCCCAGAGCCGATCACCTGCATACCATCTACTGGATCCCCTGGCAGGACCATTTTATCTGGGGCGCGACCGCCAGCATGATCCGCCAGCTGTCACGGCAACTCTCTAGATAACATATTGCCAACAAATGCCTGTGCAATATTCATGCGTTAACACTAAAATAACGTGGTATTTTATAAAAAATAATTGATTAATTCTTCTTTCGATCACATTTCCATAAAAGAGTGCGGTTTTTAGTCCCATAAAGGTGAATTTGATCAACATTTTTGATTAAAAAACCCGTATCCTTGCGCCGATTCTATAAAAACCACAATTCAGGGGTGAGACACATGTCTAATACTGTCACCGGCGCACAGGATGTTGCGACCTCACAGGAGCAAGGAACCCGCTCAGTCCAATCGCGTGGTTGGACCAAACAAGACACTCGCTGGGTAATCAGCCTGTTCGGTACCGCCGTCGGCGCCGGCATCCTGTTCCTGCCCATCAACGCCGGCATGGGCGGCTTCTGGCCGCTGGTGGTCATGGCGCTGCTGGTCGGCCCCATGACCTATCTGGCACACCGCGGCCTCGCCCGCTTCGTGCTCTCGTCAAGCAAACCCAATGCAGACATCACGGAAGTGGTGGAAGAGCACTTCGGCGTGGGTGCCGGCAAATTAATCACCCTGCTCTACTTCTTCGCCATCTACCCCATCGTGCTGATCTACGGGGTGGGCATCACCAATACCGTGGAAAGCTTCATGGTCAACCAGCTGCAGATGACGGCGCCGCCGCGCTGGATCCTCTCCATCGTGCTGATCATGGGCATGATGTCGGTGATGCTGGCTGGCGAGAAGCTGATGCTCAAAGTGACCGAGTTCCTGGTCTATCCGCTCATCGCCATCCTGGTGGGGATCTCCTTTTACCTGATCCCGGACTGGACCGGTGCCGCCCTCTCCCAGGTGCCGTCCGGCAAGGACTTTGCCATCACCCTGTGGCTGACCATCCCGGTGCTGGTGTTCTCCTTCAACCACAGCCCGGCGATCTCCAGCTTCGCCCTGGCCCAGCGCCGCGATCACGGCGAGCAGGCGGTCGAGAAGTCTGACGCCATCCTCAAGCGCACCGCCACCATCCTGCTCGGTTTCGTGATGTTCTTCGTCTTCTCCTGCGTGATGAGCCTGACCCCGGCACAGCTGGCCGAGGCCAAGTCCCAGAACATTGCCGTGCTCTCCTACCTGGCCAACCAGCACTCAAGCCCCATCATCTCCTACTTCGGTCCGCTGGTGGCGTTCGTGGCCATCGTCTCCTCCTTCTTCGGCCACTACCTGGGTGCCCGTGAAGGCCTGAAGGGGATGATCGTCCAGAACCTGCGCAAGTCAGGCAAGGAGCCGAACCACAAGAAGGTCGAGATCTTCATCATCGCCTTCTTCATCCTGACCCTGTGGGGCACTGCTGTGATCAACCCCTCCATCCTCGGCATGATCGAGTCGATGGGCGGCCCCATCATCGCCACCATCCTGTTCATCATGCCGATGTACGCCATCAAGCGCGTGCCGGCCATGGCGAAGTATCAGGGCCACATCAGCAACGGCTTCGTGGCCCTGATGGGGATGACTGCCATCTCCGCCATCCTTTACCAGCTGATCGGCTAACGCGGTCAGAGACCAGCAACAATGCCAGCCGGGTAACCGGCTGGCATTTTTTTATAGTGCAGGGCTGATTGCAGATCTTCGCGAGGCAAAAAGAGAGGCACCCTTGAGAGCGAGTTAGCTGGCAAGCCACAACAACCCGGCAATGCCTGCTCACGTTTTCGCTCTGACGACCCACCCTGCTCGGGCTGGTGTATCGAGCCACCGTCAAGCCGATCAACTCCTGCCGCATCATCCGAGACGGCAAAGCCCTCCCTCTTCCACGCTCGCACACCCCCTTCATCCAGACTCAGTGATATCTGCCGGGTTTCAGGTCGTGAAGCCTTCTTCTCTGTTTGCCGGGAGGGTTGCCAGGAGTCACGACAGTTACCCGCCCCATCCGAACAGCAATAAAAAACGCCCTCAAATGAGGGCGTTGTCGTTGTGATAGGAAGATACGGCTATCAGGCTTCGCTGTTTGGCACCGGCGAGATGTCCAGCAGGGTCTCATCTTCGGCCATGCAGGCCGCGGCGGTGAACAGTACGTCGGTGGAGCTGTTGAGGGCCGTCTCTGCGGAGTCCTGCAGCACGCCGATGATGAAGCCGACCGCCACCACCTGCATGGCGATGTCGTTGCTGATGCCAAACAGGCTGCATGCCAGCGGGATCAGCAGCAGGGAGCCGCCGGCCACACCGGAGGCGCCGCAGGCACTGACGGTCGCAACCACGGAGAGCAGAATGGCCGTCGCCGGATCCACGTCCATCCCCAGGGTGTGGACCGCCGCCATGGAGAGCACGGTAATGGTGATGGCCGCACCGGCCATGTTGATGGTGGCGCCCAGCGGGATGGAGACCGCGTAGGTATCCTCCGGCAGACGCAGTTTTTCGCACAGCGTCATGTTGACCGGGATGTTGGCGGCGGAGCTGCGGGTGAAGAAGGCGGTCACACCGCTCTCTTTCAGGCAGGTCAGCACCAGCGGATAGGGGTTGCGGCGGATCTTCCAGAATACGATCAGCGGGTTGACCACGAAGGCGATGAACAGCATGCAGCCGATCAGCACCACCAGCAATTGGGCATAGCCAAACAGGGCCTCAAAACCGGTTTCCGCTAGGGTGGAGGCTACCAGACCCAGAATGCCGAGCGGCGCGCAGCGGATCACCGCTTTCACAATGGTGGAGACGCCGTGGGACAGGTCGGTGATCACCGCTTTGGTCCCCTCGCTGGCGTGGCGCATGGCGATGCCAAGGCCGATGGCCCAGGCCAGGATGCCGATGTAGTTGGCGTCCAGCAGCGCCTTGACCGGGTTGGTCACCACGTTGAACAGCAGGGTCTGCAGTACCTCGGTGATGCCGCCCGGCGGGGTGATCTCGGCACTGTTCGCCACCAGGTGCAGGTTGGTGGGGAACAGGAAGCTTGCAACCACGGCCACCGCAGCCGCCAGGAAAGTTCCCAGCAGATAGAGCAGCAGGATCGGCTTCATGTTGGTTTTTTGACCCTGCTTGTGGCCGATGATCGCCGCCATCACCAGTACGAAGACCAGCAGCGGCGCCACCGCCTTCAAGGCACCGACGAACAGGCTGCCGAGCAGACCCGCCGCTTTGGCCCATTCCGGCATGAACATGGCAAGGAGGATACCGAAGACCAGACCGACCAGGATCTGGCTAACCAGGCTGGTGCTGTTGACCAGTCTTATGAGGGGGTGTTGTTGTGTCATCAAATAGTCCCTGAGCACCTAAGTGCGTGAATCATTAGTCCTGTTGGCAACCGCTACACCAGGCGACACCCATGTCACGGGCTGGCGTCGTCTGCCCCGGCAAGCCTTCTGTCGAGCCTGTCCGGAAACACACGGGGTTGCGGACAAGGAATATCCCATCTGCAGCCGCTTTTTTCCACAGAATCACTGAAAAATATCCGCTTCGCCTCACAAAAAATCTACAACACCGAGATAACACAATATCAACAACGCTCAAATGGATGCCATTTCCCCCCCCGATTGCCCTCCAGCCTCCACCCGGCGGTGGTATCATGACGGTTTTGCCGCGGAGCCTTTGCCATGATCTCATCCCTGTTGACCCGTCACTTTGGCTTCGATCGGTTGAGGCCGGGACAGGAAGAGGTGATCAGCCGGCTACTGGCGGGCAAGAACGCCGCCGCCATCTTCCCCACCGGCTCCGGCAAATCCCTCTGCTATCAGTTGCCGGCACTGGCCCTGCCCCACCTGACCCTGGTGATCTCCCCCCTGATCGCACTGATGCACGATCAGCTCGCCTTTTTGCGCAGCAAGGGGATCGCCGCCGCCACCCTCGACTCCAGCCTGACTGCGGAGGAGAGCCGCCGGGTGATGCAGCAGGCCAACGACGGCCAGCTCAAGATCCTGATGATCTCGGTGGAGCGCCTCAAGAACGAGCGCTTTCGTCGCTTCATCCAGCAGGTGCCGCTGTCAATGCTGGTGGTGGACGAGGCCCACTGTATTTCGGAATGGGGCCACAACTTTCGCCCCGACTACCTCAAGCTGCCTGACTATCGCCGCGAACTGGCCATTCCCCAGGTGCTGCTGCTGACGGCCACCGCCACCCCGGCCGTGATGGCCGACATGCAGGCCAAATTCGACATCGAGGATGACGGGCTCATCGTCACCGGCTTTTATCGCGCCAACCTGGACCTGGCCGTCATCCCCCTGCCCGCCGAGGCGCGCGATAGCTGGCTGCATGGGGAACTGGCGCGCGATCCCGCCGCCCCCACCATCATCTACGTCACCCTGCAGCACACCGCCGAAGCCTGTGCCGCCCAGTTGCAGCAGCGCGGGATCAGGGCCCGAGCCTATCATGCCGGGCTCGACGCCACCTTGCGCAGCCAGATCCAGCACGACTTCATGACCGGCAAGCTGGATTGCATCGTGGCCACCATCGCCTTTGGCATGGGCATCGACAAGGCCGATATTCGTCGGGTGATCCATTACGATCTGCCCAAGTCCATCGAAAACTACAGCCAGGAGATAGGCCGTGCCGGCCGCGACGGCCAGCCTTCCCGCTGCATCGTGCTGGCCAATCGCAGCCAGTTGCCGGTGCTGGAGAATTTCGTCTATGGCGACACTCCGGATCGCTTGGCCATCGTCGCGCTGCTCGAGATCCTGCTGCAAAGCGGCAGCGAGTGGGAATTCAGCCTGCTGCGTCTGTCCAATGAGACCAACATCCGCCAACTACCTCTCAAGACCCTGCTGGTCTATCTGGAGATGGCGGGCATCATAGCCCCGGCCTACAGCTACTTTGCCGAGTACCGTTTCAAGTTCGTGCTGGAGAAAGTGGAGATCCTGGCCCGCTTCAACCCCGAACGACGCCTGTTCCTGGAGCAGCTGTTCGCCTGCGCCCCGCAGGCCCGCAGCTGGTGCACCATGGACTTCGAAGCACTCTGGCAAGGCTATCAGGGGGAGCGGCACCGCGCGGCGGCGGCCTTGGACTACCTGCAGCAGCAGGGCTGGATCGAACTGGAAAGCAAGCAGATGACCGAGGTTTACCGGGTGCTGCGCCAGGAGATTGACGTGGCAACCCAGGCCGATGAGCTGCACAACTTGTTTGAAAAGAAAGAACACAGCGAGCTGGCCCGTCTGCAGGCATTGCTGGGTTTCTTTACCTCAAGCAGTTGCCTGAGCCATGAACTGGCACGCTACTTTGCCGATCGGGCTGCGCCCACTCATTGCGGGCACTGCTCTGTCTGTCGGGGCGAGGTGGCAGAGCTCCCCCCCTTGCCCGGCCGGACACTCCCCAATGAACAGGGACTAAGAGCCTGGTGCGATCCCCTGGTGGCCCTGTGTCACACCCGGCATCCGCGCATCCTGACCCGCTTTCTGTGCGGCATCGCCACGCCGCTCACCACCCGGGTCAAGGCGAAAAGCCTGGCCGGATTTGGCCAGCTGGCATCCCACCCCTTCGCCGACGTCCTAGCGGCGGTTTCCCGCATTTATCCGCTCCACCACGATCACTAGCTCACCAGACAGCGTCGATTGCGCTGAAAAAATAAGACCCTCGCATTTGCGAGGGTCAAGCCAACGGAAACGTGCTTAAACAGAGCTTTGTATCGGCAACCAGCCACTCTCTTGCTAAAGCGCTGACTGCCCGACACAGGGCCAATCTAGAGCAGTCGCAATGTAGCGTCAATGTAAAAATTAGAGCTAAAACACCAAACAATTAACTTTACGTGCACGTAAACGTAATGCCATTTTTGCTGCGTGGCGCGCTCCCCCTTGCCCTGACTGCGCTTGCGGCAGCCGGCCAGGAACAATGCGGTGCAGTTTCCATTTTTTGACAAACATTTATTTTTTATGTCTTTGACATTTGCCTCACTATCATGGCAAAAATAATTTAACAGTCAGTAACATAGGTGTGTCACTGATTGCGCCTTCCCGCATCGGGTCGGGAAGTACCCTTGCAAATTTAAACCAATAGTTGGTGATGGATTACTGGGGGCTGTTGACTAGGCTTAATGAGGTAAACAGAACAAAAGTAGTGATCCACTCTTTTCAGGGTAAGCGACTATAACGAGGGCAAAGTTATGGGCATCTTCGAGCATTATCAACAGCGATATGAGAAAGCCAGGGAAGAGGAATACAGC
Source organism: Aeromonas sp. s2 (assembly GCF_040907935.1). Taxonomy (NCBI): domain Bacteria; kingdom Pseudomonadati; phylum Pseudomonadota; class Gammaproteobacteria; order Aeromonadales; family Aeromonadaceae; genus Aeromonas; species Aeromonas sp. s2. Next base: position 123,537 of record NZ_JBFOCR010000027.1, on the reverse strand, counting down.
ATCCAGGAGTTCCTGGATATGTGTAAGCAGGACAAGTCCTGCTACGCCTCCGCCGCCGAACGTCTGCTGACCGCCATCGGTGAGCCTGAGATGGTCGACACCTCTGCCAATCCCAGACTCAGTCGTCTTTTTTCCAACCGCGTCGTGGCACGCTATCCCGCCTTCAAAGACTTCTACGGCATGGAAGAGGCCATCGAACAGATCGTCTCCTATCTCAAACACTCCGCCCAGGGGCTGGAAGAGAAGAAACAGATCCTCTATCTGCTGGGCCCGGTCGGCGGTGGTAAATCCTCGCTGGCAGAAAAACTCAAATCCCTGATGCAGAAGGTGCCTATCTATCGCATCAAGGGGTCACCGGTCAACGATCACCCCTTCTGCCTGTTCGACATCGAAGAAGATGGCGAGCTGCTGGAAAAAGAGTACGGCATCCCGCGCCGCTACCTGCGCCCTATCATGTCCCCCTGGGTCGCCAAGCGGCTGCACGAGTTTGGTGGCGACATCACCAAGTTCAAGGTGGAGAAGGTCAACCCCTCCATCCTCGACCAGATTGCCATCGCCAAGACCGAACCGGGCGATGACAACAACCAGGACATCTCCTCTCTGGTCGGCAAGGTGGACATCCGCATGCTGGAGCACTTCGCCCAGGATGACGCCGACGCTTACTCCTACTCAGGCGCACTGTGCAAGGCGAACCAGGGGATCATGGAGTTCGTCGAGATGTTCAAGGCCCCCATCAAGGTGCTGCACCCACTGCTGACCGCCACCCAGGAGGGCAACTACAACGGTACCGAGGGGCTATCCGCCCTCCCCTTCGACGGCATCCTGCTGGCTCACTCCAACGAATCCGAGTGGCAGCAGTTCCGCAACAACAAGAACAACGAGGCCTTCCTCGACCGGGTCTACATCGTCAAGGTGCCTTACTGCCTGCGGGTGTCGGAAGAGGTGAAGATCTACGAGAAGCTGCTGGTCAACAGTGAGCTGACCGATGCCAAGTGCGCCCCAGGGACCCTGGAGCTGCTGGGCCAGTTCTCCGTGCTGTCGCGCCTCAAAGAACCGGAAAACTCCAGCATCTACTCCAAGATGCGGGTCTATGATGGCGAGAGTCTCAAAGATACCGATCCCAAGGCGAAGAGTTATCAGGAGTACCGCGATTACGCCGGCGTCGACGAGGGGATGAATGGCTTATCCACCCGCTTTGCGTTCAAGATCCTCTCCCGCGTCTTCAACTTCGATCACGCGGAAGTGGCGGCCAACCCGGTACACCTCTTCTATGTGCTGGAGCAGCAGATCGAGCGCGAGCAGTTCCCGCAAGAGCTGCACGACCGCTACCTTGAATTCATCAAGGGCTATCTGACCCCGCGCTACGTGGAGTTCATCGGCAAGGAGATCCAGACCGCCTACCTCGAGTCCTACTCCGAGTACGGTCAGAACATCTTCGATCGTTATGTCACCTACGCCGATTTCTGGATCCAGGATCAGGAGTACCGTGACCCCGAGACCGGCCAGCTGTTTGACCGCGCCTCCCTCAACAGCGAGCTGGAGAAAATTGAAAAACCTGCCGGGATAAGCAATCCGAAGGATTTCCGCAACGAAATCGTCAACTTCGTGCTGCGTGCCCGCGCCAACAATGCAGGCCGTAACCCCAACTGGACCAGTTACGAGAAGCTGCGCACCGTGATCGAGAAGAAGATGTTCTCCAACACGGAAGAGCTGCTGCCGGTTATCTCCTTCAACAGCAAAACCTCGGCCGAGGAGCAGAAGAAGCACGATAACTTTGTCGAACGGATGATGGAGAAAGGCTACACCCGCAAACAGGTGCGTCTGCTCTCCGAGTGGTATCTCAGGGTACGCAAGTCATCCTGACCCTGACTGTTCAAGGGGGAGTTATGGCGCATTTTATCGACCGCAGGCTCAACGGCAAAAACAAAAGCGCTGTCAATCGGCAGCGCTTCATCCGCCGCTACAAGAAGCAGATCAAACAAGCGGTCTCTGATGCTGTCTCCAAGCGCAGCATTCAGGACGTGGATACCGGCGAGAGCATCAGCATCCCGACCAAGGACATCGGCGAGCCCCATTTCCATCAGGGGCAAGGCGGTAAACGGGAGATGGTGCACCCCGGCAACGATCAATTTGTCTCCGGCGACAAGATTGACCGCCCCAAGGGAGGAGGTGGCGGTCAGGGCTCCGGCGAAGGGCAGGCTTCCAATCAGGGAGAGGGGGCGGACGACTTCGTCTTCCAGATCTCCAAGGATGAGTATCTGGACCTGTTGTTTGAAGATCTGGAATTGCCGAGGCTGCAAAAGACCCAGCTCAATCAGCTGATGGAAGTCAAAACCTACCGGGCGGGTTACACCTCCAACGGGGTGCCCGCCAACATCAACGTGGTGCGTTCACTGCAAAACTCGCTGGCCCGCCGCATGGCGCTGCAGGCAGGCAAGAAACGCCAGCTGCACGAACTGGAGGATCGTCTCGCCCTGTTGGCCGCCGATCCCACCGAACACTTTGCGGAGATGGCCCAGCTCGAAAAAGAGATCCGTGAGCTGAAGAGACGGATCGATGCGGTGCCCTTTATCGACACCTTCGATCTCAAGTTCAACAACTTCGTCAAGCGGCCCGTGCCTTCCAGCCAGGCGGTGATGTTCTGCCTGATGGACGTGTCAGGCTCCATGGATCAGGCCACCAAGGAGATGGCCAAGCGTTTCTATATCCTGCTCTATCTGTTCCTGAGCCGGACCTACAAGAACGTCGAAGTGGTCTACATCCGTCACCACACCCAGGCCAAGGAAGTGGACGAGCACGAATTTTTCTACTCCCAGGAGACGGGCGGCACCATCGTCTCCAGTGCGCTCAAGATGATGAACGACATCATCAACGAACGTTACCCCGCCAACCAGTGGAACATCTACGCAGCACAGGCGTCAGATGGTGACAACTGGGCCGACGACTCGCCGCAGTGCCGGGAGATCCTGGTGCGGGACATCATGCCGCGGGTGCGGTACTACTCCTACATCGAGATCACCACCCGCGCCCACCAGACCCTGTGGCACGAGTATGAGTCGGTCGCCAGCCAGTTCCCCCACTTCGCGATGGAGCATATTCGCAAGGTCGAGGATATCTATCCGGTATTCCGGGAGCTGTTCAAGAAGCAAGCGGCTTGAGGGAGGTCATATGGTAGAAACCGCAAGAAAAGTAGCGCCGCTGGACAATGGCCCGGACTGGAACTTCGACCTGCTGGACATTTACCATCAAGAAATAGCCCGGGTCGCCAAATTCTATCGACTGGACACCTACCCCAACCAGATAGAGGTGATCACGGCAGAGCAGATGATGGATGCCTACTCCAGCGTCGGCATGCCCATCGGCTATCAGCACTGGTCATTCGGCAAGCGCTTCATCCACACCGAACGCAACTACAAGCGTGGCCAGATGGGGCTGGCCTACGAGATCGTCATCAACTCGGATCCCTGCATCGCCTATCTGATGGAGGAGAACACCATGCCGATGCAGGCCCTGGTGATGGCCCACGCCTGCTACGGCCACAACTCCTTCTTCAAGAACAATTACCTGTTCAAGGCCTGGACCGATGCCTCTTCCATCATCGACTATCTGCTGTTTGCCAAGAACTACATCACCGAATGTGAAGAGAAGCACGGCATCGACGCGGTGGAGAAACTGCTCGACTCCTGCCATGCACTGATGAACTTCGGGGTGGATCGTTACAAGCGGCCTCAGAAGATCTCCATGGCCGAAGAGAAACGACGACAGAAGGCACGGGAAGACTATCTGCAGACCCAGGTCAACGAACTGTGGCGCACCCTGCCCAAACAGCACAAGGCCTCCGGGGTGGAAGACCGGCGCTACCCTGCCGAGCCACAGGAGAACATTCTCTATTTCATCGAGAAGAATGCCCCCCTGCTGGAGCCCTGGCAGCGCGAGATCGTACGTATCGTGCGCAAGATCAGCCAGTACTTCTACCCGCAGAAACAGACCCAGGTGATGAACGAAGGGTGGGCCACCTTCTGGCACTACACCATCCTCAATCACCTCTATGACGAGGGCAAGATAAGCGATCGCTTCATGATCGAGGTGCTGCACAGCCACACCAACGTGGTCTATCAGCCCCCCTACAACAGTCGCTACTACTCGGGGATCAACCCCTACGCCCTCGGCTTTGCCATGTTCACCGATCTGCGCCGCATCTGCGAGCACCCGACCGAGGAGGACAGATACTGGTTCCCCGACTACGCCGGCAGCAACTGGGTGGAGACGCTGCATTTCGCCATGCAGAACTTCAAGGACGAGAGCTTCATCAGTCAGTTTTTGAGTCCCAAGGTGATGCGCGACATGAAGCTGTTCGCCATCGATGACGATGATCTGAAGAACTACCTGAAGGTCTCGGCCATCCACAACGACGAAGGCTATCGTCAGGTGCGCAACACCCTGTCAGCCCAGTATAACCTGAGCAATCTGGAGCCCAACATCCAGGTCTACAACGTGGCGGTGAAGGGGGATCGCTCCCTCACTCTGCGCTATGTGCCACACAACCGGATCCCGCTGGGGGACTCCCGTCACGAGGTGCTCAAACATCTGCACCAGCTGTGGGGCTTCGACGTGATACTGGAGCAGGACAATGGCGAACTGCCTCCCGACATCATAGGGCGCTGTCCGGAGAAGAAGCCGGTCTGATCCCCTCACCTTGCAGCCATAAAAAAACGCGCCAATCGGCGCGTTTTTCTTGCATCAGAACAGGCTCAGTTGTCGCAGAGATTGCTCGGCATGTCCTGGCGCAAACGGGTCCAGAGTTTACCGGACTCGATGCCATATTGGCGCACCGTCATGAACACGGCCTCGTGATTCTTGGTCTCGGCCAGGTTAAGCAGGGTCTTGTAGTAGGCATCCGCGGTTTCTCGCGCCTGCTTGTCGGAGAAGTAGTAGCGGCCAACCCGGCTGTACAGCCCTTTGAAACCGTTCAGGATCAAGGCGTAGATGGGATTGCCGGAGGCGAACGACAGCTGATGGTGCAACCGGTAGTCGAAGTCCGCATAGGCTTCGGCTGTGTTCTCCACCTCGGCGGCGCCGCGCAGGATCTCGGCGGCCTGCTCCGGGTTGTTGCGGATCGCGCCACGAATGAAGATGGTGCAGATGTTGGTGCGCGCCGACAGCAGCTGAGCCACCAGATCCGGTACCTTGTCCTGATCGAGGCGAGCCAGGGTCTCCAGAATGTTGAGTCCCGAGGTCTCCCAGAAGTTGTTCACCTTGGTCGGTTTACCATGCTGGATGGTGAGCCAGCCATCGCGGGCCAGACGCTGCAGCACTTCACGCAAGGTGGTTCGGGTCACGCCAATCAGCTCGGACAGCTCGCGCTCGGCCGGCAAGATGGATCCTGGAGGAAAGCGATTGTTCCAGATGGACTCGATGATGTATTCCTCGGCAAACCCTGCGGGGCTCTGCGCTTTTATGACCATGTAGTGACTCTGTTGTAGTACGTAAAAAAGGCTCACGAATAATAGCAAAGCAGGGAGGGCTGGCAAGCAGAAGGTCAGTCCTCTGCTCACATCAGCGGGGGATTTTGTTAAAAAAATGTATTTAAGCCGGCAATAGGTGCCAGCCAACCCCTGGATTGCCCATAAAACCACCATACTCATGGGCAAGCGCGACTATGTTATTTATAGTTAATGCTCTTTTTGATTAAAATCATGAGGAATCAATCTGATAAGGGACAACATCCGGATGTTCTGGTCGAGCCTGTCTTGACTGCATAGACGCAGATACCAACCACAAAACAGAGACCCATTATTATGCCAATCAGCTTAGGGCAAGCCTTTGCCAGGAACTTTCTGGGCAACGCCCCCCAGTGGTACAAGGCCGCTATTCTTCTATTCCTGCTGATCAACCCGATCGCCTTTTATCTCGATCCCTTCATGGCCGGCTGGCTGCTGGTCGTCGAGTTCATTTTCACCCTGGCCATGGCCCTCAAGTGTTATCCGCTGCAACCCGGCGGCCTGCTGGCCATCGAGGCAGTGCTGATCGGCATGACCTCGGCACAGCAGGTCAAACACGAACTGGTCGCCAATATCGAAGTGCTGCTGCTGCTGGTGTTCATGGTGGCCGGCATCTACTTCATGAAGCAGCTGTTGCTCTACGTGTTCACCAAGCTGCTGATCCGGATCCGCTCCAAAACGATGCTATCCCTGGCATTTTGTCTGGTCTCCGCCTTCCTGTCAGCCTTCCTCGATGCCCTCACCGTGATTGCCGTGGTGATCAGCGTCGCCACCGGCTTCTACGCCATCTATCACAAGGTCTCCTCCGGCAAGGAGTTTGGCCACTCCCACGATTACACCGATGATGGCACCGTCAACGAGCTCAATCGTCAACACCTGGATGACTTTCGCGCCTTCCTGCGCAGCCTGATGATGCATGCCGCCATCGGTACTGCCCTCGGTGGCGTCTGCACCCTGGTGGGAGAGCCGCAGAACCTGATCATCGGTGAACAGGCCGGCTGGAACTTCGTCGAATTCGCCATTCGCATGTCTCCGGTCACGGTTCCGGTGTTTATCTGCGGTCTGCTGACCTGCGTCTTGGTCGAAAAGTGTCGCTGGTTTGGCTATGGCGCCAAATTGCCGGACGCGGTACGTCGCATCATGGAGGATTACAACCGTTATGAAGAGGCCGAGCGCACCGCTCAGGACAAGGCCAAGCTGATCGTGCAGGCGGTGATCGCCCTCTGGCTCATTCTGGGGCTTGCCCTGCACCTGGCGGCGGTGGGCCTCATCGGTCTGTCGGTCATCGTACTGGCCACCTCCCTCACCGGCATCACCGAAGAGCACTCCCTCGGCAAGGCATTCCAGGAGGCACTGCCCTTTACCGCCCTGCTGGCCGTCTTCTTCAGCGTGGTCGCCGTCATCATCGATCAGCAGCTGTTCAAGCCGGTTATCCAGTGGGTACTGGCCGCCGAGCCGGACGCCCAGCTCGCGCTCTTCTATCTGGCCAACGGCCTGCTCTCCATGGTCAGTGACAACGTCTTCGTCGGCACCGTCTACATCAACGAGGTGAAGACCGCCCTGCTCAACAATGCCATCAGCCGCGAGCAGTTTGAGCTGCTGGCGGTGGCCATCAACACCGGTACCAACCTGCCGTCGGTGGCCACCCCCAACGGCCAGGCCGCCTTCCTGTTCATGCTGACGTCGGCACTGGCGCCGCTGCTGCGCCTCTCCTACGGCCGGATGGTGTGGATGGCGCTGCCCTATACCCTGGTGCTGGGTCTGGTGGGTTTCTTCTCGGTGGAGTTTCTGCTCGGCCCGCTCACCGACTGGTACTATCAGGCCGGCTGGTTGACGCTCGACAACGCCGCGCCTGCGGTACTGTCCGCACTCTACTGAGTGCCATGAGGGCCCGCCAGGGCCCTTTCTTTTTAGCCCCTGCTCTGCTCTAATTCAGCCACTGTTTTTTCTGTGAGATCAACCAGATGATAGAGTTTCTGCGACGTATAGCCGCCCATCGCCTGGCATGGGGCCTGCTTGCAGCCTCCGCCCTGTTCCTCGAGTTGAGCGCCCTCTTCTTCCAGCACGTGCTGGGTCTGCATCCCTGCGTCATGTGCATCTATGAGCGGCTCGCCACTCTCGGGGTCCTCATGGCGGCGCTGCTCGGCATGGTGGCTCCGCAGAAATGGTATGTGCGCTGGAGCGCCCTGCTGATGTGGGGCGCCAGTGCCTTCTGGGGCCTGAAGCTGGCGCTCAAGCATGTGGACTATCAGGTGAACCCCTCTCCCTTCAATGTCTGCGAAGGGTTTGTCGACTTCCCGAGCTGGGCACCGCTGGATCAGTGGATCCCCTGGATGTTCTTCCCGGATGGCGACTGCAGCGAGGTCAGCTGGCAGTTCCTGAGCTTCTCCATGCCCCAGTGGCTGGTGGCCATCTTCGCCGCCTACTTGCTGGTGTTCGTTGTGGTGGCCATCGGCAACCTGGTCAAGGGGCGCTGCTGCAACTAGGTCGGATCAACATCATCCGTCGCGAAAAGGGAGCCAGTGGCTCCCTTTTTCATGAAGACTGCGGGCGGCGTCTTGAGCTCTGATATCGCTCTTCAACGTCTCGCTCCCCTGCCAGCCATCCCGGTGACGGCCTGCTTGCTCGCCGATTGGCCTTTCCTCCAGGCTCATCAGTGAGAAATCAGTAATCAGCACCATGCTCAAACAAAAAAGGGAGCCTGCGGCTCCCTCTCATGACACGGCCAACAAGGCTGACTCAGGAAGCCACCTTGCCGGCGTTGAGCTTGGCTTTCACCATGCCGATCACCATGGGCAGCAGCGAGATACCGATGATGCCGAAGATGAGCAGGGTAAAGTTCTGACGCACCACCGGCAGGTTGCCGAAAAAGTGGCCGGCGTAGACAAAGGAGATCACCCACAAGAGCCCTCCCACCAGATTGAACGCCAGGAAGCGCGGATAGGTCATGGCCCCCATGCCCGCCACGAAGGGGGCGAAGGTGCGCACTATGGGCAGGAAGCGGGTGATGATGATGGTCTTGCCACCGTGTCTGGCGTAGAAGGCGTGGGTCTTGTCCAGATAGTCCCGCCGGAAGATCTTGGAGTCCGGGTTGCGAAACAGCTGCTCACCGAAGAAGTGGCCTATGGTGTAGTTCACCACGTTGCCGAGCACGGCAGCGATGATCAGCACGGCCGCCAAGGTGTGCACGTCCAGTACGCTGCCCACGGTGAGGGCACCGGCGGCAAACAGCAGGGAGTCACCCGGCAGGAAGGGGGTGACCACCAGTCCGGTCTCGCAGAAGATAATGAGAAACAGGATGGCGTAAACCCAGATACCGTAGTTTTCAAACAGCTCTTTCAGATGCACGTCAACGTGCAGGATAAAGTCGATTGCAAAGAGGATCAGATCCATTTTTCCATACTCATGATGTGAACGGCGTGGAGTCTACGCCAATGCCAGGCAGGCCACAATCGCTGTGGACTGCCTCCTGTTCTCGCCGTCAGGCGTCGCTCGAATGAAACCCTTTATCCCGCCTCAGCCTCCCCCCGATATCGCAAACCTGTCGTGCCCTGACCGCTCAGGAGGCGCTCTCCAGATCCTTGCGCACCGGCGCCGGCAGACAGCGCTCCCAACCCCACAGGAGGAGCAACAGCAGGGTGGCATCATCAAGCCAACCGACAAACGGTAGCAGATCCGGCACCAGATCCACCGGGCTGATGCCGTAGAGCAGCACCAGGATCACCAGCCCCCTGGCCCACCAGGGGGTGGCAGGATGGCGAAAGCCCTGATAGAGGCGACGCAGGCGCCGCCAGATGAGCCAGCGTCTGGCGCTCATGACTCGATCAGCTCGCCGCGCAGCCGCTGGATCTGATCCCGCAGCGCCGCTGCCTGCTCGAACTCCAGATCCCGCGCATGCTGGAACATCTGCTCCTCCATTCGTTTGATCTCCTTGGCGATCTCGCTGGCGGAGCGGGCGTGGTACTCCCCTTGCGGCTCGGCAGCCTTGCGACTCCCCTTGCCGGCCTTGCCCGCGGTGCGGCTGCCCCCCATGTCCATCACATCGCCGATGGACTTGTTGAGCCCCTTCGGCGTGATGCCGTGCTCCAGGTTATGGGCGTGCTGCAGGGCGCGGCGCCGCTCGGTCTCTTCAATCGCCACCTTCATGGAGTTGGTGATGGTATCCCCGTAGAGGATCACCTTGCCGTTGAGGTTGCGCGCCGCCCGGCCTATGGTCTGGATAAGCGAACGGGTGGAGCGCAGGAAGCCCTCTTTATCTGCATCCAGGATGGCCACCAGGGAGACCTCCGGCATGTCGAGCCCTTCGCGCAGCAGGTTGATGCCCACCAGCACGTCGAACTTGCCAAGGCGCAGGTCGCGGATGATCTCCACCCGCTCCACGGTGTCGATGTCGGAGTGTAGATAGCGCACCCGCACCTCGTGATCTGCCAGGTATTCGGTCAAGTCTTCCGCCATCCGCTTGGTAAGCGTCGTGACCAGCACCCGCTCCTCCACGGCGACCCGCTTGCGGATCTCGGAGAGCAGATCGTCCACCTGGGTGCTGACCGGCCGCACTTCCACCTCGGGGTCAAGCAGACCAGTGGGGCGCACCACCTGCTGCACCACATCGCCGCCGGATTTGTCCAGCTCGTAGGGACCCGGGGTCGCCGAGACGAACACCGTCTGCGGCATCAGCGCCTCGAACTCGTCGAACTTGAGCGGCCGGTTGTCCAGCGCCGACGGCAGCCGGAAGCCGTACTCCACCAGGGTCTCCTTGCGGGATCTGTCCCCTTTGAACATGGCGCCGATCTGCGGCACGGTAACGTGGGATTCGTCGATGATGAGCAGGCCGTCCCCCGGCAGATAGTCAAACAGGGTGGGTGGCGGCTCCCCCGGCGCCCGGCCGGAGAGGTAGCGGCTGTAGTTCTCGATGCCGGAGCAGTAACCCAGCTCCTGCATCATCTCCATGTCAAACTGGGTGCGCTGGCTGATGCGCTGCTCTTCCACCAGCTTGTTGAGGGACAACAACTGCTCGCGCCGCCCCTTGAGCTCCTCCTTGATGTGCTCGATGGCCCCCAGGATGGTCTCGCGCGGGGTGGCGTAGTGGGTCTTGGGGTAGATGGTGTAGCGCACCACCGTCTGCTCGATGGCGCCGGTCAGCGGATCGAACAGGGAGAGCCGCTCCACCTCCTCGTCAAACAGCTCCACCCGCAGGGCCAGTTTGTCAGACTCGGCGGGGTAGATGTCCATCACCTCCCCCCGCACCCGGAAGGTGCCGCGCTGGAAGGCCATGTCGTTGCGGGTGTATTGCAGCTCGGCGAGGCGGCGCAATATGTCCCGCTGGTTGATGACGTCCCCCACTTTGAGATGCAGCATCATGCTGAGGTAGGCCTGCGGATCCCCCAGGCCGTAGATGGCCGACACCGAGGCGACGATCACCACGTCGCGCCGCTCCAGCAGCGCCTTGGTGGCCGACAGCCGCATCTGCTCGATGTGATCGTTGATGGAGGCATCCTTCTCGATGAAGGTGTCGGTGGTCGGCACATAGGCCTCGGGCTGGTAGTAGTCGTAATAAGAGACGAAATACTCCACCGCGTTGTCGGGGAAGAACTCCTTCATTTCCCCATAGAGCTGGGCCGCCAGGGTCTTGTTGGGAGCCAGGATCATGGTGGGACGGTTGAGGGTCGCGATGACGTTGGCCATGGTGAAGGTCTTGCCCGAACCGGTCACCCCGAGCAGGGTCTGATGGGCGAGGCCAGACTCGATGCCGTCGAGCAGCTGGGCAATGGCCCTCGGCTGATCCCCGGCGGGTTGAAACTGGCTGGCCAGCTTGAATAACTTGCTCATGACGACTCCCGGCAAAAAAATACGCAAGAGCAGAAGTGTACTCCGAGATGGGGTGGCCTGGGTATCTACTCTGGCAGCAGAAGCGGCTATTGACCTCGAAATGCGACCTCTGTATGATGCTCCTCCTTGCCTGATGTTCCCCCGTAGTTCAGTCGGTAGAACGGCGGACTGTTAATCCGTATGTCACTGGTTCAAGTCCAGTCGGGGGAGCCAATTCCTCACCATCTCGGTGCAAGTTATCCACTTTAGTGCTTTCCTCTACCAATTTTAATGCACAAGCCGCACCCTGCGGTGACCTCTCCCTTTTTCTCCCCCATCCGCCTCGACAGCGTTTTGTTCTGCTGCGCGTAACTATTTGATTTTTATAGAAACAATCTTTATCTGGTATTTTTTGAACAGCCCTTGCAGCCCAGTATTGGCGCGGGCTACAGCCTGATCACCAAGTTTCATGAACAGGGTTATCCACAGTTTCTGTGGGTAAGTAGGCCAAAGCCAATGACGGCCTAGGCTGGCAGGCCATTGCCGGCAAGGCCGGCACGTTTGACTCGCCAACCTCATTTTCTGCTGTTTTTGCCGAGCCCCCCGAATGGGTCGCCAGTGCCCCCATCAGATGCTTTTTACAGATATCTTTTCGCCATCCCGCCACGGATGGGTCACCCTGCACGGGCGGGCCGCGACCAACCGCCAGACTCATCCCATTCCCATCAGTCAAAAATGCTGCCAGAGAGCCAAATCAGCCGACCAAACAGCAGAGCGTAAAATTTCAAGCGGCCCCCAAAGACGAGGATCACAGATAGCAGGAATCACTAATTGACAACGGGGCTGACAGAGGGAAATAGAGGTCATTGCCGCAGGTGCCCCGCAGTTTCCCTCATGACCCCCATGGCGGTGGCGGGTTAGTACCGATTAATGCGCCTTTGACGCTTCTTTATTGGTGAGGGATCCGGCACAATGTCGGCCCCACTTTTTTCCTCGGTTTTTCCGGGCATGACCATAGATTTCGTGACACTGCTACATCAAAGCGACTCCCTGCTGCTGTTCGTGGTACTGGCCTTCGGCCTGCTGCTCGGTAAAGTCAGGGTTGGCAACTTTCAGATAGGCAACACCATAGGCGTGTTGTTCACCGCCCTGCTGTTCGGCCAGATGGGCTTCGAATTCAGCACCACCACGGAGAACGTCGGCTTCATGCTGTTCATCTTCTGTGTGGGGATCGAAGCGGGGCCGCATTTCTTCAGCGTCTTCCTGCGCGACGGCATCCACTACATCACCCTGACCCTGGTGATCCTGCTGACCGCCCTCTTCCTTACCGTGGGACTGGCCAAGTTCTTCAACCTGGGACCGGGCATGGCGGCCGGCATCCTGGCCGGTTCGCTCACCTCGACCCCGGCGCTGGTGGGGGCCCAGGATGCCCTGCGCAGCGGCCTGCTCAACCTCCCCCATCAAACCGACATGCAGTCGGTGCTGGACAACATGGGCATCGGCTATGCCCTGACTTACCTGGTAGGACTGGTGGGCCTGATGATGGTGGTGCGCTACCTCCCCTCGCTGGCACGGCTCGACCTCAACACCGAGGCGCAGAAGATCGCCCGCGAGCGCGGTCTCTCCGACAACGAGAGCCGCAAGACCTACCTGCCCATCATCCGCGCCTACCGGGTCGGCCCCGAGCTGGCGGCCTGGATCGGTGGTCGCACCCTGCGCGAGACCGGCATCTATCCTCACACCGGCTGCTACGTGGAGCGGATCCGCCGCAACGGCATCCTGGCGAGTCCGGATGGTGACGCCGTCATCCAGGAAGGGGACGAGATCGCCCTGGTGGGCTACCCCGAGAGTCACGAGAAGCTCGACGTCAACTACCGCAACGGCAAGGAGGTGTTCGACCGCAACCTGCTTGACCTGCAGATCGTCACCGAAGAGATAGTGGTGAAGAACGACGCCGTGGTGGGTCGCCACCTGGTGGAGCTCAACCTCACCGAGAAGGGCTGCTTCCTCAACCGGGTGGTGCGCTCCCAGATCGAGATGCCGTTCGATCGCAACATCATGCTGCAAAAGGGCGACGTGCTGCAGATCAGCGGCGAGAAGCAGCGGGTCAAGCTGCTGGCCAACAAGATCGGCTTCATCAGCATTCACAGCCAGACCACGGATCTGGTGGCCTTTACCACCTTCTTCGTGCTGGGTCTGCTGATTGGCTCCGTCTCCCTGGTGTTCGGCCAGCTGGAGTTTGGCCTCGGCAACGCCGTCGGCCTGCTGCTGGCGGGGATCCTGATGGGCTACCTGCGCGCCAACCACCCCACGGTGGGCTATGTGCCGCCAGGCGCCCTGCGTCTGGCCAAGGATCTCGGCCTTGCCGTCTTCATGGTGAGCACCGGCCTCAAAGCCGGTGGCGGCATCCTGGATCACCTGAGCGAAGTGGGGATGGTGGTGCTCTTCTCCGGCATGCTGGTAACCACCTTGCCGGTGCTGGTGGGCTACCTGTTCGGCGTCTGGGTACTGAAGATGAACCCGGCCCTGCTGCTCGGTGCCATCACCGGGGCCCGTACCTGCGCCCCGGCCATGGACGTGGTGAACGAGGCGGCCAACAGCTCCATCCCGGCGCTCGGCTATGCCGGCACCTATGCGGTGGCCAACGTCATGCTGACCCTGGCAGGCTCCTTCATCATCGGCTTCTGGTTCTAGCGCCGACCAAGTGTCGTCAAAGGGGAGCCACTGAGGCTCCCCTTTTTATTCTCTGCTCTGTTCCCCACTTCCCCGCTGCCTGCCCTCTCATCGGATAGGGCCGATGGTGCTATCCACCCCCCGCCGAGCAAACCCAATGAGCTAAAGCCCCCATCCTCCACCGCTTACACTCAATGAAACAGACGAGGGCAGTATCATGACGCGGTTATGGATCCTCCTGTGCGGACTGCTGTGTGGCCCGCTGCAGGCCGCAACGCCAGCGCAGGCCGACGCCGAGCCGGCCGCACTGACGTTCAACAGCGACCAGCTGGCCCAGCCCCAGCTTGGCGATCTCGATGCCATGCTGGCACGGCGCTCCATCCGGGTGCTCACCACCTACAACAAGACAGGTTACTTCATCGACAAAGGGATACAGCGGGGCGTCACCTATGACGCCTTCATGTTGCTGGAGAAGCGGCTCAACGAGCAGTTGCGCAAGCAAAAGAACCTCAAGCGCCATCTCAAGCTGCACCTGATCTTCATCCCGGTGGCGCGCGAGGCCCTGCTGGATGCCCTCATCGCGGGCAAGGGTGACATCGCCGCCGCCAACCTCACCATCACGGACAAGCGCAAGGAGCAGGGCGTGGCATTCACCGCCCCCCTGCTCGACAACGTGCGGGAGCTGCTCATCTCCGGCCCCCTCTCCCCCAAGGTGGAAAGTGCCGCCGACCTGGCCGGCCAGCGCATCTACGTGCGCCCCTCCTCCAGCTACTTCGAGAGCCTCATGGCCTACAACCAGGCACGCAAGGCGGCGGGAGAGCCGCTCATCGACATTCAGCCGGCCCCCGAGGCACTGGAGGACGAAGATCTGGTGGAGATGGTCAACGCCGGCCTGCTCCCTTTCATCGTCATGGACGAGCACAAGGCGCGCTTCTGGCGGAAAATCTTTCCCGCCATCCGGATCCATGAACAGCCGGTGTTCCGGCAAGGGGGCGTCATCGCCTGGGCGGTGCGCAAGGAGAGCTCGCAACTGCTGGCCATGCTCAACGAACAGATCAAGGCGCTGCGCGGCAAGGCGACCGGGGACGAGCTCCTCGCCCGCTATCTCAAGCAGAACAAGTTCGTCAAAAGCGCCGCCGCCGAGGCCGAGCGCAAGAAGTTTCTGCAGGTGGTGGATCTGTTTCACGCGTATGGCGAGAAATACGAGGTGGACTGGCTGCTGATGGCAGCCCAGGGCTACCAGGAGTCAGCCCTCAACCATCAGGCGCGCAGCCACGTCGGCGCCATCGGCATCATGCAGATCATGCCCACCACCGGCAAGGGCCTGAAGGTGGGCGACATCCGCCAGCTTGAGCCCAATATCCATGGCGGCGTCAAATACATGCGCTGGATGATCGACCACTACTATGCGGACGAGCCCATGACAGCCCTCGACAAGGCGCTCTTCTCGTTCGCCTCCTACAATGCCGGCCCCGCCCGGGTGGCACGGCTGCGCACCGAGGCCAAGAAACGAGGACTGGATCCCAACGTCTGGTTTCACAACGTCGAGTACGTGGCGGCGGAGAAGATAGGGCCCGAGACCGTCACCTACGTGGGCAACATCTACAAGTACTACATCGCCTACAAGCTGGTGGTGGAGCAGTTGCAGCGCAAGCAGCAGGCGAGCGAGGCCATCAAGCAGCAGGGCGCCAGCGGCGACCAGGTCTCCGCCGCCCCCGCATCACAGGGATAAGTCAGCCCCCTCTTTCGCGAGGCACCTCTTCTGACGGGAGCCTCGCGCCTTTTCAGCCGGCGGCGCAGTGCAGCCTGCCCCCTTCCGGCCTGCCATGAGCGAGCTGCTCTCCCTGTCATGACCAGAATGAACAAAATGGGCACAACAGCCTTAATAGCCATTACGGTCAGATTGTTTTCCAGTCAGACATGATTAATTAACCTTCCTGCAACAATCACAAGGAGAGCACCATGTTGCAAGGAACCTTCAAGCGCACCCTGATCGGTAGCCTGCTCGCACTGAGCTTCGGCGCCCACGCCCAGATCAACGAAGTCCACTTCCTGATCCCGGGCGGTGCCGGCGGCGGCTGGGATACCACGGCCCGCGGCACCGGTGAAGTGCTGGCCAAGTCCGGTCTGGTCAAGACCGTCTCCTATCAGAACATGTCCGCCGGTGGCGGCGCCAAGGCCATCGCCCACCTCATCGAGACCTCGGCCCAGTCCGACAAGACTCTGATGGTCAACTCCACCCCCATCATCGTCAAATCCCTCTCCAAGGAGCTGCCCCAGTCCTTCCGTGATCTGACCCCGGTGGCCGCCATCATCGCCGACTACCAGGCGCTGGCGGTCAAGGCGGACTCCCCTTATCAGAACTGGGCCCAGCTGCTGGCCGCCTACGAGGAAAACCCGGCCAAGGTGAAGATCGCCGGTGGCTCAGCCCGTGGCAGCCTGGATCACCTGGTCGCCGCCCTGACCTTCAAGAACGCCGGTGCCGACGCCAGCAAGCTGCGCTACGTCGCCTACGATGCCGGCGGCAGCGCCATGGCCGCCGTGTTGGCCGGGGAAACCCAGGCCATCTCCACCGGCTTTGGCGAGGCGATGGAAGCGGTCAAGTCGGGCCAGATGCGGATCCTCGGGGTCACTTCCGACAAGCGCCTGCCGGGGGCGGAGCAGATCCCCACCTTCAGCGAGCAGAACAATCCCACCATCTTCGCCAACTGGCGCGGTTACTTCGCCTCCCCCACCATCAGCCCGGAGAAATCCGCCGAGTTTGCCGCCCTGCTCAAGCAGATGTACGACAAGCCGGAGTGGGAAGTGGTCCGCAGCCGCAACAACTGGACCAACCTCTACAAGTCGGGTCCCGAGTTCACCGCCTTCCTCGACGGCCAGGAGCAGCAGATCGGCGGCCTGATGCGCGAGCTCGGCTTCATCAAGTAACCCTCGTTGTCACATCGCAGGCGGGCGCAGGCCCGCCGCTCATGTTGGAGTCAAGAGATGAACATCACCAAAGAGCGACTGGGGGGCCTGCTGTTTCTGCTGCTCTCCCTCGCCTATGGCTATTACGCCACCGAGATACCGGGCTACCCCGGCGACGAATACGAACCCTTCACCGCCAGTACCCTGCCCTATGCCCTGGCCGGGATCGGGGCGCTGCTCTCCCTGCTGCTGGTGCTCTTTCCCGGGGGTGAGCCCCTGCGCCGGGAAGAGGGGGACTGGCGCCGGGTCTTCATCCTGCTCGGGCTCATGGTCATTTACGGACTGGGGCTCACCTGGTTTGGCTTCGTGCTCTCGACCATCGCCTTCCTGAGCGTGGGCATCCGGGTACTGGGTGAGCCCAGCCTGCGCTACGGCCTGATGATCAGCGTCCCCTTCTCCATCGGTTTCTGGGCCCTGCTCACCAAGGGGCTCAACGTCTATCTGGAGCCGGGTCGCCTGTTTACCCTGCTCGGTTTCTAAGGAGTCACCATGTTAGACGGAATCTTGCAAGGACTCGGCACCGCACTGTTGCCGGTCAACCTGATGATGGTGGTGCTTGGCTGCTTCATCGGCACCTTTATCGGCATGCTGCCGGGCCTTGGCCCGGTCACCGCCATCGCCCTGATGATCCCCATCACCTACGGCCTGGATCCCTCCTCCGGCATCATCCTGATGGCCGGCGTCTATTACGGCGCCATCTTCGGGGGATCCACCTCCTCCATCCTGATCAACGCCCCCGGCTGCTCCGCCACCGTGGTCACCGCCTTCGACGGCTACCCCCTGGCCTGCAAGGGACAGGCGGGCAAGGCGCTGGCCATCGCCGCCTACGCCTCCTTCACCGGCGGCACCCTCTCCGCCATCATGCTGATGGTGGCGGCGCCGCTGCTGGCCAAGGTCTCCCTCTCCTTCCAGTCGGCGGACTACTTCGCCCTCATGGTGCTGGGGCTCTCCGCCGTGGCAGCCTTTGCCGGCAAGGGGCAGGTGCTCAAGGCGCTGATCATGGCGCTGTTCGGCATCATGATCTCCACCATCGGCATCGACCGCAGCGTCGGGGTGGACAGGTTCACCTTCGGTCTGCCGGACCTGCGTGACGGTTTCTCCTTCCTGCTGCTGGCCATGGCCACCTTCGCTCTGGCGGAGATCCTGATGGCGGTATTGCGCCCCGGCAAGGACAACAGCGAGGAAGAAGCCAGGCAGATGCAGCAGCTCGGCAGCCTCAAGCTGAGCAAGGAGGAGGTCAGGGAGATAGCGCCCCCCATCGCCCGCTCCTCGGTGCTGGGCTTTCTCATCGGCGTGCTGCCGGGGGCCGGCGCCACCATCGCCGCCTTCATGGCCTACGGCGCCGAGCGCAACATCGCCGGCAAGCAGCGCCAGGAGCAATTCGGTCAGGGCAGCCTGCGCGGTCTGGCCGCCCCGGAGGCGGCCAACAACGCCGCCTCCACCGGCTCCTTCGTGCCTCTGCTGACCCTGGGGATCCCGGGCTCGGGCACCACGGCCCTCATCCTGGGCGCCCTGGTGGCCTACGGCATCCAGCCGGGCCCGCGCCTCTTCATGGAGCATCCGGACGTCTTCTGGTCGGTGATCATCTCCATGTACCTGGGCAACGTGGTGCTGTTGATCCTGAACCTCCCCCTCATCCCCTATCTGGCCAAGGTACTGGCGGTGCCACGCCCCGTGCTTATCCCCATGGTGCTGCTGTTCTCCCTGACCGGGGTCTATCTGGTCTCCTTCAACACCATGGACATCCACGTGATGACTCTGGTGGCGCTGATCGCCATCGGCCTGCGCCTGCTCACCTTCCCCATGGCGCCCATGTTGCTCGGTTTTATCCTGGGGGGCATGCTGGAGGACAACCTGCGCCGGGCCCTGGTGATCAACGACGGCAGCCTGAGCTTCCTTTGGGAGCGCCCCATCACCCTGGCCTTCACGGTGATCACCCTGACCATGCTGCTGTTGCCGCTGTGGCAGTGGTGGCAGGCGCGCCGCGCACCGGCCGCCACACTGCAATCCGAACCAAGCTGAGTTGGCGGATCCCACACAGCAAAAGAGCGCCGACAGGCGCTCTTTTTATTGGCAAGACAGGATGGGGGGTTACGCCAGTCAGGGCTGGCGATAACGCCGCTCCGGCCGGCCGACGGTGCCGTACTCCAGCTCCGGACTCGCCAGTTGCTGGCCCACCAGAAACTCCAGATAGCGGCGCGCCGTGGTGCGGCTCACCCCGACCCGGCCACCGATCTCCTCGGCGCTGGCTCCTTGCTGGGTCAAGGCCGCCAGCACCCGCTGCAGGGTGAGGCCGTCGATCCCCTTAGGCAGGCCACCCGCCGCCACCTGCTGCAACGGCGTGCCAAACAGGGCGTCCACCGCCTGCTGATCGATGTCCGCCAGGGCCGCCAGGGCGGCGCGGCTCTGGCAATATTTGTCGAGGGTGTCGCGCAGCCGCTCGAACACCACGGGCTTCAAGATGAAATCCACCACCCCGAGCCGCATCGCCTCCTGCAGGGCACCGGCCTCCCGCGCCGCGGTGAGCAGGATGACGTCCAGACTGGCCCCGGCCTGGCGCAGCTCGCGCAACAGGGCAAAACCCTCGCCATCGGGCAGCCAGACATCCAGCAGCACCAGATCGGGCTTGAGGATGGCGATCTGCTCCCTGGCATCGAACAGGGTGAGCGCCACCCCCAATACTTCGAAACCTGCCAGCCGCTGCACGAAGCGGCGGTGGATCTCGGCGATGGCCGGATCGTCCTCGACGATCAGGATCTTGATCACTCACACCTCCTTGGGAATGTAACAGACGACGCAACTTCCCTGCGCCGTGGCTTCAATGGTGATCTGCCCCTGCAGGGCATCCAGGGTCTTGCGCACCAGAGAGAGGCCGATGCCGTGATCAGGCTCCGCCTTGCTGCTCACCCCCCGCTCAAACAGCCGATCTGCCAGCGCAGGATCGATGCCGCCGGCCCCGTCTTCCACCTCCAGAATGAGATCCTGGCCGAGATCGCTCAGGGCCACCCGCACCGGCTGGTAGGGGGCGCCGTGACGGCGGGTCGCCTCGAAGGCATTGTCGATGAGGTTGCCCAGCACAGTCACCAGCTGGGAGCCGCTGACGCGAAGGGGGATGTCGTGCAGGCGAGAATCCGGGTCCACCTCCAGTACCAGCCCCAGCTCGTGGGCCCTGTGGTACTTGCCGAGCAGCAGGCCGGCCACCTTGGGTTTGGCGATGGCCGTCATCAGGAAGTTGAGCAGGCTCTGCTCGGTGGCCGCCTCCCGCCCGATGAAGGCGAGCGCCTCGCCAGTGGCGCCCAGCTCGATGAGCCCGGCGATGGTGCCGAGCTGGTTGTGGTGCTCGTGGGTCTGCACCCGCAGCAGATCGCTGTAGGCCTGCACCTGGGAGAGCTGGGCACTGAGCTCGGCCAGCTCGTCCTTGCGCCGAAAGCTCGACACCGCGCCGATGAGCTTGCCGTCCCGCACCAGCGGCAGCCGGTTGACGATGAGGGACTGGCCGTTGAGCACAATTTCTTCATCAAACTGGGGGCGCGGATCCTGAATGAGGGAGAGCATGCGGCTCTCCGGCAGCAGCCGGGTGACCGGCTGGCCGATGGCGGCCCGGGCGGTGGCCTCGTCCAGACGCAGCAAGCGGATGCCATTGGGGTTGAGGGAGGTGAGCCGCCCCTGCTCGTCGATGGTGAGGATCCCCTCGCGCACGGTGCGCAGGGTGCAGTCGAGTTCGGTGTAGAGACGCCCCATCTGCTCGGGCTCGAAGCCGAGCAGCGCCCGTTTGTAACGGCGGGACAGCCAGGCGGCGGCCAGGCTGTTGAGCAGCACGATGAGCAAGGTCATGGCGAGACCGAAATGCAGAAAGCCCTGCAGATCGGCCTCGATATCCCGCACCAGATAACCGACCGAGACCACCCCGATGATCTGACCGAGCTCATCGTGGATGGGGCTCTTGCCACGCACCGAGACCCCGAGGGATCCTTGAGCGCGGGAGATGTAGGACTCCCCCTGCAAGGCCCGTTGCGGGTCATCCCCCATCATGGGTTGGCCGATGCGATCCGCATTGGGGTGCACCAGCCGGCGCGCGTCCTTATCGCCAACGACGATGTAGCTGGCACCGACCTCGACGCGGATCCGCTCCACCAGCACATTGAGGCGGGCGGTGTCGGCCCGTTTCACCCCGGCGATGACACCGGACTCCCGCGCCACCAGTCGCGCCACGTCGAGGGCCTGATCCCCCACCTCGCGGTAGCGCTGCTCGGACACATAGTAGTAACTGGCCCCGCTCAGCAGCACCAGCTGCAGCAGACTGACCAGACAGAGCATGAGCAGGATGCGTCCTTGCAACCCCAGCCTCATGCCTCCTTGTCGCCTCGCAACAAGTCGAGCAGCAGGCTGCCGTCGCGCAGGGCCTTGTGCACCTGCACCGAGGTGGGCTTGGTGGGATCTTCGTAGAAGTGGGTGGACTCGATCTGCAGGCGCACCAGGTACTCGGCCGGCAACTGGCTGGCCAGCGACTGGTGCAGCATGGGGAACAGCAGCCGATCGGCGCGGGTGATCTCCCCCCCCAGCAGCAACTTGCCCGGATTGAGCAGACAGATGAGGTTGGAGAGCACCCGGGAGAGCCGCCCCGCCGCCTGATGGAGAATGTCCTGGCAGAGGCTGTTGCCCGCCAGCGCCAGCTCGCACAGCTCGCGAATGGTGACGCTCTCGGGCAGATCGTGCTCCTGCATCCGCTCGCGCAGATCCCGGTATTGCGCCTCCAGCGCCTGATTGGTCACCAGGGTGCAGGCACAGCCGAAGCCGCCGCAGTAGCAGCGCTGACCGTAGGGTTCGAGCTGCAGGTGGCTGAGATCGCCGAGCAGCGCGTTCTCGCTCTCGATAAGCTGGCCGTTGACCACCATGCCGACCCCGATGTCGTTGTGCACGAACACCAGCACCGCATCGGCGCAGTTCTTGGCGGCACCCCACTCACGCTCGGC
This sequence comes from Aeromonas sp. s2, assembly GCF_040907935.1. Taxonomy (NCBI): domain Bacteria; kingdom Pseudomonadati; phylum Pseudomonadota; class Gammaproteobacteria; order Aeromonadales; family Aeromonadaceae; genus Aeromonas; species Aeromonas sp. s2. The sequence continues at coordinate 101,618 of NZ_JBFOCR010000027.1, read as the reverse complement.
CTGGATCCAGGTGCGCACGTCGCCACTGACCAGCACGGGCACCGCGAAGGCCTCCTGCAGGGTGGGACCGAGCGGCCAGTTTCGCAGATCGTAGAAGGGAAAGTGCTTGACCATGCCGGAGTGGCGCTCCACCTGCCCGGGCAGGCAGAGGGCGATGCAGGCGAGGCGCAGCGCTTTTTTGGGCAAGAAGCCCTCGATGGCCCGCACCAGGCTGGCCAGCAGGTCGGCGCGCTCCCCTTCGCTGAACACGTGACGATGGCGAGCAAGGGAGCGACCGGCCAGATCGAACAGTGCCATGTCCACATAACCGCGACCCAGGCGCATGGAGAGAAACTGGAAGCGGCGCTCGTTGATGCGCAGCAGGGTCTGGCGGCGACCGCGCCCCACCGAGCTCTCGCCGCAGGTGACCACCAGACCGCCGTCGAGCAGCTCGCGGGTGATCTTGGTGATGCTGGCAGGCGAGAGGCCGGTCAAGCGGGAGAGATCGGTACGGGACAGCTCCTTGTGCTCCTCCAGGCTGGCGTAGACCAGGCCATAGTTGAGCTGACGGATCAAATCGATACTGCCTTTCACGATCTCATTCATAGGGTAAGGGGCAACAGCTGACACAGAGGGCGACAATTTTCACACATTATTGATCAATCCCCAAATAAAGTGCGGCCTGAACCGGGGGCCAGGCCGCATCTTGTGAGGGATATCCCCTCTTGTCACCCCATCAGTAGCGGAACTGGGAGACCAGCTTGCGCAGCTTGTCCCCGGTGCTGGCGAGATCGCGGGTGGTGCTGTTGGACTCGACCGCCGCGTCAGTCAGCTCGCTGACGATCTGCTGAATGGCCACCAGGTTCTTGTTGATCTCCTCGGAGACAGCATGCTGCTCCTCGGCGGCGGTGGCGATCTGGATGTTCATGTCGTTGATGGTGCTGACCGCCATCACCATGCTGTCGAGGGAGGTGGCGATGTGGCTCGCTTCCTGCACCGTCTCCTGGCTGCGATCCTCGCTGGCCTGCATCACGTCAACCGCCTGTTTCACCCCGCCCTGCAGACGCTGCAGCATCTCGTTGATCTCCTTGGTGCTCTGCTGGGTGCGACCGGCCAGCGAACGGACTTCATCCGCCACCACCGCGAAGCCGCGTCCCTGCTCGCCGGCCCGGGCCGCCTCGATGGCCGCGTTGAGCGCCAGCAGGTTGGTCTGCTCGGCAATGCCGCGAATGACCTCCACCACGGATCCTATCTTGGCGGTCTCCTGCGCCAGCTGCTCGATGACGCCGGAGGCGGTGTGCACCTCGCCCACCAGCCGGTTGATGCTGTTGATGGCTGTGCCCACCACGCCGCGGGCCGCGTCGGATTCGCGCGCCGCATCGCTGGTGGCGGTGGCGGCGTTGGAGGCGCTGGCCGCCACTTCCTGGGCGGTGGAGCTCATCTCGGTCACCGCGGTGACCACCTGATCCGTCTCCCGGCTGTGGCCGTGCATCTGATGGTCATAGTGCTCGCTCAGGTGGTGCAGCTTCTCCACCGCGCTGAACAGGTGGTTGCTGGTCTCCCCCACCTGGCTCACCACCGACTGGATCCGTGCCACGAAACGATTGAAGGCGGTGGCCAGCTGGCCGATCTCGTCGTGGCTCTGTACCTTGAGGCGCTGGGTCAGATCCCCCTCCCCGTCGGCGATGTCGTTGAGGGCCGATACCGCGTCCGCCAGCGGCCGGGTAACCCGGTTGCCGATCACCACGGTGGCGGCCAGGGTCACCCCCAGAATGACCAGGATCAGCAGCACGCTGCTCTGCAGCGAGTCACGCATGTTGCTCTCGCGTACGGTGCGCAGCGCCGCCAGCTCGTTGTCGATGTCGTCGATATAAAAACCGGTGCCGATGATCCACTGGTACTTGTCGAGTACCAGGTTGAAGGAGAGCTTGGGGGCGTCCCGACCGATGGAGGGCTTGGCGGTCCAGTATTCGGAGAAACCATCCCCCTGGCGCGCCGCCTTGACGATCTCCTGGATCAGCAGCTTGCCCTTGGCATCCTTGTCCTGCCAGCGGTTCTTGCCCTCCATCTCGGGACGGGGCGGCAAGAGTATCGCCGTGCCCTGAAAGTCGTAGACGAAGAAGTAGCCGTCGCTGCTGTAGCGCAGTGGACGCAGCATCTCGATCACCTGCTTGCGCACCGCCGGGCTGTCCGGCTGGCTGTAGACGGCATCGATGGCCGTCTTGGCCAGCATCAGATAGCTGCTGAGCAGTTCCTTGCGATCCTTGATCGCATTCTCCCGCGCCACCACCAGATCGGCTTCCAGATCACTCTTTGCAATCATGTAGTTGCTGAGATTGACCACCAGGGCCATCAGGAGCACGGGGACGGCTCCCAACAACAGGATTTTCTGCTTTAGCGTCATCTTTTACATCCTTGCAGCTGTTTTTATGAGTGTTCCGTTCCTACCAGACCAGTATAGGATGCTGGTCGACGGGGACCCGCTTTCGCTACAATCCCCGCCCTCTATCTCTATCGACTCAGATGGCCAGACACATGAACAAATGTCCTTGCGGTTCAACTCTTTCTCTCGAATTGTGCTGTGGATCACTGCACCAGGGGGCCGCCCCCCAGACCCCGGAGCAGCTGATGCGCTCGCGCTACAGCGCCTTCGTGCTGGGACTGGGGGAGTATCTGGTTCACAGCTGGCACCCTGACTATCTAGGGGATCTGACTGCGGAGCAGCTCTCCCGGACCGACACCCAATGGGATGGGCTCGAGATCATCACCAGCCAGGGCGGCCCCGCTGACACCCTTGGCATGGTGGAGTTCAAGGCCTGGTTCATGGAAGGTGAAGAGCGCCACTGCCTCCATGAGCGCTCCCGCTTCGTGCGCCATCAGGGGCTCTGGGTCTACACCGATGGCGAGCAGGATCCGGCACCGCTGCGGGTGGGGCGCAACGACCCCTGTCCCTGTGGCAGCGGCAAGAAGTTCAAAAAGTGCTGCGGCTGAGTGCCATGTCGACAGAGGGGGCCCCGGTGGCCCCCTCTGCTGTTATGAGAGTGTGACAACAATCACGATTTGCTCATTAACACCCCTACCAATGAGCGTTTGCGAACATTAACTTGGCCCATATCAAACATTTCTGCCCAGAGACAGGCCACACTGGCACCATCTGGAAGAGATGAGACGGGCAAGAATGAAAAGAATAACCACACAAGTCGTCATCATAGGGGGTGGCGCCACCGGAGCCGGCATCATGCGCGATTGCGCACTGCGCGGCATCGACTGCATCCTGCTTGAGCGGGACGACATCGCCGCCGGCACCACCGGCCGCAACCATGGCCTGCTTCACTCCGGCGCCCGCTACGCGGTGACGGATCAGGAGTCCGCCCGCGAGTGCATTCAGGAGAACCGCATCCTCAAGCGGATCGCCAGCCACTGCGTCGAGGACACCGGCGGCCTCTTCATCACCCTGCCGGAAGATGACATCCATTTTCAAACTACCTTCATGGACGCCTGCGCCCTGGCGGGCATCGACGCCCGCCAGCTGGATCCCGCCGATGCGCTGCGCCTCGAACCCAACGTCAACCCGGCGCTGATCGGTGCCATCCAGGTGCCGGACGGCACGGTCGATCCGTTCCGCCTGGCTGCCGCCAACGTGCTGGATGCCAAGGAGCACGGCGCCCGCATCTTCACCCACAGCAAGGTGCTTGGGCTCTTGCGCACCCAGGACAGAGTGCACGGGGTCAAGGCCATCAACACCCGCACCGGCGAAGCGTTCGAGGTGGAGTGCCAGGAGGTGATCAACGCCGCCGGTATCTGGGGCCAGCAGATCTGCGAGTACGCCGATCTCGGCATCCGCATGTTCCCGGCCAAGGGCTCCCTGCTCATCATGGATTACCGCATCAACCAGCTGGTGCTCAACCGCGCCCGCAAACCGGCGGACGCGGACATCCTGGTGCCGGGCGATACCATCTCCCTCATCGGCACCACCTCGAGTCGCATCGATTACCACAAGATTGACCAGCTCACCGTCGAGCCCGAAGAGGTGGAGGTGCTGCTGCGCGAGGGGATCAAGCTCGCCCCCATCATGGCCCGCACCCGTCTGCTGCGCGCCTATGCCGGGGTTCGCCCGCTGGTGGCGGTGGATGGCGACGAGTCCGGCCGCAACATCAGCCGCGGCATAGTGCTGCTGGATCACGCCGAACGGGACGGCCTGCAGGGCTTCAACACCATCACCGGCGGCAAGCTGATGACCTACCGGCTGATGGCCGAATGGGCCACCGATCTGCTGGCCAAGAAGCTGGGCAACAGCAAGCCCTGCCGCACCGCCGAACTGAGCCTGCCCGGCTCGCGGGATCCGGAGAAGGTTTCCGCCCCCGGTCTCTCGGTGCCGGCCGAAGGCTCGGCCCAGTACCGTCACGGCGAGCGGGTCATCGCCTTTTTCCGCGACAATCCCAAGGCCAACGCCCTCATCTGCGAGTGCGAGATGGTGACCGCGGGTGAAATCGAATACGCCCTGCGCGAGCTCGACGTGGACAACCTGGTGGATCTGCGCCGCCGTACTCGCCTCGGCATGGGCCCCTGTCAGGGGGAGCTGTGCGCCTATCGCGCCGCCGGCCTGATGCAGGAGTACGGCAAGGCCGACGGCCGCCAGGCTTGCGTCATGCTGCGCCAGTTCCTAGAGGAGCGCTACAAGGGCACCCGGCCGGTGCTGTGGGGCGATGCCCTGCGCGAAGCCGAATTTACCTACTGGATCTACGAGGGGCTGTTCGGCCTTGGCGAGTGGACGGCCCCCCACCTGGTAGCCGAGCCCGCCTTCCCGCTCGATGCCAGCACCGCCAATCCCACCAAGGAGCGCAGCCATGAAATTTGACAGCATCGTTATCGGCGGCGGCATGGCAGGCCTCTCCGCGGCCCTGCGTCTGGCCGAGGCCGGCCAGAAGACCCTGCTGATGGCCTCCGGCCAGAGCGCCCTGCACTTCTCCTCCGGCTCGGTGGATCTGCTGGAGAGCGAGGGAGATCCCCGCACCGCCCTGCCCGCCTTCATGGCCGCCAACCCCGAACACCCCTACAGCAAGGTGGGACTGGCCCATATCGCGGCCAGCCTCGATGATCTGCAGCGCCACTGCGCCGCGCAGGGCTTGCCGCTGTTTCGCCAGGAGCACAACCACCAGCGGCTGACCCCCATCGGCACCCTCAAAGCCACCTGGCTCTCCCCCGACACCTGCGCCTGTGTGACCGATGCGCCGGCCCCCGACGCCATCCTGCTGGCCACCCTGGAGGGATTTCGCGACTTTCACCCCGAGCTCGCGGCCGCCAACCTGGCGACCCACACCCGCTTCGCCCACTGCCGCATCCTGACCGGGGAGCTCCGCCTGCCCCAGCTGGCCGAGTTCAGCCGCAATCCCCACGAGTTTCGCTCCGCCGACATCGCCCGCCTGTTCGACAAGCAGGGCAATGGCCAGCATGACCTGCTGACGGATCTGGCCCGCGAGATCAGCCGCATGGTGCAGGAGAGCGGCGAGCCGCGATGCCGCCACCTAGTGCTGCCCGCCTGCCTGTCACTGGGGCTGGTCGGCCCGCGCCTGACGGAGCTGGAGCAGCGTACCGGCTGCATCATCAAGGAGGTGGCCACCATGCCGCCGTCGCTTATCGGCATGCGGATGCAGGAGGCCCTCAAGCGCCGCTTCATGGCCCTTGGCGGCACCTTCCTCACCAGCGAGCGGGTGCTGGGAGCCCGCTATGACGGTGACCGGGTCATCGGCGTGCACAGCCAGAATGGCGACGATCAACTCTTTGAAGCGGATAACTTTGTACTCGCCTCCGGCAGCTTCTTCAGCCGCGGGCTGGAGTCGCGCCTGCGCGGCATTCGCGAGCCCATCTTCAACGCCGACGTGCTGAGCCTGCCCGAGCGCGATGCCTGGGCCGGCCGCCGCCTGTTCGACCACCACCCCTTCATGGGCTTCGGGGTCAAGACCGACGACAAACTCAGGGTGCTGCGTGGCGGCAAACCGCTCGTCAACCTCTACGGCGCCGGCAGTGTACTGGCGCACTATGACCCCATAAAAGAAGGGTCAGGCTCAGGTGTCGCGGTTGCCACCGGCTGGCAGGCTGCCGGTCATATTTTGAGTTCAGCCCAATGATGATTTCGACCCATATCCCGTGCCTTCACACCCAACGGGAGGAGAACTGACATGCTACTGGATCATGCCAACCAAACCTTCGATCAGTGCATCAAATGCACCGTCTGTACCGCCTACTGCCCGGTGGCCAAGGCCAACCCGGCCTACCCGGGTCCCAAGCAGGCGGGCCCGGATGGGGAGCGGCTGCGCATCAAGAGCCCGGAGCTCTTTGACAGCGCCCTCAAGTACTGCACCAACTGCAAGCGCTGCGAAGTGGCCTGCCCGAGCGGGGTGCGCATCGGCGACATCATCGCCAAGGCCAAACACCAGTACAGCGGCTTCAAGCCGGGGATCCGCGAGTTCGTGCTCTCCCACACCGATCTGATGGGCAGCATGTCCACCCTGATGGCCCCGGTGGTAAACTTCACCACAGGCCTCAAGCCGATGAAGCTGGTGCTGGACAAGGCGCTGGGGGTCTCCTCCCACCGCGACCTGCCCAAGTACTCCCAGGGCACTTTCCGCGGCTGGTACAAGAAGCAGAAAGCGAGTCAGGCCCGCTTTGCGCGTCAAATCGCCTACTTCCACGGCTGCTACGTCAACTACAACCACCCGCAGCTTGGCAAGGAGCTGGTACAGGTGCTCAACGCCATGAACATCGGCGTCCAGCTGCTGGAGCGGGAGAAGTGCTGCGGCGTGCCGCTGATTGCCAACGGCTTCATGGACAAGGCCAAGCAGCAGGCGGCCTTCAACATCAAGCAGCTGGAGAACACCCTGCTCGGCAACGAGATGCCGCTACTGGCCACCTCCTCCACCTGCGGCTTCACCCTGCGCGACGAATACCCCCACCTGCTGGAGCAGGACAACCACAAGGTGCGCGATCGCATCTCGCTGGTGACCCGCTTCCTGTGGAACGAGTTCTACCAGGGCAACAAGCCGGCGATGAAACCGCTCAATCTGCACATCGCCTACCACACCCCCTGCCACATGGAGAAGATGGGGGGCGTCATCTATACCCTCGAGCTGCTGCGCGCCATCCCCGGCGTCAAGGTGACGGTGCTGGAGTCCCAGTGCTGCGGCATCGCCGGTACCTACGGCTTCAAGTCGGAGAACTACCAGACCAGCCAGGCCATCGGCGAGGGGCTGTTTGATCAGATAAACCGGCTCAAGCCCGATCTGGTCATCACCGACTGCGAAACCTGCAAATGGCAGATCGAGATGAGCACGGCGTTCCCCTGCGAGCACCCCATCCACCTGCTGGCCCAGGCTCTGGCTTGATCCCCTTGCCACGCCCGGCCAGACGGCCCGCTCGGCAAAAAAGCCGACAAGCAAACATCAAATGGAAAAAGAGCCGGCAAGCGCCGGCTCTTTTTATTCACATCCGCCCCATCAAGGGTGCTGGACGATCAGGCTGTGCTGATCCAGCATGCTCTGCAGGATGTCGTGGGACGAGGTACCGCCAAGCTGCCAGCTGCTCAAGTCCACCCCTTTCAGGGTGATCTGCTGGGTCACCTGACCATCCCCCGCCGGCGACACCGAGAGGTTCACATCGCTCAGGCCGTTGCTCGCGCTGGTCACCGACGCCTGCAGATGGCCCAGCAGGCCGTCCACGCTGCTGTCGGTCACCCCCTTGAGCAGGTCCGCCAGATCGATCCTGTCACCCGCCTGCGGGCTGAAATCGGTGATGGTGTCGATGGCGGGCTGGCCTGCACTCCCCGCATCCCCCTGCTGCCAGACGAAGAGATCGCTGCCGGCGCCGCCGGTCAGGATGTCATCGCCCTTGCCGCCCAGCAGGCGATCATCCCCCGCGCTGCCAAATAGCCAATCCCCCTGATCCGACCCCGTCAGCGTATGACCAGCCTGGGTATGGATGGTCACGGTATCGAGGGGGGAGCTGATGGTGGTGCCCCCCAGACTCGACTCTGCGCTCAGTCCCAGCACATGGTCTCCCGCCGTCAGGCCGTCCAGATAGAGCGGCAGCGAGTGGCCACCCGGAATGAGCCAGTCACCGTTGCTATCGGCATGGCCGACCTGCTGCCCCTGCTCATCCAGCACCTGGGCCCCCGCCAGACCGCTGATGCGCAGCGACAGCTCGCCCGGTGCCGGGTTAACCACGCTGGCGGTCAGATTGAGAGGCACCATGGCCCCCTGCAGGGCATGGATCTCGTGGGGCCCCACCGTCAGGCTCGGCAGATCCGGTTCGGCCGTCACCGTGATGATCACTTGATCGGTGTCGCTCAAGGGCCCGCCCGCACCGCTGTTGCCCTGATCCGAGGTGGTGATGGTGAGGTTGTCCTCGCCCCAGAAATCCCTGGCCGGTTCATAGTGCAGGTTGCCGGCCAGCAGCTGGTTGAGATCGGCAAGCGACCCCACCAGGGTCATCTCGTTGCTGCCCGCTCCCTGTACCGAGACCGCGCCCGCCGCCCCCAGCAGGGTCAACACCCCGTGCTCGACCCTCAGTACCATGGCCATGGGCGCACTGCCGGCATCCACATCCTTCACGCTGATGCCGGATAGCGACAGAGAGCCATCCTCTTTCACCGTCATGCTGCCCGGCAGCTGATTGACCGGCGCATCGTTGACCGCCAGCACCTCGATGGGCACTACGTCGGTGTCGCTCAAGGGGCCGCCGCTGCCGGTGTTGCCGCGATCATCGGTCACCATGGTGAGCCGATCCTGGCCGTTGAAGTCCTGCTCGCCCAGATAGGTCACGCCGCCCGCCAGCAATGCATTGATGGCATCGAGCGACCCGCTCAGCACCAGGGTTCCCGTACCGTTGCCGGTCAGGGTCACGCCGCTGCCATCCGCCAGGGTGAGGGTGCCGTGCTCCACCGAGAGGCGTACCTCTATGGTGCTGTTGCCCGCATCCACGTCTTTGACCTGCAGACCGTCAATGCGATAGGGCACATCCTCTTCGGCCACCAGCGGCGTCGTGGGCAAAATGTTCTCGGGCGCATCGTTGACCGCCGCTATGGTGACATCGATGCTGCCATTCACCTCTGGTCCCAGCGCGCCGTTGTCCAGGCTCTGGGCGATCACCTCGAGGCTCAGGGTGCCATTGACGTCGTTGGTCACCAACAGCAGATTTGCCAGGTTGCCGCCCATCGTGGTCACCTGCCAGTCGCCGTTCGGCAGTCTGATGGCCTCACCGGCCACCCCGTCCGGCAGGGCGATGGCGGCCCCCTCCGGCACGTTGCGGATGGTCACCCGCACCTGCTCGGCGCCATTTTCATGCACATTGCTCGCACTGCCGCCGGTGGCCTGGGTATCGCGGGTCTCCAGCCCCAGATTGAGCAGGATCCTGTCGCCCTCCACCCCGCTGGCGGTGGGCACCAGATCGCTGATGAGCGCATCCCCCACCGGATTGACGGTCACGGTGAAGCTACCGCTGGTTTCGAGCGGCAAGGTCAACCCCTGGTCGAGGGTAAAGGCGCTCAGGGTGAGATCCACGGTGCCGCTGAAATCAGCCGGCGGGATCAGGGTCAGCTTGGCAAAATCGGTGCCTACCGGTACCTGCCAGACGCCGCCCCCATTGTTGACTGCCGGAGCCGAAAGAGTGAAACCATCCGGTACCCCCTTGATCTGCAGCGCCACTATCTGCTCGGAGCCATCGGTGTCGATGAGGGCAGCCCCGAGGCCCGCCAGGCTGATGGCGCCATCCTCGTCGCCCGCCACATCGTGCAGCGTGAGCACGGCCGGATCGTTGACCGGTCGCACCTCAAAGCCGACCTGCCCACTCCAGCTGCCGCGATCCGTACCCGTGGTGGCGGTGTCGAGAATATCCACCGTCACGTCGAGCGGCACCTGACCGCTGAAGTGCTCTTTGGGCACAAACACCAGATCCTTGAGATCCGCCGGGTCGTTCACCGTGAGGGTAGAGACCGGCTGGCCGTGCTTGTCGAGGAAGTGACCATATTGGGGATCCACGGTCACAACCACCCGCTCCACCGTTTCCAGACCGCCGTTGGCGACCGAGGGGCTGATATCGGCCAGTTTCACCGACAGATCGAGGTGGATCTCGGTGTCTTCCTGGTTGTCCGGCTGGCCGGCGCCGTTCATATCCTTCACTTTCAGTTGCAGCTCGGGCAGGCCATCCGCCCCGCCATTGATGTCCACCTCCGGGGTGATGGAGAGGGTGATCTCTTTCTCTACCATCCTGGAGTCACCGCTGACGGTGTCGGTGTTGACCAGACGCACGTTGAAGTGCAGGCCGTCGCCGGCGTAATCCTCAGGCAAGGTCAGGGTGAGCCGGTCGAGATCATCAAGGCCACCCGGCAACTTGATCAGGTACTCGCCGTTGACGAAGTCGAAGGTGAGCCCCTGCACGTTGACGCCCGGGGGCAGACCTGTGATGACGATGCTGAGCTCGTCGTCACCGCTGTCTGCCGTACCCAGGGTCACCATCTGCTTGAGCTGACTGCCGAAATTGACGCTCTGATCCTCCACCCCGGTGATGGGGGCACTGTTGTCGAAATCGACGTCGGCGGCCACCTGGCCCGAGTGGGTCGCGCCATTAAAGTCGGCGCTGGCGGTGATCTCCCGATAGGCCGGTGCGCTCACATCCCCCTCGTTGTTGTCACCAAGGTCGATCACCCTGGCGCTGACCTTGAAGGTGACGGTACCGGTAAAGCCATCCGGCGAGCGCAGGGCATAGCTGCCGAAGGCGTCGTGGGGGATGGTCCAGTTGCCCTGACCGTCGTTGATCCCGCCCACCACCACGAAGCCCGGCGGCAGGTCGCTGATCACCAGATAATCGATGGTCTCGACGCTGCTGGGGTCCAGATCCTCGAACACGAAGACGCCGTCCAGCGGGATATCGTGCCCGTCCGGGCTCTCCAGCTGGCCGGTCTGCACCAGATTACCATCGGGCTCCACCACCGCCTGGATATCCAGATGCAGAGTGCCCTCGATCACCTTCTGGGCGGTGGCGCTGGAGTCCACGTCCACCTGCGTCACCGTGACATGGCTATGGAGGGTGGTGTCCTTGTCGCTGTCTTCGGGCCCTTTCACCAGCAACTGGCCGCCGCCGAGCAGGCTCTGCAGCTCGGCATCGCTCAACTCCACGGCGCCGCCGCTCACGGTCAGCTGGGTCTCGACCCCGCCCGCACGGATCCAGACTTCATACCCAGGCTCGATACCGGAGAGGCCGAGGTGCGTCACCTGCTCGGCGCCGTCGGTCAGGTCAGGCTGCCAGTCGAGGACGATGAACTGATCCTCCAGGCCATGGCTGGTCTTGGTGTAGTCGGTGGCGTCGATGGCCGGCTCCACCTTGATGGTGAGCGGCACCTCGAAACTCTTGCTGTCGCCGTCGTTCTCGGTCACCACAACATGACCGATGAGGTGCAGATCGGCGGTGCTGTTGGCCGGCGGCTGGATCTGCAGGTTGCCAAGGCTCGACACATCCACCTGATAGAGGGGGTTGCCCTTGCCGTCTAGCCCGGCGAAGGTGAGGGTCAGCTCCTTGCCATTGCCGTCGAACACCTTGGCCCCTGCCGGCAGCCCTTCCAGCACCAGGTTCAAGGTTTCCGAGTGATCCAGCGGGGTGTCGGTCCACTCCCCGGAGGTGAGCTTGAAGTCCAGCGGTGCCCGACCATCCTCCTGGATGGTGATGGTGTAGCCGTTGCCATCCTGGCTCCAGCCGGAGGTATTGAGGTCTAAATGGGGCTCGTCCACCACCCCCACCAGATCCACATGAATGGTCTGGGAGCCGGTCTCTTTCTCGTTCACCACGATGTGGGGCTGGCCATTGGCATCGGTCAGGGTGGCCGTGTCCTTCACTACCCCCTTGATGGTCAGATCGAAGTCGACGTTGCTGTTTTTTGGCGGCAGCAGCTTGAGGTCATTGATGCGATCGAAGGGCACCTCGTAGTAGCCGTTGGCATCCAGGGTGACCGCCACCCCGCCAAGCAGCAGGGTCGCCCCGGCAGGCAGGCCACCGATGCGCACGAACAGCTGCTCGGAGCCATCTGTGGTGTCCCCCAGGTGGGCCAGGCCAATCTTGCTGCCCAGATCGATCAGGGTGTCCTCCTTGCCCTGAATGTCGCGCACGGTCAGCTTGGCATCATCCGCCAGCGGATTGACATTGATCACCAGCTCGATGGCATCCCCAAACGCCTTGTTCTGGCCGCTGGCGACCGGCGCCTTCTCGGTACTGACCGGGGTGATGGAGAGCTTGATGTCGCCGCTGAAATCCTTGGCAGGGACCACGCTCACCTTGTTGATGTTGCCGGCCGAGACGCTGTAGAGGCCGCTGGCGTTTGGCTTGAGCTCGGCCCCGTTGAGCATCAGGGTGCCCTGACCTGCCTCCCACCGGATCTGGTAGCTCAGGGTCTCTGAGCCATCCGTATCGGTGAGCCCCGCCTGCACATTGAGCCTGATGCCGCTGCTGTCTTCATGGGTGTCGTAGTGCTGGCTGGTATGGCCGGTATCCCACAGCGGCTTGTCGGCCACGCCGCGTACCGTGATGGCGAGATCGCCGGTGACCGGCGCAGGGGCATCCCCCTCGGTCACCCCCACCTGCAACTGCACCTGGAAGTGGAGCGGCTGGCCCTGGTTGCTCCAGCTGGACCAGTCGGCCGCCGGCACAAAGGTCACTCCCTGGGCGCTGTAGTGCACGTTATCGCTGGTGACCATGGCCTCGGGCGGCACGATAAACCACTTGCCATCGGCCGTGGTGGTGAGCGCCACTCCGTTGTAATAGAAGCTGCCGTGGGCATTGGCGGGCGCCTGAACAAAGAGCTGCTCCACATGCTCGCCCCGGTCGAAATCGCCGATGTCGAGCTGCATCTGGATGGGGATACCGGCGCTCGGATCCTGCGCTCCCTGATCTTCGTTGCCCAGGGCCGCAGTGACGGTGAAGCTCACCGGCTCATCCTGCAGATGAAGGGTCAGGGTGCTGTCGGCCCTGTCACCGTCGCCATCCACCAGATGGGCGGTGATGACCTGGCTCAGCTGTGCATTGTCGTGATCAAACCCGGCCGCCGGGGTGAAACGGTAGCTGCCATCGGCCGAAATGGTGAGAGAGCCCATCACCTGCTTGCCATCCGGGCTCATCACCTCCTGAGTGAGGGTGTCATTGACGGCATAGGTCTGGCCGTTGATGGTGATCGACTCGACCCGGGCACCATCGGCGCCTTCGTTGGCGGCCGGCAGCAGGTCGCCGCTGACGGGGGAACTCCCCTCGTTCAGGGTATGCGCCAGCACGGTACCGATGGGCATGTCATCCTCTACCGTCACGGTCACGCTGACATTGGGGCTGCGATCGCCATCGTGATCGGTGACAAAGAGCGGCACCTCGATGGCAAGATCATCTTTACCCTGCACGCCGTGATCGAACTGACCCACCAGATAGACGCTGTAGCTGCCGGTGACGTCGAGGTGAACCCAGAAGACCGGTTTGCCACCCTCTGCCGTGGCCAGATACCAGCCCGGGCTGTGGGCCGCCAGGGTTACCTCCTTGCCACCCGAGGTGAGGTGGTTTGCCTGATTGAAGGCCGCCACGTCAAGCTCGAGGGAGGCGACCCGATCCGAGCCAGCGCTGATGGTCACCTTGCCGCTGGCCACCTCGCCCTGATCCGCCGGCGTGGTGCCCGGATGCTGGCTGGCGGAACCATCGAGGGCAGACTCCTTCACCGCGACCGCGTCGATGGCCGAGATGAGGGGATCCACGCCGTCCGTCACTCTGATGGTGGCAGACCCCTGGCTCTGGCTGCCGTCGCTGTCGGTGACCTGCACCGGCAGTGTCAGCTCAAGCTGGTCATCGGCGCCGTGATCCAGGTTGGTATGCACCGTCACCTGATAGTCGAGGGTCGCAGTGGTGTGAGCGCCGATAGTCGCCGGCACCTGCACCAGGGTCACCGTCATCACCACCAGTCCGCCGGCCGTGACAGCCTGGAAGCTGTGGCCATCGCTGCCCACCGGCTGCCAGGTCAAGGCTTCGCCATTATGGGTGATGGGGTTGCCATTGGCATCCACTACCTGGCCCACCAAGGTCAGACGCACATCGACCACGGGGTCGGAGTCGGCGGTGATGGTGATCTTGCCGGTGGCCTGCTGATCGTCCGCACTCTGGTTATTGGCGGCGCCATCGAAGCGCCCTTCACCGAGAGTCACGCCGGTCAGCGTCAGCGTCGGTTTCTCCCCCTCGCCAATCCGGATGGTGAGGGTGCCACTGGTGCTGTCATTGTTGCCGCCCGCCTTGTCGTAGTCGTTGACGATCACCTTGATGGGCAGCTCGGTCACGGCGTTGGCGCCCTGATGGAGCCCCTGATAGAGGGTCACCTGATAGTCAAAGCCGTTCTTGTCCGCCTGATCCAGCGTGCCGACCAGCCGCACCTCAAACACCTCGACCCGCTGGCCATCCACCATCACGAAGCCCTTGAGCAGCTGGCTGCCCGGGATCTTCGGATCCCCATCCACCAGCTGATATTGCACCGGCTGACCGAGCGCGGTGAGCGCCGGCTGCTGGCCGGCATCGGCAAAGGCCACTTCGACCACCCGATCCGACCCTGCCTGCACATCGAAATGGCCGGTCTGGCTCAGGTTGTTGTTGCCGGTGAGCTCCCCTTCATTCAGGGTGACGCCGCTGCCTGCCACAAAGGTGGGGGCGCGGCCATCGTGAATGGTGAGCGGCAGCGTGGTGCCGATCTCGTCGCCATCCTGGTCGGCCAGTGTCACCGCCAGCGGCAGCGAGAGGGCATCGCTCCCCAGATGATCCAGCTCACCCGCGAGGGTGACCCTGGCGCTCACGCTCCAGTTGCCGCTTTGCTCGACCAGGCTCAACTCGGCGCGCAGGATCTCGCGTCCATCCGCCGTGATGCCCACCAGCTGGCCATCGGCCGCGAGGGAGAAGCTTACCGGACTACCCTGGCTGGTGAGCCCGGTCAGGGTGCGCTGGATGGTGGCAATGTCAAAACCGAGGGAGGCAGGATCGAGTGCATCACTGCCGTGGGTCACCACGAAACTCATGGTGCTGACCGCTGCCGCCTCCCCTTGCGCCATCTCGGTGACGGCGGTGCCGGTGGCGGCGGAGATGGTCGGATTAGCACCATTGCCTACCGCCACCCTGATGGTTGTGGCCACCTTGTCACCGTCGCTGTCGGTCAGGGTCAGCCCCGCCGTCAGCAGTGCATCCGCACTGCCCTGATCCAGCGGCTGATGGAGGGTAAAGCTGTACTTGCCGTCGTTCCCCAGAGTCAGGGTAAAGACCAGCTGGCCATCGGGAGTACGCCCCTCAATGAGGTGATCGGCCACCGTCACCGTCACGCTCTGCTGGCCCGAGCTGAGCCCCTGCAGGCCCGGCTGATTGGCATCAAACGCGATGCTCACCAGCGGGTCGCTGCCCGCCGTGATGGCAAGCTCGCCGCCAAGGGTCTGACCTTGCTGCCAGTCGCTGTCCTCGGTGAGGGTCAGGGAGACAGGGTCAACCTGCGGCAAGGCGCCGTCGGTGATGGTGATGTTGAGGGTGCCGAGATTGCTCCGATCGCCGTCAAAGTCGCGGCCCACCACCTGCAGCCCCAGATTGACGCTGTCGGTGGCCACCGGCTGATCCAGCACGCCGTCGAGTTCAAGATGGTACTTGCCATCGAGATCCAGGGTGACGGTCAGAATGCGCTGGCCGTCTGCGTCCAGCAGGGTGATGAGGTTGCCGTTCACCTGATAGCTGGTCGGCTTGCCACCGCTGGTGAGGCCCGCCAGGGCCGGCTGGCTCGCCTCAAAGCTGAGAGAGACCAGGCGATCGCTGCCTACCGTCACCGGCAGCTGACCATCGATGCTCTGCTGGCCCCCCTCTTGCAGCGAGACCCCCTTGTCCAGACCGAGCGAAGGATCGCGGCCGTCGTCTATGGTCAGGGTCAGGTTGGCACTGGTGGTGTCACCATCAATCTCGCTGGCGCTCACCTGCAACCCCAGCGAGAGGCTGTCGCTGCTCTGATGATCGAGCGGACCTGTGAGGGTGACCACCACCCGGCCGCCCACATCGCTCCCCTGCTGGTCGGCCAGCAGTTGGGCACGCAGTACTTCAACCCGCTGACCATTGCTGCCCGGGTAGTAACCCAGCAGGGTACGATCATCGGCAAATTCGAAGGCAAGCGGATGACCATCGCTGGCAAGGCCTGCACTGTTGAGACTGGCCAGGGTGTCATTCTGGTTGCTGAACACCAGCGAGTCGGCCAGCAGGGGATCGGCGGTGTGGCCAACCACGAAACGGCTCTCCCCGACCACGGCTGCGCCGTTGGTAAAGTCATCCTCGGTGAGGGTAATGGCCGGGATCTCGAAGCCCGGCGGGTTGCTGTCCAGCAGAGTGATCACCAGCGGCGCTTTGACCAGATCACCGTCGCCATCGCGGTATTCAAGGTTGAACGGCAGACGCAGGGCATCAACCCGAGTGTGATCCAGACTCTGGTGCCAGACGATGCGATAGCTGCCGTCATTGCCAAGGGTCAGGCTAAAGACGGTGGCGCCAGCGGCGCTGGCGGTCAGGGTCTGGCCACCCCAGACATAATCCAGTGCTACACCCTGACTGGTGAGTCCCAACCCCTCGAAAGCACTCTGGTCGGCGGCGAAGGTGACCTGCAGGTTGCCATCGATGCCGGCACCGGTATTGAGGCTGCCGGTCGCCGTGACCGGCCCATCGGCCAGTCCGGCTTCGGAGAGCGTGAGCGTCTCGCTCTGGCCGATCAGCGGCGCGCCGTCCAAGGCCGAATTGCCCGCCAGATCGGTGACGCTGGCGCGCACCTCAAAAGATTGCGTGACACCAGAGAGATCAAGATCTGATACCTGCCAGCGGCCATCGGCCCCCACCAGTGCGGAGGTTGTGAGCAGCGCCTGCCCGTTGCTGCCAACCAGGGTGATGGTCACGCTCTGGCCTGTTTCCACGTTGGCGGTGGTGCCGCTCAGGGTGGCATTGTTGTTGCCAAAGAGGGTGGCGGCGTCGAGATCATCGATATCGATGGTGGCCTGGGTATCGACCTCGATGGTGAGGGTATCGCTGGCCCGGTTGCCGGCGATATCCACCGAATCGACCCGAAAATCATGAGCTCCGTCAGCCAGCGCATCGGGCAGCTGATATTGCCAGTTGCCGTTGCCATCGACGGTGAGAGTGGCGAGCACCTTGCCGCCAAGGGACAGAGTGACGGTGGCGCCGGGCTCCCCCTTGCCCTGCAGCAGCGGGGTATTGTCGCGGGTCAGGTCATCGGTCTGGCTGGCGCCGGTGTCGCTCTCATCGGCCAGATCCAGGGTGATGGTGGTGATGGTGTCGAGCAGGGTCTGGCCCAGATCGCTGGCGCGGTTGCCGGCGGCATCCTGGGTATCGGCCTGAATGATGAGGGGGCCATCCACCAGCTTGCCGGTAAGGTCGCCAAAGTTGGCCTCCCAGACCAGGCCGGGCAGCACCACAGTAGTGACGGTGAGCCGGTTGCCATCCTGATCCAGCAGGGTGACGGTAACCGGCTGGCCAACCTCCACATCCTCCACGGTGCCGCGGATGATGACGCCGGTCGCCTCGTCGGCATTGATGATGTTGTCGTCGGTCTGCGGCTCGGTGATGGTGATGGCGGCAAACAGATCCCGCTCCCCCTCCAGCAGCGGCTCGTCGACCCGCGGCATATCGGCGTGATCCGTATCGAAGCCGGCCTCGGCCAGGGTGGCGTCATTGGTGCGATCGACCACCACGAAGCCCCCCGAACTGGAGCCGGCCACGCCGCCGATGGTACCGCCCGCCGCCGGGTTGCCGGCGGCGCTCGCCTCGAACTGGGCAGTGGGGTCGGTGCCTGCGCGGATCGCCGCCTGCAGGGCGGCCAGCTCGCTGTCAGCCGCTGCTGCCGGATCGGCGGGCTGCGCGGTGGGCGCCGCAGCCCCACCAGCCGCCCCCTCCTCCTGATGGGAGAGCTCGATGGCGTCGGTCAGCTGGTAGCTGCCTTCACCACTGAGGATCCGGTCGCCCGGTTGCAACAAGACGCCGGCCCTGGCGCGTACTACTGTGCCATCGTCATGAATGACGAAGACGGTTCCCTCCAATTGGGTCATGACGGTGGGTTTTTCGATACGCAGCTCTGCCATACAACCTCCAGCAAATAGTGAGCGGGCCCCGGATGCCAATTCGAGTCAAATTTTGAGCGATTATTTTATAAGCATGTTACTTGCGGATCTCCCCATAATTTCGATAGAAAATGCGCTCACGTAGCGGATCCATCCGCATTTTTTCATGTAAAACGTTTCAATACCGAAACAAGATCCCAATTGAAGACCGCCAGGCAGGATCTGCCTCTCTCCTGCCGGATCCAGTATGGCAAAGGCTGACGCATCTTCCCCCACTCCCCCTGATTGAATCGGACTGCCAACGGGAACCTTGACGCCCTCTTCCGCGCCGCTCATACAGCATATTTATTCACATGGATTTTATTATCCCCAAATAGATAGAAAACCGGCCGCGTGGAGGGCGTCCCCTTGCCGGACGGGGGCTGGCGGGCAACTGTGCCCACTGTCGCCAGGCAGCGGCGTTAACAATGGTGCAATAAGTTGAGTTTCCTCATAATTTAACCGGGATCTCATTTCCGCTTGTTGCCTGCTCCGCCAATTGATCTAGCGCAATCCCGCTCCCGATAAATCATCATTCGTTTTACCCATTTGGTAATATCCAGCTCGAGCAATCGCATAAATACATGGGTTTTATTCACTAATAACAATTAATCGGCCTGCCTGCTCCTGCCTTGCGCGGGGGCTGACGCCCAGCTCCAGGATGGAACGGTCAGGCTTGGCAATGAGATCGATTTGGGAGTGATGATCGTGAGTTCACACAACAGACAGACCAGGCTGGGCCTCGCCGCCCTGCTGCTTACCACCTGCCTTGGCACCAGCGGCTGGGCACAGGCGGCCGACGAAGCTCAGCCCAAGGGCAAGGTAGAGGCGCGCAGCGAGCTGTTCGCCAAGGATCACGCCGATCAGTTCAGCAGCTGGAAGGCCACCGGCGAGAGCCGCGAGCGCACCGATGCCCTGGCCGAGGACCCCAACATGGTAGTGCTCTGGGCCGGCTACGCCTTCGCCAAGGATTACAACAAGCCGCGCGGTCACTTCTATGCGCTGACCGACGTGCGGGAAACCCTGCGCACCGGCGCCCCCAAGAGCGCCGAAGACGGTCCGCTGCCCATGGCCTGCTGGAGCTGCAAAGGCCCGGACGTGGCCCGCGTCATCGACGAGAAGGGTGAGGATGGCTACTTCAAGGGGATGTGGGCAAAAGGCGGACCCGAGATCGTCAACACCATCGGCTGCGCCGACTGCCACGACACCGCCTCGAAAGAGTTCAAGGAGGGCAAACCCGCCCTGCACCTCTCCCGTCCCTATGCCGACCGGGCCATGACCGCCATCGGCAAGCCGTTCAAGGAGCAGGGGCGCTTCGATCAGCAGTCCCAGGTGTGTGGCCAGTGCCACGTGGAGTACTACTTCACCGGCCCTACCAAGGCGGTGAAATTCCCCTGGGACAAGGGCACCACAGTGGAGCAGATGGAGCAGTACTACGACGAGATAGGCTTCGCCGACTGGACCCATGCCCTCTCCAAGACCCCCATGCTCAAAGCCCAGCACCCCGAGTACGAGACCTGGCGCGCCGGCATTCACGGCCAGAACAACGTCGCCTGCGTCGACTGCCACATGCCCAAGGTGCAGAACGAACAGGGCAAGGTCTACACCGATCACAAGGTGGGCAACCCCTTCGATCGCTTCGACCAGACCTGCCGAAACTGCCACACCCAGAGCAAGGAGATGCTGCAAGGGGTGGTCAAGCAGCGCAAGGATGCCATTCACGATCTCAAGCTCAGAGTCGAGAAGCAGCTGGTGCACGCCCACTTTGAAGCCAAGGCCGCCTGGGATGCCGGCGCCACCGAAGCCGAAATGAAGGACATCCTGCAGGACATCCGTCACGCCCAGTGGCGCTGGGACTTCTCCATCGCCTCCCACGGGGTGCAGATGCACGCCCCGGAAGTGGCGCTGCGCATGCTGGGGACCGCCCTGGACAAGGCCGCCGATGCCCGCACCAAGCTGGCACGCCTGCTGGCCGCCAAGGGGCTCAGCCAGGAGATCGCCATTCCTGACATCTCCAGCAAGGAGAAGGCCCAGGCCGCTCTTGGCATGGACATGAAGCAGATGAACAGCGACAAGGCCCAGTTCCTCAAGACCACAGTCCCCGCCTGGGATGCCGAGGCCAAAGCGGCCGGACGGCTCGCACAATGACGAGGCAGGCGGGCCCGTAGTGTCGGGCCTGCCGCCGGAAGGAGGCTTCCTATGGGTGATTTAACGATGGATTTCTTACGACTGATGCTGATGGCAGCCATGCTGCTGACCAGCCTGCAGGGCCAGGCCGCCGATGCGGCAACCGCCCCGGCACCGACTACACATGAAGTGGAATTTCTGCGCAGTGCCGACAAGGCCTGTACCGACTGCCACAAGGAGCAGGCATACGGCATGCACGGCAAGCATGGCCAGGCGACCAACCCCAACAACCTGGCGCCGGTCACCTGCACCAACTGCCATGGTCAGCCCTCCCCCAAACACAGGGAAGGGGTCAAGGACGTGATGCGCTTTAGCGACAGCTTCAACAACAAACAGAGCACCGAGAGCTACCCCATCGCCGAGCAGAACGGGGTCTGCATGAGCTGTCACGAGCCCAAACCGCTGCGCGAGGCGCTCTGGGCCCACGACGTGCACGCCACCAAGCTCACCTGCACCAGCTGCCACCAGCTGCACCCGGCCAAGGAGCCCATGGTGGCAATTCCGGAGAAGTCCCGCATCAAGCTCTGCGTCGACTGCCACAGCAAGCAGCATGAGGCCGTCAAGGCGGCCAAGGCGAACACCACCTCGGGCAAGGAGGCACAATGAGCTGCTCTCGCCGTCACTTCATGGCGGGGATGAGCGCGGGGGCCCTCATCATGATGACGGGGGCTGCTCGTGCCACCACCCTCGCCCACAGCCAGACCATCGACGGGGTCCGCTTTGGCATGATCCACGACGAGACGGCCTGCATCGGCTGTACCGCCTGCATGGATGCCTGCCGGGAGGTGAATCAGGTGCCAGAGGGGGTCTCGCGCCTCGAGATCATCCGCTCCGGCCCCATCGGTGAATTTCCCGATGCCGAGTACCACTTCTTTCGCAAGTCCTGCCAGCACTGCGACAACGCCCCCTGCGTGCACGTCTGCCCGACCGGTGCCTCCCATATCCGCAAGGAGGATGGCATCGTCGACGTCAACCCGGATCTCTGCGTTGGCTGCATGTACTGTCTGGCCGCCTGCCCCTATCAGGTGCGCTTTATCAACCCTGTGACCAAGGTTGCCGACAAGTGCGACTTTTGCCGCAAGACCAACCTGGCGGCGGGCAAGGAGCCGGCCTGCGTGGAGTCCTGCCCCACCAAGGCGCTGGTGTTCGGCAATCTGGATGACCCGGACAGTCCCATCGCCAAACGGCTGGTGAAGGAGACCACCTATCGCTACAAGCAGGCACTCGGCACTTCGCCCAAGATGTACCGCGTGCCCAAAGGGGAGATAAAGTCATGACCATGCAAGAGGCGTTTCACTTCCCCTCGCTGGTGTGGGGATTTGCCCCATCGCCATCTACCACGGCAATAACCGATGGAGGGAATGACCATGTGGCATGACGCATTTCACTTTCCTTCCCTCGTGTGGGACTGGCCCATCGCCATCTATCTCTTTCTGCTCGGCATCTCCGCCGGGGCCACCACCCTCTCGGTGCTGCTGCGCCGCAAGGGGGCCGGCAGCGAGAGCGGCATCATCAAGGCGACCGCCATTCTGGCGCCGGTGAGCGTGGTGCTGGGGTTACTGATCCTCATCTTCCATCTGGCCCGCCCCTGGACCTTCTGGAAGCTGATGTTCCACTACCAGTTCGACTCCGTGATGTCGATGGGGGTCATGCTGTTTCAGGTCTACATGGCGGTGCTGTTCGCCTGGCTGGCGGTGGTGTTTCGGGCCGAGATCGAGACCTTGCGCCGTCACCTGCTGCAAGAGAAGTTCGCCTTTGTGGATGATCTCATCGCTTGGCTTGCCCGCATCGAACGGTTGCTGGCGCC
The DNA here is from genome assembly GCF_040907935.1 of Aeromonas sp. s2. Lineage (NCBI taxonomy): Bacteria > Pseudomonadati > Pseudomonadota > Gammaproteobacteria > Aeromonadales > Aeromonadaceae > Aeromonas > Aeromonas sp. s2. The sequence continues at coordinate 79,466 of NZ_JBFOCR010000027.1, read as the reverse complement.
GCTCTTGCTGCTGCTTGCCGTGCTGTTGGGGGCCTACACCGGCTTTCTGCTGTCGGCGCTCAAGACCTATCCGCTGTTGAACAACCCGGTGCTGCCGGTGCTGTTCCTCATCTCCGGCATCAGCTCCGGCATCGCCTCCACCATCTTGCTGGCGGTCACCCTGTTCAAGGAGAACCACCACAGCCAGGGAGTGAGCTTCGTGCACAGCTTCGAGCGGCCGGTGCTGGCGGTGGAGGTGTTGCTGCTGGTCTGCTTCTTTACCGGCCTCTACTTCGGTGGCGGCCAGAAGGAGGCAGCCATGTGGGCCGCCATCGGCAGCGGCTTCTGGGCTCAGGTGTTCTGGCTCGGAGTGGTGGGCATAGGCATGCTGCTGCCCCAGTTGCTGGCCCTGCTGGCCCCCGCACCGCTGCGGGCAAAAAACGGCTATCTGGTGCTGGTCTGCAGTCTGACCCTGGTGGGGATCCTGCTGCTGCGCTACTTCGTGCTATACGCCGGCCAGATGACAGTAATTTAAAGGCATGACCACCAGCGCCAGCCGCCCTCCGGTGACTGGCGCTGATTTGTTGCTGGCCCAATGAATTTCTGGTGATGCCACACCCGTTGCTTGGCAATGTTTTCCCCCAAAGGAAGGCGACGCGGCGTGTGTGGCATGACATGAATGACATCAAAGATTGAAACGGAGGTTGTGTGCTGGCAGAGCTCGGCTATCTCTCACTGTTGCTGGCGACCGGGCTCGCCCTGCTGCAAGGGCTGCTGCCCTGGCTGGGGCTGCGGCTCGCCTCACGCCCGCTGCTCGGCTGCGCAACACCGCTGGCCCTCCTGGTCGCGCTCCTGCTCGGGGCCGCCCTGCTGCTGCTCGCCAACTGTTTTGGCCAGGATGACTTTACCTTGGTCTATGTGGCCCAGCACGCCAACAGCGCCCTGCCCCTTGGCTTCAAACTGGCGGCCGTGTGGGGTGGCCACGAGGGCTCCATGCTCTTTTTCGTCTTTGCCCTAGGGCTGTGGGGCGCCCTAGTGGCCCTTTGCTCCAAGCGGGTCGATCCGCTGATCACAACCCGGGTACTGGCCATCATGGGGCTGCTCGTCGGGCTGTTCGGCCTCTATACCCTGATCTTCTCCAGCCCGTTTGACCGCCAGTTTCCGGGGCCGCTGGAGGGGCGTGATCTCAACCCCATGCTGCAGGACATCGGCCTCATCATCCACCCGCCCCTGCTCTATCTCGGTTATGTCGGCTTTGCGGTCAACTTCGCCTTCGCCATGGCGGCGCTGCACTCGGGTCGGCTCGATGGCGCCGTGGCCCACTGGAGCCGCCCCTGGGCGCTCGGCTCCTGGGTCTTTCTCACCGCCGGCATAGTGCTCGGCTCCTGGTGGGCCTACTACGAGCTAGGCTGGGGCGGCTGGTGGTTCTGGGATCCGGTGGAAAATGCCTCTCTCTTGCCCTGGCTGCTCGGCACCGCCCTGCTGCACGCCCTGGTGGTGTGCGAGAAGCGCGGCGCTTACGGCCACGCCGTGCTGCTGCTCTCCATCTTTACCTTTGCCTTAAGCCTGCTCGGCACCTTCGTGGTGCGCTCCGGGGTGCTCACCTCGGTGCACGCCTTTGCGGTGGACCCCAGCCGCGGCCTCACCCTCTTGTTGCTGCTCGGCTTGCTATTGACCTGCGCCCTCACCCTGTTTGCCCTGCGGGCAGACATTCGCGCCCCCTATACCCGCTTCAGTTTCTGGTCTAAGGAGGGGCTGCTCGGCGCCGCCATCCTGCTGCTTTGCGTGGCCTGCGCCAGCGTGCTGCTCGGCACCTTCTACCCCATGGTGTTCCAGTCGCTCCATCTGGGCTCGCTCTCGGTGGGCGCCCCCTATTTCAATACCATCTTCGTGCCGCTGGCCCTCTGCATGATGGCGCTGATGACCCAGCTGCCGCGCCTGCGCTGGCAGCATCTGGCAGTCCAGCGCCGCATCAAGGTGCTGCTCCCATGCCTGTTCGGCCTGCTGGGGGGCGCCTTGCTGAGCCTCGCCTATCCCGAGCCGCTGCGGGCAAGCTGGCTGGGGCTCGCGGCCAACGTGCTCAGCCTCTGGCTGATGGCCAGCCTGCTGCTCCCGCTCTTGCAACCGGTCGCCCTGCGCGAGCTCACCCTCAATCGGTTCGGCAGCCTGCTGGCCCACCTCGGGGTGGCGGTGTGCGCCCTCGGCATTGCGCAGGTGAGTCACCACAGCCAGGAGGGGGGCGCCGTGCTCGCCGCAGGCCAGCCCTATCGGCTCGGCGCCTTCGAGTTTCGCTATGAGGGGAGCGAGCCGATCATCGGCCCCAACTACACCGCCGAGCGCATCACTCTCGGCGTGCATAAGGACGGTAAAGAGGTGGCCAGGCTCACCCCGGAGCGGCGCCACTACAGCGTGCGCACCATGAACATGAACGAGCCCGGCATTGCGTGGGGAATGCTCGGCGATCTCTACGTGGTGCTTGGCGAGAAGATGGGGCCCGGCGCCTATGCCATGCGGCTGCACTACAAGCCGCTGGTGCGCTGGATCTGGCTCGGCGGCCTGTTGATGATGGCGGGCGGCACCCTGCGCCTGCTCGCCCGCCGGCCGCTGCTGGCTAGCCATCCTGCGCCAGCTACCGCCCCCTACCCCCGACTTGAACAGGAGTCCTTATGAACGCCCGTCTGCGCCTGTTCGTACCGCTCGTGCTCACCCTGGGGCTCGGTGCCCTGCTCTGGCTCGGCCTTGGCAACAACCCCTACAGCCAGGATGAGGCAGTCGCCGGGCGCACCCTGCCTGCCTGGCAGAGTGACGATCTGCTTGGTGGCCCCTCCATCCACACTGCGGCGCTCAAGGGGGAGCCCTTCGTGCTCAACGTCTGGGCCAGCTGGTGCCCCAACTGCCGCGCCGAGCATCCGCTACTGGGTGAGCTGGCCAGTACCGTGCCCCTCTATGGCCTCAACTACCGGGACAAGGGAGACGCTGCTCGCGCCTGGCTCACCGAGGCGGGCAACCCCTATCGCGCCGTGCTGGCCGACCCCGACGGCCGACTCGCGCTGGAGCTCGGCGTCTACGGCACGCCGGAGACCTATCTCTTCGCCAGTAACGGCACCCTGCTGACCCGCCATACCGGCCTGCTCACCCGGGAGATCTGGCAACGCCAGTTTGCCCCCCTGCTTGCAAAGGCCCGCAGCAACACAGCCAGCCAGCCCGAAGTGGAAAGAGAAGTGGAGAGAGAAGTGCAGGAGAGCAAGCCATGAGCCGTCTCGGCCATACCCTTATCGCGCCACTCTTGCTGGCCTTGAGCCTCGGGGCCCTTGCCAGCGGGGTCGACACCTATGAGTTTCGCCACCCCGAGCGGCAGACCCGCGCTCAGGAGCTGGCCCGCGCCCTGCGCTGCCCACAGTGCCAGAACCAGAACCTGGTGGAGTCCAACTCTCCCATCGCCCGGGATCTGCGGCTCGAGGTCTATCGCTGGGTGGACGAAGGACAGTCTGATGAGCAGGTGATCGCCCGCATGACGGCGCGCTTCGGCGATTTCGTGCGCTACGATCCCCCCTTCAAAGCCAGCACGGCGCTGCTGTGGTGCGGCCCCGCCCTCTTGCTGTTGCTGGCGCTCAATCGCCTGCGCAGGAGCCTGTATCGCCGGCAACCGGCGCGGGTGCCACTTGTCGGCGACAGAGCCGAGGGGGCGCTCGCCCAGGACCCCAGGGCCGAGCTGAACCGGCTGATCATGGCCGAGCAGCAGGCGGGGCTTGCCCCCCACAGCCGCCTCTACCGGGAGCTGGAGCTGGCCCGTCTCGCCAACGCCACCCCCACCGCCGAGCAGGCCCTGCGCGACCGGCTGATAAGAGATAGCACCGCCCGTCCGCAGCTTAGGCTGCGCACCTGGATACTACTTGGGACCCTGCTGCTGGCGCTGATGGCCGGCATTTATGCCGGCACCGGCCGCTATCAGGCGTGGCAGGCTTATCAGTTGCGCCCCGATCCGCTGGCGGGATTGAGCCCGCGGGATCTGCAGGACAAGGAGCTGGGCGTCCTGCACCAGCGTCTGCAAACCAACCCCGCCGATCTCGACGGCTGGGCGGCGCTCGGTCAGTTGTATCTGTATCGGGACGAGTACGCCAACGCCCTGCTCGCCTACCAGCGCCTCGCCCTGCAAGAAGGGGGGGCCAGCGCGGCGACCCAGGCCGCCCAGGCCACCGTGCTCTACTACCAGGCGGGCCAGCAGCTCACCCCCGAGGCGCAGCGCCTGCTGGGTAGCGCGCTCAAGCAGGACAAGGGCGAGGTGAGCGCCCTGATGCTGCTCGCCTCCGATCACTTCCTGCACGGCCGCTACTCCCGGGCCATCGCCCTCTGGCAGCAGTTGCTGGACGAGGAGCGCCCCCGCATCAACCGGGCCGCGCTGATCGAGGCGATCCAGACCGCCCGCATGATGGGAGGCTGACCGCACGCGTGACCGGGGCTGAATGCCCCTGTCACGTTGGGCCCGCACAAACGCCGCCGGCAGGGAAATCACTTGCCAAGCTCCTGTCGGCGGCCGAACAATAGGCGTCCATTGAACCTTATTTTGGAGCCACTCCCATGATCCCCATTCGCTGTCACACCGTCTCCGGCGTCGCGCTCTCCACCGGCCAGGACGAGACCAGGTTGTTGATGATGAAACGGGTCAAGGGCAGCTTCTGGTGCCATGTGGCGGGCACGGTCGAAGCAGGGGAAACCGGTTGGCAAACCATAGTGCGCGAATTTCGCGAGGAGACCGGCATCGTCGTGCACGAACTCTACAACGGCCAGTATCTGGAGCAGTTTTACGAGCACGCCACCAACACCGTCTGTCTGGTGCCGGTGTTCGTGGTCTACTGCCCGCCCAATCAGGTGGTCACCCTCAATGATGAGCATACCGAATATCGCTGGTGCACCTTGGCCGAGGCCAAGGCACTGGTGAGTTTCCCCGGCCAGCAGGCACTCTATGATCATCTCTGGCACTATTTTGTCGAAAACAGCCCCTCGGCGCTGATGCGGGTGGCCATGACGCCATAGCGCGTGAATGCTATGAGCCCTCTCGTTATCTTCTTGATCCTGTTGTGATCCGTCGCCAGCCATGGCCGCCATCAGCACATGTTGCCCCCCTGATCAGGCCGTTTTCAACAGAGATGATCACCAGGAATGAGTGAAGATAGAGACGCAGGCAATAGAGACCGCTAAAAGATCGATCATCTGACGGCAAGAGGGCGCCACCAGCCGCACACTGCAGCCATGTTTCTCACGCCGACCAGCCCCATCATTACTCGTATGAAGCCGCCCATAGCGCCCATTACCGTTATTTCAAGGTGCGCCATCCCATAAAATTGAAATATCGGGCCATTAGACGTTGTGAAGCGTCAATTACCGTCATATAACTTAGCCAAATATCCCTGTCAGCCGTACGGTAGCGTCAAATCATGATTACTCGCCCTTTTCTTACCCTGTTGCTCGGTGCCTTCCTCGTTCCCGTCAGCATGGAGAGCGCCCAGGCCAATCCGTTTTCAGCCCAGTCCCACTCCCCCAACAGCTTTCTGGAGCAGCGCAACGATCTGGCGCTGAGCTCCGCCGCCTTCGTAGTGGCCAACCCGCGCACCGGTGAAGTGTTCTCCGAGCGCAACGCCAACCGGGTGATGCCGATAGCCTCCATCACCAAGCTGATGACGGCGCTGGTGGTGCTCGATGCCAATCAGCGGCTCTCCGAGATGCTGACCGTCACCATGGCTGACGTGGATCGCCTCAAGGGCACCGGGTCGCGGCTGGCGGTGGGCTCGCGCCTGAGCCGGGCCGACATGCTGCACATCGCCCTGATGTCGTCGGAAAACCGCGCCGCCTCGGCGCTGGCCAGAAACTACCCGGGTGGCCAGCGCGCCTTCATCGAGGCGATGAACGCCAAGGCCCGCATGCTCGGCATGTGGAGCACCCAGTTCTCCGACAGTACCGGCCTCACCCCCCGCAACGTCTCCAGCGCCCACGATCTCGCCAAGCTGGTGGCGGCGGCATCCACCTATCCGCTCATTCGCCAGTACTCCTCCACCGAGGAGCGCATGGTGCGCAACGGCAAGCGTCAGCTGCACTACCTCAACTCCAACCGGCTGGTGCGCGAAGGGAGTTGGCCCATCTCCCTCTCCAAGACCGGCTACATCCGCGAGGCGGGGCGCTGCCTGGTGATGGCCACCCAGATCAACCGAGAGCCGGTGATCATGGTGCTGCTCAACGCCGACACCCCCAACGCCCGGGTGGCCGATGCCAAGCGGATCAAATCCTGGCTGGAGACTTCCGGTCGCATGAGCCTGACCGCCCAGTCCAGCCCCCAAACCAAGCTGTTCAGCAGCCAGTAAGGCTCCCGGCCATCCTCGTCAAAAAAGCCCCCGCATCCAGGTGCGGGGGCTTTTGTTATTGAGCCTTGTGGCCAAGCCTGCTGGCCACGGCGCCGAAGTGCTGGCGATCAGATCGGCTTGAGCCGCGCGGTGAAGTGGCGTAGCAGCGGCGGCTCGTAGTCAAAGGTGAGCCCGCGAATGTCGCTGGCCCGCGCTTTCACCGCGATCAGGCAGTCGGCCACGTAGTCCATGTGATCCCGGGTGTAGACCCGACGCGGAATGGTGAGTCGCAACAGCTCAAAGTCCGCCGCCTCCTGCTTGCCGGTGACGGGATCGCGCCCCAGCAGCAGGGAGCCTATTTCCACCCCGCGCACGCCCCCTTCCAGATAGAGCTCGCAGGCAAGCGCATGGGCCGGGAACTGCTCGGCTGGAATATGGGGCAGCAACTTTTTGGCATCCACAAACACCGCATGACCGCCGGTGGGCGTCTGGATGGGGATCCCCGCCTCGACCAGCCGCTCGCCGAGATAAGCCACCTGACTGATGCGGTAGGTGAGATACTCCTCATCCATCCCCTCGCGCAGGCCGATGGCGAGCGCCGCCATGTCCCGCCCGGCAAGGCCGCCATAGGTGACAAACCCCTCCATCGCCACGCAGCGCACCTGCACCGCGCGAAACAGCTCGAGATCCTCTTTGAAACAGCAGAGCCCGCCGATATTGACCAACCCGTCCTTCTTGGCCGACATGGTGAAGATATCCCCCAGCGCAAACATCTGGCGCACTATCTCCTGGATGCTGCACTTGGCATAAGCCGGGTCCCGCGCCTTGATAAACCAGGCGTTCTCGGCAAAACGGGCGGCATCGATCACCACCGGAATATGGTGGCGACGGGCCAGCGCCGAGACCACCTCCATATTGGCCATGGAGACCGGCTGGCCGCCGGCGCTGTTGCAGGTGACCGTGATGATGATGCCGGCCACGTTGTCGGCCCCCAGCGTCTCGATGGTGTCGGTCAGGCGAGGAAGATCAAAATCCCCCTTCCAGGGGTAAGGGGCCGTGGTGTCGAGGGCTTTCGGGGTGAGCAGGTTGATGGCCCGCGCCCCGGCCAACTCCACGTGGGCCTTGGTGGTGTCGAAGTGGTAGTTGGAGATAAAGACCGGCGCCTTGCCCTGGCAGCGCTTGACCAGTTCGGGGAAGAGGATCTGCTCGGCCCCGCGCCCCTGGTGGGTGGGCATCACATGCTGATAGCCAAAGATCTCGCGCACCGTGCGCTCCAGCTCGACGAAGTTACGGCTGCCCGCATAGGCCTCGTCCCCCATCATGATGCCGGCCCACTGACGGTCGGACATGGCACCTGTGCCACTGTCGGTCAGCAGATCGATGTAGACATCCTCGGCCAGCAGCAGGAAGGGGTTCCAGCCAGCGGCCTCGAGGGCGACGCGGCGCTCGGCGCCAGTGGTCTGCTTGATGGGCTCGACCATCTTGATACGAAACGGCTCGGGTATACGACGCATAAAAGACTCCTCACCGGCGCAAGGCCAGTGTGTTTGAAATTGGAATTGGTAAAGAGGCCGGGGCGATCAGGGTCGTCCGGCTGACAAATTCAAACGGCGGCTGCCGCCAATCAGCGGTGAGGAAAGTCGAGGGTCAGAATGGGATCCCGGGTATACCAGTGGGCGAGCAGGCAGGCTGCCCGGGGCGTAGCTGTCACGATTGGCATCACTCCCCTCCATGTCGGTTGTAACCAGTCGGTGGCCAATAAGATCCATTGATGGGTGCTGCCAGCAGGCAGCCTCGCCAAGTTAACAACTGGTTGCCATGCAAACAATCTGAGTGTCGACGGGTTGTGCGTCCGCTCACAAAGCGCCCATTCAGCAGACTCGATACCGGCGACAGTGATCCCCCCAGCACCCCGCTTCGTTAAGCTGTTATCCCGTTGACTTGACCCTGTTCACGCCGCCCCTTGCCAACCATCGGAAGTCCCATGCATCGCAAAGCCCATCTGCCCGAGAAGATCTGCCCCGTCTGCCAGCGCCCCTTTAGCTGGCGGCGCAAGTGGGCACACAGCTGGGAGGCTGTGCGCTACTGCAGCGAGCGCTGTCGCCGCGCTCGTCACCGCAGTCATCCACATAATGGGGAGCCAGTCTGATGGAGCTGCGCCTCGTACTCGGCGATCAGTTGAACGCCGGTCACAGCTGGTTTCGCACCCCGGATCCAGCGGTCTGTTATCTGATGGCGGAGCTGCGCCAGGAGACCGACTACTGTCGCCACCACCGCCAGAAGGTGCTGGCCTTCTTTGCCGCCATGCGCGCCTTCGCGGCGGCCCTCGGCAAGGCGGGCCATCGCGTCTGTTACCTGGCCCTCGATGAGAGCGCCCGCTGGCCCGACTTGCCCAGCTTGCTGACGGCCCAACTCGAAGCGCATCAGGCTGACAGCTTCGCCTGGCAGAGCCCGGACGAGTGGCGCCTCGCCAGCCAGTTGAAAAGCTGGGCGGCGGGCCTGACCATCCCTGCCACCGAGGTGGATAGCGAACATTTTCTCACTCCCCGTGATGGCTGGCAGCGCTACCCCCACAGCCGGATGGAGTTCTTCTACCGCGCCCTGCGCAAGCAATATCAGGTACTGCTCGATGAGCGCGGCCAGCCCCTTGGTGGGCGCTGGAACTTTGATGATGAGAATCGCGCCAAATTGCCGGCGAGCCAGCCCATCCCGGCCCCCCTCACCTTTGCCAACCAGGTGAGCGACATCAATGCCATGCTGACCCGCCACGGGGTCAGCACCATCGGCGAGGCGGATGCCAGCAAGCTGCCGTGGCCCATCACAAGGCGCCAGAGCCGCGAGCTGCTGGCCCATTTTCTGGCGCACTGCCTGCCCCACTTTGGCCGCTATCAGGATGCCCTGAGCGAGCGGGGCTGGAGCCTGTTTCACAGTCGCCTGTCGTTTTCCCTCAACAGCAAGATGCTCCACCCCCTCGAGGTGATCCGCGCCGCCGAAACCCACTGGCAGGCCAATCAGGCCGCCATCACCCTGGCGCAAGTGGAGGGCTTTATCCGCCAGGTCCTCGGCTGGCGCGAGTTCGTGCGCGCCCTCTACTGGGAGAAGATGCCCGACTATCGGCGCAGCAATTTTCTCGGGGCCGAGCGGCCGCTACCCGGCTTTTTCTGGAGCGGCGAAACAAACATGGCCTGCGTGCGTCACGCCATTCGCCAGTCTCTGGAGCACGCCTACGCCCACCATATCCAGCGGCTGATGGTGACCGGCAACTTTGCCCTGCTGGCGGGGATCCATCCTGACGAGGTGGATGCCTGGTATCTCGGTATCTATGTGGATGCCATCGAGTGGGTCGAGCTGCCCAACACCCGCGGCATGAGCCAGTTTGCCGATGGCGGCCTGATGGGCAGCAAGCCCTACGCCAGCAGCGGCGCCTATCTCGAGCGGATGGGCCACTACTGCAAGGGGTGCCACTATCAGGTGAAGGCCCGCAGCGGCGACGGGAGTTGCCCCTTCAACAGCCTCTACTGGCATTTTTTATGGCGCAACCGGGACAGACTTGGCAGCAACCCTCGCCTCGCCCTGCCCTATGCCAACTGGGATGGCCAGGCCGCCGAACAGCAGCACGCCATCCTGACGACGGCGGAGCAGTACCTGATCCGGCTGGAGCAGCTCTGACTGCCACAGCTAATGCCAACAAGTCCACAAATTTCAACATTGAAAACCAGTTAAATAATTGTAAATAGATATATATCCCAATTATATCTACACCAGTTGAATATCCTGTGGCGGCTGATTAATGTGAGGGCCCCAGTCAAGGAGAGACAAGATGGACATAGTGGTACTCGGTGGTGGCGTGGTCGGCGTGACCAGCGCCTGGTATCTGGCCAAGGCGGGTCACAAGGTGACCCTGCTGGAGCGGCGTGACGGGGTGGCCCTTGAAACCAGCCACGCCAATGCCGGACAGATCTCCCCCGGTTACGCGGCCCCCTGGGCGGCCCCCGGCATTCCCCTCAAGGCCGCCAAGTGGCTGCTGCAAAAGCATGCTCCCTTCACGGTGCGACCGACCTCGGATCCCTTCCAGCTGCGCTGGATGCTGAAGATGTTTGCCAACTGCACCCCGGCGGCCTATGCGGTCAACAAGGGGCGCATGGTGCGGCTGGCCGAATACAGCCGCGACTGCATGAAGCTGCTGCGCGACGAGCTGAGCATCGATTATGAAGGGCGCCAGCTCGGCACCCTGCAGCTGTTTCGCAGTCAGGCCCAGCTCGATGCCAGCAAGCGCGACATCGAGGTGCTGGAAGAGTATGGCGTGCCCTACCAGTCCCTCGATGCCGCTGGCTGTGAAGGGGCAGAGCCGGCGCTGGCCCGGGTACGCGGCAAGATAGTGGGCGGCCTGCGCCTGCCGGGTGATGAGACCGGCGACTGCTTCCGCTTCACCAAGGCCATGGCAGCAGAAGCGCAGCGACTGGGGGTCAAGTTCGTGTTCAACTGCGCCATCGACGAGATCGAGCTGGCGCAGGGACGCGCCGTGGCGGTGCGGGCCGGCGAGCAGCGCTTCAAGGCCGACGCCATCGTCTGTGCCCTTGGCAGCTATGCCACCGGCTTCCTGCGACCGCTCGGGCTCGATCTGCCAGTCTACCCGGTCAAGGGCTACTCCCTCACCCTGCCGATGATCAACGCCGAGGCCGCGCCGCGCAGTACCGTGCTGGACGAAACCTACAAGGTGGCCATCACCCGTTTCGATGAGCGGATCCGGGTCGGCGGCATGGCGGAGCTGTCGGGCTACAACCTGGCCCTCAACCCGAAACGGCACGACACCCTGGCCATGGTGGTCGGTGATCTCTTCCCCGAGGGGGGCGACATCAGCCGCGCCGACTTCTGGACCGGGCTACGCCCCATGACGCCGGACGGCACCCCGCTGGTGGGCCCAAGCCCCATCCCCGGCCTCTGGCTCAACACCGGCCACGGCACCCTGGGCTGGACCATGGCGGCAGGCTCGGGTCAGCTGCTGTGCGATCTCATCAGTGGCAGCGATACCGCCATCAGCGATGAAGGGCTCACCCTGGCCCGCTACGGCTGAGCCTTGTCCTCCGTCTCTCTTATCCCAACGAGGGAGTGCCTGGCACTTCCTCGTTCTTTGAACTTGTTCAGTTTGTCCAGCCATGCAGTGCCAAGGCACAGACAACAAAAAGGCCCCGTGAGGGGCCTTGCTTATGAACTGACCGGTGCACCGGTTTCACCCAGCGCCGGGTGCAGCGTCAGGTTGAACAGTGCAGCGACCATGTCCGACTGGGTCAGGATCCCCACCAGTTGCTCGCCATCCACCACCGGCATGTGGTGCAGACCGCCATCGGAGAAGGCGCCCACCAGATCGTAGAGCGGCTGATCGTGGCGGGCGGTCGACACCTTGCGGGTCATCAGGTCGGCGACCCGCAGCTCAGCCAGATCCGCGGCGCCCCGCGGCTGTTGCAGTGCCCGGTCGATCATCAGGTCGTGCAGGGTGATGATGCCGGTCAGCCGGCCGGCCTCGTCCACCACCGGCAACGCCTTGACCTGATGGTGGGAGAGCCGTTGCCAGGCCGCCATGGCCGGCTGCTGCGCCTCTATCAGGATCAGATCCCGCGACATCACCTCCTGCACCCGCACAGTGCCCACCCTGGCCCGCAGCGCATGCAGCTGGGCCTCCTGCAGCAGCGCCTGCAGATCCTGGCGGCTGATGTCGAGCAGCTCGCCGTGCTTTTCCAGCGCAAAATCGATGTCCGCCGCCTGGGTCGCCACCCGCTCGCTCGGCTGGGGATCGGCGGTCTGATGGCGGTTGGGCCGGGCCTGACCGCTGTTGGGATAACGGCGCCCCAGCAGCCGGTTGTAGCAGAGCGCCAGTAGCAGCAACAACAGCGAATTGAGCAGCACCGGCAGCAGCACATAACCGACCCCGAGCTGGCGGATCCCCTCGCCGCCGATGACCGCGGTCAAGGCCACGGCGCCGCCGGGCGGATGCAGGCTGCGGGTGAGCAACATGGCGGCGATGGCCAGCATCACGGCAAGGGCGGCGGCCTGCGCCGGATCCGCCACCAGACTGGCACTCAGCACTCCCATCAGCGCCGAGACCCCGTTGCCCACCAGGATGGACCAGGGCTGGGCCAGCGGGCTGGCCGGCGCGGCAAACAGCAGCACGGCGGAGGCCCCCATGGGGGCGATCAGCCAATGGGCCTCAAGCCCCAGCCCCCAGCGGCACAAGAGGGCAGTTCCCAACAGCCCGACGAAGGCGCCAAGGGCACCGTAACAACTCTCTTTGAGACTGGTATTGGTGGATACCGGAAAGAAATCCCTGAACTGCATGGGGCTCCTGCGAGGATAACATTCATTTCAAATGCGCGATTTTAACGACATAACGCTGGCAAATACCACCAGGAGGTGCGGTCTACTCCGTTCAGCCATCCCGCACCAGGAAAACAGGAATCATACGGAAACACCCCTGTTCCATCCGAGCACTCTGAAACTGTGACTCAGCAACAAATTCTTACAAAAAATGGCGTACCCCCCTCATTTTTCTCTTTTCTTAACCTCGGCTTAAGAAATGTCGTGTCACCTTGAGGCCATATTCATGCACGGAGCCACTACTTATGAGCACTATCAGAGATGCCCTGCGCCGCTTCGACGGTCAGCGCCGCTGCTGGACCGCCGGGCTGGAGCGGGCCGCCCTCGCCTGGCTCGCGCGTCAAGGCCGACTGCCGGCAGCCAGCCAGCCTCCCCAGCGGATCCTGGTCATTCGCAGCACCTGCCGCATCGGCAACAACCTGTTTCTGCTGCCCTTCCTGCAAAAGGTACGCAGTGCCCACCCCCATGCCGAGATAGAGCTGGTGTGCATCGGCGGCCAGCTGCTCCCCTTCCTGGCCGATCTGCAGCTGCAGCGCATTCACCCGGTCAGGTTGCAGGGCAAGCGGCTGCTGGCCTCCCTGTCGGTGCTGTGGCAACTGCGCCGTCAGCATTACGATCGGGTCTATGTGCCCTTTGCCTCCAGCACCGATCACCTCATCGCCGGCTGGGTAAAGGCCCGCGAGAAGCTGGGCTTTGACGATGCCAAGGGGGATGCCCTGTTCCCCCAGCCCCTCACTCCCAACAATCACTGCCACTACGCCCACCAGCCGCTGCAACTGCTCGGCATGCACGGTCATCTCGCCGATCAGATTGAGCTCGGCAGCTTGTTGCACAGCGCCAGCCCGCGGCTGCTGGCGCTCAGGCAGGACTACCCGGAACGGCCGCTCATCGGCTTTTTCACCGGTGCCCGCAAGGGCAAGGGGCTCTCCCTGCCCCAGTGGCAGCGGCTGCTCGGGGATCTGCGCCGCCACTATCCCGCCGCCCTGCTGATCCAGCTCGAGGATCCCGCCGATCCCCAGCCCCCACTGGGGGACGTGCAGGTTGCCCTCAGCAGCCTGAGCGAGCTGGCCCGCTTTGCCGGCGGCCTTTCCCTCTTCGTCAGCGGTGACACCGGGCCATTGCACCTGGCCGCCGCCAGCGGCGTGCCCTGCCTCGGTCTCTTTACCCAGACCGATCCCGCCCGCTACGGCTGCCTCGGTGCCCAGCACCTCAATCTGGTGATCGGCGATCGCAATGCCATCCCCCTCGATCATCACTGGCTGGCCGGGGTCATGGCACGCACCCCGCTCAATCAGGAGAGGCTACCTGCGCCAACCCCGGCCCCTTGCTTGCCAGGTGCGCCCTTGCCGCTCCCTGCTGCGGGCTGATCCAGCCAGCGCCCACACCGGCAAGGCGATTCAGCTCGTCCTGCCGTTCCATTCCTCTTTTCATCATCAGCGTCAACGATAGCGAGCCTCCATCCTGGCCAGCTCGCCACTTTGCCGCAATCGCGCCAAGATGCGAGTCAACTCGTCCACCCTGGCGGCGAAGGGGGATGAGTTGGCAATACAGAGGTGGAGCGGCGTCAGCTCCAGTTGCAGGGGGACTTCCGTGATCGTCCCCGCTAATCCCAGCTGAGCCAGCTTGAAGCTCGCCACCAGAGGATCCGTGATCATCAGATCCCCCCGACCGGCCGCCAGCAACTTGAAGACATTGTCCACATTGCTGGTGAGATGGACCTTGAAACCGACCAGGTTCTCCTTGCCCCAGCCATTGCCGATGTAGTCGAGAATGGTGAACGCCTTGAGATCGCTCAAGGCGCGGGCCTGGTTGAGACGGGCCAGGGCCGGATGGCCGGTTTGCGTGAACAGGGTCAAAGGTGAAAAGGCCACCGGGGCCTCGACCACCCGGGTATAGGCTCGCCGCTCCCGGGTCGGCACGGTGACGAAGCCGTCGGCTTGACCGGCACGGACCAGTTTCTGCGCCCGCAACCAGGGATATCCCTCATGATGCACCTGAACCCCAAGCTCGAGCCCGACCCTGTCCATCACATCCACCATGAGTCCACGCATCTTGCCCTCCTCGTCACGCCATGAGTAGGGGGCAAAATCATCGAAATAGACCATGTTGAGCGAAGAGACGGCAACCGCCTGGGGAGATGCCGCCAACAGCAGCCCCCATAAACACCAAAACCAGAGACCCGCTTTCATCATGTCAGCCCCGCCGTCATCACCCTGCCCTGAGCCTAGCGCAAGCGCATCGAATGAAAAAATGGGCGAGGCCTCGCCGGCGCAGGCGGGGTGATATCGTCAAGCTGCCACGCTTGCTGGCCTAGGATCCAGCCTTGCAAAACAGGGGGAACATGGCGGGGGTTATGGGGGCTGCGTCCAGTATTCCGGGACCGACGTGCCACCCGGCCTGCCCGCGCCGTCATTGCTACAACCCCTCCCCCGGCCAACATCAACGGTTGATCCGGCATAAAAAGAGAGGGAAGGCTTGCGCCTTCCCTCGTTCGTTATGCCCGTACTCTCTTGTTGTTTGCAGATGGTCTTCAGGCCAGCTCGGCACGCAGCGCCTTGGTGGCATCGACCATCACCTTGAGGGCGGCCTCGGTCTCTTCCCAGCCGCGGGTCTTGAGGCCGCAGTCCGGGTTGACCCACAGCCGCTCTGCCGGGATCTGCTTGGCGGCCTTGCGGATCAGATCCTCAATCCAGCCCTGGCTCGGCACGTTCGGCGAGTGGATGTCATAGACGCCCGGGCCGATTTCGTTGGGGTAGTTGAAGCGCTCGAACGCTCCCAGCAGCTGCATCTGGCTACGGCTGGTCTCGATGGTGATCACGTCCGCATCGAGCGCCGCCACCGCCTCTATGATGAGGTTGAAGTCGCTGTAGCACATGTGGGTGTGGATCTGGGTGCTGTCCACCACCGGGCTCGCGCTCAGGCGGAAGGCGCGCACCGCCCAGTCGAGGTACGCCTGGTGATCCTGTTTGCGCAGGGGCAAGCCTTCGCGGATCGCCGGCTCGTCGATCTGGATGATCTTGATGCCGGCGGCTTCCAGATCTGCCACCTCGTCGCGAATGGCCAGGCCAATCTGCAGGGCGGACTGTTCGCGGCTCACGTCTTCGCGCGGGAAGGACCAGCAGAGGATGGTCACAGGGCCGGTCAGCATGCCCTTGACCGGCTTGTCGGTCAGGCTCTGGGCAAACTGGGTCCACGCCAGGGTCATGGGGGTCGGCCGGTCGATGTCGCGGGTGATCACCGGCGGCTTGACGCAGCGGGAGCCATAGCTCTGTACCCAGCCGAAGCGGGTGATGGCAAAGCCATCCAGCAATTCACCGAAGTACTCCACCATGTCGTTGCGCTCGGCTTCACCGTGCACCAACACGTCCAGCCCGATGGCCTCCTGACGCTCGATGGCATCCTTGATCTGGGCCTGAATGCCCGCCTCGTAGGCGCCATCGTCGATACGACCGGCTCGCCAATCCTGGCGCAGCACCCGAATTTCCGAGGTCTGCGGGAAGGAGCCGATGGTGGTGGTCGGCAAGAGCGGCAACTTGAGATCCGCGCGCTGTGCCTCGGCCCGCACCGGGTAGGCGCTGTGGCGTTCGAAATCGCTGTTGGTGAGGCTGGCGAGGCGTGACTGCACCGCCTTCTTGTGCACCCGGCTGTCAGACTCCCGATCCACGATGGGCTGGCTGTAGGCATTGATCTTGTCCAGCTCCCCGCCATTGAGATGGTCGGCCAGCAGCCCCAGCTCGTAGCATTTTTGCAGGGCAAAGGCGAACCAGCTGCGGGTCTGGGGATCCAGCTCGTGTTCCAGGGTCAAGTCCACCGGGCTGTGCAGCAAGGAGCAGGAGGAGGCCACCCAGAGCCGCTCGCCGAGCTTGGCTTTCAGTGCCTTGAGGGTCGGTACCAGCTTGGCCAGATTGGCACGCCAGACGTTGCGACCGTTGATGACCCCGGCCGAGATGACCCACTGGGCCGGCAGGTGCGGGACCAGGGTCTCCAGCTGCTCGGGGGCCGCCACCAGATCCAGGTGCAGGCCATCCACCTTCAGGCTGGTGATGATGTCGCGCTGATGAGCCACCGAACCGAAGTAGGTGGTGAGCAGCAGCTTGCAGGGGCCTGCCAGACGCTCATAGGCGTTGAGGTAGGCGAGGCGCCACTCGTCCGGCAGGTCCAGCGCCAGCGCCGGCTCGTCGATCTGCACCCACTCCACCCCCTGGGCGGCCAGTTTCGCCAGGATCTCCTGGTAGACGATGAGCAGGCGGTCGAGCAGCTCGAGGCGGGAGAAGCCGCTCTCTTTCTCCTTGCCAAGCCACAGGTAGGAGACGGGCCCCAGCAGTACCGCCTTGACCGGCAGACCCAGCGCCTTGGCCTCTTCCACTTCGTCAAACAGCTGGCTCCAGCCCAGTTTGAAGCGCTGGTCGCGGCTGAACTCGGGCACCAGGTAGTGGTAGTTGGTGTTGAACCACTTGGTCATCTCGGCGGCGGCGGCGGCCGGACCGGTCGGCGCACGACCACGGGCGACCCGGAACAGGGTATCGAGATCGGTGTCGCCATGGCGGTGGCGGGCGGGGATGGCATCCACCAGCAGGCTGGTGCCAAGCACCTGATCGTACCAGGCGAAGTCACCCACCGGCAGCAGGGTCACACCAGCCTGTTGCTGGGCCTGCCAGTGACGCTCACGCAGGCTCTTGCCGGTGGCGATGAGTTCGGCCTGGCTGGTTTCGCCGCGCCAGTAAGATTCGAGGGCAAATTTCAGCTCGCGCTTGGCGCCGATACGGGGAAAGCCCAGGGTGTGTGCGCAGGTCATAGGTTCCATTCCTTATGCTCATTCATCTGATGGTGAACTGGATGATTTAGCCATCCAGATGTTTACACATCCAAAATGACAAGATAAGGTGGCGTTGGCTATTGAATCCTTTTCAACTGGCTCTCAAGAAATTCTCAAGGCGGGCAACAAACCGCCGCCCAGGCATAACAAGGAGGGATACCATGGCGGTGTCAAACAACCCGGGGATCGACATCAAGCACCTGAAGACGGTGAGCGCGCTGGCCGAGCAGGGCTCGCTGGCCGGGGCGGCGCTCTGCCTTAACCTCACCCAGTCCGCCCTCTCCCACCAGCTCAAGGAGCTGGAGACCCGCCTCAACCTGGAGCTCTATCTGCGCAAGAGCCGGCCGCTGGTGCTGACCGCGGCCGGCAACCAGCTGCTGGGGCTGGCCCGCCAGGTGCTGCCGGCGCTGGCCCAGACCGAGAAACAGCTGCAGGCCCTGCACAGCGGCGACGCCGGTCGCCTGCACCTGGCGCTCGATTGCCACAGTTGCATCCAGTGGCTGCTGCCGCTGTTGCCCGATTTTCGCCGTCAGTGGCCGGGGGTTGACCTGGAAGTGGAGTCGGTGCCGGGCTTTGATGCCATCAGCGCCCTGCTCGGCGGCCAGCTCGACCTGCTGCTCACCTCGGACGTGCAGGCGCGCGGCGATCTGCACTTCGAGCCGCTGTTCGCCTTCGAGCTGGTGCTGGTGATGGCGCCGGACCACCCCCTCTGTGGCCAGCAGACCATCAAGCCTGAGGATCTGCGCCCCGAGGTGCTGCTGGTCTACCCGGTGGAGCGGGCACGGATGGACGTGTTCAGCCGCTTCCTGCAGCCGGCCGGCATCGAGCCCGCCCGCTGCAAGCCGGTGGACAACACCTCAGTGATGCTGCAGATGGCCGCCGCCGGCCTTGGCGTCGCCGCCCTGCCGCGCTGGGCCTGCGAGGAGTTTGTCCGCCAGGGGCTGCTCGAGGCGCGCCCGCTCGCCGAGGGGGTGCGCCGCCACATGTATGGCGCCGTGCGCGCCGCCGACCGGGATCAAGCCTGTCTGCAGAGCCTGTTTGAACGTATTCGCAGCAAGATGGGCGATGTAAAAACGCAGTGACTTGCAAGAGAAGGGCGCTACGCCGACCAGGATCATCTGAACCTGCAAACGGCAGAGCCTGTTCGAGCGCATTCGCAGCAAGATGGGCGACGTAAAGGCGCAGTAAAAAGCCGCCAGAGGGCGGCTTGTCATCACGCAGGACTTCTTATTCAAGCCCCCTCTTCACAGCTCACCGCCCCCTGCCGCCGAGGGCAGTTTGCGCACAGCTCACCATCGCGGCGCTTGTAGTGCAGGCAGCAGCGCTGGCGCACGTAACCGACCAAGCCGGCCGCTGGCGGCCAGGGCGCCGGCTGCCAGCCCGCCAGATGTTCGGTCGGCAGACCGCAGGCGGCAAGCCAGTGCGGCGCATGGGCCGCCACCTCGGCGGGGCTTATCTCGTCAAAGAACGCGGGCACCCGCACCAGCGCCGCCAGCAGATCGTCCGCCAAGAGCGGCCGCACGAAACCGGGCCGCAGCCGCTGCACCTGCCCGAGCGCTGTGAACAGCGCCTGCCAATGGGCCTGCAGCCGCTCACCCGCCACCTTGATCAAGAGCTCCAGCTCCCCCTTGATCATGGGCTCGGCCGGCAGAGTAAAGCCGGATACCAGCCCATCCTGATAACCCAGGCCCAGCCTCTCCAGCGCCGGCACGGCCCGCAGCCGATAGACGGCCACCATGGCCAGATAGATGGATTGCCAGCAGAGCATGCCCCAGCTGCGGGTGAGCCAGTAGGCGGGACCTGCCTCCGGATGGGCCAGTCGCCAATACTCGTGCAGTGCGGCCGCCACCTCGGCCGGCGTGGCCTGCTTGGTCGTCGTCAACAGTGCCGCAGCTTCGCCGGCGGCCACCAGCCGCCCCTTGAGGGATGGGATAAGCCCGGCGGCGGCCGCGAACAGGGCGCCGTGATCCGCCAGTGACTGCAGATCCGGCTCGCGCCGCGCCACCGAAGTGCGGGCACGACGGCCGGCGCCGCTCATGGGATGAGAGAGTCCCGGGCGCGGCCCGGGACGCAGGGTCAGAATACGTATTTGAGTCGCGCCTCCACGCTGCGCTCTGCCCCGAACCAGCAGTTGTTCTGGTCGTAGCAGGAGTAGTAGGTCTTGTTGAACAGGTTGCTGGCGCTGAGTGACGCCTCCACCCCTTGCAGGCGCTGGCTAAGCTGGGCCAGATCGTAGGAGGCAGCCATGTCCATCAGCAGGTAATCCGGCACGGTGTCAGTGTTGGCGGCATCAAGCTGGGCCTCCCCCACGTAGCGCAGGCCAGCCCCCAGGCGCGCCCCTTCCAGCGGGCCGGCCAGCAGGTAGTTGCTCCACAGCGAAGCCATTTGCTTGGGCACCCAGACCGGGGTCTTGCCCTGCAGGCTGGTGGTGTCGCGGGTGATCTCCATATCTTGGCGGGTATAGCTCAGCGCCAGATCCCAGCGGCTGGTGAGATCGACGCGCCCCTCCAGCTCGATCCCCTTGGAGACCATCTCGCCGGTCTGCAGCTTGGGCCCGTAGACGTTGTCCGGATCCGTCACCAGGGCATTTTGCTTGGTGATGTGGAACGCCGAGAGAGTGGCGGTCTTGCTCATGTCCTCGGAGAGGAACTTGAGCCCCCCCTCCCACTGCCGGCCGGTGGCCGGTTTGAACGCTTGACCTTGCTTGTCTGCCCCCGCCACCGGCTCGAAGCTCTCGGCATAACTCACATAGGGCGAGAGGCCATGATCCAGCTCGTAGAGGGCGCCGAGGCGCAGCGAGAGGTTGTCCTGATCAATCTGGGCCAGGGTGTTGCTCGCCGCCCCCTGATAGAGGGTCCGGCTGTCGGTGTCCATCCGGTAGCGGTCGTAGCGTGCACCGCCGATGGCCACCAGCCGATCGAGACGCACCTGATCCTGCAGGTAGAGACCGCTCTGGTACTGGCGGATGGTGCGGTTGTCCTGATAGTTGAAGGCCAGATCTGCCGGCACTATCTGCTGCTGGTTCGGGTTGAAGATGTCGATGGCCGGGGCAGAGTAGTCGAGGGTATCCCGGTAGAGAATACGCGCATCCAGATACTGGTAATCGACCCCCAGCAGCAGGTTGTGCTGGGCCTTGCCGGTCTGCACCTTGCCCGCCAGCTGGTTGTCGATGACAAAGCCGCGGGACTCTTCATTGGTCAGGTAGGCGTTGCGGGCCAGGGTGCGGTTATCGGCCGCCAGTGCCGCGTTGTAGGTGTTCTGCTGGTTGGCCGAGGCATCCATGTAGCGGGCGTTTTGCAGCAGCTGCCAGTTGGCGTTGAAGTCGTGGCTCAGCTTGTAGCCGAGCAGGGTCACCTCCCGGCTGTAGTGATTCCAGTTTTCATCGCCAAGGAAGGTATCGCTACCCAGCTGGCCAAGCGGGTTGGATTTGACCGAGCCGCTGGCCGGCACAGTGGTGTAGATGCCGGCTTGCGGGTCTTTCTGGTAATAGAGGTTGAGGTTTAGCAGGGTGCGGTCACTCAACTGCCAGTCGAGAGAGGGCGCCAGCACGTAGCGCTCCTCCTCTGAGGTCACCGCCTGACCCTCTTTCTGACGAGCCAGCCCCACCAGCCGATAGGCAAACTGATCGTTGAGGGCACCGGTGCTGTCGAGGGTCAGCTCCTTGAGGGTGCCCGTCCCGCTCGCCACGCTGACGCTGTGCCTAGCTTCCCGCTGGGGGCGCTTGGCGATGAGGTTCACCATGCCGCCGGGGGGCATGCTGCCGTAGAGCACGGAGGTGGGCCCCTTGAACACCTCCAGCTGCTCGATGGCCACCGGATCGATCTGGGGCTGCAGGTTCCAGTCGTTGTACTGCAGCAGCAGGCCGTCGTAGAAGTTCTGGTAGTTGTCAAAGCCGCGAATGTTGAACAGATCCAGCCGGTTGACCGCCCCGCCCCGCAGCTCGGTGTTGACGCCGGGCACATAGCGCAGCGCCTCGCTCACCGAGCTGACGCCGCGCTGTTCCAGGGTGTCACCCTCCACCACCGAGATGGCCTGGGGCGTCTCCAGGGGGTCGAGCCGGGTCTTGGTCGCGGTGTTGCGATAGGTCTCGCCGAGCACGGTCAGGGTCTCGTCGGCCCGGGTCTGTGTCGGGTGCTCGGTGGCGGCTGCCTGCACGGGGCCAGCCAACAGGGCGGAGATAGTCGCGGCGACCAGGGTCAAAGGGGGGTGAGTGGCGTACATCTGATCCTCTAATGCAATGAGTTAATAGTAACAAATCTCATTTGCATTTTATTGGGTCATTTTGCCCTTGAATTAACAATTTGGGGCATGTTGGTGCTGAAGAGAGAGAAAATGCGGCCACTATGGCCCCATCCGGCAACCTCAACTGACGGCAGACACGCAGGCGATGTCGAATGGATAGCAAGGCTTGCCGCAACAAAAGGGGAAAGAGGGATAGCCGCGCCCGGCATCCGCCAGGCAAGGGAATAGCCGCCTCAGAGAGGGGCGACGGGCAGCCAGTACTCCATGCGGGCATCCGGCTGGTTGCCGTCAAAATCGGGGGCGTAACGCTCCAGCTCGAAGCCGTCCACCCCGCGATAGCCGGAGCTCGGCAGCCAGTGCAGGATAAACCAGTTGAGGGTCTGCCCCAGCTGACTGACCGGGCCCACGTGGCTCAGCACCGCGTAGGTCTGGGCCGGCACCCGGAGGCGCGCCAGACCGGCGGGCAGGCTGGTCCCCTCCTCCATCACGCTGCCCGCCCAGTAGGGGAGCGACTCGCCGGCGCCAGAAACATCCACCACCCCCACCCGCTCCTGCCCGGGTGGCAAACCACCCGCCGCGCGCAGGGCGCGCCAGATAGCGGGCACCGTCTGCTGAAAGTCGGGGGCAGCGGCAAACAGCCCGTGGATCAGCCCCTTCACCCCGTGCAGGATAAAGCCCGGTTGACTCTCGATCCGCACCTGTACCAGCCTGGCAGGCATGGGCTGCGGCAGGGTAGCCCGCACCAGAGGGGTACGCAGCCCCAGCCGCAGGCCCCGCTTGCGATAGGCCAGCGGCGAGCAACCGAACTGCTGCTTGAAGGCGCGGCTGAAGCTCACCTCGGAGCCAAAACCGTAACAGAGCGCCAGATCCAGCACCCGCTGGCGACCAGAAAGCAGCGCCTCTGCCGCCTGGCTCAGCTTGAGCTCGCGCACATAGTGGGCCACCGTCAGCCCCGTCTCATGGAGGAACACCCGCTGCAGCTGCCAGCGCGACCAGCAGCTCTGCTCCGCCAGTTCGGCCAACGCCAGCGGCTGATCCAGGTTGGCGTGGATGTAGTCGAGCACCCGCTCGATGCGGGTCAGCTGGCTGTGCGGCCGGGGTTCGGCCTCTGGGGCGGAAGAGAAGCTGGTCATGGCGAGATCGGATCTGGGCTGTCGGCAAGGCGCTGCGCGCAAGGGCCCCATTAAACATGGCCGCCACCTTGGCGGCAAGGGCTGGCGATATGGTCACGTCCGCCCTCTTGCCAGGTGGCTCGAGTGCTGGTCCGTCAAGCCAGCTTGGCAGGCTGTCACAAAAGTGACGCGTTTCCCTGTCAGATTGTTTGAAAACAAATATATCAATTACCCCAAAAAGCCCATAAAGTCCTCGTTCGAATCTTTTATGCAGGGAGAGCCTAGATGAAGAAAGTTGCCTTGATCACCGGAGCCCGTGGCGGCATCGGATCCGCCATCACCACCGCCTTGCTGGCCCAGGGGTATCGCATCATCGCCACCCACTCCAGCGTCAACGGGGCGGCGGCGCACGACTGGTATGCAGAGCAGGGCTTTCGGCCGGATCAGGTGCGGCTGCTGGCGCTGGACGTGGCCGACACCGCCATGTGCCGCGAGGCCCTGGGCCGCCTGCTGCAGGATGAAGGGCGGGTGGACGTGCTGGTCAACAATGCCGGCATCACCCGGGACGGGGCCTTCAAGCGGATGACCCCGGAGCAGTGGTTCGAGGTGATCCACACCAACCTGTGCAGCCTCTACAACGTCACCCAGCCGCTGTTCGACGCCATGTGCGAGCAGCGCGATGCCCGCATCATCAACATCTCCTCGGTCAATGGCCAGAAGGGTCAGTTCGGCCAGGTCAACTACTCGGCGGCCAAGGCGGGCATGCTGGGCTTCACCAAGGCGCTGGCGGCGGAAGGGGCCCGCTTCGGGGTGACGGTCAACGCCATCGCCCCCGGCTACACCGCCACCCCCATGGTGGAGGCGATCCGCACCGACATCCTCGACAGCATCAAGGCCGACATCCCCATGCGCCGGCTGGCCAAGCCGGAAGAGATCGCCGCCGCCGTGGTGTTTCTTGCCAGCGAGGCGGGTGCCTATATCACCGGCGAGACCCTGGCCATCAACGGCGGCCTCTACATGAAGTGAGGCCTGGCCTTGTCTCATCGATATAGCGCATCGACAGAGGGCAGCCCGCGGGCTGCCCTCTTTTTTGATCCGGCCAACCGGAACGGCCTTCTTCCTTGCCCGGACTACGGACGTGTCGCCGTGGCCCCCACCGGCTCGGCGAAGTGGCTGCGCAGGGCGGCGATCACCCGGCGCACCTTCTCCGGGATCTCCCGCTGCGGGGTGATGGCGTGGATCTCCATGGGCGGCACCCGAAAGCCCGGCAGCAATTCCAGCAGGCGACCCGAGGCGAGATCTTCGGCGATCTCCCCCTCCGGCTGCAGCGACACCCCCTGCCCCGCCAAGGTGAACTGGCGCAGCGGCAGCACGTTGTTGCACACCACCCGCGGCTTGGGCTTGACCCTGTGCCCCTGCCCCTTTTCATCGAAGAAGGTCAGGCCGCCGTTCAGCATGTCGGCGGCCAGCCAGTCGTGTTCCAGCAGCGCCTCCGGGCTGCGCGGAGTCCCCTTGCGCGCCAGATAGGCGGGCGAGGCGCACAGCAACATCCGGGTCTGACCCAGCTTGCGCGCCACCAGGGTGGAGTCTTCGAGCGTGCCGACCCGCAGCGCCACGTCGATACGCTCCTTGATAAGATCCCGTTTCTCGTCGTCGGCAATGATCTGGATGCACAGGCCGGGGTGGGCCTGCAGCAACGGCGACAGTGCCCGCGCCAGCGGCTGGCCGGCCATCCCCACCGGGGCGGTGATCCGCACCTCCCCCAGCAGGCTGTCGCGCACCTCCGAGAGGCGCAGCTCGGTCTGGTTGAGGGTCTGCTGCAGAGACTGGCACCCCTGCCACACCACCTCCCCCGCCTCGGTCAGGTTGAGGCGGCGGGTGGAGCGGTGCAGCAGGGTGAGGCCGAGCAGGCTCTCCAGCTGGCTGATATGCTGACTGACGGCGGAGGGTGTCATGCCGAGGGCCTTGGCGGCGCCGGTCATGCTGCCCGCCTCGACCACGGCGGCGAAGATGGCGTAACGCTTGAGCTGTTCCATTATTAAATCCAGCTTATAAGTGAATGCAATTTACAACGGATTATTAAATCACATTCGGGGGCGTAGGATAGCCCCATTCCAACAGTGAAGGAGAATCTCCCATGAAAATTGCCCTGATCGGTGCCAGCGGTTTTGTCGGTACAGCCATCCTCAATGAAGCCGTCAGCCGCGGCCATCACGTCACCGCCATCGTGCGTGACGTGAGCAAGGTAGCCGCTCACCCGCAGGTCACCGCCGTGGCGGTGGATGCCCAGGACAGCCAGGCGCTGGCCAAGGTGCTCAAGGGGCACGATCGGGTGATCAGCGCCTACAACCCGGGCTGGACCGCCCCGGACATCTACGACCAGTACCTCAAGGGGGCCAGCGCCATCGTGGCCGCCGCCGTCGCGGCCAACAGCTGGCTGCTGGTGGTCGGTGGTGCCGGCAGTCTGGAAATTGCCCCGGGCGTGCAACTGGTGGATACCCCGGAATTCCCGGCCGAGTGGAAACAGGGGGCCTTGGCCGCCCGCGACGGCCTCACCGCCCTGCGCCGTGAAACCACCCTCGACTGGCGTTTCGTCTCCCCGCCCGTGTTCCTGGAACCCGGCGAGAAGCGCGGCGGCTACCGGCTCGGTGCCGATCAGGTGCTGTTCAGCGGTGAACAACCGGCCGGGATCACGGTCGGCGATCTGGCCGACGGCGTGCTCAACGAAGCGGAAAAACCGGCCCACCTGCGCCAGCGCTTTACCCTGGGTTACTGAGCCTGAGCCAGGCACCACACAGGGCCGCGACACCCGTCACACAAAGGGAGGCACCAGCCTCCCTTTTTGCATCTCTGCATTTTGCGCATCTCTGCGTCGCCAGCGATGCTCGCCTCTCTATTTGCCCAACTTGCTCAAGTCGCGCTCACATTGCACACAAGCCGGTGCATGCCGGGTCAGGCCAACATGGGTGCCAAGTGCGCCGGTATATTGCCATTATCGCCGCTCAATCCGCAGCCACCCGGATGGGTGGCGAATTCTATTTCGATTTTTGTATATAACTAAGAATAATTTGTTGTTTCCGTCTTATAACTCCGAACAGTAGCATCTCCCTCAATCCAAATGGCGCCATCCCTGGCAACAGGGACGCGGCCGGTTTATCGGTCAGGGCGTCGTCGTTTTCATGTCAGGTGTGCGGGTAACATCCCGCCCCTGGTCAGTGAGGAGGTGCACATGGAACATTCACCACTGCCGATCATCGATCTCGCCGCCCTCGACGGCGCCCCCGAGACCCGTCGCCAGATGCTGGCCACCCTTGGCCGGGCGGCCCGTAAGGTGGGTTTTTTCTATCTGGTCGGCCATGGTCTGAGCGAGCAAGAACAGCAGGAAACCCTGGCGCTGGCGGCCCGCTTCTTCGCCCTGCCGCAGCAGGAGAAGCTGGCGGTGCAGATGGTGCACTCCCCCCACTTTCGCGGCTACAACCAGGTGGGGGCCGAGCTCACCCGGGCGCGGCCGGATCTGCGCGAGCAGTTCGATATCATGAACGAGGCGCAGGCCCTGCCTTCGACGCAGATCCATGAACCCTGGCAGCGGCTGATCGGCCCCAACCAGTGGCCTGCCGCCCTGCCCGACATGCAGGCGCAGCTGCTGGCGTGGCAGGAGAAGTTGAGCGCCATCAGCCTCACCCTGCTGGCCGCCTTCGCCGAGGTGCTGGAACAACCGGCCGGGGTGTTTGACGAGAGCATTCGCGGCGCACCCTATCAGCACATGAAGCTCATTCACTACCCGGGGCAAGCCGAGGGTGGCAGCGGTCAGGGGGTGGGTGCCCACAAGGATCCCGGCTACCTGACTCTGGTGATGCAGGATCATCACTCCGGGCTCGAGGTGGAGACAGCGAATGGCTGGATCTCGGCGCCGCCCCTGCCGGGCGCCCTGGTGGTCAACATCGGCGAGCTGCTGGAGCTCGCCTCCAACGGCTACCTCAAGGCCACCCTGCACCGGGTGCAGAGCCCGCCGCCCGGCGTCTCGCGCCTCTCCTGCGCCTTCTTCATGGCGGCCAGGCTGGATGCCACCGTGCCGCTGCTCAGCCTCTCCCCCGCGCTGGCAGCCCAGGCGCTGGGGCCCGAGAGCGACCCGACCAACCCGCTCTTTTATCAGGTGGGGGAGAACGTACTCAAAGGGAGGCTGCGCTCCCACCCGGATGTGGCGGTCCGCCACTATGGCGTCGGCCCAGCCAATCCGCAGATGACAAACGGACAAACTACAAAGCGCGAACGGCGCGAGCCACAACTCGCCTGACGCTGCCATACCTAATAGACGGGGGCGCCGCGGCGCCCCCTTCAAACGACACAAGCAGTTGGGCCACAGCCTGGCAATGACGGAGCAATACAATGAAATTCAAGACCATGAGCGTGCACAGCGGCCAGCGGATCGATCCCCAGACCGGCGCCCTCACCACCCCGCTCTACCAGAGCAGCACCTTCAGCTACTTCAACGCCCAGGCGGGCAAGGAGCGCTTCGCAGGTCAAGCCCCCGGCTTCATCTACAGCCGCTTTGGCAACCCCACCACCGCCGAGCTGGAGCAGAAGCTGGCGGCGCTGGAAGGTGCCGACGAAGCGCTGGTGGTGGCGAGCGGCATGGCGGCGGTGAGCGCCATCATGTATGCCCTGGCCGACAGCGGCGATGAAGTGGCCTATATCGGCCCGCTCTACGGCGGCACCGATGCGTTTCTCAAGCAGACCTTCAGCCGCGCCGGCATCAAGGTCACCGCCTACGAGAGCGATCAGGATCTGCTGGCCAACATCCGCCCCGCCACCAAGGTGGTACTGTTCGAAACCCTGACCAACCCCACCCTCAAGGTGGTGGATCCGCGGCTGGTGGTGGAAGCGGCCCGCAAGGTGGGCGCCATTACTGTGTGTGACAACACCTTCCTCACCCCCTATTTGCTGCGCCCGCTGGAGCTTGGCATCGACATCGTCATGCACAGCGGCACCAAATACCTGGGCGGTCACGGCGACATCATCGCCGGGGTGGTGGCGGGCTCTCACGCACTGATGAAGTCGATCCGTACCGTGGCCCTCAAACACATCGGCTCCCCCATAGGCCCTCAGGAGGCCTACCTGCTGCAGCGCGGGGTCAAGACCCTGCCCCTGCGCATGGATGCCCACCTGCACAACGCCCAGCAGGTGGCCGACTTCCTGGCCGCCCATCCGGCGGTGAAGAAGGTGATCTACCCGGGGCTTGCCAACCATCCGGGCCACGATGCCCTCGGCGCCTTCGCCAGCGGTTTTGGCGGCATGGTGAGCATCGAGCTGGAAGGTGGGTTTGCCCGTTGCGCCACCCTGCTCGACAACCTGCAGCTGTTCGTGCAGGCGGTGAGTTTGGGGGATCTCGAGAGCCTCGCCTGCCATCCGGCCAGCACCACTCACGCCGCCATGGACGAGGCGAGCCGCCTCGCCGCCGGGGTCAATGACGATCTCATCCGCTTCAGCATCGGGGTGGAGGACGCCGACGATCTGATCGCCGATCTGGCCGCCGCCCTGGCCCTGATCTGACTGTCAGCCGCTTTTGAACGCAAAAAAACAGCCCGCCCCCTGCCAGGGGGCGGGCTGTTTTGCTTGCGGCCGTCGCCCAATAGGGGCAACCCGCTAGGGTGTGACGGAGAGGCGCTGCACCGGCCAGCCCAACGCGGCCAGCTCGGGAGCCAGCGTCTTGGCATCCCCCACAACCAGGATCACCATGTCGTCGGGATCGAGCCAGCGGCGGGCCAGCTCGCGCAGGGTAAAGGGGGAAAGCTGGCTCACCTGCTTCACCTGCTGCTCCACATAATCCTGCGGCCACCCTTTGAGCAGGATGGGTTGCATGTAGGCCACCTCCTGCGGCAGCGTCTCGTAGTCGAGCGCCTGGCCATTAAGCACCCGATCCCGCAGGGTACGCACCTCCAGCCTGGTCGGCCCCAGCCGCTGATACTTGTCGAGCTCCTGCAGGATCTGCCGCAGCGCCGCCCCGGTCACTACGCTGCGTACGCTGCTTTGCAGCAGGAAATAACCCGCATCGACGTTGCCCTCGAAGGTGGCGCCGATAAAGTAGGTGTAACCCAGCTCCTCACGCAGCCGGATGTTCAACCGCTCGGCGAGGGAGACATTCATCAGCCGGGTCAGGTACTGCTCGCCGAAGGCATCCTCTGCCATGGCGCGCCGCCCCACCCGGATCTGGCTGAGCGCAGCCCCGGGATTGTCCAGCAGATAGATGGCCCGTTTGGCCTGCTGCCCACGCCACTCCAGAGAGCGCAGGGCCGCCGGCTGACCCGCTGGCTCGACCAGAAAGCCGAGGGCTTTCATCACCCGCTCCTGGGCCAGATCCCCGCTCACCACCACTTGGGCTTCCCCGCTGCGATGGACCGACTGATAAAAATGGCGCACATCGTCCAGGGTCAGCGCCCGCAGGCTGGCCACGGGATCCAGCGGCTTGCTCCCCTTGAGCAGGGCACCGAACTGCCAGTCCGCCTGCCACTGGGGATCGCGAGCCAGCTGTTGCAGCCACTGGCTGTAGTCAAACTGGCTGCGCTCGAAATCGGCGTTGCGCATGGCGGGCTGCAGCACCAATTCCCGTACCAGCGCCAGCACCTCCTCGAAATGGGAGGTGAGCCCCTGGACCTCGATGGAGCTGCGCTCCTCACCATGTTCGAATCTGATGCTGGCTCCCAGCTGGCGCGCCCGCTCCTCGATGCTCGCCTCCTGCAGCTGTTCGCTGCCAAGGGAGAGCATGGCGTCAGTCAGGGTGGCGACCCCGCCCTTGCCCTGCGGCTCGGCCCGCTCACCGCCCGGCCAGTTGATGCTCATGGCAAAGGCCGGCACTTCATCGCTGTAGTGGCCGAGCAGAGAGACCCGCTCACCCAGCTTGGCATGCCACAGGGTCGGCATGGGCACCGGCAAGGCACCACCACTGGCCGGCTCCTGGCGTCGATCCAGGGTTTCCTTGATCTGCCTGGGAGCCAGCGTCTGCAGCGGCCGGGCCAGCGGCAAGGGGGGCGGCTCGACGAAGTTGGGGTTGCCCGCCTGCCACTCGGGATGCTCGGCCGGCACCACGCTCAGCACCACCCTGGGCTTGTTCAACACATAGCGCGTCAATGCCCGCTGCAGATCGGCCGGCGTCACCCGGGCAAGGCGCTTGAGGTTGCGGTACTGGAAGTTGGGATCCTGAAACAGGGTATAACCTGTGCCCAGCTGCTCCACCTTGCCGGCCACGCTGTCCAGCGGCCAAATCCGTTTGGCGCGCAGGGCATTGACCGAGTGGGCCAGCTGCTCGCGGGTGACCCCGTCGCTGGCGAGCTGGCCGATGACCCGATCGATCTCCGCCTTGATGGGGCCAAGCTCGGCCCCTTTGGCCAGATTGGGAATGGCATGGATCATCAACTTGCATGCCAGCACATTGCATTCATGGCTGGCAAAGACGGAGACCAGCCTGCCGCTTTGCTGCAGCTCTCGCTGCAGAAGGCCGCTGGCCGAGCCCCCCAGCTGATCCGCCAGCAGATCGAGAGCCTCGACCCCGGGATCACTGGCAGAGACGGTCGGATAGGCCAGCACCAGCAGGGGTTCGGCCACCCGATCGGTCAGGGTGCGATAGCGGCTCTTCTTCAGCGTCACCGGACGCACCAGCGGCCGAGTCTGGGCCGGTGTGGCGGGCAAGGCCCCGAAATAGCGCTCGACCCAGGCCAGAGTCTGGGCCGGTTGAATGTCACCGCCGATCACCAAGGTGGCGTTGTTGGGCCCATACCAGCGCAGGAAGAATTGGCGCACATCCTCCAGGGTGAGGCGATCCAGATCCGCAGCCCGGCCAAACGGCGTGTTGAAGTAGGGATGATTGGGCGGGTAAAGCGTGCGATTCAGCGCCTCATAGAAGCGCCCATAGGGTTGATCTTCGACCAGGTTGGCGCGCTCGTTCTTGATGATGTCGCGCTGCACGTCCAGCTTCTGCTGATAGAGGGTATCGAGCAGAAACCCCATGCGATCCGCCTCCAGCCAGAGCACCTTCTCCAGCTGATTGGCCGGCAGCGTCTGGAAATAGCGGGTCTGATCCTCCTGGGTCCAGCCGTTCACATCCTTTGATCCCATCTGTTGCAGCAGGCGGTTATGGCCCTCCTCCCCCACGTGAGCCGAGCCCTGAAACATCATGTGCTCGAACAGGTGGGCCAGCCCGGATTGGCCCGGAGCCTCTTCTTCCAGCCCCACCCGGTAGTGGACCGCCACGTGCACCAGGGGATCGGAGTGATCCTGGGTCAGGATCACCGTCAGGCCATTGTCGAGCCGATATTGCTGATAGGGCACGATCAGTGGATCGGCCACTCTTTTCTGCTCCTTGACCAGCACCGGGCCGGCCAAGGCCAAGACACTGAAGAAATAGAGCAAACTCCACACGACTCTCATGTAATTTCCCAATTCTCGAACCTGAACATTATTATGGGTCACCGTTGCTGCCCTTCATTGGTCTCGCAGCAAGGAGAAAACGGTGACGGCACGCCATGGGCATAACGCGCACTATTGAGCATATAAATATTATTTTCGCCCCCCACGGGGTTGCCGCGAGCCGGCCGCCACGCCGCGTCGGATCACCTGCTGCCACGGCCTCGTGGTATCGGCCTGGCCAGGCGGTCAGTGTAATCAATCAGGCTCGCACTGGATATCTTGAATGGATATTCATTTGTAACAAGGCATATATCCCGCCCATCCCGCGAGCCCACCGCCCCCTATTTTGTGGTACAGATGGAATAGAACGAGTCAGCTACCAGGGCGGCGGCGGGAATATATTTCCGACACTGATTGATCAGTCAGGAAATAATCGATGCGTCACAGTTAATATCTATTTAGTTAATAACAGTGCCACTGCATGGCAAAACCAAGACCCCATGCCTTGCAGCGTCAATGGCGTCGAGCCTGCCCTGTTCCTGCCAAAAAAACAGGGGGCCTGAGCCCCCTGTCGTCGTTCCCGATTGCCATCAACCGCGGTCCAGCAGGATGTTGAGCATGCGGCGCAGCGGCTCGGCGGCGCCCCACAGCAGCTGATCGCCCACGGTAAAGGCGGCCAGGTACTCCGGACCCATGTTGAGCTTGCGCAGACGACCGACCGGGATGCTGAGGGTGCCGGTGACGGCGGCCGGGGTCAGCTCGCGGGCGGTGATGTCGCGATCGTTGGGGATCACTTTCACCCAGTCGTTGTGGGCGGCCAGCAGGGCTTCGATCTCGGCCAGCGGCACATCCTTTTTCAGCTTGATGGTGAAAGCCTGGCTGTGGCAGCGCAGGGCGCCGATGCGCACGCACAGGCCATCCACCGGAATGGCGGCGTTTTCGATACCCAGGATCTTGTTGGTCTCGGCCTGGCCCTTCCACTCTTCGCGGCTCTGGCCGTTGTCGAGCTTGGTGTCGATCCAGGGGATGAGGCCACCGGCCAGCGGTACGCCGAAGTTGTCCACCGGCAGGGTGCCGGAGCGGGTCTTCTCGGTGATCTTGCGCTCGATGTCGAGGATGGCGGAGGCGGGATCCGCCAGCTCCACCGCCACTTCATCACGCAGCAGCCCCATCTGGGTGACCAGCTCACGCATGTGGCGCGCACCGCCGCCGGAGGCAGCCTGATAGGTGGCCACGCTCACCCACTCCACCAGATCGGCCTTGAACAGGCCACCCAGGGCCAGCAGCATCAGGCTGACGGTGCAGTTGCCGCCGACGAAGGTCTTGATGCCGTCGTTCAGGGCATGTTCGATGACGTCGCCGTTGACCGGATCCAGGATGATGACCGCGTCCTTCTCCATGCGCAGGGAGGAGGCGGCATCAATCCAGTAACCCTGCCAGCCGGCGGCTTTCAGGCGCGGATAGACATCCTTGGTGTAGTCGCCGCCCTGGGCGGTGATGATGACGTCCTGTGCGGCCAGCGCCGTGATGTCGAAGGCATCCTGCAGGGTGCCGGCATCGACGCCGAAATTGGGGGCGGCCTCACCGGCCTGGGAGGTGGTGAAGAAGGTGGGCTGAATGCGGGCAAAATCCTTCTCTTCCTGCATCCGGCTCATCAACACCGAACCCACCATGCCACGCCAACCGACCAAACCTACTTTTTTCATAATGTCCTACCCTGGATAGCTGCTTATAGAAACCGAGTGTGATAACCGTGATCCCTTGTCCGGCGCGGGCCGTTTACAAGCGGTTCACAAAATATGGGTTGCGAAAAATGCGTCTGTCCACATTACGGATTGTGACGGCGGGCGCAAGTCGAATTGCGCAATATTCTGTGCCGTTCGCTGCAATATCCGTCAGCCTGGCCGACCTGCGGGCAGCCGGTTGGCATCCCGCCACGAGTTGGGGCATCATTGAGACCGACCGGCAGCCCCGCTGCCCCTCGGGGACGACCCCGAGGCCTCCTGATACGCAGGGACGACCCTGCTTCCTGCGGAATCTGCCTTATGTCCTGGTTGCTCCTGCTGCTGGCCGGCCTGTTCGAGGTCGCCTGGGCCATCGGCCTCAAATACACCGACGGTTTCAGCCGTCCCCTGCCCACCCTGCTGACTCTCTCTGCCATGGGGGTGAGCGTGCTGCTGCTCGCCATGGCGGTCAAACAGCTGCCCCTTGGCACCGCCTACGCGGTCTGGACCGGCATCGGCGCGGTCGGCACCGTGCTGATGGGGATCTGGCTGTTCAACGAACCGGCCACCCTCGCCCGGGTGCTCTGCCTGCTGCTGATCATCGGCGGGATCCTGGGTCTGAAATTCATCGGCTGAGTCGTGACCCAGGGCGGTTGAAAGGAGAGCAAAACGGGGCATGAGCCCCGTTTTTTGCCTGCCAAACGCGCCGACCCCTGCTATTATCTGCGGCCAAACATGAGCCAATAAAAATCAGGATATCGTGATGACCGACCACACTTTTATTCCCGGCAAGGACGCGGCGCTGGAAGACTCCATCGAACGCTTCCAGACCAAGCTGCAAGCCCTGGGGTTTGATATCGAAGAGGCCTCCTGGCTCAACCCCGTGCCCAACGTCTGGTCCGTGCACATCCGGGACAAGGAGTGCTCCCTTTGTTTCACCAACGGCAAGGGTGCCAGCAAGAAGGCGGCGCTCGCCTCCGCCCTTGGCGAATATTTCGAGCGTCTCTCCACCAACTACTTCTTCGCCGACTTCTATCTGGGCGAGCAGGTTGCCAATGGCGACTTCGTTCACTACCCGAACGAGAAGTGGTTCCCCATCGAGGGGGATCAGCTGCCGGCCGGTCTGCTCGACAGCTTCACCCGCAAGTTCTACAACCCGGACGGTGAAGTGACCGCCGACATGCTGGTGGACCTGCAATCCGGCAACGAGGTGCGCGGCATCGTCGCCCTGCCCTTCGAGCGCCAGTCCGATCACCAGACCGTCTACATCCCGATGAACATCATCGGCAACCTCTACGTCTCCAACGGCATGAGCGCCGGCAACACCAAGACCGAGGCCCGCACCCAGGGCTTGTCCGAGGTGTTCGAGCGCCACGTCAAAAACAAGATCATCGCAGAAGCGCTGAGCCTGCCGGAGATCCCGGCCGAGGTCATTGCCCGTTACCCCGGCATCAAGGCCTCCATCGATGCGCTGGAAGCCGAAGGCTTCCCCATCTACAGCTTCGATGCGTCGCTCGGCGGTCGCTACCCGGTCATCTGCGTGGTGCTGCTCAACCCGAGCAACGGTACCTGCTTTGCCTCCTTCGGCGCCCACCCGCGCTTCGAAGTGGCGTTCGAGCGTACCGTCACCGAGCTGCTGCAAGGCCGCAGCCTCAAGGATCTGGATGTGTTCGTACCGCCCTCGTTTGACAACGAGCAGGTAGCGGATCACCACAACCTGGAGACCCACTTCATCGACTCATCAGGCCTCATCAGCTGGGACCTGTTCAAGCAGGATGCGGACTTCGAGTTTGCCGACTGGGACTTCCGCGGCACCTCCCAGGAGGAGTTCGACCACCTGATCGGCATCTTCCACGAGCTGGAGCAGCCGGTCTACATCGCCGACTACGAGCACCTGGGCGTCTACGCCTGCCGCATCCTGGTGCCCGGCATGTCCGACATCTATCCGGCCGAAGATCTGCTGCTGGCCAACAACACCATGGGTGCCCACCTGCGCGAGACCATACTGGCACTGCCGGCGCTGGAGTGGGACGCGGAGCAGTACATGGCGCTGTTTGACCAGCTGGATGAAGAGGGTCACGACGAGCGCACCCGGGTACGCGAGCTGCTCGGCATCGCCGCCGCCAAGGGCTCCGCCCTGCACACCCTGCGGGTGGGCGAGCTCAAAGCCATGCTGGCACTGGCCGCCGGCGAACTCGACACGGCGCTCGATCTCATCGACTGGACCATGGAGTTCAACCAGTCGGTGTTCCCGGCCGATCGCGCCAACTTCTATCGCGCCCTGCGCGCCTGCGTCGAGCTGTTCCTGGACGAGGATCGTGACCCCGAGCAGTACCGCGCCGTGTTTGCCCGCATGTATGGCGAAGAGACGCTGACGCAGGCTTGGGCCCACGCCAGCGGTGAAGCGCGCTTCCACGGACTGGCTGCCGCCGATCTCTCCCTCAGCCAGTTCCCGCTGCATCAGAAGCTGCTGGCTGCCTACGAGAAGCTGCAGAAGGCCAAACGAGCCCATTCATGGGGTTGATGTGGTAACATTCCGAAGGGGCCCTGATGGCCCCTTCTCTTTTATGGTCAGCCAAGTGGCCATTTGTTATTCAAAGATGAAATAAAAAACAAAAAATACCTCTTAGGGGGTTGCCAACAAGGAGTAGCGAGTGCTGGGGAGATGCAAAGATGCCTTGCCGGTACACTTTTTCAGGGATGAAAAATAAATTGTTTAAAATCATAACATTAAAAAAACCACGTTTCTGTTTCAGCTGAAACCTGGTGTAAAGAATCGCTGCCGGGGGACTCAAATATTTGTAGTAAAATTACATTCACAATCTGCAATTCTTGATCGGAGTCAATTTTGACGATCTGGCCCTTTGTTATGATTTCCACAGGCAAAACATCAGGTACATGAGAATTGAAAGCAGAATCTCCCTTTGATTGTCTCAAGCCAGAAGCCATCGCTGCACTGGCAGAAGATATAACCTATGCCAAGGCCACCAAGCCCGCATACAAGGTCATCCCCCTGGCCATCACAGCTGGCGCCTTCATCGCCATCGCTTTCGTCTTCTACATCACAGTCACCACCGGTGCCGGCAATGTGGCCTGGGGCCTCAGCAAGCTGGTCGGCGGTCTCTGTTTCGCTCTTGGCCTGATCCTCTGCGTGCTGCTCGGCGCCGAGCTGTTCACCTCCACCACACTCACCCTGGTGGCCAAGGCAGCCAACCGCATCACCTGGGCCCAGCTGTTCAAGAACTGGGGACTGGTCTACTTCGGCAACCTCATCGGCGGTCTCATCATCGTCGGGCTCATCATCATGTCGGCCGAATACATGGCGGCAGATGGTCAGTGGGGCCTCAACGCCCTCAAGGTGGCCCAGCACAAGATCCACCACACCTTCTTCGAAGCCGTGGCGCTTGGCATCCTCTGCAACCTCATGGTGTGTCTCGCCGTGTGGATGGCGTTCGGCGCCCGCAGTGCCACCGACAAGGTGATGGTCATGCTGCTCCCCGTCGCCATGTTCGTGGCCTCCGGTTTTGAGCACAGCATCGCAAACATGTTTATGATCCCGGTCGGCATCGCCATTCACAGCGTCGCAGGCCCGGAATTCTGGCAGGCCATCGGCCAGGACCCGGCGACCTTTGCCGACCTGACCGTATCCAACTTCGTCCTGCACAACCTCATTCCTGTCACCATAGGTAATATCATTGGTGGTGGCGTCATGGTTGGGCTGACTTACTGGTTTATCTTCCGTCGCCATCATTAAGGATGGCGGCAGACACATAAATACCTTGAGAGGTAATGAAAATGGCAGAACTTAACGAACAGTTCCAAAAAGCATGGGAAGGCTTCGCGGCCGGTGAATGGCAGACCTCTGTCAACACCCGTGACTTCATCCAGAAGAACTACACCCCGTATGAAGGTGACGAGTCCTTCCTGGCTGGCGCGACCGAAGCTACCACCAAGCTGTGGGACAAGGTCATGGAAGGCATCAAGATCGAGAACCGCACTCACGCGCCGGTCGATTTTGATACCGACCTGCCCTCCACCATTACCGCTCACGATGCCGGCTATATCGATCAGAGCCTGGAGCAAATCGTTGGTCTGCAGACCGACAAGCCGCTCAAGCGCGCCATCATCGCCAACGGCGGTATCAAGATGGTCAAGACTTCTTGCGAAGTGTACGGTCGTCAGCTTGACCCCATGGTCGAGAAGATCTTCACCGAGTACCGCAAGACTCACAACCAGGGCGTGTTCGACGTCTACACCAAAGACATCCTGAACTGCCGCAAGTCCGGCGTCATCACCGGTCTGCCGGATGCCTACGGTCGTGGCCGTATCATCGGTGACTACCGTCGTGTCGCCCTGTACGGTATCGACTTCCTGATGGCCGACAAACTGGCCCAGTTCAAGTCCCTGCAGGCTGACCTGGAAAACGGTGTCAACCTGGAAGCCACCATCCGTCTGCGCGAAGAGATCTCCGAGCAGCATCGTGCCCTGGCCCAGATGAAGGTGATGGCTGCCAAATATGGTTGCGACATCTCCGTTCCGGCCAAGACCGCCAAAGAAGCCGTACAGTGGACCTACTTCGCCTACCTGGCGGCGGTCAAGTCCCAGAACGGCGCGGCCATGTCCTTCGGTCGTACCTCCAGCTTCCTGGACATCTACATCGAGCGTGACCTGCAAAAAGGCCTGATCACCGAGCAAGAAGCCCAGGAGCTGATGGACCACATGGTCATGAAGCTGCGTATGGTTCGCTTCCTGCGTACCCCGGAATACGATTCACTGTTCTCCGGCGACCCGATGTGGGCGACCGAGACCCTGGCTGGTATGGGCGTTGACGGCCGTACCCTGGTCACCAAGAACAGCTTCCGTATGCTGAACACCCTGTACACCATGGGCCCGTCCCCTGAGCCGAACCTGACCATCCTGTGGTCCGAGAAGCTGCCGGTCGGTTTCAAGAAGTACTGCGCCAAGGTATCCATCGAGACCTCTTCCGTTCAGTACGAGAACGACGACCTGATGCGTCCGGACTTCAACAACGATGACTACGCCAACGCTTGCTGTGTGTCCCCGATGATCGTCGGCAAACAGATGCAGTTCTTCGGTGCTCGTGCCAACCTGGCCAAGACCATGCTGTACGCCATCAACGGCGGTATGGACGAGAAGATGAAGCTGCAGGTGGGTCCGAAGACCGACATGATCACCTCCGAGTACCTCGAGTACAACGACGTGATGGATCGTCTGGATCACTTCATGGACTGGCTGGCCAAGCAATACGTTGCCGCGCTGAACATCATCCACTACATGCACGACAAGTACAGCTACGAAGCCTCTCTGATGGCGCTGCACGACCGTGACGTCTATCGCACCATGGCTTGCGGCATCGCCGGTCTGTCCGTGGCGGCTGACTCCCTGTCTGCCATCAAGTACGCTAAGGTCAAGCCGGTTCGTGACGAAGATGGCGTGGCCATCGACTTCGAAATCGAAGGCGAGTACCCGCAGTTCGGTAACAACGACGCTCGCGTCGATGACATCGCCTGTGACCTGGTCGAGCGCTTCATGAAGAAGATTCAGAAGCTGAACACCTACCGTGGTGCCGTGGCTACCCAGTCCGTGCTGACCATCACCTCCAACGTGGTGTACGGCAAGAAGACCGGTAACACCCCGGATGGTCGTCGCGCCGGTGCACCGTTCGGCCCGGGTGCCAACCCGATGCACGGTCGTGACCAGAAGGGTGCCGTTGCTTCCCTGACTTCCGTTGCCAAGCTGCCGTTCGCTTACGCCAAAGATGGTATCTCCTATACCTTCTCCATCGTGCCGAACGCGCTGGGTAAAGACATGGAAGCCCAGAAAGCCAACCTGGCCGGTCTTATGGATGGTTACTTCCACCACGAGTCCAACCTGGAAGGCGGTCAGCACCTGAACGTCAACGTGATGAACCGTGAAATGCTGCTGGACGCCATGGAAAACCCGGAAAAATATCCGCAGTTGACCATCCGCGTATCCGGTTATGCCGTTCGCTTCAACTCTTTGACCAAAGAGCAACAGCAAGACGTCATCACCCGTACCTTCACCGCCTCTCTGTAATAGAGTCTCGGTGAACAAAAACCGGCGCCCAGGCGCCGGTTTTTTTATGCCTGATAGTCAGGGAACATAGGCCTGAAAATCTGCAGGCAAGGCCGGCACTCCCCTTCTCTCCCCCCGCCTTGTTCAGGGCCGCTCGCTGGCCGCCAGTCGGCGGTTGATATCGGCGATGACAGGGGCGATGTTCGCCAGGGTATCAATCACATAGTGTGCCCCCGCCGCCCGCAGTTTGGCCTCGGCCGGTGCGCGCCGGGCGGCGATCTCGGCTTCGCTCATGGCGACGAACTCCTCCCAAGTGGCGCCGAACTCGTTGCCGGAGACCGACAATCCCACCGTCCACATGCCGGCGTTCACCCCCTCGCTGATGCCCGGCACGGCATCATCCACCTTGATACAGCGATGCACCGCGCTTACTCCGAACTCAATCACGTTGGCCAGCGCCATCCAGGGGCCGGGACGGCCACCCGCCTTGAGATCATCGGTGGCGACCCAGTGATCCGGGCGATAGCCGTGCTCGGCCGCCGCCGGCACCAGCGCTTCCATTACCGGACGGGGGTAACCGGAGCAGGAGCCGATGCGCAACCCCTGCTCCCGCAAGGCATCCAGCACCGGCAGCACACCCGGGATCGGGGCGGCGAAGCGGGTCACCGCGGCAATCTGCAGCGGCATAAAGGTGTGATAGAGGTGGTCCACCTCGGCGTGGCTCATGGGGTGGCCGAAGCGGGCCTGCCAGCGTTCATCCACCGAGGGCAGACGGCCAAGCGCCGCGATATGATCCCACTTGCCCAGCCCCATGGGCTGGCGCGCCTCATCCAGGGTCACGGCAAAGTCATAGGCACGGGCGAAGGCCTCGACGAAGATCGAGGTGGGGGCGAAGGAGCCGAAATCGACCACGGTGCCGGCCCAGTCGAGGATCAGCGCCTCTATGTCTGTGGTCGGGTCGATGGCAATCTGCAAGTCAGTCATGGTGATGTTCCTGTTTCGGTGAAAGTGCGATCTCGCCCAAGGCGCGATCGAGAATGGCGATGGCGCGCACCAGATCGGCGCGAGCGATATTGAGCGGCGGCGAGAGCTGGATAACATTGCCCTGAGAGACCTTGAAGCTGAGGCCAAGCTCCAGGCAGCGGTAGAGCAGCCGCTCGGCGGCCTGGCTATTGCGCTTTCGACTCTGGTGATCGACCACCAGATCCAGCGCCCAGAGCAAACCAATACCACGTACCTGCCCGATCAGCGGGTGACGCTCGGCAAGCGACGCGAGCTCTACCGCCATAAAACGGCCATCCTCCCGCACCTTGGCCAGCAACCCCTCTTCACGGATGGTACTGATGGTGGCGAGGGCCGCCGCGCAGCCGATGGGGCTCTTCTCGTGGGTGTAGTGACCGAGCGAAATAGCTGCAGCCTGATTGAAACGGTCGCGGGTGATGAGCGCGGCAAATGGCACCACCCCGCCCCCCAACCCTTTGCCCAGGCAGATGATGTCGGGCTCGATGCCGAATTCTTCGAAGCTGAACCAGTGGCCGGTGCGACCCAGAGCATTGGGGATCTCGTCGACGATCAGCAGCACCTGGTGGCGATCGCAGATCTCCCGCACCCGCTGCCAGTAGGCCTTCGAGGGCACCTGCACATCGGTGTTGCGGATAGGTTCGGCGATAAAGGCGCCGATCCCACCCTCCTTCTCGATGACGTACTCCAGATAATCGGCGTAGTGCAGATCATCCCCCTCCCCGCGATACCAGACGCCGCGATAACGGGTGGGGGGCGGGATGCGCTCCACTCCGGCCATCAATGGGCCCATACCGGCGCGAAAACAGGCCTCGCCACCGACCGAGATGGCATCGAGGGAGGCGCCGTGAAAGGCATCCCACAGGGACACCACCTTGCTGTTGCCGGTGATAAAGCGGGCGAGCTTCAGGCCAATGCCCACCACCTCGCTGCCGCCGGGGGCGAACAGCACCCGGTTGAGATCGCCGGGGGCCAGTTCGGCCAAAGTGCGGGCGCAGTCGATGGCAACCCGGTGGGTGTAGCGGCGGGGCGCAAACGGCAGATCGGCGAGTTGCTGCTGCACCGCGGCCACCACCCTGGGGTGACCGTGGCCCAGCTGATGGACGCTGTTGCCGTGAAAATCGAGGTAACGCGCGCCCGATACGCTGGTCAACCAGCTCCCCTGCGCCCCCTCAATCAGATCCAGACAGGGGGTGGAGAGCGCCTGATGGAGGAAGTAGCGGCTATCTTCCGCCAATCCCGCCTGCACCGCCTCGCTCTGGTCGGCCCACCAGCGCGCCCGCCCCTCGCCGAGGTTGATATCCCCTTCGCTATCGGCGCGGCCGCTGCCGTGCAGCTTATGGTCATGCAGATCGCGACCGTGAAGCGCTTGGCTCGTCATCGTGCTTCCCCTTGCCAATAGCAGGCGCTGGCCATGGCGGCGAGCAAGGAGCGCACCCGCGCCGGGGTCACATCACCGATATTGCCAATCCGGAAGCAGTCGGCTTGCGAGACCTTGCCCGGATAGATGACAAAGCCCTGCCCCTTGAGCCGCTGGTAGAAGTCGGCGAAGCGGTAGTCAGGGTGGGCCGGCGAGTAGAAGGCGGTGATGATGGGGGATTGCCACTCCTCTGGCAGCAACGGCGCAAAGCCGAGCTCGGCCATCCCAGCTACCAGGGTGCGCTGGTTTTCGCTATAGCGCTGATGGCGGGCGGCGATGCCCCCCTCCTCGTCCAGCTCGCGCAGGGCCTGGGCAAAGGCGAGCACGGTATGGGTGGGCGAGGTAAAGCGCCACTTGCCCCCCTGCTGCTCCATGGTCTGCCACTGGGCATGCAGGTCGAGGGAGACCGAGCGGGCACGACCGGCGCAGGCCGTGAGCGCGGCGCGGCGAGCAATGACGAAGCCAAAGCCCGGCACCCCCTGAATGCACTTGTTGGCAGAGCTGATGAGAAACTCGATGCCAAGGCGCCCCATGTCGATGGGGATGCCGCCAAAGCTGCTCATGGCATCGACGATCAGGCGAATGCCGCGGCGCTGGCAGAGTTCAGCCACCTCCTCAAGCGGGTTGAGCATGCCGGTGGTGGTCT
Source organism: Aeromonas sp. s2 (assembly GCF_040907935.1). NCBI lineage: Bacteria > Pseudomonadati > Pseudomonadota > Gammaproteobacteria > Aeromonadales > Aeromonadaceae > Aeromonas > Aeromonas sp. s2. Next base: position 37,343 of record NZ_JBFOCR010000027.1, on the reverse strand, counting down.
CGCAGTGCACCATGGCCAAGTGGGTGATCTCGGGGTGGCGCGCCAGCATCGCCTCGATGGCGGCGGGTTCGGGGCGGCTTGTCTCGCCGCAGTCGAGCTCATGGTGGCGCAGGCCAAGGCAGCGGGCCATCTCACCCATGCGGGCACCATAGGCGCCGTTGTTGATGATCAGCAGACACTCATCGACGCCTATCGCCGAGCCCAGCACGCTCTCCACCACATAGCTGCCGCTCCCCTGCAGCAGCACGGCGCTGTAGTCGCTTTCATATTCAGGGCCAGTTGCAAGCCGCACCAGCTCGCGGCGGATGGGCTCCACCACGCCCTGGTTGTAGTCCGCATCCCAGGTGCAGCTGTCTTGCAGCATGGCTGCGCGCACCGTGGCGGTGGTCGAGAGGGGGCCCGGGGTCAGCAGCAGGTAATCGACGGCGGCAGGGGCCGCAGGAATATGGGTCATGACTTCGCTCCTTTTGGTATATACCAGAATGAGCGCATTGTGGGTAACTGCCCCGCCAAGGTCAAAGGGGTGGCACTACGTGCAACAAAAAATTCATTTTCAGCGCCGGGATCGCGATAATCTAGGAAGCCTGAACAACAGGGGCAACACTGGTCTTTACCAATGCACGTTGATGCCTACGCTTAGCGACCGGGCAGATGACCTGCCCTGTGCCCAGTCCATTGCCCAGTCCATTGCCCAACTCATTGCACAACCAGGGATTTTCATGAGCAAACCCCAATACCTGCAGATCAAGGATGCCCTCGCCAACCAGATCCTGGCGGGGGGCCTGGTCCCCAACGACAAGCTCCCCTCCGAGCGGCTGCTGGGGGAACTCTACGCCACCACAAGGGTCACCATCCGCGAGGCGCTGGTGCAGCTGGAGGCCAATGGCCTTATCTATCGGGAGGATCGCCGCGGCTGGTTCGTCACCCCGCCCCGTTTCAGCCTCAACCCCAGACGCACCTCCAACTTTCACCAGATTGTGCGGGAGCAAGGGGGTGAGCCGCGCACCGAGCTGCTGGAGAAAAGCCGCCAGGCGGTGCCGCCGGCGCTGATGGCACGGTTGCAGCTCAAGCCGTTCGACAGCCTGTTTCTGCTAAAACGGCTGCGCTATGCCAACGGGCGCGCCATCTGCTATTGCGAGAACCACTGCCTGCCAGAGCGGGTACCAGGCCTGCTGGAGCTGGATCTCAACGGCAGCCTGACCGAGATCTATCAGGCCCATTACGATCTTCACTACGCCCGCATGCAGGTGCGCTTCTTCCCCACCGCCCTGCCGGACGAGGTGGCCAAGGCGCTGGGGGCCACCGCCGGTCTGCCCGCCCTGCGCCTCGAGCGACTCAACTTCGATCAGCACGGCCGGGTGCTCGACTTCGATCTGGAGTACTGGCGCCACGACAGTCTGGAGATAGAGGTGGATACCCAGGATTGATTGCCGCGACTTGTGCGCGGCAAAACGTCACGGGGCCGTCACCCGAACGTCATAAAGATCCCCTAGCCTCTCTCTCGACCAATCTGGTTTATACCAAGCCAATTCATATGGAGAAGAGGATGAAACAGGGAACCCATTTGCTGGCCGCCGCCGTGCTGGCCGCCATGACAGCGCCGGCACTGGCCGCGACCGATCTCACCGTCTACACCGCCTTCGAACCGGAGCAGCTCGGCGAGCTGAAAACCGCGTTCGAGCGCCAGCATCCGGACATCAACATCAAGTGGGTGCGCGACTCCACCGGCGTGGTCACCGCCCGCCTGCTGGCAGAAAAATCCCAGCCCAAGGCGGATGTGGTGTGGGGACTGGCGGCTACCAGCCTGATGCAGCTCGATCAGCAGCAGATGCTGAGTGCCTATGCACCGAAAGGGCTGGATAAACTCGACAGCCGCTTTCGCGACAGCAAGGCCGAGCCGCACTGGATCGGTCTGGACGCCTTCTTCAGCGCCATCTGCTTCAACAAGGTAGAGGCCGAGAGACAGGGGATCCCGGCCCCCACCAGCTGGGCTGACCTCACCAAGCCCGTCTACAAGGGCAAGGTGATCATGCCCAACCCCAGCTCCTCCGGCACCGGCTACCTGAGCGTCGCTGGCTGGCTGCAGACCATGGGTGAGCAGCAGGGCTGGCAATTTATGAACGGCCTGCACCAGAACATCGACCGCTACACCCACTCGGGCTCAGCCCCCTGCAAGCTGGCCGCCAGCGGCGAGACGGTGATCGGCATCTCCTTCGACTTCCCGGCTACCAGCCTCAAGGCCAAGGGGGCCCCCATCGAGGTGGTGTTCCCGAAAGAGGGTTCGGGCTGGGACATGGAAGCTGCCGCCATCATCAAGGGCACCCCCAAACTGGAAGCCGCCAAACAGCTGCTCGACTTTGCCGCCACCGAACAGGCCAACGCCCTCTACAACAAGTCGTTCGCAGTGGTTGCCATCCCGAAGGTAGCCAAGCCCAGAGCCGGCTATCCCGCCAACATCAAGGGCCAGATGATCGATAACGACTTTGGCTGGGCAGCCCGCGAGCGCAACACCATCCTCGCCCAGTGGAGCGCCAGCTTCGACGGCAAGACCGAAGCCAAGCAGTAATCCCTCTTGGAGCAGGTTTGTGCGATGGCAGCAAATCGCCGCCGACAGATCCATTGCCGAAGGCCAACCCAGGTTGGCCTTCGTTTTTTGGCATCGCCCCCGTGTTTGTGTCGCCCTCAATGGGTGGCGCCCCCATCCACACGCGGCCAAGCTAGCTGCTGGCTACCCATCGTCATCTAACTGTCATCTAGCCGTCATCCCCCGATCACCTGACCGTCACACTGCACTCGCAAACTGGTATATACCAAATCAGTAGCGAGTCGAACCATGACCCAGCCCTATCTGGACATTCAACATCTCAACAAGCAGTTCGGTGCTTTTCTGGCCCTCAAGGGGATCTCTCTGACCATTGAGCCGGGGGAGTTTATCTGCTTTCTCGGCCCCTCCGGCTGCGGCAAGACCACCCTGCTCAGAGCCATCGCCGGGCTGGATCTGCCGGACAGCGGCGAGATCTGGCAAGGGGGGCGCAATATCTCCCGCCTGCCGCCCCAGCAGCGCGATTTTGGCATCGTGTTTCAGTCCTATGCCCTCTTCCCCAACCTGACGGTGGCCCAGAACATCGCCTTCGGCCTTGAGAATCAGGGGCTGGCGCGGGATCTCATCAAGGAGCGGGTCGATCACTGGCTGGGGCTGGTGGATCTCACGGCCCAGTCCCACAAATACCCGAGCCAGATCTCCGGCGGCCAGCAACAGCGGGTGGCGCTGGCCCGGGCACTCGCCCTCTCCCCCGGCCTGCTGCTGCTGGACGAACCGCTCAGCGCCCTGGATGCCCTGGTGCGCACCCATCTTCGCAGCGAGATCCGCGCCCTGCAGCAGCGCCTTGGCATCACCACCATCATGGTGACCCACGATCAGGAAGAGGCGTTGACCATGGCCGATCGCATCGTGGTGATGGAGGGCGGCCGCATCGTGCAGGTGGGTACGCCGCAGGAGATCTACCACAGGCCAGCGAGCCGCTTCGTGGCAAGCTTTGTCGGCACCATGAACTTCCTCGAGACCCTGGTGCTCGGCCCTACCCAGGTTCGCCTCAACGAACAACCTTTGACGCTCGCCAACCGGGCGGCGGCCGGCAGTAAATTGCAGGTGGCGATCCGCCCCGAGGCGATCACCCTGGGTGCGCCGAGCGAGCCCTGTCTTGGGCAGCATGGCGTTGAAGCAACCATCGAGCAGGTGGAGTTTCTCGGCGCCGCCCAGCGCCTTATCTGCACCGCCGACACCTATCTGGGCCCGCAGCAAATTCTGGTGGAACGCCCGACCCACGAGCTGCCCCACCACGAACAAGGTGGCTGGCGCAGCGGCATGCGCTGCTCGCTGCACTGGCCCGCCGGGGCGATGCAGCTGTTTGAAGGAGAGCGCCCATGACTGCCCCCTTCACGACCTCCTCCCTGTTGCCGCCAGCGACAGCCAGGCACGGCTCCCGCTGGCAGCGGTTCTGTCGCGGCTGGAGCCGGGATCAGCTGCTGCAACTGATCCTGCTTTTGCTTGGCATCGCCCTGCTCACCGGCGGTCTGCTGCTGCCGCTGCTCACCATGCTGCAAAAGAGCCTGCAGGATGAGAACGGCCTCTGGGTGGGCCTTGCCAACTTCAGCGCCTACTTCGACTCCCCTCATCTGGGGCGCACCATAGGCAACACCCTCTGGCTCGGGGTGCTGATCACCGCGCTGGTAGTAACCATCGCTTTTGGTTACGCCTATGCCCTCACCCGCACCTGTATGCCGGGCAAGAGCCTGTTTCGCCTCATCGGCCTTATTCCGCTCTTGATGCCCTCCCTGCTGCCCGCCATCAGCCTGGTCTACTGGTTTGGTAATCAGGGGATCGCCAAGGGGCTGCTCGGCGGCGAGAGCATCTACGGCCCCATCGGCATCGTCATTGGTCTGGGCTTCTGGTGTTTTCCCCACGCCCTGATGATCCTCATCACGGCGCTCGGTCAGAGCGATGCCCGCCTCTATGAAGCCTCCCGGGTGCTCGGCAGCAGCGGCTGGCGCACCTTTGTCACCGTCACCCTGCCTACCGCCCGTTATGGCCTTTTGAGCGCCGCCATCGCCGTCTTCACCCTCACCATCTGCGACTTCGGGGTGGCCAAGGTGATTGGCGGCCATTACAACGTGCTGGCCACCGACATCTACCGGCAGGTGATCGGGATGCAGAACTTCTCCCTCGGCGCGGTTGCCAGCGTCACCCTGCTGCTGCCGGCGCTGCTGAGCTTTGCGCTGGAGCACCGAGTGCGCAGCAAGATGCAGGAGCAGAGCAGCACCAAGGCGGTGCCCTATCGCCCCAAGCCCCATCGGCTGCGGGATCTGCTGGCGCTCGGCTGGTGCACACTCTGGGCCCTGCTGTTTCTGGCGCTGGTAGGGATGGCGGTTTACGGCTCCCTGGTACAGTTCTGGCCCTACAACCTCGCTCTGACGCTGGATCACTACGCCTTTGACAGCAACAGCGTCTATGGCTGGCAGCCCTTTACCAACACCCTGCAACTGGGCCTCTATACCGCGCTTATCGGCACCGTGCTGGTGATGGTGCTGGCCTGGGCACAGGAGAAGGGGCGCCACTTCGCGCCGCTGCGCCAGCTGCTCCATCTGCTTGCCATGCTCTCGCTGGCGGTGCCCGGCATGGTGCTGGGGCTGGGTTACATCTTCTTTTTCAACGGCAATCCGCTCTTTGGCACTCTCTATGGCACTCTGCCGCTGATGGTGCTCTCCTGCGTCATCCACTACTACACAGTGGGCCATATGACGGCGCTGACCAGCCTGAAACAACTGCCCAAAGAGCTGGAGCTGGTGGCCATCTCATTGCGAATCCCGCTCTGGAAGGCGTTCTGGCGAGTCACCCTGCCCGCCTCCCTGCCAGCTCTCTTGGAGATCTTTATCTATCTGTTCGTCAACGCCATGACCACCACCTCGGCGGTGATCTTCCTCTACTCGAGCGACAGCGTGCTCGCCTCCATCGCCGTGCTCAATATGGAGGATTCCGGCGATACCGCCGCGGCTGCCGCCATGGCCACCCTGATCCTGCTGGCCGCCGCCACCGTCAAGCTGCTCCAGCTCTTTTTGAGCCGCGCCCTGCTGGATCGCACCCAGCGCTGGCGCCACCCATAACCTTATCGAGGAGTCATCATGTCCACTCTCCCCTTCTGGCTGGCCGAAGCGCTCGCCGCCGAAAAACCCGCGCCGCCCACGCCCCTAGTCGGCCACCACGAGGTCGATGTCTGCATCGTCGGCGGCGGCTTTACCGGGCTCTGGAGTGCCATCGCCCTTAAACAGGCCGAACCTGCCTTACGTATCATGGTGCTGGAAAAAGACCTGTGCGGCAGCGGCGCCTCCGGGCGCAACGGCGGCTGCCTGCTCACCTGGTCGGCCAAATACCTGACGTTAAAGCGCCTCTTTGGCGAGCAGCAGGCCGCCTGGCTGGTGCAAAGATCCGAGCAGGCGGTGCACGAGATTGCCCGCTTCTGCGAAAAGCACCACATAGAGGCAGAGCTGAGGGTCGAGGGCACCTGCTACACCGCCACCAGCGAGGCCCAGCGCGGTCTGATGGAGCCGGTATTGCAGGAACTCAAACGAGCCTGTCTTAACCAGTGGCAGGCGATTGCGGAGGGTGAACTGGCAAGACAGAGCGGCTCCCACGTTCATCTGGAGGGGCTCTACAGCCCCCACGCCGGTTCGGTGCAACCGGCGTTGTTGGTGCGCGGCCTGCTGCGGGTGGCACGGGAGCTGGGGGTCGAGGTTTATGAGCACTCCCCCATGCAGCGCCTCGAAGGGGGCCAGCCGGCGCGGGTGCAGACGCCGCAGGGCGAGGTGCGAGCCCGCAAGGTGGTGCTGGCCCTCAATAGCGCCATGGCGACGCACTTTCGCGAGTTTCGCCGCAGCATCGTGCTGGTCTCCTCCGATATGGTGATCACCGACCCTGCGCCACAGGCGCTTGCCGCCCAGCAGCTTGAGCACGGCCGCGCCGTGGTGGATGGCCGCACCTTTGTGCATTACTACCGATCCACTCCGCAAGGGCGGCTGATGCTGGGCAAGGGGGGCAACACCTTCGCCTTTGCCAACCGCCATCTGGCCGAGTTCGATGCCCCCAGCCGTTATCTTGCCCCTCTCACCCGTACCCTGCGCCGCTTCTTTCCGGCCCTTGAAGAGGTGCCCATCGCTGCCAGCTGGTGCGGCGCCTCCGATCGCTCGGTGGATGGCCTCCCCTTCTTCGGCCACTGGCGAGCGCAGCCCAATATCGTCTATGGCCTCGGCTATTCCGGCAACGGGGTGGCCCAGAGCTGGATGGGCGGCCAGATCCTGGCGGCCCTGGTGAGAGACAAACCGCGAGATGAGGACAAGCCGTGGCGCGAATGCGCCCTGGTCAGCGGCCCGCGCGGCTACTTTCCGCCCGAGCCGTTTCGCTGGCTGGGGGCCATGGCGGTGCGCAACGCCATCCGGCGCAAGGAGCGGGCGGAAGATGAGAACCGCCCGGTGGCCTGGTATGACAAACAACTGGCCAAACTTGCCGATGCGGCGGGCAAGGCAGACAAATAGGCGCCTTCGCAGCGCGAAGGATAAAGCCAGAAAGCCGAAGGGGCAGGAGAGTGATGACTCCCCTGCCCCTTCGCTTTTGATACGATGGCAGCCCGGATAAAACGGGTTTGGCGCTAGCTGGCCCAGGTGATGATATGGTCGGCCCAGTCGCCGGCATGTACCTCGTGGATCACCTTGCCGCGCACCGACTGACCGGCCTGGTGCATGGCGCTGCGGCTGCCGGTGATAAGCGGATGCCACTCTGGCAGGCTCTGCCCTTCAGCCAGCAGGCGGTAGGCGCAGGTGGAGGGCAGCCAGTTGAACTCGGCAATCTTGTCGTGGGTGATCTGCAGGCAGTCCGGCTCTTTTTTAAAGCGGTTGCCGTAGTCGGAGCACTGGCAGGTCTTGGTATTGAGCAGGTTGCAGGCCACGTTGGTGAACACCAGCTCCTCGGTATCCTCGTCGATCAGCTTGTTCAGGCAGCACTTGCCGCAGCCGTCGCACAGGGACTCCCACTCGGTCGTGGTCATCTGTTGCAGGCTTTTTACCTGCCAAAAGGGGGCGCTCTGCACGGGTTCACTCTGCTGCATGAAAATTGGCTCACTCAATACACTGACAAGCGCGTGGTTATACGCCCTATGGCCTGATTTTTCAAGGTTGGCAGAAGAACCTTGCTCGCCTACTCACTAGTAGCTGTCGGTAAAACAAGGGGAGACAAATAGATACAAGACAATAAATTTTGAAATTCTAATGTTCCCATGATGGGTTGAATTGCCCTATTGAGTATGAGTATCAGACTTTCTTGGTCAAGGCATTACTCTATCAATAGCCACATCAAACAATTGCAATGTCAAAAATGGCATTTCACTCGAATAAATTGGAAAGCATCAGCAATGTTTTTCAAGCATCCAATTACACTGCGATAATACAACCACAAAAACTGTCAAAATATATTGAAAAAAGTTGTTATAATGACTCTGTGGTTCACAAACCAAACTATAAAACAACCATATATAATCACACTGCATATGCAGATATAGTCTGTAAGTAATTTACTATTTTCTCTCAATCATTTTTTTAAGCTCATCTAATTTTGTCATGGTTGCATAGAAAGTTTGATATCCATGGTCTTCTATCTTACCTGTTGTATGCCACGTCGGAACATCTTTAATGTTTTTATTTACAGTGTGAAATTGACCTTCATTACTCAGGCTACTTACATAATTGAAAGCTGCTGCCAGTTGTATTTTCTGAGCGCCAGACAAAGTGCTTATTATGTCACTAAATTGAGTGGGCGTTAGCCCTAAACGAGCTTGCACCGTAGCACTAATGCTTCGAGTACTTATATATGCAATTCCTTGTGCCTGCATGACAAATGTTGCTAATTTAGTATCCTTTGGCAAATTCTGATAAATACTGCTGATATCATTTCCCACTAAAAATTGGGATATGCGTAAACCAGACACGATTGTAATTCCACTATTCTGATAGCCACCCTGCCCATCAATTTTCCCATAGGGGTCAGCTTCTATATCGAATCCACCACCGGCTGTGCTGCTCCACTGAAATATAAACGTATTACCATCTGACAACTTTGATAATACTTCCGCCTGTAAAGATTGAAATTCTGACTGAGCAGTAGATGCACTCTCAATCTCCGCTGTGCACTCTTCTTTTCCTGCATTTTTGCAAGTAGCCTTAACAAGCAATTTGGTAACTAAGTCTTGCGATTTTTTCTCTAAATTAGTGAGGCTGTTTTTAATGTCTTTTATTTTTTTACCAGGATTTCCTGTCACGGGGTAGTCATATTCGATGACTTTCGACTTATCTGTACTCAGACATATCATTGAATATGGCACACGATAACTACTCGCAACGCAAGGCATTCCAACAGTATCTATAGGAAGTTGGCCATTTATTGCAAGAAAGCGACTTTGAAATGGAATGTCATTAAAGTAAGATGAAATACCGCCATCATTTTGAGTCGAGCTAGTCAGTTTATCTACTGCACTTAGATTACTAGAACAGCCAGAAATAAGTGCAGAAGAAAAACAAAATAAAAACATACTTTTCGAAGTCATCATATTACCCTCCCCAGCAGTATTGACACTTATATCACTTGAAAGCCATAAGAATATAGCCCGCCATTCAGCATGTGCAAATTTTATTATTATGACTGTATCGTTTACATAATGGTCTTCAATTCATCGCACGCAGAGACCAGCGCCTTCATCGCGCCCCTTTGAGCTGAGATGTGTACTGAATTAAGTTACGCAGGCGAAAAAGCAAACTATCCCCATAAAAAATGCCGCCCCAAAGGGCGGCATTTTGCTATCCGAGATAACAGGCTAAAGAACTTACCAGCCAGTTACTTCACGCAGGGCTTTGCCGATATCGGCCAGGGAGCGCACGGTTTTCACGCCGGCATCTTCCAGGGCGGCAAATTTCTCGGCCGCGGTACCTTTGCCACCGGCGATGATGGCGCCCGCATGACCCATGCGCTTGCCAGCCGGAGCGGTGACACCCGCAATGTAGGAGACCACCGGCTTGGTGACGTGGGCCTTGATGTAGGCCGCCGCGTCTTCCTCGGCGTTGCCGCCGATCTCGCCGATCATCACGATGGCTTCGGTCTGCGGGTCATTCTGGAACATCTCGAGGATGTCGATGAAGTTGGAGCCCGGGATGGGGTCGCCACCGATACCGACGCAGGTGGACTGGCCGAAGCCCTCGTCCGTGGTCTGCTTGACCGCTTCGTAGGTCAGGGTGCCGGAGCGGGAGACGATGCCCACCTTGCCCGGCTTGTGGATGTGGCCGGGCATGATGCCGATCTTGCACTCACCCGGGGTGATGACGCCCGGGCAGTTGGGGCCGATCATGCGCACGCCGGTTTCCTGCAGCTTCACCTTGACGTCCAGCATGTCCAGGGTCGGGATGCCTTCGGTGATGGTGACGATGAGCTTGATGCCGGCATCGATGGCTTCCAGGATGGCGTCCTTGCAGAACGGGGCCGGCACATAGATGACGGAGGCGGTGGCGCCAGTGGCTTCCACGGCGTCACGGACAGTGTTGAACACCGGCAGGCCCAGGTGAGTGGTGCCGCCTTTGCCCGGGGAAACGCCGCCGACCATCTGGGTACCGTAGGCAATCGCCTGTTCGGAGTGGAAAGTGCCCTGACCGCCGGTAAAGCCCTGGCAGATCACCTTGGTGTCTTTGTTGATCAGAACGCTCATTATTTGGCCTCCGCTGCTTTTACCACTTGCTGAGCTGCGTCAGTCAGACTCGTTGCGGCGATGATATTGAGGCCGCTGTCGGCCAGTTTACGGGCACCCAGTTCGGCATTGTTGCCTTCCAGACGCACCACCACGGGCACTTTCACCCCCACTTCTTTGACGGCGCCGATAATGCCTTCCGCGATCATGTCGCAGCGCACGATGCCACCGAAGATGTTGACCAGCACGGCTTGTACCTTGCTGTCGGAGAGGATGATCTTGAACGCCTCGGTCACCCGCTCCTTGGTGGCGCCGCCGCCGACGTCCAGGAAGTTGGCCGGTGAACCGCCGTGCAGGTTGACGATGTCCATGGTGCCCATGGCCAGACCCGCGCCGTTGACCATGCAACCGATGTTGCCATCCAGCGCCACGTAGTTCAGCTCCCACTGGGCGGCGTGCGCTTCGCGGGGGTCATCCTGGGACGGGTCGTGCATCTCGCGCAGCTTCGGCTGGCGGTACAGGGCGTTGGCGTCGATGTTGATCTTGCCGTCCAGGCAGTGCAGGTTGCCCTTGTCGGTGATGACCAGCGGGTTGATCTCCAGCAGGGCGAAGTCGCAGTCCAGGAACATCTGGCCCAGACCCATGAAGATCTTGGTGAACTGCTTGATCTGATCGCCGACCAGACCCAGTTTGAAGGCCAGCTCGCGGGCTTGATAAGGCTGCGGGCCTACCAGCGGATCGATGGCGGCTTTGTGAATGAGTTCCGGGGTTTCGTGGGCAACTTTTTCGATCTCCACGCCACCTTCGGTAGAGGCCATGAAGACCACGCGACGGCTGCCACGGTCAACCACGGCGCCCAGGTAGAGCTCCTTGGCGATGTCGGTGCAGGACTCCACCAGGATCTTGGTGACCGGCTGACCGTTGGCGTCAGTCTGATAGGTCACCAGGTTCTTGCCGAGCCAGTTCTGGGCGAAGGCACGGATCTCGTCCTTGCTCTTGGCCAGCTTGACGCCGCCCGCTTTACCGCGGCCACCGGCGTGGACCTGGCACTTGACGACCCAGGTGTTGCCGCCAATCTTGTCGGCCGCTTCGGCCGCTTCCTGCGGGGTGGCACAGGCATAACCTTCGGAGACCGGCAGGCCATACTCGGCAAACAGCTGTTTTGCCTGATATTCATGCAGATTCATAGATGCTCTATCCGTGTTGTAGGTATTTCCGTCCGGGGCTCGTGTTTCTCAATCCCCTGTGAAAGAGGCCAGGGTGGCCCCTCGTTATCTTTCTAATTTCACTTTCACTCAGACGTTCCGTCAGGGCCGCGAGGGCCCCCGCTTGCCGCCGAACGGGAAGTCCGGCGGCAAGCTTGTGGCGCGGCTTGGCAAGCTCACAGGCTTGCCACTCCGGCCGATTTCTTTAGACGTCCAGCAGCAGACGGGTCGGATCTTCCAGCAGCTCCTTGATGGAGACCAGGAAGCCCACCGACTCGCGGCCGTCGATGATGCGGTGATCGTAGGAGAGCGCCAGGTACATCATCGGCAGGATCTCGACCTTGCCGTCGACGGCCATGGGGCGGTCCTGGATCTTGTGCATGCCCAGAATGGCGCTCTGGGGCGGGTTGATGATCGGGGTGGACATCAGGGAGCCGAACACGCCACCGTTGGTGATGGTGAAGTTGCCGCCGGTCAGTTCGTCCACGGTCAGCTTGCCGTCACGGCCCTTGCCGGCCAAGTCTTTGATGGCCTTCTCGATGTCCGCCAGGCTCATGCTGTCGCAGTCGCGCAGCACCGGAGTCACCAGACCACGGGGGGTGGAGACGGCGATGCTGACGTCGAAGTAGTTGTGGTAGACGATGTCGTCACCGTCCAGCGCCGCGTTCACTTCCGGGTAGCGCTTGAGGGATTCCACTACCGCCTTCACGTAGAAAGACATGAAACCGAGCTTGATGCCGTGCTTCTTCTCGAAGATCTCGCCGTACTGCTTGCGCAGCTTCATGATGGGCGCCATGTTGATCTCGTTGAAGGTGGTCAGCATGGCGGTGGTGTTCTTGGCCTCCAGCAGACGCTCGGCGATACGCTTGCGCAGACGGGTCATGGGCACGCGTTTTTCAGTGCGACCGGCCAGCGGGGCGACCGGTGCAGCAGGGGCTGCAGCGGCAACCGGCGCGGCGGCAGGCTTGTTGCCACCCTTGATAAAGGCTTCCACGTCTTCCTTGGTGACGCGACCGCCCTTGCCGGTACCGGTCAGCTTGGCAACGTCGATGTCATGCTCGGCCACCAGGCGGCGCACGGAGGGGCTCAGGCCATCGGCGGCGTCATCGGCTACCGCTTCCACCGGCTTCTCCTTGGTCTCTTCGCCGGCCACCGGGGCAGGCTTGAGCATGGCGATCAGCTGGCGGGAGAGCACGGTGGCCCCTTCGCTTTGCAGGATGTCGCCCAGCACGCCAGCTTCCGGCGCCGGCACTTCCAGCACGACCTTGTCGGTCTCGATGTCAACCAGCACTTCGTCACGGGCAACCAGATCACCCGGCTTCTTGTGCCAGGTCGCGATGGTGGCATCCGCCACTGATTCCGGCAGGTCCGGTACTTTGATCTCGATAGTCATCTAATCAGTTCCTTGTTTACTTCTTGGCCAGCGGGCTTGTTCTTGGTCGAAGAGGACGCTCCCGGGGAGCGCCCTCTCCTTCACAACTCGTTATTCCAGGGTAAGTGCGTCTTCCACCAGGGCTTTTTGCTGCTTGGCGTGGACTGACATGTAACCGACGGCCGGCGAGGCCGAGGCCGGGCGACCGGCATAACGCAGACGAGCATGGCTTGGCAGCACGCTGTCGTAGTGATGACGGGTGCAGTACCAGGCGCCCTGGTTCTGCGGCTCTTCCTGACACCAGACGAAGTCGGTGACATGGCTGTAGTCGGCCAGGATGGCGCGCACTTCCTCTTCCGGGAAGGGGTAGAGCTGCTCGATCCGCACCAGGGCCACATCTTGCTGCTCGGCCTTGCGACGGGCATCGAGCAGGTCGTAGTAGACCTTGCCGGAGCAGAACACCACGCGCTTGACGCCCTTCGGATCCAGCGCATCGATCTCACCGATGGCGTTCTGGAAGGTGCCTTCGGCCAGCTCTTCGAGCTTGCTCACCGCCAGCGGGTGGCGCAGCAGGGATTTGGGCGTCATCACGATGAGCGGACGGCGCATCGGACGTACCACCTGACGGCGCAGCATGTGGAACACCTGGGCCGGGTTGGACGGCACGCACACCTGCATGTTGTGCTGGGCGCACATCTGCAGATAACGCTCCAGACGGGCGGAGGAGTGCTCCGGGCCCTGCCCCTCGTAACCGTGCGGCAGCAACATGGTCAGGCCGCACATCCGGCCCCACTTCTGCTCGCCGGAGGAGAGGAACTGATCCACCACCACCTGGGCGCAGTTGGCGAAGTCGCCGAACTGGGCTTCCCAGATGGTGAGGCCGGCCGGCTCGGCGCTGGCGTAACCATATTCAAACGCCAGTACCGCGTTCTCGGTCAGCACCGAGTCGTACACCTCGAACGGGCCTTGCTCGTCGTGCAGGTTGCACAGCGGGGTGTAGGTGCTGGCATCGGTCTGGTTGTGCAGCACAGCGTGGCGGTGGAAGAAGGTGCCGCGGCCGGAGTCTTCCCCGGTGAAGCGGATGCGGGAACCCTTGTCCACCAGGGTGGCGTAGGCCAGGGTCTCGGCAAAGCCCCAGTCCACCAGCTTCTCACCGGCGGCCATCAGGCGGCGATCTTCGTAGATCTTCTCGACCTGGCGCTGCAGCACGTGGGTGGCTGGATACTGGCTCACCCGCTCGCCCAGGGCCTTCAGGTGATCCATCGGCACAGTGCTGTCATAGGGCATGGCCCAGTCGTGACCCAGGTAGGGGGTCCAGTCGACGGAGTGCAGCTCCATCGGACGCCACTCCTTGCTCACCCGCTCACCGCGATCCAGGGTGTCGCGATACTCGTTGATCAGGGTTGTGGCCAGCTCCTGGCTGATGACGCCATCGGCCACCAGCTGATCGGCGTAGATCTTGCGCGGGGTCGGGTGCTGCTTGATCTTCTGGTACATCAGCGGCTGGGTGGCGCTCGGCTCGTCGGCCTCGTTGTGGCCGTGACGACGGTAGCAGACCAGCTCGATAACCACGTCGCGCTTGAAGGTGTTGCGGTAATCCAGCGCAATCTGGGTCACCAGCACCACGGCTTCCGGATCATCACCGTTGACGTGCAATACGGGGGCCTGCACCGCCTTGGCGATGTCAGTGCAATATTCGGTGGAGCGCAGGTCACGAATATAGGAGGTGGTGAAGCCCACCTGGTTGTTGATGACGATGCGCACCGTCCCGCCGACGCCATAGGCTCGGGTCTGGGACATGTTAAAGGTCTCGGCTACCACGCCCTGACCGGCCATGGCCGAGTCACCGTGGATGGTGATGGGCAGCACGGTCGAGCCGTCCTTGTCACCACGGCGATCCATGCGGGCACGCACGGAGCCGATGACCACGGGGTTGACGATCTCGAGGTGAGACGGGTTGAAGGCGAGCGCCAGGTGGACGTTGCCGCCCGGGGTGGCGAAGTCGGACGAGAAGCCCATGTGGTACTTCACGTCACCCGTGCCCCAGGATTCGCCGTGCTTGCCGGCAAACTCGTCGAACAGGTCCTGGGCGCGCTTGCCCAGCACGTTGATCAGCACGTTGAGGCGACCGCGGTGGGCCATGCCGATGACGGCCTCTTTGCAACCCTGCTCGCCGGCGCGACGGATCAATTCTTTGAGCATAGGTACCATGGCATCACCCCCTTCCAGGGAGAAACGCTTGGCCCCCGGGAACTTGGCGCCCAGGTATTTTTCCAGCCCTTCGGCGGCGGTCAGGCTCTCGAGGAAGCGGGTCTTCTCTTCGAGGGTATAGGTCCCCTTCCCTTCGATGGATTCGAGCCTGTCTTGCAGCCAGCGCTTCTCCTCGGTGGAGGTGAGGTGCATGTAGTCGGCACCGATGCTGCCGCAGTAGGTCTTCTTCAGCGAGGCATACAGGTCGGAGAGCACCATGGTCTCGCGACCGATGGCGTAGGAGCCCACGTTGAAGGTGGCCTCCATGTCCGCGCCTTGCAGGTTGTGAAACGCAGGGTCCAGTTCGGCAACGGTTTCACGCGCCCACAGGCCGAGCGGATCCAGATTGGCGTTTTGATGGCCGCGGAAGCGGAAGGCGTTGATCAGCTGCAGTACCCGCACCTGCTTGGCATCCACTTGCGGATCGGAGACGGGGGCACTGTAACGGGAGGGCTCCTTGGCCAGGCGACGGAAATAATCGCGGACCCGGGAATGGGGTTGTTCTATCGCATGGCCATTGACCTGGGGCAGCGAGCTAAACAGGCTGCGCCACTCTTCGGCTACGGATTCGGGGTCTTCCAGGAAGGATTCGTACAAATCCTCGATATAGCTTGCATTCGCACCAGCCAGGTGAGATGACTCCAACCAGGCCTTCATCACGCCGTTATGCATTTCTATCCCTTGTACATCTTGTTCACTGCAGCGCAGCTTGTAGGGGTCAAATAGCCATCCAGGCTGGATGGCTATCCAGAGGTCGGGCCTGGCGCGTGACGCCCTGGCCCTGATATCAAACAGCCCGGTTGAGCAGCATCGACTTGATGTGGCCGATGGCCTTGGTCGGGTTCAATCCCTTGGGACAGACGTTCACGCAGTTCATGATGCCGTGGCAACGGAACACACTGAAGGCGTCATCCAGATTACCCAGTCGCTCGGTCGCGGCGGTGTCGCGGCTGTCCGCCAGCCAGCGATAGGCGGCGAGCAGCCCAGCCGGGCCGATGAACTTGTCCGGGTTCCACCAGAAGGAGGGGCAAGAGGTGGAGCAGCAGGCACAGAGTATGCACTCGTACAGGCCATCCAGCTTGGCGCGCTCTTCGGGGGATTGCAGGTGCTCACGCACGGGCGGCAATTTTTCGTCGTTGATGAGGAAGGGTTTGACCTTCTCCCACTGGGTGTAGAACTGGGTCATGTCGATCACCAGATCGCGGATCACCGGCAGGCCTGGCAAGGGGCGGATAACGACGTTATTGCCCTTCTTCAGCAGATCGGAGAGCGGGGTGATGCAGGCAAGACCGTTCTTGCCATTCATGTTGAGACCGTCAGATCCACAGACCCCTTCGCGGCAGGAGCGGCGGAAGGCGAGCGTGGGATCCAGCTCTTTCAACTGGATCAGTGCGTCGAGCACCATCATGTCGGAACCTTCAGGAATATCAAGACGATATTCCTTCATATGGGGGACGTTATCAACATCCGGATTGTATCTGTAGACAGAGAATGTGACGTTCATTGTGCTTGGCTCCGCAATCAGTAAGTCCGGACCTTGGGCGGGAACGCCTCACGGGTCTTGGGTGACATGTTGACAGCGCGACGGGTCATGGACTCGGTGTCCGGATGATAGAGGCTGTGGCACAGCCAGCTCTCATCGTCACGCTCCGGGAAATCGAAGCGGCTGTGGGCGCCCCGGCTCTCGGTACGGAAGTTGGCGGCCACCGCGGTGGCATAGGCGGTCTCCATCAGGTTGTCCAGCTCCAGGCACTCGATGCGCTGGGTGTTGAACTCCCTGGAGGTGTCGTCCAGACGGGCGTTCTTGAGGCGCTCGCGGATGAGTTTCAGCTCGGCCAGCCCTTCCGCCATGGCATCCCCTTCGCGGAACACGGAGAAGTTGTTCTGCATGCAGCGCTGCAGATCCTTGCGGATCTGGGCCGGGTCTTCACCGTTACGGTTGCTTTCCCAGCGGTTGAGGCGCTCGAGCGCCTTGGCGATGTCGGCTTCGGTGGCTTCCACGCCGTGCTCCATCGAGCCCAGGGTCTCCACCAGGTGCATGCCGGCGGCACGACCGAACACCACCAGATCCAGCAGGGAGTTGCCGCCCAGACGGTTGGCGCCGTGCACGGAGACACAGGCGATCTCGCCCACCGCGAACAGACCGACCACCGGCACGTCGTTGCCATCCTTGTCTTGGGTCAGGCACTGGCCGTTCACGCTGGTCGGCACGCCGCCCATCATGTAGTGGCAGGTCGGGATGATGGGGATGGGTTCCTTGACCGGATCCACGTGGGCGAAGGTGCGAGACAGTTCGCAGATGCCCGGCAGACGGGATTCCAGTACCTCTTTGCCGAGGTGATCCAGCTTGAGCTTGATGTGCGGGCCCCAGGGACCATCGCAGCCGCGGCCTTCGCGGATCTCGATCATGATGGAACGAGCCACCACGTCGCGACCGGCCAGGTCCTTGGCGTTCGGCGCATAACGCTCCATGAAGCGCTCGCCGTCTTTGTTCAGCAGGTAGCCGCCTTCACCGCGGCAACCTTCGGTCACCAGTACCCCTGCCCCGGCGATGCCGGTGGGGTGGAACTGCCAGAACTCCATGTCCTGCACGCCGACCCCGGCACGCAGCGCCATGCCGACACCGTCACCGGTGTTGATGTGGGCGTTGGTGGTGGACTGGTAGATGCGACCGGCGCCGCCAGTGGCGAGTACGGTGGCCTTGGCCTTGAAGTAGACGACTTCACCGCTCTCCATGTCGATGGCGGTACAACCGACGATGTGGCCGTCCTGGTTCTTCACCAGATCCAGCGCATACCACTCGGAGAAGACGGTGGTCTTGTTCTTGACGTTTTGCTGATACAGGGTGTGCAGCAGGGCGTGGCCGGTACGGTCGGCAGCCGCCGCGGTACGGGCAGCCTGCTCGCCACCGAAGTTCTTGGACTGACCGCCAAACGGACGCTGGTAGACGCGGCCGTTGTCGAAGCGGGAGAAGGGCAGACCCATGTTCTCCAGCTCATAGACGGCCTCGGGGCCTGTCTTGCACATGTACTCGATGGCTTCCTGATCACCGATGTAATCGGAGCCTTTCACGGTGTCATACATGTGCCACTGCCAGTTGTCGTCGTGGGCGTTGCCCAGCGCAACCGTGATGCCGCCCTGGGCGGAAACCGTGTGGGAACGAGTCGGGAAAACCTTGGAAAGCAGTGCGCAGCTCTTGCCGGATTGGGCAATCTGCAGCGCGGCGCGCATGCCGGCACCACCGGCGCCGATCACGACCGCATCAAATTCACGAGTTGGAATAGTCACCTTACACACCCCACAGCACGACGAAACCCGTCATCAGATAGACAAACAGCACCACCACCAGTGCAAACTGCAGCGCACCGCGCAGCCCGACCGGCTTGATATAGTCGGTCAGCACCTGCCACAGACCGATCCAGGCATGGATCAGCACACACAGCAGCGCCAACAGGGTGAACACCTTGGTGAAGGTTTTCGCGAAGAAACCGGTCCACACCTCGTAGGTGATGTCGTTGCACGCAACGAAACCCACCAGATAGAGGACATAACAGGTCATGATGAGGGCGGTGGCGCGGATCAGGATGTAATCGTGAACACCGCTGCGCCCGAATGTTGCAGAATTGGTTACCATACCAGAACCCCCGCCAATACCGCCAAAATCGCAGTGATCACGAAGGCCACACGGGCACTCTGATTACCGGATTCCAGCTCTTCCCAATAGCCCATGTCCATGACCAGGTGACGCAGCCCGCCCACAATGTGGTAAGCCAGCGCGGTCAGGATCCCCCACAGCACGAATTTGACCAGGAAGTTGTCCATGATGGACACCACGGTCTCAAATCCTTCGGGAGAGGCGAGTGAAGTACCAAGCATCCACAGCAAGATTGAGAGCGCCACAAAGGTGATGACCCCTGAGACACGATGCAAGATGGAAGCGATGGCGGTGACAGGAAAGCTGATCGTCTGTAGGTCGAGGTTTACAGGTCTCTGTTTATTTTTCACGGCTTTGCCCACTCAGCTCCATTGAGCACGTTAGTTATTGTTTTTTCACGCTTATGAGGGCATGGAGTGGCATTTGTTAGGTTTTTGTTACCAAAACAACTCGGGAAAGCCAAAAACGACATTTTCAATATCACATCTGGCTTTGCGAAAGCGTTTCAAACACCGACAGCCATCACCCACGAGGCGCAGTATATCGGCGGGCTTAACCAATGACAATCAATTAGCTACAAAGAAAGCCCAAAACCGTAAACCAGATCTCACAACTGATTTAACAAAACATTAATGATCATCCAGCAAAATTGACAACAGACCTGAACTCTGTTTCAAATAAGGCGCTCCAGCCGCCCTGGTACGGGTCAGAACCTTTGCCAGCGTCATCAAACTCGTAATAAAGTAGAGCTGGAATCAAATTATAAAAGAGCAAAGGAGACGTGCTATGGCTGATAAGATAGCCACCCTACATCTGCCCGGCAAAGACCCGGTAGAACTCCCGATCCTGTCAGGAACTGTCGGACCTGACGTGATCGATGTCAGAAAGCTGGGCGCGCAAGGGTACTTCACCTTCGACCCCGGTTTCATGGCCACCGGTTCTTGCAAATCATCCATCACTTACATAGATGGCGATCAGGGTGTCTTGCTGCACCGTGGTTACCCCATCGCCCAGTTGGCCACCCAAGCCAGCTACCTCGAAGTCTGCTACATCCTGCTGTACGGCGAGGCGCCCACCAAGGCGCAATACACGGAATTCGAACGTCTGGTCACCCGCCACACCATGGTGCATGAGCAGATCGCCTTCTTCTTCCGCGGCTTCCGCCGCGACGCTCACCCCATGGCCGTCATGTGCGGCGTGGTCAGCGCGCTTTCCGCCTTCTATCACGACGCCCTCGACATCAACAACGAAGAGCACCGCGAGATCTGCGCCTTCCGTCTGCTCTCCAAGATGCCGACCCTGGCCGCCATGTGCTACAAGTACTCCATCGGCCAGCCGTTCATGCAGCCGCGCAACGCCCTCTCCTATGCCGGCAACTTCCTGCACATGATGTTTGGCGTGCCGACCGAAGAGTACAAGGTCAACCCCATCGTCGAGCGCGCCATGGACCGCATCTTCACCCTGCATGCGGACCACGAGCAGAACGCCTCCACCTCCACCGTGCGTCTGGCTGGCTCCTCCGGTGCCAACCCGTTTGCCTGTATCGCCGCGGGGATCGCCTCCCTGTGGGGACCGGCCCACGGCGGTGCCAACGAAGCCTGCCTCAAGATGCTCGAGGAGATCGGCTCCGTGGATCGCATCCCCGAGTACATCGCCAAGGCCAAGGACAAGAACGATCCGTTCCGTCTGATGGGCTTCGGTCACCGGGTCTACAAAAACCACGACCCCCGTGCCACCGTGATGCGCGAAACCTGTCACGAGGTACTGACCGAGCTGCAGATCAAGGATCCGCTGCTGGACGTGGCCATGGAGCTGGAGCGCATCGCGCTGTCCGACCCCTACTTCATCGAGAAGAAGCTCTACCCGAACGTGGACTTCTACTCCGGCATCATCATGAAGGCCATCGGCATCCCCATGTCCATGTTCACCGTGATCTTCGCCATCTCTCGTACCATCGGCTGGATTGCCCACTGGAACGAAATGCACTCGGATCCGGATCAGAAGATTGGCCGTCCGCGCCAGCTCTACACCGGTCAGCCGCAGCGCGAGTTCACTCCGCTCGACCAGCGTTGAGTCGCAGGTTTCGGATAGTTTGTTACAAAGGCGGTCATTGACCGCCTTTTCATTTGCCGCTCTAATGCCCCCCTTTTAGCCAAGGAGTCCATCATGAGACCATTATTCATCAGCGCCGGCGCCGCCCTGCTGCTCAGCGCCTGCCAGAGCGCCCCTGCCCCGACCGCCGGCGAGACCCTCTACGTCAACAGTCAGCTGGTGCACTGCGTCGGTGTCGGCCCCATGCAGTGCATGCAGGTGCGCAGCGACGAGCAGCAGCCCTGGACCCTGTTTTATCAGCAGATCGAAGGCTTCCAGTTTGAGCCCGGCTACCGCTACCAGCTGAGCGTCAGCAAGGAGCAGCTCACCGATGTGCCGGCAGATGCCCCTTCCCTGCGCTACCAGCTCATCAAGGTCGTCAGCAAACAGGCGGCGCGCTGATCAAAAAAGGCATCATTTGAAGATGCCTGTTCAGTTGGTGACCCGCTTCTGGTAGGCTGGCTGACGCATTCACTATTTAATCAGCGTTTTCGGGCAGTCATGCCCTGTCACTATGATCAAGATCCGCACGACCCGGGCCAACGACTGGCCCGCCATCATGGCCATTCAGGACGAGTGTTATCACCAGCTGGATCCTGAACCCATCGACGTCATGAGCAACAAGGCCGAACTGGCCCCCGACTGCTGCTGGGTCGCCGAATATCAGGGCCAGGTACTGGGTTACCTGCTCTGCCACCCCTGGCGCGCCCACCAGCCACCGCCCCTCTCCGTGTCCATGCAGCGCCTGGCCGGCAACGACGAGTTCTATCTGCACGATCTCGCCGTCTCCAGACAGGCTCGCGGCAAGGGGATCGGCCAGCGTCTGCTCGCCACCGCCCTCGCGTTTGCCACCGACGAAGGGTTCGAGCACGCCGGTCTGGTGGCGGTACAGGATGCGCCAGCCTTCTGGCGCAAGCAGGGGTTCAAGCCTGCCAGCACCCAGAAATCCCTGGCTGAATACGGCGAGGGCGCCACCTACATGCGACTGCCACTGCAGGCGCGGGCCTGACGAACACCCAATAAAAAAGGCGCCTTGCGGCGCCTTTTTTGCAACTCATGACGGGCTCATCAAGCCTTGTACTTGCTGAACACCAGGGAGGCGTTGGTACCGCCAAAGCCGAAGCTGTTGGACATGACGGTGTTGAGCTCGGCCTCTTCGTACTCGCGCACGATGGGCAGACCTTCAGCCTTCTCGTCCAGGGTCTCGATGTTGATGCTGGGGGCGATGAAGCCGTGTTCCATCATCAGCAGGGAGTAGACAGCCTCGTGCACGCCGGCGGCGCCCAGCGCATGGCCGGTCATCGCCTTGGTGGCAGAGATCTTGGGACCGTTGGCACCAAACAGGGTCTGGATAGCTTCCAGCTCTTTGGTATCACCGACCGGGGTGGAGGTGCCGTGGGTGTTGATGTAGTCAACCTTGCCAACACCTTGCATCGCCATCTTCATGCAGCGCACCGCGCCTTCACCGCTCGGGGCGACCATGTCGTAACCGTCGGAAGTGGCGCCGTAGCCGGTCAGCTCGGCATAGATATGAGCACCACGAGCCAGCGCGTGCTCCAGCTCTTCGATCACCAGAATGCCGCCGCCACCGGAGATGACGAAACCATCGCGGTTCGCATCATAGGTACGGGACGCCTTTTCCGGCGTGTCGTTGTATTTGGTAGACAGCGCGCCCATGGCGTCAAACTGGATGGTAGAGGACCAGTCCAGCTCTTCACCGCCACCGGCGAAGACCACATCCTGTTTGCCAAGCTGGATCAGCTCCATGGCGTGACCGATGCAGTGAGCGGAGGTCGCACAGGCGGAGCTGATGGAGTAGTTCACGCCCTTGATCTGGAATGGTGTCGCCAGGCAGGCAGAGGTGGTGGAAGACATGGTGCGCGGCACCATGTAGGGGCCCACACGCTTGACCCCTTTCTCGCGAGCGATGTCCACAGACTCGGAGGTGTTCTTGCCGGAAGCACCACCCGAACCGACCACCAGGCCGGTACGCTCGTTGGAGACCTGGTCTTCCGCCAGGCCGGCATCTTCAATGGCCTGCTGCATGGAGAGGTAGGCGTAGGCCGCAGCGTCACCCATGAAACGCATGACTTTACGGTCGATCAGTTCAGACGGATCGAGTTTGATGTTACCCCAGACACGGCTGCGCAGGTTGTGCTGCTCGAACTGCTCGGAATAGGTGATGCCAGATTTGCCTGCTTTCAGGGAGGCCAGCACTTCTTCCTTGTTGTTGCCGATACTGGAGATGACGCCGATACCGGTGATCACTGCTCTTCTCATTAATTCATCTCGTCTGGAAAAACTGGCACCGAGTCTACCCGCTTTCGGCTGCCAAACTGGTCTGCTTTCACGTAGAATGCCCGCGATTTTGTGACGCGAGCCGAGGAAAACGTGAGTCAAACATCCTTACATCATGCCCGATTGGACTGGAATGAAGCGGGAACTCCAGTCTCCAGTGAGTTCGGGGATGTGTACTTTTCCAATGATAACGGTCTAAGTGAAACCCGCTACGTCTTTTTGCAGCAAAATCGGCTGCCAGCGCGATTTTCGCACCACGATAGTGACATTTTCGTGATAGGTGAGACAGGTTTCGGCACAGGTCTTAACTTTCTGGCGACAATGGCCGCCTTTCTGGAACAGGCGCCCCAAACCGGCAACGGTTCCCGGCTGCACTTCATCAGTTTCGAAAAGTACCCGCTCACCCAGGCCGATCTGCGCAAGGCGCTGGCGGCCTGGCCCGAGCTTGCCCACCTGAGCCAGGATCTGATTGCCCAGTGGCCGCTGCCGGTCAGCGGCTGTCATCGCCTCATCTTTGCCGACGGCCGCATCCGGCTCGATCTCTGGCTTGGCGACATCAAGGAGATGCTGCCCCAGGTGCCCCACCCGGCAACGGGGCTGGTGGATGCTTGGTATCTGGATGGCTTCTCGCCGGCCAAGAACCCCGAAATGTGGACCCAGGATCTGTTCGACGGGCTGGCCCGTCTCGCCCGCCCCCAGGCGACCATCGCCACCTTTACCTGCGCCGGCTTCGTGCGCCGCGGCCTGATTGCCGCCGGCTTTGCCATGCAGAAAGTGAAAGGGCACGGCAGCAAGCGGGAGATGCTGGCGGGCGAGCGCGCAGACAAACTGCCGCAGCAGACCATAGCCCCCTGCTATGCCCGTCCGGCCGGGCGGGAGGGAGAAGTGCTGATCATCGGCGGTGGCATCGCCTCGGCCATGACGGCGCTCTCGCTGGTGGAGCGGGGCCGCAAGGTCACCCTCTTGTGCCAGGATGATGAGCCGGCCGGCGGCGCCTCCGGCAATCGCCAGGGGGCGCTCTATCCGCTGCTCAACGGTGAGCACGATGCCCTGTCGCGCTTCTATTCGCTGGCCTTCGGCTTTGCCAGAAGTCGACTGCTGGCCCTGGCCGAGCGCCACCCCGTCGCCTTTTCCCTGTGTGGCGTCACCCAGCTCGGTTATGACGACAAGTCCGCCGCCAAGCTGACCAAGATGGCGCAAGGCCCCTTCCCGCCCGAGCTGATGCACCCGCTTTCCGAGCCAGAGGTCGATCAGGTGGTCGGCCTGCCCTGCGGCCACGGCGGCGTCAGCTATCCGCAGGGGGGCTGGCTCTGCCCGGCCGATCTCACCCGCGCCGCCATCCAGGAGGCGCAAGCCGGCGGGCTGCTTGAGGTGCTCTTCAATACCCGGGTCGCTACCGTGACCGAACAGGCGGATGGCTGGCAAGTCGAAAGCTGTGACGGTCGCCGCTGGCAGAGCCCCACCCTGGTGGTGGCCGCCGGACACCAGTTACCGGCGCTCATCCCCTTTGCCGAGTTGCCGCTCTATCCGGTGCGCGGCCAGGTGAGCCATGTGCCCACCTCCGCCAGCCTGAGCCGGCTCAATACCGTGCTCTGTTATGACGGCTACCTCACCCCAGCCAACGAAGGCCAACACTGCATCGGCGCCAGCTATGGCCGCAACCAGACCGAGCTCGCGTTTCGCGCCGAGGAGCAGACCCAGAACCAGGCGCGCCTACAGGCCTGCCTGCCGCAGCAGCGCTGGCCTGCCGAGGTGGACGTGAGCGGCAACCAGGCCCGGGTCCGCGTGCGCAGTGCCAGCCGGGATCATCTGCCGGTGGCGGGGCCGGTCGCCAGACTGGCGGCGCTGGCGGATCACAATCTGAAGGCGCCCGTTGATCAGCAGAGTCCATTGCCCCTCTACCCCGGTCTCTATGTGCTGGGGGCGCTCGGCTCACGGGGTCTCTGCTCGGCCCCCCTCTGCGGCGAGCTGCTCGCCAGCGAGATCTGCGGCGATCCGCTGCCGCTGGCCGCCGATCTGCTGGAGGCGCTCCATCCGGCCCGCTACTGGGTACGCAAGCTGCTCAAGGGCAAGCCGTTGCAGTAAGCCTCAGATGCTCAGCTCAAGTGCTCGGCAAGGCGCAACAACAAAACGGGCTCCCCAAGGGAGCCCGTTTTTCATGGATGGTATGTGGCGTCAGATGCCCTTAGGCCAGTTGAGCCCCAGCTTGCGGCCATGGTCGGTCTGCTGCTGCAACTGGGCAAAACGCTCGCGCAAGCTGGCCAGCCCCCCCTGCCCGCGCTGCCAGGCCTGATACTGCAGGGCGGCGCAGTCACGCTCCACCGGCAGTTGGGCCAACTGGATGCCGAGCTGGCTCACGCTCTCCAGCAAGATGTCCTTGTGGCGGCTCTCGTAATCGAACATGGCGGCCACCAGCTTGTCCCACTTCTGGCGCTCGGCGACGGAGGCCTTGGCCTTGTCCATCCAGTTCGGCACCATCACCTTGATGCGGGTGGTGACCTTGACCTGCTCCAGCTCGCAGCGCTGCGCCCCGGGGCTGGTCTGCAACTGCCAGGAGAGTTGATAGCTGGCCATGCCGATGTGGCCATTGGCCCGGGCTGTGCCCGCATTGGTCATCTGGCGGGCCAGGCTCGCCACATCCGGTCCGGAAACCCGATAAAACTGGAAGTCTACCTTGATGTCAGGCACCGCCTTGATGCCGGTGTAATGGGAACTCTCGGCCCCTGCGGTGGCGGCGAACAACATCAGTGCCACCATGAAAAGTTTGCTGACCATTCCCATCTCTGCTGCCTTGACCTCGTTGCTGGCGGGGTTGTTATTTTAATTAATAATCAACGCATTAATATTCAAAGCAGGAGATTAACCGCGATCCCCGCGACTGTCACCTACTCCCGTCACAAAGCCTAAGTGTCAGCTTGACAAGTCGCAACCCCGCGCCCGTATTGATTTGCAAGCGAGATCACAAGTGATGCGCTACATCATGGTGGGTTACCCCTTATTAGATAATAATCGCCGAGTTTTATGTCGATGCATTTCGGGATTGGCCAGATTAACCTCCAAGTTGACGCCAATAATGCATCCACTCCCATTCGTACTCAGGAACTCACTCTATGATGGAACTCCTTATTGGTACCCTGGTCACCCTTGCCGTGGGCCGCTACATATTCAAGGGCTACTCGGCCACCGGGGTGCTGCTCAGCGGCGGCCTGCTGCTGCTGGCGATCACCGCCCTGATGGGCAAGGCGGTGCTGCCCGCCAGCGTCACTTCCACCGGCCACGTTGCCACCGACGTGTTCGAATACGTGCGCTTCCTGCTGGTTGACCGGGGCGGCGGCCTTGGCATGCTGATCATGGTGCTGTGCGGCTTCGCCGGCTACATGAGCCACATCGGGGCCAATACCATTTTGGTGAAGCTTGCGAGCAAGCCGCTCGGCGTCATCAAGTCCCCCTACATCCTGCTGGTGGCCGCCTACCTGGTGGCCTGCGCCATGTCGCTGGCGGTGAGCTCAGCCACCGGCCTGGGCGTCCTCTTGATGGCCACCCTGTTCCCGCTGATGGTCAACATGGGGATCTCCCGCGGCGCCGCGGCGGCGGTGTGCGCCTCGCCGGCGGCCATCATCCTGGCCCCCACCTCGGGGGACGTGGTGATGGCCGCCCAGGCCGCCAACATGGAGCTCATCGAATTTGCCTTCAAGCTGACCCTGCCCATCTCGCTGGTGGCCATCGCCGCCATGGCGGTGACCCACTTCTTCTGGCAACGCTATCTGGATCAGAAGGCCGGCGAGCACAATGCCGCCGTCGCCCCGAGCGATCTCATCACCGACGCGCCCGGTTTCTACGCCATCCTGCCCTTCACCCCCATCATCGGGGTGCTGCTGTTTGACGGCAAACTGGGGCCCAAGCTCGACATCGTCACCATCATCGTCATCTGCCTGGTGCTGGCCGCCCTGCTGGAGCTGGTACGCAAGCGCAACGGCAAAGAGCTGCTGGACGGGTTGCAGGTGTGCTGGCGCAGCATGGCTGACGCCTTCGCCGGCGTGGTGATGCTGTTGGTGGGGGCCGGGGTGTTTGCCCAGGGCCTGATGGGGCTCGGCTTCATCGCCAACCTCCTGGATCTTGCCCAGAGCTTTGGTACCGGCGGCATCGTCATCATGCTGGTGCTGGTGGTCATCACCACCCTGGCCGCCTTTACCACGGGCTCCGGCAACGCCCCCTTCTACGCCTTCGTGGAGCTTATTCCCCATCTGGCCACCAGCCTCGGCGTCAACCCGGCCTATCTGGTGATCCCCATGCTGCAGGCCTCCAACCTCGGCCGCACCATCTCGCCGGTGTCCGGGGTGGTGGTCGCCTGTGCGGGGATGGGCAACCTCTCTCCGTTCGAGGTGGTTAAACGTACCTCGCTGCCGGTGGCCGTTGGCCTGCTGGTGGTGATCCTCGCCACCCAGATCATGGTGCCCGCCTGACGTGGCCGGGGCTCCCTGAGCGGATGCCCCGCCTCTCCCCGCTCTGCCAGCCCGGTCTACCGCCGGGCTGGTATCTCCCCCCGCCATTGGAGTAGACTCGGTGCTCTTTTTTCTCTAAGGAGGACCGAGATGAGTATTACGGTTCAACTTGCCCATTTCAGTGACTGCCACTCCCATTTCGACGGCGCCCCCATGCGCTTCGCCCCCGCAGGTGAGTCCGAGTGGCGCACCCAGTGCGGCGGCTATGCCCGTATCCTGACCCGGCTCAACGCCCTGCGCCGGCAGGCGGACGAGGCGGGCCAGTCCTGCCTGTTTCTGCACGGTGGCGACACCTTCCAGGGCTCGCTCTATTTCAACCGCTTCAAGGGGCGGGCCAACGCCGATCTGCTGAGCCTGTTGCGACCGGACGCCATGGTGATCGGCAATCACGAATTCGATCTGGGCAACGGTCCTCTGGTGGAGTTTTTGCGCCAGCTCGATTTTCCGGTGCTGGCCGCCAACCTCGACAGCAGCCAGGAGCCGGCCAATACCCCACTCCCCTTGCGCGGCCTGCCCAATCTGCACGATGCCAGCCGTCCCTGGCAGCGGCGCCTGCTCGGCGGCGTGCCCTTCGCCCTGCTTGGCATCACCTTGCCGCAGATGGCCGCCATCGCCAACCCGGATGGCCACACCCGCTTCCACGGCATCGAGCAGACCCTGCAAGCCGCGCTGGCAGAGATCAAGGCCGCCGGCATTCAGCACATCATCCTGCTCAGCCACCTGGGGCTCGAGCAGGACAAACGGCTGGCCGAGCGTTTCCCCGAGCTCAGCCTCATCATCGGCGGCCACACCCACAGCCTGCTGGGGGAGCTGGCGCCGCTCGGGCTCGACAGCGAAGGCAGCTACCCGCTGATGATAAACGGGGTGGCCGTCCTACACGCCGCCCACAGCGCCCTCTGCCTCGGGGTGTGCGAGCTGACCTTTGACCAGCGCGGCCGGGTAGCGCGCAGCCGCGGCCAGCTGGAGTGGCTGCCCTGGCAGCCCTGGCCCTTTGCCGGCAATCCGCCGGCCGGGCTCACCTTCTGCGACCCCGACCCCGAACTGGAACAGCATCTGGCCAGGCGCTACCGGCCCGAGCTGGAGACCATGACCCAGCGCATCGTGACCCGCCTTGACGAGCCGCTGCACCACCAGCGGCTGCCTGATGCCAACCTGCCGGCCGGCAGCCAGGTCGCCCCCCTGGTGGCGAGCGCCATGCTGGCCAGCGCCCGCGAGCAGGTCGGTCAGGTGGACTTCGCCCTGCACAACGCCGGCGGAGTGCGCTGCTCCCTCGAACCCGGGCCGCTCAGCGAAGCGGACATCGCCGGCCGCCTGCTGCCCTTCGCCATCCCGCTCACCCTCTATCGGGTGCACGGCCATGAGCTGGCCGAGGCACTGGAGGAGGCCATCGACAACGCCACCAACAACGGGGTGACGGGCAATGGCAGCGGCAGCTTCCCCTACACCGCCGGAGTGCGCTTCTGTTATCAGGCGGATCAGCCCAAGGGGCGCCGGATCACCCGGCTGGAGTGGGAGCGTGCGCCTGATGAGTGGCAAGCGGTCGACGCCGACGCCGTCTATCGGGGGGTCTCCAGCGCCTACACCGCCTCCGGCAAGGAGGGCTACACAGCGCTGGCCCGCACCCTGACGCAGCACAATCAGGAACTCGGCATCACCCTGGCGGATGCCTTCATTCGCTGGGCCCGCTATCTGCCGGCGCTCACCGCCATGCCGGCGCGGGTGGAGTATCAGGGGCCGACCACCGGCTGATCCCCCGCCAGCCGGGGCGAAAGTCGGACTCGGCTTCGCCCTTTGTCCCCGTACACCATAAAACGTGCCGCTTTCTTGTCGTAAAGCGGCACTTTTGCAAATTATTTCAAGCACATTCCCCTGGCCCATTGCATCGTGTGGTCAGGCTCGGCAAGATAGGCCCGCTTTCGAGACTTCCCAGCAGGAACAGGTCACCCATGAATCATGCCATCCGTTTTACTCCTCCTCGCGTCAATCCGGGCCTGCGGCCGCTGGTGATCCTGCTCACCGGTTTGCTGGCCTTGCTGTTCTGCCTGCGCAACCCGCTGTTCCACGGCATGGCGCCGGGCTTCGACGCCTCGCTGTTTGCCGTGATGGGCAAGATGTGGAGCGAGGGGGGCGTGCTCTATCGGGACATGATCGACATCAAGGGCCCCATGATCTTCGCCCTCGACGCCTTCGGCTACGGCCTCGGCGGCTTCTTCGGGATCTGGTTGCTGGAATGGGCGCTCTGCTGGCTGGGGCTGATGGCCAGCTGGCAGGCCTTCGGCCAGCTCGGCCTCTCATTGCGGGCCCGGCTCGGCAGCATGCTGGCGGTGCTGGCGCTCTACGGCACCCGCTACTACTACGGCAACATGACCGAGGACTGGACCTTCCATTTGGCCCTCATCGCCCAGTGGGCCTTCATCACCATGCTGCTGGACAAGCGCTGCAGCTGGGGACCGGCGCTGGTGGCCGCGCTCACCTTTGCCATCGTCGCCTGGATGCGCACCAACAACGGCGCCTTCTGGGGTGCCTGGTATCTGGTGCTGTTCTGCCACTGGTGCCTGCGCGAGCAGTGGCGCTGCGCCCTCTCCCTGCTCTGCTCCAGCCTGCTGGGGCTGGCGCTCGTCGGCGGTCCGCTGCTGGCCTATTTCCAGCACCACAACCTGCTGGCCGAATTCAAATACTACGCCTTCGACATCTTCTTCGAGGGGAGCTACGGCAACGGCTTCTCGCCGGATGTGGGCAGCGTCGGCCTGCTGCGTACCGGCCTCATCATGCTGCTGCCCGCCTTCATCGTGCTGATGATGAGCCGGCGTCAGGAGTGGTACCTGCCGGTGCTGTGCGCCACCCTGTTTGGGGTCATCTTCACCCTGATCGCCAACTCGGTATCCGGCCACGTGTTCGATCACTACGACGTGCTCTATCTGCAGCTGGCCCTGCTGCCGCTGGCCTGTCTGCTGGATCGCAGCGAACAGCAGGCCGATGCCCTCGGTCTGCTCTGCATCTCGCTGGTGGTGCTGACCGCCAGCTGGCTGCTGGCCCAGCAGCTCGGCTACGGCTGGAGCACCAAGGAGTGGTCGCTGGAACGGGTGCGTGAAGTGCTTGGCAACAGCCTGCTGTGGGCCCTGCCGGTGCTCATTCTGGTGCCCCTGTGGCGCGCCTGGGACGTGCGCAGTGCCACCCCCTGGCTCGCCTCGCTCGCCATGTTGGCCCTGATGCTCAACAACGCCTGGGAAGGCAGCCAGAAAGGCAGGCCCTTCAACCCGCCGGCCCAGGTACGGGTCGACCGGATCCTGGCCGAGACCACCCCCGCCGACAAGATCTGGGTGGATGGCATCCAGCCCCAATATTACCTCTGGACCGACCGCCAGCCGGCCTCCGCCTACCTCTTCTTTGCCAACGTCAACCCGCCCTATGACGTGCGCGAGCGGGTGCTGGCCGACCTCAAGCGCCAGAGCCCCAAGTTCATCATCGCCAAGCCGGATCGGGTGGTCGATGAGCTCAAGAAGCCAAGCTCCCCCTCCAGCCTCGCCTTCTATCAATACCTGGTGAGCCAGTATGAAGAGGTGGAGCCGGGTCTCTATCGCAGACGCTGAGCCCCCTTGAGCGAACAGGGCCGTCATCCCGCGTTGACGGCCTTTTCATTGCGGTGAGGCAGGCCCGGCCCGAAACGGTAGGCAAGCGGCGACGCGCTGACTACAATGGCGCTCTTTTGATGTATTGAGTAATGCAGACATGGCGGAACTGACCTATCTCGGTGGCTACCCCGAGCCCCTCAAGGCCCAGGTGCAACAGCTGATCGCGGCGGGCAAGCTGGGGGAAGTGCTGGCCAGGCGCTATCCTGAGACCCACCTCATCCAGAGCGACAAGGCGCTGCTCACCTACACCATGGAGCTGAAGAACCGCTACCTGAAAAGCTCGGCGCCGCTTTCCAAGGTGATCTTCGACGCCAAGATCAACGTGATCAAGGATGCTCTCGGCCTGCACACCTATGTGAGCCGGGTGCAGGGCAGCAAGCTCAAGGCCAAGAACGAGATCCGCATCGCCGCCCTGTTCAAGGAGGCCCACCCGGCCTTTCTGAAGATGATCGTGGTGCATGAGCTGGCCCACCTGAAAGAGAAGGATCACAACAAGAGCTTCTATCAGCTCTGTCAGCATATGGAGCCGGACTATCATCAACTGGAGTTTGATCTGAGGCTCTGGCTCACCTGGCGCGATCTCGAGCGTGCCGCACGCTGACCCATCGCAGGTTTCAAGGAGGAGACATGACCCCGTTGCGCCGACCACTTGCCCGCTGGTTGATGGCGGCACTCTTGCTGAGCCCTTCCCTCTCGGCGGCCGAACGCTGGCAGAGCGATGCCTATCTCACCGCAAGCTTCTTTGAGATCGCCATGAAGCGGGAGTATGGCCACGAACAGAACGTGCGCTTCTCCCGCTGGGAGCAGCCCATCCGGCTCAAGCTGGTCAACGAATTTGGCGACAAGGCGCTGCAAAGCGAGGTGGTCAGGGTGCAGAGCCAGCATCTGGCCGGCATCATAGGCCGCCCCATTACGCTGGTAGATGAGCGGCCCAACATCACCCTGATCATGACCGAGCGCGCCAAGATGGCGAGCTGGGCCAAGCGCACCATGGGGCAGGATGCCTCCGTCAAGACGGCGCTCAAGGAGGGGCTCTGCATGGCCAACTTCACCACCAATACCCGCCGCGAGATGGCCCGCGCCACCATCATCATTCCGGTGGATTACAGCCGGGCCAAGGGTCGCTTCCTCGACTGCGTGGTGGAGGAGCTCACTCAGGTGATGGGGCTGCCCAACGATTCGGACAAGGTGTTTCCCTCCATCTTCAACGACAACAGCATCGACAGCTTTCCGACCGGGCTCGATTACGTGCTGCTCAAGCTCGCCTATCACTCGGCCCTGCAGGCCGGCATGACGGCCAGCGAAGTGCGCGCCGCCCTTCCCATCGCCCTCAAGGCACTTCGGGCCAGCGGTGACATTGCCCAGGCCGATCAGCGGGTACAGGTCAACAGCCTCAAACGCTGGGCCGGGCTCTAACACTTGCTGCCTGTTCTGAGTTCTGAGTTTTGAGTTTTGAGTTTTGAGGATTAAGGATTAAGGGCAGAGAGCACGACAAGCACGGGCTCCATCCCGCGAAAACAAAAAACGCAGCCATGGCTGCGTTTTTTCTGTCTATCCAATTTTCATATGCTCGACGCCTGGCTCAGGAGGCTGCACTCTCCGGCATCCAGCTATCGGCGTTCTCCCACACCTCCTGCACCATGGCTTCCGCCAGCTCCTTATCCTCCTTGCTGGCCCGGCTGACGGTCAACGCCATGGCACTGCCAGGGGCGACGCGAACATGCAGGTCGGGGAACTTCTCGCCCAGCTGCTTGAGCAGCTCCTGGCGCAGCGCCTCCATGGTCGAGGTGGGCACCTGATGTTTCTTGTCGATGATGATTTCCAGACGCATAGGATACTTCTCCATGATTTTTACTGTATTTTTATACAGTAAAAATCAAAAGTAAAGAGGGCGCCAGCGGCTGACCAAAAACTCTTTCCTGCAAGACCTTCTCCCCTGATGCAATTGGCTGTCTATTCAAGCGGTCAACCGAGCAAACGGCGCAACGCGGCAACTTCATTCTCCTCGCTCAACCCTGATGCCGTGCAAAAAGTTGTTGATATTGATTCTCAACGGAGGCATGATTTTATTGTTATAACATAACATTAAATCACACAGAGCGAACCATCATGCGTCCAGACATTCACCCCGAGTACCGTCAGGTTCTGTTCCACGACCTGACCGCCAACACCTATTTTCTGGTGGGTTCCACCCTCAAGACCGATCGCACCAAGCTGTGGGAAGACGGCAATACCTACCCCTATGTAACACTGGATGTTTCCAGTGCGTCACACCCCTTCTATACCGGCAAGCAGAAGCAGGTCAGCAAGGAGGGTCAGGTCGCCCGCTTCGGCCAGCGTTTCGGTCAGTTCTTCAACAAAGGAAAAGCCCAGTCATGAAAGTCCTCTCCTCCCTCAAATCAGCCAAGTCGCGCCACCCCGATTGCCAGATCGTCCGCCGCCGCGGCAAGCTGTTCGTGATCTGCAAGAGCAACCCCAGGTTCAAGGCCCGTCAGCGCTGATCCGCGGCACAATAAAAACAAGGCCCTTCTGCGAGGGCCTTGTTTATCACTCCGGCATCACGCCGAATCTGCCGCTGTTGAAGTCATCGATGGCCTGCACTATCTCCTCATGGCTGTTCATCACGAAGGGGCCGTGCCCCACGATGGGCTCCTCGATGGGCTCGCCGCTCAGCAGCAACACAGTGGCGTCGCTGTTTGCCTCGATCAGCACCTGCTGTCCCACCCTCTCCAACACCACCATCTGCGCCTCCCGGGCGATGGCAGTGCCGTTGACCTGCACCGAACCCTTCAACACGATGAGCGCGCCGGTCCAGCCTTCGGGCAACTCGAGTGTGCTGATGCTGCCCTGTACCAGACGCAGATCCCAGACATACAACGGGCTGAAGGTATGGGCCGGGCCACGGACCCCCTCAAACTCGCCGGCGATCACCCGTACCGACCCCGCGTCGTCGGCAAGCGCCACCGTCGGAATGTCGCGCGCCAGGATGGGCTGGTAACCGGGCGGCGTCATCTTGTGCCGGCTCGGCAGATTCACCCACAGCTGCACCATCTCGAGCTCGCCGCCTGACTTGCTGAAGGCCGGGGCATGAAATTCCTCGTGCAAGATACCCGCGCCGGCGGTCATCCACTGCACGTCACCCGGGCCTATCACGCCGCCCCGACCGGTCGAATCCCGATGCGCCACTTCGCCCTTGTAGACGATGGTTACCGTCTCGAAACCGCGATGGGGATGTTCACCCACCCCGCGCGGCCGGCTGGTCGGCGTAAAGTTGGCCGGGCCGGCATAGTCGAGCAGCAGGAAGGGGCTCAACTGCTTGCCGTGACTGCTGTAGGAGAAGAGAGAGCGTACGGGAAAGCCGTCGCCCACCCAGTGAGGACGGGGTGCGCTGTAAACGCCGAGGATCTTTTTCATCTGTCGCTCCTGACATATCCGGTGGAATTGAGCACTGGAGACAGCATAGTTTCGAGACGAACAGGTGGGCAGACTGCTAAATTGGGCATCAGCGTCCTATTTTTGGAACGATGAGAGCGCCCTATGCAGGATCTGAACGATCTCTACTACTTCGTCCAGGTGGTGGATCACGGCGGCTTTGCCCCCGCTGGCCGCGCCATCGGCATGCCCAAATCCCGCCTCAGCCGCCGGATAGCACAGCTTGAAGAGCGGCTCGGCGTGCGGCTGCTCCAGCGCTCGACCCGCCAGTTTGCGGTGACCGAGCTGGGCCGTACCTATTACGAACACTGCAAGGGGATGCTGGTGGAGGCCGAGGCGGCGCAGGCTGCCATCGAGATGACCCGAACCGAGCCCTGTGGTCTCATCCGCATGAGCTGCCCCATCGCCCTGCTGCACACCCATATCGGCCCCATGCTGGCGGATTTCATGGCCCGTCACCCGCAGATCAGGATCGAGCTGGAGGGGACCAATCGGCGGGTCGACCCCATCGCCGAAGGAGTCGATGTGGCGATCCGGGTCAGACCGCCACCGCTGCAGGACAGCGAACTGGTGATCCGGACACTGGCGCAGCGTCGCCAGTGCCTGGTGGCCAGCCCGGCACTGATAGCACAACGGAGCTTGCCTGCCGCGCCGGCGGATCTGCACGGCTGGCCCAGCATGGGGCTGGGAGCGCCACGGCAGCACTATATCTGGTCGCTGTTCGGGCCGCAGGGGGCCCATGTCGAGCTCGCCCACCAACCCCGTTTCGTCACCACCGACATGGTGGCCCTGCGCAGTGCCGCTCTGGCCGGTATCGGCGTGGTGCAGTTGCCGCTGTTGATGGTGCGGGAGCAGCTCGATGCCGGCACCCTGATCAAGGTGGTGCTAGCCTGGGAGCCAAAGCCCGAACTCATCCACGCCGTGTTCCCCTCCCGGCGCGGCCTGCTCCCCTCTGTACGGGCGCTGATCGACTATCTGGTGGCTCGATTCGCCGCCATCGACGAGGAGTAACCTGCCGTGCCCGGCCGCCATCGACGAGGAGTAACCTGCCGTGCCCGGCCGCGATCGCCAGGCTGGGCATCCATCCTCGATGTCCGGCACACTGGCGGACGCGGCCAGAGGAAGCCGTTGAGACATGCCTTTGTCTTAGAAGATCATGGCGTTGCTCATCTCACCGGGCTGGCCAACCTGCCGCGGCCAATAAAGCGCCAACCACGACGACTGCCCTTCGCTCTGCCTGCGCTATGGTTTACCATGCAGGCAACCGAGGTGCATGGCACCCCCACCCAGGCGCCAGGCGCCGCCGTCATCGGATATCCCTCTCGAGCAACATGAGCAAAACAGCACACGCCAGCAGCGAGCCAACTTTTTTCTTCCACGTTTTGCAATATGTGTTTTTTAATGAACTGATTTATAAAGGTTTATGGTTCTTACGCTGATGAGCGCGGTACACAATTGGGACATGATGAAATTTGAGGACCATTGCTACAGATAGTAACGGTGTTCGTTTGAGCAACTGAACAGCCAGGACTTCATCCACTTTGGCCGCAAAAAACAAGTAAGGCCAGTCCAGCTGTTTCATGTGTGAAACACAACATGCAGAAGTTCGTGATCATAAACTGCAGAAGTTCAATTTACAGTTATATTTCAATACCTTGAAATAACATTCAAACAGCCTAATCAGCACCCAGCTGACTTATTCATGTAGAAAGCCCCGGCCAGCAAACCATAGACCCCCCTTACTCGCTCATCCCGACCCAACAGCACGCCGAGCAATACTTCGCCGCTTTCCAAGGCGTCACCATGCCAGAAGGCACTGTTGCAAATAGTCGGTGGTGATAAACTTATCATCCCCTTTTGCTGATGGAGCTGCACATGAACCCATTCAAAGGCCGGCATTTTCAGCGTGACATCATTCTGTGGGCCGTACGCTGGTACTGCAAATACGGCATCAGTTACCGTGAGCTGCAGGAGATGCTGGCTGAACGCGGAGTGAATGTCGATCACTCCACGATTTACCGCTGGGTTCAGCGTTATGCGCCTGAAATGGAAAAACGGCTGCGCTGGTACTGGCGTAACCCTTCCGATCTTTGCCCGTGGCACATGGATGAAACCTACGTGAAGGTCAATGGCCGCTGGGCGTATCTGTACCGGGCCGTCGACAGCCGGGGCCGCACTGTCGATTTTTATCTCTCCTCCCGTCGTAACAGCAAAGCTGCATACCGGTTTCTGGGTAAAATCCTCAACAACGTGAAGAAGTGGCAGATCCCGCGATTCATCAACACGGATAAAGCGCCCGCCTATGGTCGCGCGCTTGCTCTGCTCAAACGCGAAGGCCGGTGCCCGTCTGACGTTGAACACCGACAGATTAAGTACCGGAACAACGTGATTGAATGCGATCATGGCAAACTGAAACGGATAATCGGCGCCACGCTGGGATTTAAATCCATGAAGACGGCTTACGCCACCATCAAAGGTATTGAGGTGATGCGTGCACTACGCAAAGGCCAGGCCTCAGCATTTTATTATGGTGATCCCCTGGGCGAAATGCGCCTGGTAAGCAGAGTTTTTGAAATGTAAGGCCTTTGAATAAGACAAAAGGCTGCCTCATCGCTAACTTTGCAACAGTGCC
>NZ_JBFOCR010000026.1:0-92500 GCF_040907935.1 Aeromonas sp. s2 | reverse complement strand
TGCTGCCTCCCGTAGGAGTCTGGACCGTGTCTCAGTTCCAGTGTGGCTGATCATCCTCTCAGACCAGCTAGGGATCGTCGCCTTGGTGAGCCATTACCTCACCAACTAGCTAATCCCACCTGGGCATATCCAATCGCGCAAGGCCCGAAGGTCCCCTGCTTTCCCCCGTAGGGCGTATGCGGTATTAGCAGTCGTTTCCAACTGTTATCCCCCTCGACTGGGCAATTTCCCAGGCATTACTCACCCGTCCGCCGCTCGCCGGCAAAAGTAGCAAGCTACTTTCCCGCTGCCGCTCGACTTGCATGTGTTAGGCCTGCCGCCAGCGTTCAATCTGAGCCATGATCAAACTCTTCAATTTAAGTTTGGTTGCCAATTAAGGCGGCTCAATGAATTGCTGAATTAACTGCTGCAACTTAAAAGTTGCTTTGGTCACTTCATCAGACATTGAAAATCAAAAATTGTTTTTGATGCTCGATGCTGTGAGTGCCCACACAGATTGCTTGATTCAAATTGTTAAAGAGCAGGGTCGATAACTATAACCTTCACCAGCTTGCTTTGCAAGCCAGACCAGACGCGCACTGCGCCGTGCTGATGGAGGCGCATTATAGGGATATGATTCTCGCTGACAAGCGAAAACTCCGTGTTTTTTTGAAAAAGACGTTAAAGTGTTTAACTAACCACCAATCAGGATAAAAAGCGCCCCAACAGCAACCCAAAGGAAGCCCATCAAGGTCTCTTGAGCATTAGTTGCTGGTCCAGAGCGTCCGACTATAAGAATGGGTGCCAAAACGAAAAGGGCCCCTTGGGGCCCTTCGATATCACGCGGTATCTCTATATATCAGATAGAGAAGCTGGAACCACAGCCACAGGTGGTAGTGGCATTGGGGTTGGTCACGGTGAAGCGGGAGCCTTCCAGACCTTCGGTGTAATCCACACTGCCGCCAACCAGATACTGCAGGCTCATGGGATCGATCACCATGGTGACCCCGCTCTTCTCGACCACGGTATCCCCTTCGTTGATCTTCTCATCGAAGGTGAAACCATACTGGAAACCGGAGCAGCCACCGCCCGTGATGTACACCCGCAGCTTGAGCTCGGGATTTTCTTCTTCGGTGATCAGGGTCTTCACCTTGTTGGCTGCCGCATCCGTCATCTGGATGGGCAACGGGGCTTCTGCTACTGCACTCATTACTGACCTCACAACCGTTAAATCCACAAACATGGAAACCGCGAAATTATCCAATACCCGACCATTCAGTTCAAGTATTCACCAAGCTTCTTACTGTGTGGCCGGCACAGGTGCCGGTGGAGCGACCACCAGCGGCTTGATCACCTCGCCCCATTCGGCCAGCAGCTCCTGGGCCGGTTGCCGGCCATCCTTGCCGATGGTGATCCGCACCCGGTCTGGTACAAAGCCTTCCGGCAACTGCCAGTTACCTTCCAGCAGCTGGAAGTAACGCAGTGCATAGCGCCCCTCTCCTACCTTCATGCCCAGCTCACGGCTGCCGAGGGTTCTGGGCTTGTCACCCTGGCTTCCTTCCACCTTTATCTGTACCTGACCGCGGAACAGCTCGCGCTTCTTGGCGGGCTGGGTCAGCGCCAGCCGATAGTGATAACGGCCAGGGATACTGGTCTCCTGCAGGGTGAGGTTGTCGATCACCACCCCCACCTGCTCGCCGGTGGGACGCATGATCCGCTCGAAGAAAGCCAGCTGGCGCTTCTGCTCCTGCACCTGGGCTTCCTGATCCTTGAGCGCCTGCTGCAACTGCTCGAACGCTGCCTTCTGGGTAGCCAGCAGGGTCTCCTTGATGCCGAGCTCGCTCTTGAGCTGGCCAATGGCCTTGGCCTGGCGCTCCAGCGTCTCCTGCTGAACCGTCAACAGACTGCTCTGGGCCAGCTCCTGGCGATTACCGACGAAATAGCCGATGAGCACCCCCACCATCAGCACTGCCAACCACTTCATTATCTGGGACATAAGGCCTCTTTATGTTACTGCGCATACTGCGGCCACGCTCCCTTCACTATACGCGACACAGCAGATTCAGGCCGGCAGACAAAGAGTTAACCGGCACTGGCGCCGCTTTCTCCCCGCTTTTGACGCGCCGCGAGCCGTAAAGTTCGCTCCAGGATCTGGGAATAGATGGGGCGGCCCCCCAACCACTGAGCCACCAGGGTCGCACCGACCGTGGTGATCATCATGGGCAGGATCAGCTGATAGTTGTCGGTCATCTCGGTCACCAGCACTATGCCGGTGATGGGCGCACGCACGGTGGCGGCAAACAGCGCCCCCATACCGGCGATGGCAAAGGCGCCCGGTTCGATGCCAAGTTCGGGGAAGGCCGAGTGGAACAGGTGACCAAACACCACCCCGAACAGGGTGCCCAGCGCCAGGGTCGGCGCGAATACCCCACCCGGCGCGCCGGAGCAGAAACAGACCAGAGTGGCGACCAGTCGGATGGAGAAGATGAGGAACAGGGTGGCCATTGCATACTCCCCGCCCATCAGGTGAGGGATAAGCTCGGTGCCGCCACCGGTCACCGCCGGGGCGAACAGCGACAGCACGCCGAAGGTGCCTGCCACCAGCATGCCGATGGCGACGAAGCGATGGCGCTTGTTTTGATGCAGTGCCAGATAACCATCCTGGCAGGCCAGCACCAATTTGTTGAAGACGAACCCCAACACGCCGAAAGCGGCCCCCATGAAGAGGAACAACCAGAGCGCCTTGAGGGCCGGTGCATCGTAGTGAGGCAAGCTGATCACCGCCCCCTGCCCCTTCATGTTCTGCAGCATCAGCGTCGCCATGATGGCAGAGATGCCCACCGCCTTGATGGCCAGAAAAGAGTAGCGAAACTGCGGACGCATCTCCTCCATCACGAACAGGATCCCCGCCAGCGGCGCATTGAAGGCTGCGGCCAGACCGCCGGCCGCACCGGCCGCCAGCAGGGCGTGCCCATGCTCCTTGGGCAGCCGGAAGATATCCGCCACCATTTTGCCGAGGTTGCCGCCGATCTGCACCGAGGGCCCCTCCCGCCCCAGCACCATGCCAGAGCTAAGGGTGCAGATACCGCCGAAGAACTTGACCGGCAACACCCGCCACCAGCGCACCGGCCGCAGTTCGTCCATGGCACCCTCGATCTCGGGAATGCCGGAGCCCCCGGCCTCCGGCGCAAAAGTGTGGGTCAGGAAATAACCGATCATCCCCAGCAGGGCGCTGAAACCGAAGCCGAGCAGACCGAGCTGCCACCAGGGGCGATCGGCCAGCAGATCAATGCGCTGCTGCGCCAGCCAGTGGACGCCGGACTCGAACAGTCCACAGACCAGCCCGGCCAGGGTTCCGACCAGTGCCGCCAACAGCAGCACCAGCAGAGGCATCTTGTCTTGATGAATGATCCGCCGCAGGACGGGGCCACGGGGAGGCGAGAGCGGTTCGGCAGAGGAGAAAGCTTGTTGCGACATGAAAAAAACCACATTCGTTTGCTGACGGAGGTGACGACATCCAGCCTGCTGCCCGGCTGCCCAGCACCGGGCCTTTCTGCTATAGTCGGCCCGTTTCATTTAACACGGGGCAGTCCTTGGCCAGGGAGTCAAGAGCGCAAGCATACTCCAGCTCCCCCCGACTGCCGAGCCGCAATCGGCCACCTGCACCTGTGTGACGACCAAAATCCCATTAAGGATGATCCATGTCAAAATCAGATCAGCTGTTTGAACAGGCCCGCCAGACCATTCCGGGCGGCGTCAACTCACCGGTCCGCGCCTTCAATGGGGTCGGCGGCACACCCCGCTTCATCGATCACGCCGATGGCGCCTACCTCTATGACGTGGACGGCCAGGCCTACGTGGATTACATCGGCTCCTGGGGCCCCATGCTGCTGGGTCACAACCACCCGGCCATCAAGGCCGCCGTCATCAAGGCCGTCGAGAAAGGGCTGAGCTACGGCGCCCCCACCGAGATCGAAGTGCTGATGGCCGAGAAGGTACGCCAGATCGTCCCCTCCATGGAGCAGGTGCGGATGGTCAACTCCGGCACCGAGGCGACCATGAGCGCCATCCGGCTGGCCCGCGGCTACACCGGCCGCGACAAGATCGTCAAATTCGAAGGCTGCTACCACGGCCACGCCGACTCCCTGCTGGTCAAGGCCGGCTCCGGCGCGCTGACCCTGGGTCAACCCAACAGTCCGGGCGTGCCGGCCGACTTTGCCAAGCACACCCTCACCTGCGTGTTCAACGATCTGGACTCGGTGCGCGAAGCCTTCAGCCAGTACGGCCGCGAGATCGCCTGCATCATCGTCGAGCCGGTGGCCGGCAACATGAACTGCATCCCGCCGGTGCCTGGTTTCCTGGAAGGGCTGCGCGCCATCTGTGACGAGTTTGGCGCCCTGCTGATCCTGGATGAGGTTATGACTGGTTTTCGCGTCTCCCTGCGCGGTGCCCAGGGCCACTACAACATCGACCCGGATCTCACCACCCTCGGCAAGATCATCGGTGCCGGCATGCCGGTCGGCGCCTTCGGCGGCAAGAAGAAGGTGATGCAGCATATCGCCCCGACCGGCCCCGTCTATCAGGCCGGCACCCTCTCCGGCAACCCGGTGGCCATGGCCGCCGGCCTCACCATGCTGGATCTGCTGCTGGAGCCGGGCCTCTATGAACAGCTGAGTGCCAAGACCGCCCGGGTTGCAGAAGGGCTCAAAGCCGCCGCCGCCAAACACGGCATCCCGCTCGCCATCAACTACGTGGGCGGCATGTTCGGCTTCTTCTTTACCGACGAGACCGAGATCACCCGCTACGAGC
The DNA here is from genome assembly GCF_040907935.1 of Aeromonas sp. s2. Classification (NCBI taxonomy): domain Bacteria; kingdom Pseudomonadati; phylum Pseudomonadota; class Gammaproteobacteria; order Aeromonadales; family Aeromonadaceae; genus Aeromonas; species Aeromonas sp. s2. The sequence goes on along the minus strand of NZ_JBFOCR010000026.1, from coordinate 87,712 downwards.
AGGTGACCCGCTGCGACATGGAGCGCTTCAAGCGCTTCTATCACCTGATGCTGGAAGAAGGCGTCTATCTGGCGCCGAGCGCCTACGAGGCGGGCTTCCTGTCGCTGGCCCACGGCGACAAGGAGATCGAACACACCCTGGCCGCCGCCGAGCGCAGCTTCGCCAAGCTGGCCGGCTAAGCCGTCGCCATCTGTCGTACAAGGGCCCTTCACGGGCCCTTTTTCATTCTCCCCTCGCCATGCCCGCTGCCGGTGCAATCTGCCCGTCGGCAACCGTGATTTGTCACCAAACGGTGCAACCCCCACCACAGTCGTTGTCATAAAGCAGGCCCACAATTTGCAGCCGTCAGCAAGACCCACCCTTTGTGAGCGAGGTAGGTATGGCGGAAATGAGCCCCATCGATGTGCTGCGACGCTATCAGGAGTACGAAGCCGAACTAGCCCCCCTGCTGCTGGGGCTGCTGATGGCGCCACCCGATTCACTCAAGGATTACCCCTTTATCCTGCATCAGGCGCCCAGCCGGGAACCGCTCGGGATCCTGCCGCCAGTGCCGGCGCCGCAAGCCCGTTTGCATCTGATAGTGAGAGGTCATGGCCGTGAACTGACCCTCTGCCTGAACCAACTTATCGCCTGGCTGATGGGGGACAGGGAGCGGCGCCGGGCCATGCCCTGGTTCAAGGGGGTTTATGTGGTGCTGAGTCTGGCGCTGTTTCTGATCGTCGCGACGCTCATCTGGCACGGGCTGGAGCAGCTCTATCTGCTGCTGTGCGGAGCGCAGCAGAACCGGCTGGGGGCCTTCAGCGCCATCATCTTTCTGACCCTGGCGCTAGCGGTATTCGATCTGGGCAAGACCATTCTGGAAGAGGAGGTGCTGCTGCATAAAGACATCTTTCGCCACAGCGCCATTCGCCGCACCATTACCCGTTTCATCGCCGCCATTCTGATCGCAGTCTCCATCGAGGGGCTCTTGTTGCTGTTCAAGGGCTCATTGGGCCAGAGCGAACTGCTCTGGCCGGCGGTGGGGGTGATGGGGTGCGCCGTGGGGCTGCTGCTGGCCCTCGGGCTCTATGTGTTTCTGGGAGCCAGGGCAGAGGCGGCGCTGGTGCAGGCCAACCTGCGACCTCTGCCAGTCGGGGTTGTGGCGCCCGCCGCGCCGGCCGCCAAGAAGCGGGCATGGTCCAGGAGGTATAGATAACGCTAAAGGCCTGCAATCACATCAATACTCCACGGCCAGCACCGGCACGCGCCGTACTGGCTAACCAGTGACGCCTGCCAGCCGGGGTTGTGGCGCCCGCCGCGCCGCCCGCCAGGAGGCGTACATGGTCCAGGAGGTATAGATGACGATGAAGGCCACCAGCCATTTGAGCATCGCCATGTCCATGGATTTGACCAGCATGGCCGCCAGCACCACGCCGACCGGGCCGAAGATGGCCACCGCCAGCACCGCCTTGGCGTCGAAGGCCCCCTTGCGGATGAAGGTGCCCGCCGAGAAGACGCTGAGCACGGCGGTGGAGCCCATCATGATGGGAAACGCCGCCAGCGGATTCATGCCGAGCAGATAGACCAGGGTCATGCAGGGGGCGAACAGGCCGATGCCCACGTTCATCAGCACACCGAAGAGGAAGTTGCCGGCGAGCGCTATCCCGAGCTTGTAACCGGTCAGCCCCATGGCATTGCCACCGAGGGGGAACAGCCCCAGCAGGCCGGCGAAGATGAGGCCGGCCACCACCAGCAGGGAGACCGCCATCACCAGCCGGATGGTCTGGCGATCGAACGAGGCGACGTGGCGCGCCCCCCAGGCCGCGCCGGCAGCGGCGGCCACCATCATGCCGATGAGGGTGAGCGGATCCACCTGCACGGCACCGATGAAGATCAGCGACTGGGTGACCGTCGGCAACACGCACTGGCCGTTGAGGGTGCCCGGCAGCAGCCGATCGTCGATCAGCTTGAACTGCTTGTAGCAGGCGGTCTTCACCGCGAAGCTGCCGACCCCCAGGGTATCGAGAAAATTGGCGACAAAACCGATGGCCGCCACCGGCCAGAAGGGGGTCGACTCCAGCGCACCCTGTTGCCGCTTGTGCCACCAGGCCCGTACCAGCATGAAGATGAACGCCAGCGCACAGATGATGAATATCAGGCGCAAAAGATTAATTAACATACAGAGTTCTCCAGCAACGGGCGGCGATTCTAAGGCAGCAAAAATAAAAAATCTTGGCCCTGATCAAGCATTCATCCCTTGCAAACGATTCCTTGGAGAAACTCTTGTTAGGCACGCCCGAACGAATCTGCTAATACTTCTCTATGAGGGCCAGCAGGCCTGGGGCCGCCGGTGGTAGTCATGGTCATTTCGCGACGACCACAGTCACCGGCGGGAAGTAGACAAAAAGAAGGCCGGTATGCACCGACCTTCTTTTTTATTACTGACTCGCCGATGTTTTGCCCGCCAGCCACTGCCAGCCCGGCAGGCGTGGCAGCCGCTGGGCGATCCAGCCGATCAGCGCATCCGACAGACCGGTCGACAGCAACAGAGGCAGACAGAGCAGGGTCAAGGAGAGGGCGCCGACATAGACATCCGTCAGCCAGTGGGCACCGGAGAGGATGCGGGGCGCCGAGAACAGCGGCACCATCAGCAGCGCCGTCACCCCGGCCCAGCGTGGCAGATAGCGCAGGGCAAAACCGGCGAAGATCATCAGGAACAGGGCGTGATCGCCGGGGAAGCTGTCGCTGGACGAATCCTTGGTCGGGATCCCGCTGAGCTGGGTGACCCGCAGTGCATCCGCCACCATCAGGGTCGGGCTGGGCCGGCTGACCGGCAGCAGATGACCAAACTGGTTGATCACTAGGGCCCCCAGCAACATGACACACCCCATGGCCACCAACCGGCGACGCCCCTGCTCGTCAGCACGCCAGAAGCAGCGGGAGAGGATAAGCCCCATGCAGGAGAGCACCGCCAGATCGAACAACCGGTTGTTGGTCACCGCCACCAGATCGGCCCACCATTGGGCCTGACCCAGCCAGCCATTGACCAGATGGAAGACGACGAGATCCCACTGATCCCAGGGGCCGTGCTCAGGCAGAGCGGCCCAGCTGACGGCGATGAGACCACCCAACAGATAACAGGGTATAAATTTGCGCATAAGGACTCTCCTCCCCGAAAAATGGGGCCGTATTTTAGAACATAAGAAGCGTGACGTGAATCACACAAATGAGGGAGGAAGCAAAGTTCATGGGGAAAACAGCGCGGCAGAACAGGTTCCGTTTAAGCCCTCCCTGGAATGTTCCGATCCAGATGGCGGGCTTGGCCGTCCCCGACCTTGCGGCTAGTATGGAGCTCTTCCCTTTCGCGAGATGAACAGCAATATGCGCAGCTACCTCAGGATGATGCTGTTTGCCCTTGGCCTGCTGGCCGGCGTGCAGATCCCGGGTCTGATCGACCTCTACTACCAGCGGCTGGATGCCCGGCTGCAACAGGCCAGCCTCAGCCTTGCCCCCTTTCAGGAGACGGCGGATCAGCACTTCGACGGCGATCTGACGGCCCTGGTCAACCACTACCGCACCAACCCGGATCCGGTCTTCGCCAAGGATGCGGCCAGCCTGCAACTGCTGGTCAGCCAGCGTCAGACCCTGCAGCAGGAGAGCGTCTACAAGGATGCTCCCTGGTACCGACAGCTCTCCCACCTGCTGCTGCGCGCCGAGCCCCAGCTCTGGCAGGATACCCTGCAAAACTACAGCTATGTGGTACCGCTCAAGCAAGCCGCCATCGTCTGCGGCATGGCGGCGGGGTTGCTCGCGGCCCTTGTCGGCGATCTGCTGCTCGGCCTTCTGCTGCTGCCGTTTCGCCAGCGCCAGCCCAGGGTACGCTACGGCCAGCGCTGATCCCTCAGCCAGTCCCCGCCAACAACAAGGGGGCCCGTGGCCCCCTTGTTGTCTCTTGCTCTCCCCTACAGCTCGTAGGGCAAGCGCGATTCGCTGACCAGCCGGTTGAGCGCCTTCACCACCTCTGGATCGAACTGGCTGCCTGAGCGCGACATGATGTATTCCATGGTCTGGGCCAGCGACCAGGGCTCCTTGTAGGGGCGCTTGCTGAGCAGGGCGTCAAACACGTCGACCACCGCCACGATGCGGGCCGACAGCGGGATCTGCTCGCCGGCCAGCTGCTCCGGATAACCCTTGCCATCGAAGTGCTCATGATGGCCGCGGGCGATCTCGGCCCCCAGCGACAGATAACTGGTCCCCTCCACCATCTCTCCCGCCTTGTGCAATATGCTGGCACCGATGTCCGCATGCTGCTCCATGATGGCCCGCTCGTCCGGCTCGAACCGCCCAGGCTTGTGCAGGATGTGGTCCGGCGTGCCCACCTTGCCCACGTCGTGCAGTATGCTGGCCATGCCGATCATGTCGACGAAGCCGGGGGTCAGTTCGTCGGGATAGGCTCCCGCCTGTTGCAGCTCCGCCACGATGGCATCGGAGAGTTTCTGCACCCGCAGCACGTGATCACCGGTATCCGAATCGCGAAACTCCGCCAGCGCCGCCAGCGCCACCACGGTGGCCTCCTGGGCGCGCAACAGCTGGTTGTAGAGATAGAGGTTGTCGTATGCCGCCGAGATGCGCTGACAGAACACGTCCAACAGATCGCACTCGAGCGGGTCGAGCGGCTGGGTAGGGGTGAAGTTGAGCACGAACTCGCGCCCGTTCTGGGCGGCGATGTAAAGCGCATCCTGGGGATGCTCGAAGCGGTTGCAGCGATTGGCCAGCGCACTCATCACAGAGTCATGCAGAGCCGGGAAGGTAGTGAGCGGCACGTCACTCAGCAGGGATTCATAGTCGCCGGTAGCGGCCAGGATCTCCAGCTCCTGCGAGCCGGGTCGGCGCTCGGCGCAGATGGCCCCCTCGGTGCCCACATCGAGAATGGCGCTGATCTGCTTGAGCACGCCGGAGGCAAACTCCCGCAGCGAATGCAGGTGATAGAGATCCCCCGCCCCCTCCAGTATCTTGCCGAGCCCCTGCCGGCTCTTGTCGATGGCGCAGAGGGTCTCGTAGGAGCGCAGGGAGGCGATGACGGTGGTGTAGAGCTTCTGCACCGTCAGCTCGGTCTTGGTCTTGTAGTCGTTGATGTCGTAGTCGAGGATCACCCGCTGCTCGGGGGCCTGCCCGGGCTGGCCGGTGCGCAGCACGATGCGGACCAGGCCGTTCTTCATCTCGTTGCGGATCTGGTGCACCAACCGCAGGCCGGCGTCCTCGGTCTCCATCACCACGTCGAGCAGGATCAGGGCGATGCGCGGGTTGGCCTGCAGCATGCGGGCAGCCTCGGCACCGCTGTAGGCGTTGAGCAGGGCTAGCGGGCGGGATTTGTACTGAATGTTGGAGAGTGCCAGCCGGGTGGCATGATGAATGTCCGGTTCGTCATCGACGATCAGCACCTGCCAGGGGTTGGCCATCCTGGTCACCACGGCCTCGTCGTCATCCAGCTCGATGATGTCGTCATCCAGCCAGATCTCGTCCTTGTCTTGGGCACTGCTCATATCGTTCACGCCTCCAGGCGCTGCATGAGGGTACAGACAGTATGTACCATCAGGCCGCGATGGATCACAAGCCCCGCGCGATCCGCCTGCCACCATCCATGAGCAGAAGACTCACTCGAACGGTTCGAGATAGGCCTGGATCGCCTTGCGCAGCCAGGCCAGCACCCTGCCGTGATAGGCATTTTCCGATAGATAGACGCCGTAGTCCCGCCACTGCAGGCTGAACTTGTGCTTGAGCGTGATCAGAGAGCCTTGACGCAGCTGACTCTGGATCAGCGGCGACGGCAGCACGGCCCAGCCGAGGCCGTCGAGCACCGCATCGCGCATCAGCTCGAAACTCGACAACCCGATGTGGTGGCCGCCGATGGGCAGCAGGCTCTTGACCGAGAATTCATCCACGTAGGAGAGGGTGACCTGGGTGTGGCCGGTCAGATCCTGCTGCAGTACCCGCTTCAGGCTGGCCAGCGGGTGGCTCGGCGCCACCACCATCAGGGTGCGGATCGGGTTGAGCACCTCGATGTTGAGGCCGCTGCGCTCCTGCTCCTCGGTGATGAGGCCGAAAGCGGCGTCGACAAACCCCTCCTCCACCAGGGCGGGCAGCTCGGGCGGCGAGGCCAGCACCAGCGAGATGCTGGTGCCGGGAAACCGGTGGCGCAGCTGGCCCAGCATCTCCCGCCACACCGCCTCGGGAATGGCGTCGTCCCGCGCCACCCGCAGCGCCACCTCGGCGCCGGAGGCGTGGTGCTCGCACTTGAGCTTGAGGCTGTTGGCCGCCTGCAGCAGCCGCTTGCAGTCGTCCAGCACCTGCTCGCCAATCTCGGTCAACCGGCTCTGGTTGGCCCCTCGTTCAAAAAGTTCGACGCCAAGCTCCACCTCCAGTGCAGCTATCGCCGTACTGACAGCGCTGCGACTCTTGCCAAGCCGGCGCGCCGTGTTGGCGATGGAGCCGCTACTAGCTGATTCCACAAAGAGTTGTATCTGGTAGAGCTTCATGATCCGGGTCGAGAGCTGGGTATCCGATATTCACCTTACCTCGCCCGCTTCTGCCAAGGCAAACCGTCAGCGTCTGAATTGTCGACGCTCAGCGATTCCAGCCTCCCGCCGGGCTGCGACTATCATGGCCCCGTCGCAGCAACAAAAGGACATTTTATGTTATTCAATCGCATGCTCCTGGCCCGCATCTTCCTGACGGGCGCCATCCTGACCGAGGTCGCCGGCACCTCCAGCATGGCCATGATCCCGGAGAACGAAGCCGGCTGGCTCAACTATCTGCCCATGTGGCTGCTCATCTCCTTCTCCTACCTGTTGTTGGCCAAAGCCGCCAAAACAATCTCCATTGGCATTGCCTTCGCGCTCTGGGAGGGGCTGGGGATCGCGCTGATCACCGTCGTCTCCGTGCTGTTCCTCGACTACCAGCTGAATGCTCAGGAGTTGATCGGACTGGCGCTGGCCATAGTGGGGATTGTTCTGGTGACGATGGGCGAGCGCCACGATGAACCGGCCGTTCGCACACCCCGTGCCAACGAGGAGGCCGTATGCACCCGCTGATGATAGTACTGGGCGCGGCCTTGCTGGATATCGGCGCCAACATGGCGATCAACCGTTCGGTCGGTTTTCGTCACAAGGGGTGGGGATTCCTCGGCATCCTGCTGGTGCTGTGTGCCTTCACCCTGCTGTCGGAAGCGGTCAGCACCGGCAAGATCGATCTGGCCGTGGCCTACGCCACCTGGGGCGCCATCGGCATTCTGGGCACCGCCCTCGGCGGCCTGCTGCTGTTTGGCGAGCGACTCAAGCCCATCGGCTGGGTCGGCATGCTGGTGATGGCCGTCGCGGTCACCCTACTCACCACCGCCTGATCCCGAGAATGCATCCATGAAAAGCAGCCGCCCGGCACACCGGGCGGCTGCTTGCTTTTGGGCATGGCGTCATGACGGCGAACGCCCCGTCACCAGGCTTCGTAAAGCTCCAGCGGCAGGCCGTCGGGGTCGGCGAAGAAGGTAAAGCGGCGGCCGGTCAGCTCGTCCACCCGCACCGGCTCCACCTCGACGCCATGGCCCTGTAGATGGGCGATGACCCGGTCGAGATCCGAGACCCGAAAGGCCAGGTGGCGCAAGCCGCACGCCTCCGGCCGGGAGGGGCGCGGGGGCGGCGCCGGGAAGCTGAACAGCTCCAGCTGGCTGCCGTCCGGCAGCGCCAGATCCAGTTTCCACGACTGGCGCTCCTCGCGCAGCGTCTCGGCGATGATGGGCAGCCCCAGCACCTGGTGGTAGAAGTGGCGCGAGCGCGCATAGTCGCTGGCGATGATGGCCACGTGGTGGATGGCATCGAACAGGGGAAGGCTCATGAGCACTCCGGGCAGACGGGCAGCCAGGGCTGCCCGCCGCGGTCAGTTGAAGAAACCGTTGAACCAGTTGTCCAGCGCATTGACCGGGCTGGACACCGGAGTGGCACAGCTCATGGGCTCGGCCAGCCCGGCCAGCTTGGCCGGCACCTGCAGACTGCCGGGGCAGTCGCTGGCAACTCGGGCGCCGCTGGTGCGAGAGAAGCTGGCCCAGCTCACCCCCTGCGGCATGTTCATGGCCAGGCTGTTGACCCCGCGCTGGCTCATGTAGCCACTGAACAGCTGCAGGGCACCGCTGGCACCGGTCAGGCCGGCCGGGGTGTTGTCGTCGCGACCGACCCAGATGCTGACCAGCTCGTTGTTGTCGAGCCCGGTAAACCAGGAGTCGCGCAGCTCGTTGGTGGTGCCCGTCTTGGCCGCCATGGTGGCACCGGGGAACTTGGCACCGAGCGCCCGCGCCGTGCCCTGGCTCACCGTCTTGGTCATGGCGAACAGGGTCAGCCAGCTGGCCTGCTCGTCGGTCACCCGCTTGGCCGCTTCGTCATGCTGATAGAGCTTGCTGCCGTCGCTGTTGACCACGGCCCGAATCGCCGACAGCGGCTGGGTCAGCCCCTGGTTGGCGATGGGCAGGTACATCTGGTTCACCTCCATCGGCGAGAGGGCCATCGCCCCCAGCACCAGGGACGGATAGGGCTGGATCTCCTGCTCCACCCCCAGCTTGTGCAGGGTGTCCACCACCTTGTCCAGCCCCACCTGCAGCCCCAAATTGACGGTCGGCACGTTGAGGGAGCTGGCCAGCGCATCCATCAGCGGCACACTCTGACGGAACTTGCGGTCGTAGTTTTGCGGGGTCCAGATCTGGCCATCCTTGCCGCGAATGCGGATCGGCTGATCCTTGAGCGGCGTGCCCAGGGTCAGGCCGTTGGAGAGGCCGGTCAGGTAGACCGCCGGCTTGACCAGGGAGCCTATCTGGCGGCGGGCATCCAGCGCCCGGTTGAAGCCGGCGTAGCGTGGATCCCGCCCCCCCACCATGGCCACTACCTCGCCCTTGTGCCAGTCGGAGACCACCATGGCCGCCTCCAGCTTCTTCTTGCCACGTTGCTTCTCGATGGTGGCCAGACCCGACTCCACCGCCTGCTCGGCGGCATGCTGGGCGATGGGATCCAGACTGGTGAAGATCTTGAGGCCGGACTGCTTGAGCAGATCCGGGCCGAAGCGGCTTTGGATCTCCCGCTTGAGCAGGCCCATGAAGGCCGGGGTGCGGCCATAACTCATCTGGCCGCGGGTAATGATGCCGAGCGGCTGCTTGCTGGCCAGTTCATACTCGGCCGGCTGCAGGCTGCCGTGATCCATCAGCAGCTTGAGCACCAGATCACGGCGCGCCTTGGCCCGCTCCGGGAAGCGCCAGGGATCGTAATAGGAGGGGCCCTTCACCATACCCACCAGCAGGGCCACCTGATCGATGTCCAGCTCGTTGACCGGAATGCCGAAGTAGAAGTAGGAGGCGAGCCCGAAGCCATAGACTCCCTGGGAGAAGTTCTGCCCCAGATAGACCTCGTTGAGGTAGGCTTCCAGGATCTCGTCCTTGCTGTAGCGATAGTCGATGAGCACCGCCATGTAGGCTTCCTGCGCCTTGCGCCACAGGCTGCGTTCCCGGGTCAGGAAGAAGTTCTTGGCCAGCTGCTGGGTCAGGGTACTGCCGCCCTGCACGGTGCGCCCCGCCAGCAGGTTGGCCGCCATAGCGCGCATGATGGCCACCGGCGAGACGCCGCCATGCTGGTAGAAGTCCCGATCCTCGGTGGTAAGCAATGTGATCAGCAGGCTGTCCGGCACCTCGGCGAGGCGCACCAGCAGGCGATCCTCCCGATCCTCAGTGTTGAGGCGATCGAGCAGCACAGGGTCCATCTGGGCGTAACCGAGCTGACGCTGATTCTCCAGCGACTGGATCCCCTCCAGCCGCGCGCCGTTGAAGGTGAGGCGCAGGCCGCGGGCGGCATCGGCCCCGTCATGGAAGGCAAACGGCCGGCGAACAAGCTCGATGCGATTGCCGCTCACCGCATACTCGCCCGGGGAGTGGGGCTGGCGCACCTGCTTGTAGCTCAGCATGTTGAGCTCGCGCAGCATCTGAGTCTGGGAGAGGCGCTGGCTGGGATAGAGCTCCAGCGGCCGGCTGTAGACCATCACTGGCAACTGCCACTTCTCGCCGTCGAAGCGTTCACGCACCTTGGTATCCAGGTAGATGCCAAACACCACCATGAAGGCCGCTCCCACCAGGGAGAGCTTGAAGCCCAGCCAGAACAGCGTGCGCCAGATGGTGCGTTTGGGCGCCGCCTTCTTGGGAGTGCGCTTGCGTCGTTGCGTTGCCATAAATCCTCTTTGCTTCTCTTTCTACTTATGTTGTCGCATTCGCGAACGTCCGATCGGGCCTGACCAATCGAACCGGGATCCTGAGTTTCATTTCGCCAGACATTCGCCAAACCAAGGGATGCCCCTCATCCCCAACCCTTCTCCCATCTCGTTGAAAAAGGCAGAGGGAAAGGGCGCAAACACCAAGCTCGATCGGTTTCCTCTCTCTGGGAGAGCGTCAGGGTGAGGGGCGTCTGCTGGCGTTGGGCTTCGCCATGCCCGGCAGCAACCTACAACCCCATCTTCTTCTTGGTGACTCTGGTCGGCATCGCTTCCAGCGGGTTGTCCGGCCAGTAGTGGCGGGGGTAGCGTCCCTTCATCTCTTTTTTCACCAGCTCATAGGAGCCGGCCCAGAAGGCGGCCAGATCGGCGGTGATCTGCAGCGGCCGCTGGGCCGGAGAGAGCAGCTCCACCACCAGCGCCACCCGGCCGTCAGCCACGCACGGAGTCGTGGCCTGACCGAACATCTCCTGGATGCGCACCGGGATCACCGGCGCCTGACCCGGCTGATAGCGGATCCGCACCCGACTGCCGGTCGGCGCGGTGAAGTGGCCGGGCAGCGCCTCGTCCAGCCGTCTTGGCAGGGGCCAGGGCAGAGACTGGCGCAGGATGTCGGCAAGGTCGAGCTTTTTCAACTGCTCCAGCCGGGTCATGCCGCTCACCGCCGGCAGCAGCCACTGTTCGAGCGTGGCAAGCAGGCTCGCCTCGTCCATGGCTGGCCACCCTTCGTCGGGCAACCAGTCGCGGGCGCAGCGCAATCGGGCCAGCAGCCCCTCGCTGGCGTCATCCCAAGGCAGCACATGCAGCCCCTTGCGCCGGATCCCCTGCAGCAGGCAGCGCCCCTTCTGTTCATCGGAGAGATCCGTCAGCGGCCGCTGGCTCAGCACCAGCTCGCCGAGCACCTGCTGGCGTTCGGCCCGCACCCGCTCCTCGCGCTCGTCCCAGTCGAACCACTGGCGCTCGCCGACCAGCTCGGGCAGCTGGCGCACCAGCTCATCCAGCTCCACCGGCTCGGCGATGAAGATGCGGCTGCCGCGCTCGTTCTGGCCCATTTCGATGGCAATGAGCGCCCCCTGCCCCTGACAGGGGTGACCTTCTACCAGATCGCAGCTCACCCCGCCACTGAGCTGATAGCGGCTGCCGCTGCGCAGCTTGCCGATGCGATCGGGCCAAGCGAGGGCACACAACAGCCCCAGCCATTGCCCCTGGGCACTGGCGGGGCGAGTGCCGAGCCGCTCGAACCAGCGGGCCGCACTCTGGCGCAGGGCCCCCTGGCGGCGGTGGAACAGCACAGAGAGGCGCTCCGATCCTCGCAGATCTTCTTCCAGCAGCGCCACCAGGAAAGCCGCATCGGCGACAATCCCTGTCAGACCCTCGGCCTCCAGCTCGCGGGCACGCAGCAGCATGCGGGCAAGCCGGGGATGGGTACCGAAGGCCGCCATGGCGCGGCCGGCCGGGGTAAGTTGTTGCTCACCCTCCGGCTTCATGGCGCCGAGGCTCACCAGCAGTCGCTGGGCGCTGGCCACGGCGGCGGCCGGCGGCATGTCCAGCAGCGGCAGATCTTCGACCTTGGCCCCCCACTGGGCGGCGTCCAGCAGCAGGCCGGTCAGCTCCTGGGTGAGGATGTCGGGCGGGCTCTGCTCGGCGAGGCGCTCCTGCACCTCGCTGCTCCAGAGCCGGTAGCAGACACCGGGGCCGAGACGCCCGGCACGACCCGCCCGCTGGGTGGCGGAGGCTTTGGCGATGGGGCGGGTCTCCAGCCGGGTGACGCCGCTCTTGATGTCGAAGGAGGCGCGCCGCTCCAGCCCGCTGTCGACCACCACCGAGATCCCCTCGATGGTGAGGGAGGTCTCCGCCACATTGGTGGTGAGCACCAGCTTACGACGCCCAGCAGGCGCCGGCTCGATGGCCGCCTGCTGGGCCGCCATGTCGAGGCGGCCGTAGAGGGGGGCGAGGGTCACCTCGTCCGGCAGCCGTCCTTCCAGCCACTGCGCCAGCCGCTCGATCTCTCCCTGGCCCGGCAGGAACACCAGCAGGCTGCCGGGGTGGGCGGCCAGAGCCTCCAGCACCACGGCGCCGACCTGGGGCTCCAGCCACTGCTGGCGATTGGCGGGGCGGTAGTGGTAGTCGATGGGAAAGCCGCGCCCCTCGGAGCGCACCACCGGGGCCTCCGGCAGCAGCGCCTCGAGCGCCATACCGTCCAGGGTGGCAGACATCACCAAGAGCTTGAGGTCATCGCGCAGCCCCTGCTGGCTCTCGATGGCGAAGGCCAGCGCGGTATCGGCGTGCAGGCTGCGCTCGTGGAACTCATCGAAGATGACCAGGGAGACGCCGGTGAGCTCGGGATCCTGCTGCAACATCCGGGTCAGCACCCCCTCGGTAACGATCTCGAGCCGGGTCTGGCTGCTGGTGCGGCTCTCGCCGCGTACCCGCAGGCCAATGCGTTCGCCCACCCTCTCCCCGAGCTGGCGCGCCAGAAAGCCCGCGATATTGCGCGCCGCCAGACGTCTGGGTTCCAGCATGATGATGCGACCGGGCAGCCGGTTCTGGCGCACCAGCTCCAGCGGCAGCAGGGTCGATTTGCCCGCGCCGGGGGGCGCCTGCAGGATCACGCTGGCATGGTTGTCGATGGCGGCAAAGAGTGCGGGCAGCACCGATACTATGGGGAGAGAAGACAAAGGGATCAGCACCTTCTTGTTGCAAGCCGTAAAACGGCGCCTATTCTGCCACAGCCTGCCCGGCCACCGTGAGTGGATGTCGGCCGGCGAGACAGGAGCGGACGGCTGCCATAGAATGGGCCACCCGTCCGCATCAAAGAGGCACCCTCACCCGAATGGCCAAACTCTTCTTTGCCCTGCCCGCCGAGGCGCTGGCCGCCGATATCGTCGCCTGGCGCGATCAACTGCCCTGGCCGGGCCAGCCGGTCCCCGCCGCCAACCTCCACCTGACACTGGCCTTCCTCGGCGAAGCGGACGAGGCCACCACCGCTCAGCTGATGGCTGCTGTCGAGCGTCAACACTGTCCGCCGCTCACCATAGCGCTCAATGAAACCGGCTGGTTCGGCCGTGCCAAGGCCGCCTGGATTGGCCCGAGAGAGTGGCCCAACGAGCTCACCGTGCTGGCCAGGGCGCTGCGTCGCCACGGCGAGAAGCTGGGGCTTGGCAACGGCGAGCAGGGCTATCGCCCCCACGTCACCCTGTCACGCAAGGCGAGCGAACCGCCGGCGCTGCTGCCCGCCCCCGACTTTGTGCTGCGGGCCGACCGATTCTGCCTCTATCAATCCATCTCGACCCCGGACGGGGTGCGCTACGAGCCCCTCGCCTGCTGGCCGCTGCGGGCCAGAGAGAAGATGGCATCCTGACCGGCAGCCATGCCCAGACTCATCGATTAAGAGAGCCACACCATGATCTTCGATCCCCCCCTGCAATCCGGGCAGCTGGTCGCCCGCTACAAGCGCTTCCTGACCGACGTGCGGCTCGACAACGGCGAGGTGATCACCATCCACTGCGCCAATACCGGCGCCATGACCGGCTGCGCCGAGCCGGGTACCCGGGTCTGGTACTCCACATCAAGCAACACCAAGCGCAAGCTGCCCCACAGCTGGGAGATCGCCGAGAGCCCGGCCGGTCACTTCATCTGCGTCAACACGGCCCGCGCCAACCAGCTGGCCCGGGAGCTGATCGAGCAGGATGCCCTCGCCCCGCTGCGTGGCTATGCCCGGCTGCGCACCGAGGTGAAATACGGCGAAGAGAACAGTCGCATCGATCTGCTGCTGGAAGATGACCACCTGCCTGCCTGTTATATCGAGGTGAAATCGGTAACCCTGCTCGACGAGCGGGAGCAAGCCGGCATGGGCTACTTCCCCGATGCGGTAACCACCCGTGGCGCCAAGCACTTGCGTGAATTAATGGCCATGAAGGCGGCAGGGCACAGAGCCGTGCTGTTATTTATGGTTTTGCACTCCGGAATCGTGAGAATGCGCCCGGCAGCGCATATAGATCCGCACTATAGTCTGCTTATTGAGCAAGCAATTGCGGCAGGGGTTGAAATTTTATGCTATCGACCCCATGTTGGGGTGCAGAGCATGGTGGCGCAAGATTTTATCCCGTTTGAATCTTGTCACCTGCTACCCGAGGGCAGCGAATAAATGTTGGAGTGGGTAACATTATTGGTACGGCTTGTTTGCCTCCAAGTTACCCTTCTGCTATAGATGTCGCCCTCAATTTATGGATGGCACGGGTAGCGTGCTGAATTAGGAGACAGGGCATGCCAACAGGCGAAAACAGGAAATCTCTGGGCCCCCTGGCCATTGCGGGTGTGGCGCCTTACCAGGAAAAACCGGGTGAGGAGTACATGAATGACCAACAAAAGGCACATTTTCGCAAGATCCTGGGAGCCTGGCGCAACCAACTGATGCAGGAAGTTGACCGCACCGTTGACCACATGAAGGATGAGGCTGCCAACTTTCCGGATCCAGTGGATCGCGCCGCGCAGGAAGAAGAGTTCGCGCTGGAACTGCGTACCCGCGACCGCGAGCGCAAGCTGATCAAGAAGATCGAGAAGACCTTGCTGCTGCTCGAAGACGACGACTTCGGTTACTGCGAACATTGCGGCATCGAGATCGGCATCCGCCGTCTGGAAGCCCGTCCGACCGCCGACCTCTGCGTTGACTGCAAGACACTGGCCGAGATCAAGGAAAAACAGATGGCCGGTTGATACCGACCTCTGGCATGACACAAAAAAGGGAGCTCGCGGGCTCCCTTTTTTATTGAGCTTTTGGCCGGGTCGTCCCAGAATGCTGCCTCAATGCCTTTTTTATCCGAATGACCATGTCCGTGAATGCCACCCCGTCATCCCCGCCCCTCCCTTATATAGGTCGCTTTGCCCCCTCCCCTTCGGGTCCGCTCCACTTCGGTTCCCTGATTGCGGCGCTCGGCAGCTTCTTGCAGGCCAGGGCACAACAGGGGCGCTGGCTGGTGCGCATCGAAGATATCGATCCGCCGCGGGAGATGGCTGGGGCCGCCGACCTTATCCTCAAGACCCTTGAGGCCCATGGCCTCGGGTGGGATGGCGAGGTGATGTACCAGAGCCGGCGTCACGCCCGCTACGACGAGATCATCGAGCAGCTCTACCGAGCCGGCGATCTCTACTGGTGCCGCTGTACCCGGCGCGAAATCATGGCGAGCGGCGGTTTTTACAACGGCCACTGCCGCACCCTCGGACTGAGCGCAGAGGGGTGCGCCGCCCGCCTGCGCCAGCATCACCCGGTCTACGGCTTCGAGGATGGGCTACAGGGCCGCATTGCGGTGCCGGCGGCGCTGGCCGAGGAGGATTTCATCGTGCGCCGGCGCGATGGCCTCTACGCCTACAACCTGGCGGTGGTGGTAGACGACATGGACTGCGGCATCACCGAGATAGTGCGCGGCGCCGACCTGCTGGAGCCGACGGTGCGCCAGATTGCCCTCTACCAGACCCTGGGCGCCCCCGTGCCCGCCTGGGTGCACCTGCCGCTGGCGGTGCAGGCCGACGGCAACAAGCTCTCCAAGCAAAATCACGCACCCGCGCTGGCACAGGACGAGGTGCGCCCAGCCCTGTGGCGGGCACTGCACTTTCTCGGCCAGTGCCCGCCCCCCGAGCTGATGGCGAGCCGGGTCGACGAGATCATCGACTGGGGCATCGCCCACTGGCAGCTGGCCCGGGCGCCCGCCAGCGAGAAGATCCCGCTGGCTGACGGCTGAGCCGAACCGGCCGTGTTTGTCTGATTGGACGTGAATCGCCTGAGGTTGGTCGTGATTTTACCGGGATAATCCGTTTCAAACGGGATCAATTGCCGTCACGGTTTTTCATTTGGTTAGACGTGAGTTATTGAATAGACCGCTATTTTTGGCGGCAATCCTGATTCAAACGGGATCAATTGCCAGCACGGTTTTTTATTTGGTTAGGCGTGAGCTATTGAATAGACCGCTATTTCTTGCGGCAACACTGATTCAAACGGGATCAATTGCCAGCACGGTTTTTCATTTGGTTAGGCGTGAGCTATGATAGGCCGCTATTTTTTTGGCCTCCCGTCAATTTGAAGTCATAACGAGGTGTACCATTTTTTCCCAGATCGCAAACTTTTGCCGCAAGGTGCTCGGCAAGGAAGACGGCGAGCAGTCGGTGGAGTCCCCCATTCCGGCCCGTGTCGCCGGGCAACGTCGTACCTTAAGCCGTGACCAGCACCCGATTTCGCGCAAAGAGATCAGCGAGAA
This sequence comes from Aeromonas sp. s2, assembly GCF_040907935.1. Taxonomy (NCBI): domain Bacteria; kingdom Pseudomonadati; phylum Pseudomonadota; class Gammaproteobacteria; order Aeromonadales; family Aeromonadaceae; genus Aeromonas; species Aeromonas sp. s2. Next base: position 71,192 of record NZ_JBFOCR010000026.1, on the reverse strand, counting down.
TGCACTCAAGGTGCTCTATCGCCTGAACAAGGGTGGCTACGAAGCCTACCTGGTCGGCGGCGGGGTACGGGATCTGCTGCTCGGGAAGACGCCCAAGGATTTCGACATCGCCACCGATGCGACGCCGGAGCAGATCAAATCTCTGTTCAGCAACTGCCGCCTGATCGGCCGCCGTTTCCGGCTGGCCCACATCGTCTTTGGTCGTGACGTGATCGAAGTGGCCACCTTCCGCGGTCACCACCATCAGGTCAATACCAGCAAACATGTGTCGGCCCAGTCCGATGAAGGGATGCTGCTGCGCGACAACGTCTACGGCACCATTGAAGAGGATGCCGAGCGCCGCGACTTTACCGTCAACGCCCTCTACTACAGCGCCAAGGACTTCACCCTGCACGATTTCGAGGGCGGGCTGGAAGACCTGGCCGAACGCAAGCTGGAACTCATCGGAGATCCCGAGACCCGCTACCGCGAAGATCCGGTGCGGATGCTGCGCGCCGTGCGCTTCGCCGCCAAGCTGGACATGACCATCAGCCCGCGCACCGCCGCCCCCATCAAGGAGCTGGCGCCGCTGCTGCAGGATATTCCGGCGGCCCGCCTGTTTGAGGAGACCCTCAAGCTGTTCCTGGCCGGCGATGCCCTGACCACCTACAAGCTGCTGCGCGAGTACGGCCTGTTCCAGCAGCTGTTCCCGCAGGTAGCCGCGCTGTTCACCCCGCACGGCAACTCGCCCTACGAGCAGTTCATCGAGCAGGCGCTGATCGATACCGACACTCGCGTTCGTGAAGACAAGCGCGTCACCCCCGCCTTCCTCTACGCCACCCTGTTGTGGGGCTGCGTCGAGGCCCGCGGCCGGGTGCTGGAGAACGAGAGCGGCCTGCCCTGGTACGACGCCTTCATGCTGGCGATCAACGAGGTGCTGGACAACCAGGTGCGGATCATCGCCGTCCCCCGCCGGTTCACCACCGATGTGCGCGACATCTGGGCCCTGCAGCAGCGGCTGACCCGCCGTCAGGGCCGCCACCCCGAGCGCGCCATGGAGCATCCCAAGTTCCGCGCGGCGTTCGACTTCCTGCTGCTGCGCAACCGGGTCGAACGTGGCCTCGGCGAGCTGGCCAGCTGGTGGGAACGCTACGTGGAGTCCAACCCGGACGTGCGCCCGCAGCTGCAACGGGAAGCGACTCGCCGCCCGGCCAGCGGTGAGCGCGGTCAGAGCGGTGCGGCCCGCAGCAACGATGGCGAGAAACGCAGCAGCAACAGCCGCAACCGTCGTCGCCCCCGTCGTCGCAAACCGAAAGCGGCAGAGTGACAACTGACGTGATGACCGAGGTCTTCGTCGCCATCGGCTCCAACCTGGCCGACCCCGTCGGCCAGGCTCGCCGCGCCATCGCCGCGCTGGCGACCCTGCCGGATTCCGTGCTGGTGCAGGCCTCGTCGCTTTACAGCAGCCGCCCCATGGGGCCTGCTGATCAACCGGACTACGTCAATGCCGTGGCCCGGCTCAACACCCGGCTGGCGCCGCTGGCGCTGCTGGATCAACTGCAAAAAATCGAGCTGGAACAAGGACGTGTGCGCAAAGATGAGCGGTGGGGGCCGAGAACCCTGGATCTCGATCTGCTGCTCTATGGCGATCAGGTGATCAACACTGAGCGCCTCATCGTTCCCCATTACGGCATGCAGGAGCGGGAGTTCGTGCTGCTGCCCCTGGCCGAAATCGCGCCCGCTCTGGTGCTGCCCTGCGGCACGCCGCTCGCACAACTGGTTGCCCGCTGCCCGCGCAATGGTCTTGCCATCATTGCGCCGAGTGCAGACGAACAGGAGCCTCTATGAGCAAGATCACCACCACCAACCTGCTGAAGATGAAGCAGGAAGGCCAACGAATCACCGCCATCACCGCCTATGATGCCACCTTTGCCAAGCTGTTCGACGACGAGGGCGCTCACGTGCTGCTCATCGGCGATTCGCTGGGCATGGTGCTGCAGGGTGGCCAGGATACCCTGGCGGTCAACATGGACGAGATGGTCTATCACACCCGATGCGTGGTGCGCGGCACGACCAATGCCCTGGTGGTGAGCGATATGCCGTTCATGAGCTATGCCACCCCCGAGCAGACCTATCAGAATGCCGCCCGCCTGATGGCGGCCGGCGCCCGCATGGTGAAGATGGAAGGGGGTGACTGGCTGTGCGACTCCATCCGCCATCTGACCCGCAACGGCGTGCCGGTGTGCGGCCACCTCGGCCTCACCCCGCAATCCGTCCACGTGTTTGGCGGCTTCAAGGTGCAGGGGCGCGACGAGTTCCAGGCCCAGGAGATCTACCGTCAGGCCCTCGAGCTGCAGGCCGCCGGCATCCAGCTGCTGGTGCTCGAGTGCGTGCCCACTTCGCTGGCGGAGCGTATCAGCAAGGCGCTGCGCATTCCGGTGATCGGCATAGGTGCCGGCCCGGCCACCGATGGCCAGATCCTGGTGATGCACGACGCCTTCGGCATCACCTCCGGCTATGTGCCCAAGTTCACCAAGAACTTCCTGGCCGAGACCGGCGACATGCGCGCCGCCATCCGGCTCTATGTGAAGCAGGTGAGCGAAGGGACCTTCCCGGGCCCGGAGCACTGCTTCAACTGATGTGATGCCGTGACGAGAGCGGGGGCCTGCGCCCCCGTTTCGCCCTCCGGGGCAGAGTGAGCCCCCTCTTTTGATGATTCATCCCAAGGTAACCGCCGATGATGATGCCGCGCGTTGACACTTCGCGCTTATCCGCACGGGCTCCTGCCCGCCTCTCTTTGATCTTTTCGAAGGTGAACAGTTGATGTTGGTCGTTAACAATCCCGCCGCTCTGCGTGAACAGATCGGCCAATGGCGCCGTGAAGGGCGCGCCATCGCATTCGTGCCCACCATGGGCAACCTGCACCAGGGCCACCTTACCCTGGTGAAGGAGGCGCACAGCCACGCCGAGAAGGTGGTGGTCAGCATCTTCGTCAACCCGATGCAGTTCGACAAGGCCGAGGATCTCGCCAACTACCCGCGCACCCTGGAGCAGGATTGCGCCGCGCTGGAGGCGGCCGGGGTGGACATGGTGTTCACGCCGACCCCGGAGATCATGTATCCGCAGGGGCTGGCCAGCCAGACCTTCGTCGAGGTGCCGGGTCTCTCCACGCTGCTGGAGGGGGCGCTGCGTCCGGGCCACTTCCGCGGCGTCAGCACCGTCGTCACCAAGCTGTTCAATCTGGTGCAGCCTGACGTGGCCTGCTTCGGACAGAAGGATTACCAGCAGCTGGCGCTCATTCGCAAGATGGTGGCCGACATGGCGATGCCCATCGAGATCGTCGGCGTGCCCACGGTGCGGGCCGAAGACGGGCTGGCGCTCTCCTCGCGCAACGGCTACCTGACCGCCGCCGAGAGAGCTATTGCCCCTGAGCTGGCGCGCACCATGAACTGGATCGCCGAGCAGATTGAAGCGGGTGACCACCACCTGCCCTCCCTGGTGGCCCAGGCCAGCCAGCGCCTCGACAAGGTCGGTTTTCGGACCGATGCCATCGACATCGTCGATGCCGCCACCCTGGAAGCGGCCACTGACGAGAGCGAGCAGCTAGTGATCCTGATGGCGGCGTATCTCGGCAAGGCCCGCCTCATCGACAACCGGGTGGTGGCGCTGGCCCGCCCCTGAGTCGCTGCGCCACTGACAACAAAGCCCGCATGTGCGGGCTTTGTTGTATCTGAGCACTTCCTGCCTACTCGGCGCTGATCGGGTAACCCGCCCCTTTCCAGGCGAAGATGCCGCCCGGCACCCGATAGACCTGCTGATACCCCTGAGTGACCGCCCAGGCTGCCCCGTTGTGGCTGCGGCCACACTTGACGAAGCCGCAGTAGAACACCACGGGCCGGGTCTTGTCGTCTCCCAGCAGGGCCAACAGCTGCTCGGGTGTGCCGCTCCCCTCGACGATCTGGCTCCAGTCATCGCCGGACTTGGCCTCCTTCACGAAGGCAAAATTCCTGGCCCCCGGAATATGCTCCTTCTTGTAGGAGTCCTCGAACGGCATGGTGTCGATGATCACCAGCGCCTCTCCTTTATCCATCCGGGTCTTCAGCTCCGCCACGGTCAACAGCTGATAGCCCCCCTGCTGGGTCTCCTGGGAGAGCTGTACCGCCGCCTGCTCCAGTTTGGTCTCCTGCTCGAACTGGTTGTCGCCACAGCCACCGAGGGCAAAGCTGGCCGCAATCAGCGAGGCCATCAGGGTGCGGGATTGCAATCTCATCATGTCACTGCTCCTTTTGGAACGGTAAAAACGGGGCGGGAGTGGCGCAGCAAGGCGCCCGCAAGCGTCAACAGCAGCAGATCCCGCAAGAGCGCCTCTGGAAGCGAGCCGAGATCAGCCCTGCCAAGACAGCCGCAAGAGATGTCGAGCCCGATGGCGATGCCATAGCCCAACACCGGAATAAACAGGGCGAGCAGCCCAATCACCAGCCAGAGTCCCCAGCGCCGGTTGGCGATGACCGCCATGCCCGCGCAGAACTCCAGCCCGATAAGCCCCCAGGTGGCAAGGGGAATGAACGGCGACCAGAGCAGGCCGAAGGCGCCGATCTGCACGGCGAACAGCTCCGGCTCCGCCAGCTTGAACCCGGCGGAGACGACGAAAAATCCCCCCAGCGCCAACCTGGCCAGCCCCCACAGATACACGGCCACGGGATAGCTCTTTATCATCCATGCCCCCTGCTGCCAACTCCCCGGGAAGACGTCACCATGCTCTAGTCGACGGCCGGATAGCGGGCCAGTTCGCAATACTCACCGTCTTCGTCACAACGAAAGACGGCGGCGGTTTCGCCGCGCTGGCACCACTGCGGCCACTCCTCGGGCGGACAGTGCAGGCGGATGGCGAGACCGCAGCCGGCGCTGAGCCGGCGCGGTACGTCGCAGACCCGAAACGGGTGGGGCTGCTGCTCCAGCCGCTTGCGCAGCCTGACCGTACCGAGGGTGGAGTGGAACAGGTAGAGGAACTCCTGATTCATGATTTGCCTCCCGTCATGGTGCGTGCGCCAAACAGGGCCGCCCCCAGCGCACCGGCAAACTGGGCGTCCGGGTGGGTGGTCACGTCGCAGCCCAATCCTTGCGCCAGATAGTGGCGGAAGGTGGCGCAGTGGCTGACGCCGCCGGTAAAGAGCACAGTCGGCCTGGCGCCGAGGCGGCCGATGAAGTTGGCACTGCGCCGGGCCATGGAGCGGACGATGCCAGCCAGGATCGACTCGGCCGGAATGCCCGCCGAGCGCAGGCTGATCGCCTCCGACTCGGCAAACACTGTGCACATGCTGCTGATGTCGTGGGGCTCGGCCCCTTGCAGCAGCTCGTCGAGCTGTTCGATCCGCGCCCCCAGGGTGCGGGTGATCACCTCGAGAAAGCGGCCGGTACCGGCGGCGCACTTGTCGTTCATCAGAAAGTCGGTGAGGTTGCCCTCGCCATCGAGCTGAATCACCTTACTGTCCTGGCCGCCGATGTCGATGACGGTGTGCACCGACGGACAGAGCAGGCGCGCCCCCAGCCCATGGCAGGAGATCTCGGTGACCCGCCGATCGGCGAACGACGCCAGGTCGCGGCCATAACCGGTCAGGGTCAGATGGGGGCGCTCTGGCAAATCGGCCGAGAGCGTCTCCCAGCCTTGTTCGATGGCGGCCAGCGGGCGAAAGGGGGTCGGCACCAGAAAGCGGCGAACGATGCGCCCGCCCTCTCTGTGGTCGAACAGGACCCCCTTGGTCGCGCTGGAGCCCGAGTCAATCCCGATGGTGAGTGACACGGCGCCTCCTCACAGCATTTCGATAAAGGCCGCCAGCCGGGTGGCCAGTTGTCCCTTGTCGGCGCTGGAGTAGTCAGTCTCCACCGCCATGTAGGGGATGCCGTGGCGTTCGCGCACGTGGCGCTTGATGGCCAGCGACTCCACCGCATAGGTGTGACAGGCCTGCAGGATCACGTCGATCACCCCGTCCGCCTGATACTCCTCCACCATCTGGCTCAGCAGCTTCATGCGCTGGTGGTTGGGGGAGATGCAGGAGCAGCCGATGGCCAGATACTTGTCGGCCAGCGCATCAAACGGATCGCCATCCTCGCTGACGCACTGTTCGGTCGCCTTGGCGCCGGTGCAGTTCTCGTAGCCCACCACCCAGCCGCCGTGTTCCTCGATGAGGCGTACCACCTTGTCGGCCGCGCCGCCGATGGGGCAGCCGGTGATGAGAATGCGCGGGCGGGCATCGAGCCGCTTGCCGTCGGCGTACTCGACCTTGATGCGGCGGGTCATCTCCTGCAGCTCGCTGATGAGCTGCTCCTTGTCGAAGCGGAAGGTGGCGCCATAGACCACCTTGAGGATGTCGGTGCCGCTCAGCGCCGGTGGGTTGAGCTGACCCAGCCGATAGAAGTCCGCCAGCGCACGGCGCTCGCGGTTCTTCAGCACGATGGCATCGCGCAGCGCCTGCTCGCTGATGGGTTGGCCAAACTGCTGCTCCAGCAACTCCTTGAAGCGGACTATTTCGCTGCGCCACAGGGTGCGGGAGGCCTCGTCATCGGCGCGGTTGGGCAGCTGCATCACGTGCACCGGTTTGAACTCGGCCATGTACTCGTACATCTTCTTCTTGCCGTCGCAGGTGGTTTCCCCCACCACCAGATCGGAGAAGTAGAAGTAAGGGCACTTGTCGGTCTTGCCGAACCCGTAGCTGCTCTTGATCAGCGGGCAGAGGTTGCGGGGCAAGTCTTTCTCGGCCTCCTCTATGGTCTCGTCGCTGGTGGAGCAGAGCGATACCACCACGGCGCCGGCGGCCATGGCCACCTCCTGTGGCATGAAGGTGCAGTAGGTGCCGACCAGGGGGATCTGTCGCTCCTTGAGTGCCATCACGGCCAGAAAGCCCTGCCGGCGGGCATCTGAAAAACTGTCAAAAATGGCTGGCAACCCGGTGATCAGTGACATAGGCGATCCTGCCCTGGTGAGGAGAGAAAGAGACGGAGGGCCCATTTTGCAGACCTTCCAACCGCGGAAATTATACCTTTGGGGGTAATCTGAAAATTGCGGTGGATCACAAGGTGCCAGATAAAACCTTGATAAGAGGGTGGTTATTGGCCCTGTTCGAAATGGGGCCAGCGCAGGAGAGGTAAAAGAGGCAACAAAGAAACGGGCACCCCAGGGTGCCCGTTGCATTGCATCAGTGGCGCAGCCCGGTGCCGCGGGAGATGAGCCACCAGGCCAGACCGTAGAGAGCCACGATGAAGCCGATGATGATGAGGTAGGCGGTGCCGAGCGGCACGTCGGAGATCCCGAGAAAGCCGTAACGGAACGCGTTCACCATGTAGATGATCGGGTTCACCTGGGAGACCCCCTGCCAGAAGGGTGGCAGCAGGCTGATGGAGTAGAACACCCCGCCCAGGTAGGTGAGCGGCGTCAGCACGAAGGTGGGGATGATGCTGATGTCGTCGAAGGTCTTGGCAAACACCGCATTGATGAGGCCCCCCAGCGAGAAGAGGATGGCGGTCAGCAGCACGGTGAAGCAGACGCTGAACAGGTGGTGGATCTGCAGCGGCACGAAGAACAGCGACACCAGGGTGACGATGAGACCGACACAGAGGCCGCGCGCCACGCCGCCGCCGACGTAGCCGGCAATGATGACGTAGTTGGGCACCGGCGCCACCAGCAACTCCTCCACGTTGCGCTGGAACTTGGCGCTGAAGAAGGAGGAGGCGACGTTGGAGTAGGAGTTGGTGATCACCGACATCATGATGAGGCCGGGCACGATGAACTCCATGTAGCTGAAGCCCCCCATGTCACCGATGCGGCCACCGATGAGGTTGCCGAAGATGACGAAGTAGAGGCTCATGGTGATGGCGGGCGGCACCAGGGTCTGGATCCAGATCCGGGTGAAGCGGCTGATCTCCTTGGCCAGAATGCTCTTGAAGGCGATGTAGTAAGTGGTCAGGTTCATGCTTTTCTCCCCTCCTCGACCAGGCTGACGAACAGCTCTTCCAGCCGGTTGGCCTTGTTGCGCATGCTCAGTACCTGCACCTGCTGGCTCGACAGCTGATCGAACAGGCTGTTGAGGGACTGGCTCTTGTCCAGATCCACCTCCAGGGTGCGTTCGTCCTGCATGCGGCCGTTGAACTCGGGCAGGTTCGGCACGGCGGAGCCCGGCGCCAGATCCAGCATGAAGGTCTCGCGGCCCAGCTTGCCCAGCAGCTTCTTCATGCTGGTGTTCTCGATGAGGCGCCCCTTGTCGATGATGCCGATGTTGCGACACAGCATCTCCGCCTCTTCCAGATAGTGGGTGGTGAGTATGATGGTGACGCCCTGCTCATTGAGATCCTTGAGGAAATTCCACATGGAGCGACGGATCTCGATATCCACCCCGGCGGTCGGCTCGTCCAGGATCAGCAGCTTGGGCTCATGCATCAGGGCGCGGGCGATCATCAGCCGGCGCTTCATGCCGCCGGAGAGGGTGCGAGCCGGCATGTCGCGCTTGTCCCACAGGTCGAGCTGGCGCAGGTACTTCTCGGCGCGGATCTTGGCCTCGGCTCGCGGCACGCCATAGAAGCCGGCCTGATGGGTGACGATCTGGATCACCTTCTCGAACTGGCTGAAGTTGAACTCCTGTGGCACCAGCCCGAGCTGGGCCTTGGCCTCTTCCAGGTGAGTGTCGATGTCGTAGCCGAACACCTTCACCTTGCCGGCACTCTTGTTCACCAGCGAGCTGATGATGCCGATGGTGGTGGACTTGCCCGCCCCGTTGGGGCCGAGCAGGGCGAAGAAATCCCCCTGTTTGACAGAGAGATCAATGCCTTTAAGGGCTTCGACGCCCCCCTGATAGGTCTTCTTCAGGCCGCTGATTTCCAGTGCGTTCATTGCAACCCCTGTGATGGCTCATCCCATCTCGAGACAGAAAAGGCGGCCAAGGCCGCCTGCAGACAGAAAATGGCGCTCTGCCACCTTGCCCGTCATATTCCTGAACCTTGCTTACTCTTGCGGTATTACCTTGCCGATGAACGGCAGATTGCGGTACTTCTGGGCATAATCGATGCCGCAGCCCACCACGAATTCATCCGGAATGGAGAAACCGATCCAGTCCACCGGCACCTGCACTTCACGGCGGGACGGCTTGTCCAGCAGGGTGCAGATGGCCAGGGATTTCGGCTCGCGCAGAGAGAGGATCTCGCGCACCTTGTTGAGGGTGTAGCCGGTGTCGATGATGTCTTCGACGATCACCACGTCCTTCCCTTTGATGTCGTCATCCAGGTCTTTCAGGATGCGCACGTCACGGGTGCTGTGCATGCCGGAGCCATAGCTGGAGGCGGTCATAAAATCCAGGGTGATGGGCAGCTGGGTCTGGCGGCACAGGTCGGCCAGGAAGACGCAGGAGCCGCGCAGCAGGCCGATCATGACCACTTCATCAGAGCCCTGGTAACGGGCGGTGATCTCTTCACCCAATTTGGCGATCCGGGCGGCGACTTCAGCCTCGGAGATCATCACCTCGACAGTGTGTTTCATCACTTACTCCATAATGGCCAAAGCAAATTTGGCCGTTCATTAACGTCAAAACCGATGATTCTACCATTCAAGCCGGAGGGCGTCAGGCATACGTGATGCTTTTATCGGCTTATTTTAATTGATAGAGTTAGCAGGCCCTCGGGCATTATCGGTGACAATACTATAAACACCATAATCAATAACTATTAGATGAAAAAACTATGGAACCACGCGCAGAAATTAGACGTCGAACCCGGCTTTCGCCGGAGGCCCGACGCAATCAATTGATGGAATGTGCCATCGAGGTGTTCTCCCGTCGCGGCATCGGCCGTGCGGGTCACGCCGAAATCGCAGAACAGGCCAAGGTCTCGGTTGCTACCGTGTTCAACTATTTCAACACCCGTGAAGAGCTGGTGGATGAAGTGTTGGCCGAGATCGAACGTTTCGTGCATCAGATGCTGGAACAGGCCTACTCCGGCCAGGGCCCGGTCAGCGACAGCATTCGCCGCCACGTGAAGCTGTTTGTTGACGCCGCCTACGATCAGCCTGACCACGCCAGCATCTGGCTGGAGTGGAGCTCATCGGTGCGGGAAGAGGTCTGGCCCCGTTACGCCAAGCTGCTGGACAAGGCTCTGGAGCGCATTGCACCTCACCTGCAACGCGCCATGGATGCCGGCGAGATCCAGAGCGTGCTGTCGGCGCAGGATCTGGCCCGCTCCCTGACCGGCTTCGGCTACGTCATGATGCAGATGATCAATCAGCCACAACGCCCGAGCCGGGAAGAGGTGACCGATTTTCTGTTCAAGTACGTAACCGCCCCCATCCAGGCAGCCTAACCCGCGCCAGCAAAAAAGCGGCGCCGAACTGTTCAGGTCGGCGCCGCTTTTGTTTGTCCGCTATCCGCTCATCTCACCCTTTGGCGTAGCCCCAGCGGCGGGTCAGCGCGTGCTCGATCCCCAGATGATCGAGGATCCGCGCCACCATGAAGTCCACCAGATCCGCGATGCTTTTCGGCTCATGATAAAAGCCCGGCGCCGCCGGCATGATGGTCACCCCAAGACGGGCCAGTTTCAGCATGTTCTCCAGGTGGATCGCCGAGAAGGGGCTCTCGCGGGGCACCAGAATGAGCTGGCCGCGCTCCTTGATCACCACGTCCGCCGCCCGCTCCAGCAGGTTGTCGGAGGTGCCGTTGGCAATGGCCGAGACGGTGCCCATGGAGCAGGGGCAGACCACCATCTGCTTGGGCGCTGCCGAGCCCGAAGCCACCGGCGAGAACCACTCCTCCTTGCCACAGGCGACGATCTGCCCCTCCTTGGCGCCATATTGGCGACAGAGGTAGGCAGAGAGCTCTTTCGGCGAGCCCGGCCACTCCTGCTGCTGCTCGGTCTTGAGCACCACACGAGCCGCCGAGGAGGCGAGCAGATAGACCCGATAGTCCGCCTGCACCAGGCATTCCAGCAGGCGCAGGGCATAGGGGGCGCCGGAGGCACCGGTCAGCGCCAGGGTGATCGCTTTGTTCATAGCTGGCCGTGATAGTCCTTGAGGCGGGCGATCAGCTTGTCATGAATGCCGCCGAAGCCGCCGTTGCTCATGATCAGAATATGATCGCCATCGCGGCACTCGGCCACCAGCCGGTTGATCAGGGTCTCCAGATCGTTGAACACCTTGGCCGGTCGGGTCATGTGGGCGGTCACCTCGCCGAGATCCCAGCCGATGTTGGGCGGCTGGAAGAAGAACACCTCGTCGGCGCCGTCGAAGCAGCCTGCCAGCTCTTCCTTGTGCACTCCCAGCTTCATGGTGTTGGAGCGGGGCTCCAGCACCGCCAGGATGCGGGCCTTGCCCACCTTGGCACGCAGGCCGCCGAGGGTGGTTTCGATGGCGGTGGGGTGGTGGGCGAAGTCGTCATAGATGCTGATGCCGGCCACTTCCCCCTTGAGCTCCATGCGCCGCTTGGGAGACTTGAACTGGCAGAGGGCCGCAATGCCGTGCTCCACCATGACACCGGCATGGCGGGCGGCGGCGATGGCCATCAGACCGTTGTTGACGTTGTGCTCGCCGATGCACTCCCAGTGCACCTCGCCCTGCTTCACCCCGTCCAGCCACACCTCGAAGGCAGAGCCGTCGTCGGCCAGCTTGACCGCCTTCCACTTGGCATCGTCCTGACCCACCAGCTCCACCTCGCTCCAGCAGCCCATTTTGCGCACGGCGGCCAGGTTCTCGTCCCCCTTGGGGAAGAGCACTCGACCGTTGCTCGGCACGGTGCGCATCAGGTGGTGGAACTGGCGCTGAATGGCGGCGAGATCCGGGAAGATATCCGCGTGGTCGAACTCCAGGTTGTTCATCACCAGGGTACGCGGGTGGTAGTGGACGAACTTGGAGCGCTTGTCGAAGAAGGCGCAGTCATACTCGTCCGCCTCGATGACGAAGAAGGGAGCCGAGCCCAGACGGGCGGAGACCGGAAAGTTGCCGGGCACGCCGCCGATGAGGAAGCCGGGCTCCAGCTTGGCGTATTCCAGTACCCAGGCCAGCATGCTGGCGGTGGTAGTCTTGCCGTGGGTGCCGGCGACGGCCAGCACCCAGCGATCCTGCAGCACGTGCTCCAGCAACCACTGGGGGCCGGAGATATAGGGCAGATTGCGGTCCAGCACATACTCCACACAGGGGTTGCCGCGGCTCATGGCGTTACCGACTACCACCAGATCCGGCGCCGGATCGAGCTGGGAAGGATCGTAGCCTTCGGTCAGTTCGATGCCCTGTTGCTCGAGCTGGGTACTCATGGGGGGATAGACGTTGGCATCCGAACCGGTCACCCGGTAACCAAGCTGTTTTGCCAACACCGCCAGACCACCCATGAAGGTGCCGCAGATCCCGAGGATGTGAATATGCATACCGCTTCCTTTCGCAGTAAAGGGAAGTGCGCATTCTAACAAGGTGACGGCAATTTGGCAGACCCAAGCTGCACGGTATCCAACAACTCTGTCGCAGTGGCCCTGAAATATGGTCATTTGACGCGACATCGCTATAATATCGGCCTGCAAACTTGACTCCAACACTCAAAGGAAACGTCATGAGCCTGAATCTGGTACCGGCTGGCAAGAGCCTGCCCGACGACATCTACGTCATCATCGAAATCCCGCAGAACGCCGACCCGATCAAATACGAAGTCGACAAGGACAGCGGTGCCATCTTCGTTGATCGCTTCATGTCTACCCCGATGTTCTATCCGTGCAACTACGGCTACGTGAACGCCACCCTGTCTCTGGATGGTGATCCGGTTGACGTGCTGGTTCCGACTCCCTACCCGCTGCTGGCCGGCTCCGTCATTCGCTGCCGCCCGGTTGGCGTGCTGAAGATGACCGACGAATCTGGCGAAGACGCCAAGATCGTGGCCGTTCCGCACTCCAAGTTGACCAAGCAGTACGACCACATCCAGGATGTGAACGATCTGCCCGAGCTGCTGCGCGCCCAGATCCAGCACTTCTTCGAGCGCTACAAAGAGCTGGAAGCTGGCAAGTGGGTCAAGGTTGAAGGCTGGGGCGACAAAGCCGCTGCCGAAGCAGAGATCAAGAGCTCTGCCGAGCGTTACGCTGCCAAGTAAGCGTAACCTTCGTGAAAAAGGCGCCTCAGGGCGCCTTTTTCGTGGGCTGTTGCTGGGGCTGACCCGGCGTCACACCGCTGGGATCCCCCTGTATATAAATGTCACGTCCATCCTGCTGATAGGGCCGATAGTAATTCCCCCCGCAGCGATAACTGCCGCCAGCATCGCTCATCAGCTCGCAGTTTACCGGCAGCACCTCAAGCCACTTGATGGCCTGCTGAAAGCGCAGCCACTCCTGCCACTCATGTTCCTTCGCCAGCTTGTCGCGCAGGGCAAAGGTATCCGCGCTGGACATTCCCTGGTTGACGATGACCGGCCCCGCCGCGGCCGGCAGCGTGGCCAACAGCAGCAACAAGGGTGTGATTCGCTTCATGACGGTTTCCTGCATGACTTATTTCCAGAATTAAATTAAAAGCCCGATCAATCTGTTATCAAAATCACAAATGCCAGACTCATCCAAAATCGGCCAGCTCACCTAGTTGTTTATTATCACCCCGAGCAGGATGCACATCATGAAACTGGCACAAGGTCTGTTGTTGAGTCTAGTGTTCGCGTCCATGGCCGGGGCCAACGAGGTCACCCTGAGCTGGCAGTGGCAATCGGCCGACGGTCAGCAGAAGCATCTGCAACTGAACGCGGACGAGCGGGTCATCGCCGCCAGCCGCCACGAGATGACCCTGCTCGATGCCTCCCTCAACTATCCGCTGGAGACCCTCTACTCCTACATCAGCCCGCGGCTCTACAACAGCATCAACCTCATCAACCAGACCAGCCCGGAGACCGCCACCAAGTTTCGCAATCTGGAGCAGGCCTTCACCCTGCACGACGACAGCATGGAGTCGACCCTGTTCTGGCAGGCCTATCAGCAATATCAGGACGACGCCTTCTATCAGATGCGGGTGGTGCCCTGCGTCCACCCCGCCAATCGCAAGCTGCCCTGCGTGCGTCCCAACTATTCCCAGCTGTTCTACCAGTTCAAGGGCGACCTGAGGCCCCTGGCGAAACAGTTTCTGGCCAAGGATCTCGCCACCAGTGTCGGCCTGCTGCAGGAGTGGCTGAGCGGCATTCCCACTCCGCCCGAACAGATGGACCACTTCGCACCGCCGCTGCAGGCCTTGCAGAACAACAAGGCGGACAGCGACGAGAAGGCGCTACTGATGGCAAGCCTCTTGGCCGAGCTGGCCCCCCAATACATGCTCAGCATCATCTATCCGAACATCAGCATTGGCAGCGTCTCGCCAGCCTGGCTGGCCATCACCGCCGACAGCGGCCTGAAAGGAGATACAGTGGTGATCGGCAATCAGCGCCACATTCTGCTGACCGGCTCGCCCCTGCTGGCCCAGCAGATGACCATGGCCAAGATCCCGCTGGTGAGCGAACCGCTCTACTGAGGCCTACCCCCTTCCTCAAGTCTGGCTGCAGACCGCGGCCAGACTCCTCAAACCAGTTGATAAGCAATTGATTTTTATCGACTGCATGCCATCCTAGCCGCCTTTGTCCGCCAGCCCCCGTGCTGGCGGGCAGTCGAACGCCTCAACGCTGGCTTTTATTTAACACTTTTTAAACAGATCCGATCAGTTTAGGATGAGTTCGGCCCCATTCCCTCAATGCAAAAATCGTTATAACATAACAAAAGGAGTGTCATCAGGATGAAACATCTCGTACTTACTCTGGCGCTGCTGCCAACGCTGGCCCTGGCTCACAACATCAAGGAGTCGGCCCAGGTGCCGCTGGTCAACATCGGCGACAAGGGTGAGCTGGTACTGAAAGAGAAAGAGATCGGCTATCAGCCCTGGCAAAGCAAGGTACTGACCGGCAAGGTCTTTCTGATCCAGCACATCGCCGGTCGCTCCAGCGCCAAGGAGCTCAACGCCCCCATGATCGAAGCGATCAAGGCGGCCAAGCTGCCCCACGACAAGTACCAGACCGTCACCATCATCAACAGCAATGACGCCATCTGGGGCACCTCCGGCTTCGTGAAGAGCAGTGCCGAGGACAGTAAGAAGGAATTCCCCTGGTCCGCCATGGTGCTGGATGCCAAGGGCATGGCCCGCAACGCCTGGGATCTGGCGCCGGAAAGCTCGGCCATCATCCTGCTGGACAAAGAGGGCAAGGTGCTGTTCGTCAAGGACGGTCAGCTCGATGCCAACAATATCGCTACCGTGATGGGGCTCATCCAGTCCCATCTCTAAGCCAGAGAAAAGGGGCGCTGATGGCGCCCCTTTGATAGGGGTCTATGGGTCGTACCAAGCTGAAAATCTGGTTGCTGCTGCTGGGCTGGTTGTGGTTGCAACCCGTGCTGGCACAACATCCGCTGGAAGCCGACCTGCCCGGCCACAACCACGCCTGTGTCCTCTGCGCCCTGCATCTGGATGGCAAGCTGGCACTCACCCCGACCCAGGTCATCCCCTCGCCACAGCTCGTCATCGGCAAGCTCCTTGACACCGCCTTGCCCAAACCTCATGCCACCCCCTCAGGTCAGTGCCGCATCCGCGCACCGCCACAACTTCATCGCTTATCCGGCTAAATCCATTTTTCAATAAATTTTTCAAAGGATTAACGATGAAAGCAGTCACCCTGTTACTGGCGGCCGCCGCATTTGGCGTGCAGGCAAACCACGATGAACACGACAGTCACGGCCACGGCGCCCACGAGCACGGCCACGGCCACCTCAACCTGGTGCTCGACGGCAACCAGCTGATGATCGAGCTGCAGGCCCCCGCCGCCGATCTGGTGGGCTTCGAGCACGCCGCCAAGAGCGATGACGAGAAAGCGCAATACGCCAAGGCCATGGCCCAGCTCAAGCAACCCGATGCCCTGCTGCGCTTCGACCCGGCCGCCGGCTGCACGCTGACCCAGCAGGCGCTGCAGGCCGCCAAGGAAGATCACGACCATGACCATGACCATGACCATGACCATGACCATGACCATGACCATGACCACCAGAAGTCTGACGGCAAGCACGACGAACACCAGCACGACGATGCCGGTCACGCCGACATGGGTGCCATGTACACCTACACCTGCGCGGAGCCAGCCAAACTGACCGGGCTGGAAGCCACCCTGTTCAGCGTCTATCCGAGCCTGGAGAAGCTGAGCGTGCAGGGCATCCTGCCCAGCGGCCAGACCGCGGCCGAGCTGACCCCCTCCGCCAACAAACTGAGCTGGTAACGCCATGAAAAATGCCGTGGTTGAGATCCGCGATCTGGCCTTTGCCTGGCCGGGTCACGAGGTTGTACTCGATCTGCCCGCCCTCACCATCGGCGAGGGGGAACGGGTGTTCATCAAGGGGCCGTCCGGTTCGGGCAAGTCGACCCTGCTCGGCCTGCTGGCCGGGATCCAGACCGCCAACCACGGCACCCTGGAGGTGCTGGGCCAACCGTTGGCCCGGCTCTCTGGCCGTGCCCGTGACCACTTCCGGGCGGCCAATCTGGGTTACATCTTCCAGCAGTTCAACCTGCTGCCGTTTTTATCCGTGCAGGACAACGTCACCAGCGCCCTCACCTTCTCCCCCGAGAAGCGGGCCCGGCTGCAGGGCAGCCCGGCCGAGGAGGCGCGCCGCCTGCTGCGGGAATTACAACTGCCCGAGGAGGCGCTGCACAGGCCCGTCCATGCCCTCAGCATCGGCCAGCAGCAACGGGTGGCCGCTGCCCGCGCGCTCATCGGCTCACCGCCGCTGGTGATCGCCGACGAGCCCACCTCGGCCCTCGATACCGACAACCGGGCCGCCTTCATCAAGCTGTTGTTCGAGGAGTGCGACAAGCAGGGCTCGACCCTGATCTTCGTCAGCCACGACCCCTACCTCGAACCGCTCTTTCCGCGGGTGGAAAACCTGCAACAACTGAACAGGAGGGCAACATGCTGAAACTCGCCCTGCAAAGCCTCTGGGCCCGCCGCCTCACCGCCGGGCTCACCCTGCTGGCCGTCGCCATCAGCGTCACCCTGCTGCTCGGGGTGGAGCGGGTACGCAACCAGGCGCGCGAGAGCTTCGCCAATACGGTGTCGGGCACGGACCTCATCGTCGGCGCCCGCTCCGGCCAGGTGAACCTGCTGCTCTATTCGGTGTTTCGCATCGGCAATCCCACCAACAACGTAGGCTGGGATGCCTATCAGGCCATCAAGAACCAGCGCGGCATCGCCTGGACCATCCCGCTTTCCCTTGGCGACTCCCACAAGGGGTTTCGCGTGCTCGGCACCAATGGCGACTACTTCACCCACCTGAAGTACGGTCAGCAGCAGGCGCTGGAGCTGCGTGAAGGGCGAGCGTTCGACACGCCGTTCGAGGCGGTGCTCGGCGCCCAGGTGGCCGAGAAGCTCGGCTATCACCTGGGGCAGTCCATCGTCATCGCCCACGGCGCCGGCAACACCTCGTTCAGCCAGCACGACAACCTGCCGTTCAAGGTGGTGGGGATCCTGGCACCGACCGGCACCCCCATCGATCGCACCATCCATGTGCCGCTGGCCGGTATCGAGGCGATCCACCTGGGCTGGGACACCGGCCGTCACAGCAAGAACGTGACCGCCGAGCAGGCACTGGCACAGGATCTCACCCCCAAGACCATCACCGCCTTCATGGTGGGGCTCAGCAACCGGATCCTGGCGTTCCAGCTGCAGCGCAGCGTCAACACCTACCGGGGCGAGCCGCTGATGGCGATCCTGCCGGGGGCCGCCCTGCAGGAGCTGTGGAGCCTGATGAGCGTGGCGGAGACGGCGCTGTCGGTGATCGCCGGCTTCGTGGTGGTGGCAGGCCTCATCGGCATGCTGACCACCCTACTGGCCGGCCTCAACGAGCGGCGCCGTGAGCTCGCCATCTTGCGCTCTCTCGGCGCCGGCCCCTCCCACCTGTTCCTGCTGCTGGCGCTGGAGGCGATGGCCCTCACCACTGCCGGCATCGCGCTCGGGGTGGCCGCGCTCTACCTGGGCCAAGCCCTTGCCACCCCCTGGCTGCTCGGTCACTATGGCCTGCAATTGAGCCTGGGGCTGCCAAGTGCCCACGAATGGCAACTGCTGGGGCTGGTCTGGCTGGCCGGCATGGTGATAGGCCTGTTGCCCGCCGCCCGCGCCTATCGCTACAGCCTGAGCGATGGCATGAGCATTCGCGTCTAGCCAGGCGCCCATAAAAAATGAGAAGGATAGATGATGAAGTGGAAAATCGTGGCGCTGCTGGCCGCCCTGCTGACGCTGCCGGCCATGGCCGCCGACTACAAGACCATTGACTGGGATGTGCTCATTCCAGAAGGTGAAAAACTGCTGCCCCCACCCCAGGTGAGCCACGATGGCAATCTTGCCTCCGTGCCCCAGCCGGTGGGCGGGGTCAACAAGAAGCTGGACGGCCAAGAGGTGCGCATCCCGGGCTTCGTGGTGCCGCTGGAGGGGGATGCCAAGAAGATCACCGCCTTCCTGCTGGTGCCCTACTTCGGCGCCTGCATCCATGTGCCTCCCCCGCCCACCAACCAGGTGGTCTATGTGAGCTACCCCAAGGGGGCGCCGGTGGATGACCTGTGGGACGCCATCTGGGTGAAGGGCAAGATGCGCACGGTCAGCTCCAGTCACGAGATGGCCACCGCCTCCTATTCGCTGGAGGCGGTCGAGGTCAGCGTCTACGAAGAGCAGTAACCAGGCACACGGCCTCCCGCGGGGGGCCGTTTTGTTATCCGCGACGGCAAGAACCCGGCCAGCCCCTGCCTGAGGGATTGCCCGCCATCCCGGTTGGAGTAACATTCAAGGCTAGACCTTGCGATCACGGAGCCAGCATGGCTGACCTGCCCCCGCCCAAGAAAGAGAGTTCCATCCTGAGCAGCCAGGAGCAGACCCTGCGCCTGGCCCGCAGCCGCGGCATCGACGGCATGCTCACCCGCAACAGCGACAGTACCTTCGAGCAGCGCGCCGCCTTTCGCCAGCTGGCGGATCAGGCCGCCCGCCAGCGCAACCTGGAATCCATCATGGTGATGGCCTCCCGCCACTGCGAGGAGACCGCCGCCGGCGGCGAGATGGACAGCGACTGGCTGACCCACTTCCTGCAACTGGCGGAAGACATCAGCATGGTGCCCATGCAGCAGCTGTGGGGCCGCATCTTCGCCATCGAGATCGCCACCCCGGGCCGCTTCTCCATCCGGGCGCTCTCCACCCTCAAGGAGATGACCCAGCGCGAGGCCCAGCTGTTCCAGCGCATCTGCTCCCTCTCCTGCCACTACGTGGGCAGCGACGAGCAGCGCCTGCTACTGGGGCTGCACAAGGGAGCCAGCCTGCTCAGCCGCGCCCGGGTGACCCGGCTCGGCCTTGGCAAGTACCGCATCCCTTACAACGCCCTGCTGCAGCTGTTCGAACTCGGCCTGCTGCACCGGGGTGAGCTGGAATCCGGCCCGCTGCCCGCCGACGGGGTGGAGCTGGAGTTCGGCGATCAGCGCTGGCGCCTGCAGCGCAAGCAGGCCAACATCACCCTGCTCTACTACCGGCTGACCCCGGTCGGCAACGAGCTCGCCCAGCTGCTGCAGGAGCCGCCGCTGGAGGAGTACCTGCAGGATCTGAAAACCGTGCTGGTGCAGGGGCTGCAGATCGAAACCATGATGCTGACCCCGCCCGCCGGGCCTGAGCCGGCCCCGGCCGAACCGACCCCCTGATCCTCCGGAGCCCGTCAGGGCTCCGCTGTTTTGCGCTCCCCAGCGCCGCTCTCGAAATGGCGCCGCCGTTGCCAAAACGGTTCCTGAAATGCAAATCCGCCGCCTCTGACTCGCCAGCCCCACGCCCACAGATCCGCTCTCCACCGGCCATCGCCCCCCGCCGTGCCGAATGAGTGCCGCATGATCGACGATTTTCACCCCCGCTGGTGCGGCCCTTGCATTGGTGATGACTCCTTCCCCACAACCCGGTTTCGGAGCACACCATGAGAGTCAATCAGCCTGTCACCCAGCATGAGCGTCGCTATCCCGAACACCAGCACCTCATCTCCACCACGGATCTGGAGAGCCGCATCACCTATGCCAACGAGGAGTTCTGCCAGATTGCCGGCTTCACGCTGGAGGAGCTGCAGGGGGAGCACCACAACCTGGTGCGCCATCCAGACATGCCCAAGCAGGCCTTCGCCGACCTCTGGCACCATATCCGGGCCGGCAAGAGCTGGATGGGCCCGGTGAAGAATCGCTGCAAGAACGGCGATCACTACTGGGTCAGCGCCTTCGTCACGCCGATCAAGGATGCCCACGGCAAGGTGGTGGAGTATCAATCGGTGCGTACCGCCCCCAGCGAGGAGATCAAGCAGCGGGCCGAGCGCATCTATGCCGGGCTGCGCGCCGACAAGGCGCCGCTGGCGCTCAGGCTGCCGGCCTTCTCCCACACGCTGGCAATCACCCTCTGCCTGTTGCCGAGCCTGGTGGCCATGATGGCGCTGGGCTATGAGCAGTCCTCCGGCTGGCTGCTGGCCCTGGCCGTGCTGCCTTTGCTGCTGGCGGCCATGATCACCCAGGCCCTGAGCCGTCGCCTCGGCAAGCTCGACAAGCTGGCCCGCAGCCGCTTCGACAACCCGCTGATGCAGTTGCTCTACACCAACAAGGTCGACAACATCGCCGCCATCGAGCTCGCCATGCTGATGAATCAGGCCGAGTTCAACGCCGTGCTGGCGCGCACCCAGCAGACCTGCAGCCGGATCCTGCACTCGGCGGAAGGCGATCTGCGCAATGCCGAATCCATCACCAGCAACCTGCAGCAACAACAGGCCGAGACCAATCAGGTCGCCACCGCCATCACCCAGATGGCCGAGTCGATCCGCGAGGTGTCCCACAGCTCCACCGCCGCCTCCGACCTGCTGGATGAAACCGCCGACCTGTTCCGGGAGGGCAACCGCAGCGTGCAGGAGACCATAGGGGCGGTCGAAGGAATGCACGGCGAGATCGCCACCTCCAAGACGGTGATCCACACCCTGGCGACCCAATGCCGGGATATCGACGGCATCCTCGATGTCATCAACAGCATTGCCAACCAGACCAACCTTCTGGCTCTCAATGCGGCCATCGAGGCGGCCCGGGCCGGTGAGGCGGGCCGCGGTTTCTCGGTGGTGGCGGACGAGATCAGATCCCTGGCCATCAAGACCCAGTCCTCCACCGGCGAGATCCAGAAGATGATCAACCTGCTGCAAACCAGCGCGGCCAACGCCGAGCAGGCGATGGAAAAAGGGGGGGATCTCTCCGCCAGCTGCCAGCAGAAGGCCTCCGCTACCGGCACCATACTGCAGCAGATCAACAGCATGTTGCAGCAGGTCGCCTCCGGCAGCAGCCAGATAGCCCAGGCCGTGCAGGAGCAATCCCAGGTCACCGCCGATATCGACCGCAACGTGCTCAGCATCAAGACCCTGGCCGATGACTCAAGCCAAGGCAGTCAGCATGCCGTCCACGGCATCAACCAGCTGGTGCGGCAACTGAGTGACCTGGATCGGCTGGTACGCCAGTTCCAGCAACAACCCGCCTCTCCACAACTTGCCAATCCCAGCCCCGCCGGCCAGGTGGTGCTGGCCCGCTGATCCCGAGACCGTGCGCTAACAACAAAAAAGGGCCCCTGTCGTCACCGGCAGCTGGCCCATTTATCTCTGGTGGGAAACGCAGATCTGACTGGGCCGGGATGCCCATGCCATCACTGGCCCGGCCTTGATGTCATTACCTTGGCATCTGCTCTGCAACTCATTCAACAGAGTGGCATCCCGCAGTTCATTCCCCCCGCCCAAATACGCAGCGAGCATTGAGAAAGTACGGACGCTGAGATACCCCTATCGCCCGCCCCCCCATGGCAGCTCAATTTATTGATCTTGCCCGAGAAATCACTCACTCCCCCTTCCCTAACCAGCTCCGTTCGGTAACATGGCCATCAGATCCCCTCTTGTCGGAGTCAGCCATGTACCAGACCAGAGCCACACCGCAGGGAAAAGCAGCAAGCTGGAGGCTGGAATTCAGGGGCGGTAGCCTTGCTTGAGGAATAGCCACGCGGGTGGCGACCTGATGCGCGTTATTAACAAGGATTACAGCCCTGATTTTGTTGGCGCCATTATTTCACTGCCCAGGTGATAGCACTAAAAAAACGCCACAGCCAGCCAGGCTACTAATTTCACTGGAAACGCTTCGCCATAAAAGGCAGCATTTCCCTTCAGACATAATACGCCAATGCGTAATATCTCCTGGGCGCATTAAACAAATTAAAGAGTTCAGAGGCAACATGAACAACACAGACGCAGTACCGCCATATGAGACGCAAGAAATAGGCACACCACTGGATTACACATCTGACATGTACCGCGTCTATTTCGAGATTCGTGATCATGATGGTATGGCCAAGAAAATCATCTCTGGTTTTCTTGGCCCCGCACGGGCTGAAAAAATAGTAACCTTGGCCCATGGCTATGAAATGGAGCTCCCCATTCAATGCATACCAGAAATAATCCGGCTGCTGGGAAATGAAAACATAGCGATATATCAGGTCGTACGTTATGCAAAAACCAATAACAGCTGGGGCTAGTATCATTACCATGATGCTATGGTAACCTGAATCATTTGCATTTTATGAATTCGGCAGGATTGCTGCGTGCAGCATGGTTTCGCCTTGTTCTGATCGCCAAGGGTAAAATGAGAATGCGAACAATATATTTATTGTTGCTATTTTTGACATGCTCGACAAGCGCCCAAGAGGTCATGACTCGCACAGCCAGCAGGGATGATGGCTCGCCTATCTCCTATTACTTGGTCCAATATTCCCATGATACAGACACCTTGCTGTTGATTCTGCAAGGTTCTGATTGCAACAGCGTGCTTAACATTGATTCGATACTCTCTGACTATAAAGATGTTTGGCCAGAAGCTGATATTCTGCTAGTCGAAAAGTACGACATTGACAGAAAATTAAAATACAGTACCGATCCGGCACGCAAGGATTGTCCTGCTCAGTACCTTGAAAAGGACAGCCCTGCACAGCGGGTCGCGGATATCGAAACTGTGCTCGATATCGTTCGAAAAGATGGGCAATACAAAAAGTTCATCCTATTGGGCGGCAGTGAAGGGGCCGTTATTGCCAACCTAGTGACCGCAGCAGTTGACTATATCGATGCCACCGTCGCCTTTAATGGCGGTGGCCGCTGGTTTATCGATGACGTCTCACACAGCATCGCTGCAGAGCATAAAAATCTCGAAACGGCGAGAAAAGAGATCGACGGTTTTAAAGGGTTTGCCCAGCATGTTCTTAACAGCAAACCATTTGATCTTGAGGTGAGCGGACATGGCTATCATTGGTGGCAGCAGATGCTCTCCATCGATCAGCTGGATACCCTTAAAAAAGTAAAGTCTCCTTTGCTGATCATTCAGGGTGGAATGGACACCTCAGTATCACCGCAAAAAACAGATGAGTTGATGCAGCGTCTTAAAGTCCTCGGGAAAAGCAATATTGAGTATCGGCGTTACGAAGAACTCGATCATGGATTCAAGGACAGTGACGGGAAAAGTCAGCGCAAAGAGGTAGTAAAGGATATAAATATATGGTTAAGGTCGAAGCTAGGCAATCCAGCCAATAAATCCAGCGACAACTGATTGAAGCGCTGAATATTGAAACTCAGGGACGGTCACGTGGTGGTTGTGGGTTAGCGCAGAGCGAAGCCCAACGGACGAGTATGATCACCTCAACCAGAGCGGGATAAATATGGATTTGGTTGTTCGGTAAACGTTCGGCTTCACTGCGTTCAGTACCAACCTACAATTTTTAGCCAAACATTCTAGATATTACCAGAATGCGCATCTTGCCCAGACAAGGAAACCCTCCGCATACAACGGCTGACCACATGGTAATCGGGAGTGTCTTACATGCTAATCTGACGTGAACGAGCGATGGTCATGGCAAACTCCTTGACTGGCTACCCATCAAGCGAAGCAGCATGCTACGCTGCCGTCAAATTGGTGGATGTCCCGAAACTAATGTAATTATCACCACTTATTTATCATAGGTTTATCATGAAAACTAAAAAGATTCAGTTACCTAAGCTACTTGAATTAAGTGTTGATAAGGCAACAAATAAAGTAAGCAACCGCGAGAGTGAGCATAGAGAATTCAAGCTTAAATTCGAAAACAACAACCTACCAAAATTTGCAAAGACAATGGCAGCCTTTGCGAATCGAGATGGTGGTGTCCTTTTTTTTGGTGTAAAAGATAAGCCTCGAGAGCTGATAGGGATCGTAGAAGCTGAAGCCCCAGATGATGTAGTCATCACAAACTTTTTAAAAGAGTATTTTCAGCCAGAGATCCTTTTCGAATCACATGTAATTGAAAAACACGGTCTAAAAATTCATGCTTTGTTGGTTAAGCCAGCTCACAGAAAACCAATAATTTGCAAGAAATCAAAATCAATCAGAGCTGAACAAGGTAAGCCTGATAAAGAAGTTCTACGCGAAGGTGCAATTTATTATAGATATTCAGCCTCCACTGATGAAATTAAATATGCTGATTTAATATACATGCTTGATACTGAGCGTGAATCTTATTTCAAAGCAATGATTGACAATATTACGCTACTGAATAAAGTGGGCATAGATAAAGCAGCAGTTATTGATGCTCATGAGTTATCTGGAAATGATCAGGCAGCTTCTGTATATTTAACAAATGACACCGCGCAAAAACTAAACTGGATTGATAGCGGGAGTTTTGTTGAGGATGAAAATGAAGGTGGAAAAGCTTATTATGTGGTTAGAAAAGTTGAAATAAAACATGGCATTGAGATACAAAAACCTGTCGATTTTGCAAACACGCACCCCTTGACAAAAACAGCTCTTTCTAAAAAAGTAAAAATTGACAACCCTTACTTTGACGCTGTTACATGGAAACTTGGGATAAAAGACAACCCAACATATCATATTCCATCCCATCACGGTTTAAATAAAATCCATAAATATACAGAAGCATCTGCAAATCTAATTCTTAAAAGTTTCCCATTTGATATGAAAAATCGAAAAGATAAATTCAAGGAAATATATGATGAATATCATGCTGCTCTACGCTAAAGAACACACAACTGTGTTTTAACCTCTGGCGGCACTACGTGCTACTGCATAAAGCTAATTTATAAAACAAGGGAATGTTTATGTCTGATTTATTTTCATCACAAGCAGGTACTCTTGCATATGGTATTACCTTGTTCGAACAATACATAAATAGAGCTCACAAAGCATATGAAGATGAAGAATTTTTTGATTGGCCAACTATATTTTTGACGACTACATTGCAAGCAACCTCAGTATCATTAATAAAGCTATTGCCTTCTGCAGATGATACAAATGAAATATTAGATAAACGTTCAATTGCATCTTTAGTAAGAAATATCATTGATACTCATGATGTTTTAGACATGATGAGTAATGCAGATACACCTGAAAGATTGAGCCTTCACCGTAACATTTTGGGCATGTATATATCAGGCCGCATTAGCAAAATCCAAAAATCGATAGATAATGAAAGAGCCGAAAAATTTTATCCTTACTCAAAAGAACAGTATTGGAAAAAATCAAATCATCTCCCTGTTATTCTCACCGACTTGATAAACTGAAAAATGGTGAAGGTGTTTTCTATAACACTAGAATGGAAAGGTTAAAAAATTCTTGTGAGGAACATGCCGACTTCGTCTCTGGTATTATTGCTGACTTATCAACACTCGTGCATTCAATTCCACCGACCCTTTGGCTCAGTGGTTTAAATGAAATTTATAATAATTCAGAAGGCAATAGAAACATGGTTTCAATTTGGTTAAGAGTTGCAAACTTCTTCTTTGCTCGTTCTATATCTTGTTTTTTAAAAGTAACTAAATATGATGTCACTCCCGAACTACAAAAATATATCACGCATCATAAAAAGGTCTTCTCATAGAAGAATAGTTTTATAACAAATTTGAAAATTGACAGTACTATATACGGCTATTAAAAGTAAAAGTCAGAGGGAAATTCACCTTTGAGCACCATACTACATGTCCTATTAATCCGTTAGCTACTGACAACAAAGGAAATAGTTAGAAGACAATAAACAAGAGGGCAAACGCCCCCTTATTTATCAATATTCGACACTGACAACCGACCTTAGTCAATCAGCCCCCGCAGCCGCAGGGCGGTCAGCAGCTCATCCACCAAGGCTTCCACCGGCTTGCCGGCGTTCAGCAGGTGAATTTCTGGCTGCTCGGGTGCCTCGTAGGCCGAGTCGATACCGGTGAAATTCGTGATCTCCCCTGCCCGCGCCTTCTTGTAGAGCCCCTTGGGATCGCGCTCTTCGCAGACGGCGAGCGGGGCATCCACAAACACCTCGACAAACTCCCCTTCACCCACGAGATTGCGCACCAGCGCACGCTCGGCACGGAACGGCGAGATAAAGGCGGTGAGCACGATCAGGCCCGCATCCACCATCAGTTTTGCCACTTCGCCGACCCGGCGGATATTCTCCTGGCGGGCGGCGTCATCAAAGCCCAGATCCCCGCACAGGCCGTGGCGCACATTGTCCCCATCCAGCAGATAGGTGTGCTTGCCTTGTGCCGCCAGCGCCTGCTCCAAGGCTCCCGCCAGGGTGGATTTGCCCGCCCCGGAGAGCCCGGTAAACCAGATCACCAGCGGCTTCTGTCCCTTCTGCTCGGCCCGGCTCTGTTTGTCCACGGCATGGGCATGCCACACGATATTGCTCATTCACACTCCTTGCTTGGCGCGCGCGCCTCAATGCTGAAACGGTCTGGCTCCCGGGAGCTCAGCCTCTGGCCAGTCGCCACTGACGGGGGCCACGGTCGTCGTGTATTCCTATTCCCTGCAAAGCCCAGTTGCGCCGCCTTAAAACGGAAACAGCAGGGGCACCATGACGATCACCCCGATGCTGTAGGCCAGGGAGACCGGCAGGGCTAATTTAAGGTAATCCGGCATCTTGTAGTTGCCCGCCGCATAGACCATCAGGTTGGTCTGGTAGCCGTAGGGCAGGATAAAGCTGGAGCTCGCCCCGAACAGCACCGCCAGAATGAACGGCATGGTCGAAACATCCATGCTGAGCGCCAACTGGTAACCCATGGGGAAGGCCAGCGCCGCCGCGGCGTTGTTGCTCATCAGCTCGGTCAGCACCAGGGTAAACAGGTAGATGCCGATAAAGGCGATGATGGGGCTGGCGCCGTTGAACTCTCCCATCAGCCAGTCGGCGATGAGCTTGGCCAGCCCGCTTTTTTCCAGCTGATCGGCGATGGCGAGCGCCCCGCCCACCACCAGCCAGATATCCAGCGGAAAACGGCGGCGGATCTCGTCCAGAGTCAGGATGCGGGAGAACAGCAGCACCACCAACATCACCAGCAAGCCCTTGAACAGCGGCACCAGATCGAGCACCGACAGGGTCAGCACCCCGAGGAACCCCGCCACCACGGCGGCGCTGCGCGTGGCATCGAGCCGGGTGGAGGCCTCCAGCCCGCTCACCACCACGAACTCGCGGGAGAGGGACTTGTTGCCCGCAAACTTGGGGCCGGGGGCCAGCAGCAAGGTGTCCCCTGCGTGCAATTCAATCTGGCCGAGGCCGCCGGTGAGCTGGGTCTCACCCCGGCGCACCGCCAGCACCACCGCATCGAAGTGGGTGCGAAACTCCGCATCCTTGATGGTCTGACCCACCAGCCGCGAGCTGTGGCTGACGATCACCTCCACCAGGTGCTGGCCATTGAGCCGGTGCTGGCCGTAGAGATCCAGCCCCTTGAGCTCCTGCAGCACGCCGACGCTCTCCACATCGCCACAAAACAGCAGCATGTCCCCCTCGTGCAGCTCGTGTTCTGGCTGCACCGGGCAGATCACCTGATTGCCACGGATGATCTCGGCAAGATAGAGACTTTTCAGGCTGCGCAGGCCGTTCTCCTTGACGCTGCGCCCGGCCATGGGGGAACCGGGGCCAACCTTGGCTTCGAGAAAGTAGCCGGATTCCCGGCTCATCTCGGTGTCCTGCTCCGGCAGGTGGCGGGCAAACAGCAACACGGCAACCAGGCCGGTGACCAGGGTCCCCGCCCCCACCATAAAGAAGTCGAACATGCCGAGCGGCTTGGCCCCCATCTTGATGAGGAAGCTGTTGACGATGAGGTTGGTGGAGGTGCCAATCAGGGTCAGCACGCCGCCAAAGGTCGCCGCGAAGCACATGGGCAGCAGCAACCGGGAGGGCGCATGGTTGGGGTTGCGCTTGACCGCCCCCAGCATGGAGGCCACCACGGCGGTGTTGTTGACGAACGCCGACAGGAAGGCGGTGGAGAACCACACCTTCACCAGCACCTTGTTGAAGGAGCCGGTGCCCACCAGGTTGGCGAACCAGCTCATGACCCGGGTCTTTTCCACCGCGAGCGACACCAGCAGCAACAGCACCAGGGTCAGCAGGGCGCTGTTGGTGTAGCCCGCCACCACGGCGTTGATGTCCGCCAGGCCGCTCAGGTAGGTGATGAGCACGGCGCCCGAGAAGAGCTGCGCCGGCCGGAGTTTGCCCTGGATCAGCAGGGCGACGAGGGCAGCCAGCAGACCCAGCACCAGGGATTGTTGCCAGGTCATGGGCTTACTCCTTGCCGGAATCGTTGCTGATGGTCAGCGCCTGCCAGTGGGGGAAGTGCTTGCGCACCAGAGCGTTGAGCTCGACTTCGAACTCGCTGTAGTGCCCTGCCACAACCTTGGCCGCCAGCCCTTCCACTATCATGCCCGCGCCCACGGTGACGTTGGTCAGCCGGTCGATCAGGATGAAGCTGCCGGTATCGCGGATCTCCTGATACGGATCGAACGCCACCGGGTCGGTCAGGCTCAGTTCGCACAGGCCGATCTCGTTGAGCTTGAGTTCGCTCGCATCCAGCTGGTCCAGCTTGTTGATCTCGATGCGGTGGCGGATGGCCTCCACCTGACCACGGCTCTTCTTGGTCGCCAGCTTGACGTCATAGACCCGGCCCGGTTGCAGGGACTCTTCCCCCATCCAGACGATGTGGGCCAGCACGTTCTGAGTCACCTGGGGCTTTCTGGCGGCATCCACCAGCAGGTCGCCCCGGCTGATGTCGATCTCGTCCGCGAAGGTGACCGTGATGGCCTGACCCGGCAGGGCGTACTCCAGATCCCCGTCGAAGGTGACGATGCGAGTCACCGTGCTCTCTTTGCCGGACGGCAGCACAGCAAGCCGGTCGCCCACCCGCAGGATGCCGGAGGCGAGCGTCCCCGCGAAGCCGCGAAAATCGAGGTTGGGGCGGTTCACATACTGCACCGGCAGGCGCACCGGATGGCGCTCCAGCTCGCGTTCCACCTCGGCGGTTTCAAGCAGGGAGAGCAGGGTTTCGCCTTCGTACCAGGCCAGCTTGTCGCTCTGGTTGACCACGTTGTCACCGTCCAGCGCCGAGACCGGCACGATATGGATGGTGTCGACGCTGAGCTTCTTGGCGAATTCGCGGTAATCGGCACTGATGCGCTCGAACACCTCCTGACTGAACTCCACCAGATCCATCTTGTTGACCGCCACCACGAACTGCTTGATGCCGAGCAGGCTCGCAATAAAGCTGTGGCGACGAGTCTGATCCAGCACCCCCTTTCGGGCGTCGATCAATATGATGGCCAGATCGCAGGTGGAGGCGCCGGTGGCCATGTTGCGGGTGTACTGCTCGTGGCCCGGAGTGTCCGAGATGATGAATTTGCGTTTCGCGGTCGAGAAATAGCGGTAGGCCACGTCGATGGTGATGCCCTGCTCGCGCTCTGCCTGCAGGCCGTCCACCAGCAGGGCCAGGTCCAGCTTCTCGCCGGTGGTGCCGAGCTTCTGGCTGTCGGACTCCAGCGCTTTGAGCTGATCTTCATAGATCTGCTGGGAGTCGTGCAGCAGGCGGCCGATAAGGGTGCTCTTGCCGTCGTCCACGCTGCCGCAGGTGAGAAAGCGCAGCAGGCTCTTGTGTTGCTGGGCGTGCAGGTAGGCTTCAATGCCCTGTTCGCTGATGGCGGTCTGAATGTGGTTGTTCATGTTGCGATTCCTTAGAACATTTTTTTAGAAATAGCCCTGACGCTTCTTCTGCTCCATGGAGCCGGCCTGATCGTGGTCGATGAGCCGCCCCTGCCGCTCGCTCGAGGTGGTGATCAGCATCTCTTCGATGATCTCCGGCAAGGTGGTGGCATTGGATTCGATGGCCCCGGTCAGCGGGTAGCAGCCGAGGGTACGAAAGCGCACCAGCTCCTGCTTCACTTCGTCTTCAGGGCCGATGGGCATGCGCTCGTCATCCACCATGATCTTGATGCCGTTGCGCTCCACCACCGGGCGATGGGCCGCAAAGTAGAGCGGCACTATGTCGATGTTCTCGAGGTAGATGTATTGCCAGATGTCGAGCTCGGTCCAGTTGGAGAGCGGGAACACCCGGATGCTCTCCCCCTTGTTGACCTGGCTGTTGTAGACGCGCCACAGCTCCGGGCGCTGGTTTTTCGGATCCCAACGGTGAGACTTGTCGCGGAAGGAGTAGACCCGCTCCTTGGCACGAGACTTCTCCTCGTCGCGGCGGGCCCCACCGAAGGCGGCATCGAAGCCGTATTTGTTGAGCGCCTGCTTGAGCCCCTCTGTCTTCATGATGTCGGTGTGCTTGCCGCTGCCGTGCACGAAGGGGTTGATGCCCATGGCGAGCCCTTCCGGGTTCTTGTGAACGATGAGATCCAGCCCGTACTTTTTGGCGGTCTCGTCGCGAAACTTGATCATCTCCTTGAACTTCCAGTCGGTGTCGACGTGCAGCAAGGGGAACGGGATCTTGCCCGGATAGAAGGCCTTGCGGGCCAGGTGCAGCATGACGGAGGAGTCCTTGCCGATGGAGTACATCATCACCGGGTTTTCAAATTCGGCAGCCACCTCGCGGATGATGTGGATGCTCTCGGCTTCCAGTTGCTGCAGATGGGTCAATCTTTCACGGTCCATGTCTGGGTCCTCGGTTCATTGCTGACGCGCCTGGTCGGTACGCGGTCTTGGTTCAGGTCGGTGCCGCCATGGCAACACCGTCAAATCTATTCGGGTCTCGGCCTCAGGCCAGGCTCACCAGCTTGAGCTCGTGGCCGCTGTCGGCCTCCTGTCCCTGCGCCGTCTCGCCAAACCAGGCGAGTTGTTTGCGTAAGGAAACAACCTCGCCGATGACGATAAGGGAGGGGCTCACCGCCTGGGCGGCCAGCTCGGCCAGCTCCGCCAAGGTGCCGGTCAGCACCCGCTGCCGCGCCGTGGTGCCACGCTCTATGATGGCGATGGGGGTGGCGGCACTTCGGCCATGGTTCACCAGCTGCTGCTGGATATGCTCGGAGCGCATCAGCCCCATGTAGATGACCAGGGTCTGGCTGGTGGCGGCGAGCTGCTGCCAGTCGGGCTCCTTGCCCTCCTTCTGGCAGTGGCCCGTGATAAAAACGGCGCTCTGGGCATGGTCGCGGTGGGTGAGCGGAATGCCGGCATAGGCGGTGGCACCGGCAGCCGCCGTGATGCCGGGCACCACGGAGAAGGGAATGCCCTCCTCTGCCAGCACTTCCAGCTCCTCGCCACCACGGCCGAACATGAAGGGATCGCCCCCCTTGAGCCGCACCACCCGGTTGCCCGCCCTGGCGTATTCCACCAGCAGGCGGTTGGTCTCTTCTTGGGGCACGCTGTGGGCGCCCGCCTTCTTGCCGACCGACACCAGGGTGGCGTCGCGGCGCACCAGATCCAGGATCTCGGCGGAGACCAGCTGGTCATAGAGCACCACCTCGGCCTGTTGGATCTGTTGCAGCGCCTTGAGGGTCAGCAGGCCCGGATCGCCGGGGCCCGCCCCTACCAGCACCACCTCGCCCACCTCGGTCTGGGCTTTGTCGAGCCCCTCGTTCAACCACTGCTCGGCCCCCTGCCAATCGGCTTTCTCAATCAAACCGGCCAGGGTGTTGGAGGCAAAGGCGCGCTCCCAGAAGCGGCGACGGTCGGAAATGGAGGAGAGCACCCGCTTGGCCCGGTCGCGTACCCGACCGGAGAGCTCGGCCAGGCCGCCGAGGTGGCGCGGCAACAGGCTCTCCAGCCGCTCGCGCAGCAGGCGCACCAGCACCGGCGCCTTGCCGCCGCTGGACACCGCCACCATGATGGGGCTGCGATCGATGATGGAGGGGAAGATGAAGCTGGAGCGCTTGGGGTCGTCCACCACGTTGACGAACAGACCGAGCTGGTTGGCGCTCTGATAGACCAGGGCGTTCACCTCGAGGTCATCGGTAGCGGCCACCACCAGGATCTGGCCGGCCAGGTGGGCCGGGGTGAAGCGCTCCGCCAGATGGGTGAAGCGACCGGCAAACTCATGGAAGTCGGGTTCAAGCTCGGGGGAGACCAGGGTCAGCCTGACACCGGCCGCCAGCAGCAGGCGTGCCTTGCGCAGGGCCACTTCGCCCCCACCCACCAGCAGCACCGGGCGACCGTCCAATTTGGCAAACATCGGCAAATAATCCATTTCGGCCCATCCCTCGGAACACGACTAATATGGGGCGACTATAGGCAGGGCTGCTTATCCCTCAAAATAATAAAAAATGCTTTTTAATGCGTTTTAGTAATTAACAAAACCGTATGATGACAAAGGCGCTTGTGGTGCCGCACGCAAGACCATAGGCTAGTGAAAGTGTTTCATAAGGAGCTAAATGATGAATGAGTCATTGATTGTGCTGGGGATCTTTGTGTTTCTGGTACTTCTCACCCTGAGCGCCGGCATCAAGATAGTGCCA
Source organism: Aeromonas sp. s2 (assembly GCF_040907935.1). Lineage (NCBI taxonomy): Bacteria > Pseudomonadati > Pseudomonadota > Gammaproteobacteria > Aeromonadales > Aeromonadaceae > Aeromonas > Aeromonas sp. s2. Next base: position 38,410 of record NZ_JBFOCR010000026.1, on the reverse strand, counting down.
CAGGGTTACAACTGGACCGTGGAGCGCTTCGGCCGCTACACCCGCACCCTCTCCCCCGGCCTCAACCTGCTGATCCCTTACATAGATCGCATCGGCCACAAGATCATCATGATGGAGCAGGTACTGGACATCCCGGCGCAAGAGGTGATCTCCCGCGACAACGCCAACGTGACCATAGACGCCATCAGCTTCGTGCAGGTGGTGGACGCCCGCAAGGCGGGCTATGAGGTCAACGATCTCACCAGCGCCATCCGCAACCTGACCATGACCAACATGCGGACCGTGCTGGGCGCCATGGAGCTGGACGAGATGCTCTCCCAGCGCGACACCATCAACGAGAAACTGCTGCGCACCATGGATGCGGCCACCGCCCCCTGGGGCATCAAGGTAACCCGGATCGAGATCAAGGATGTACGTCCGCCGCTGGCCCTGGTCGAAGCCATGAACGCCCAGATGAAGGCCGAGCGTCAGAAACGGGCCGAGGTGCTGGAAGCCGAAGGGGTGCGCCAGTCCAAGATCCTGAAAGCGGAGGGGGAGAAGCAGTCCCAGATCCTCAAAGCCGAGGGTGAGCGTCAGGCCGCCTTCCTCGCCGCCGAAGCGCGGGAGCGGGCCGCCGAAGCGGAAGCCAAGGCGACCCACATGGTGTCAAAAGCCATCGCCGAAGGGGATCTGCAGGCCATCAACTACTTCGTGGCCCAGAAATACACAGAGGCGCTGGCCCGCATCGGTGAAGGCCCCAACAGCAAGGTGGTGATGATGCCGCTGGAGGCGGGCAGCCTGATCGGCGCCGTGGCCGGCATGGCCGAGCTGTTCAAGGATGGCAAGGGCGGCAAGTCATGACAGCCCTGTTCGAGGGACTGACCCACTGGCACTGGCTGGGGCTCGGCTTCGTGCTGCTGGCCATCGAGGTGCTGGGCTCGGTGGGCTTTCTACTCTGGACCGGCATCGCCGCGCTGGAGGTGGGCCTGCTGCTGCTGGTCTGGCCCTTCGGCTGGCAGGCCCAGCTGCTGCTGTTCGCCCTGCAATCCCTGCTCACCACCTGGGCCTGGTGGCGCTGGCAGCACCGCCGGGATCGCTCCGATCAAGATGCCGCCGCCCCCATCAACGAGCGGATGCAGGGGTATCTGGGGCGCGAGCTGGTGCTGCTGGATGACGTGACTCAGGGGATGAGCCGGGTACACCTGGACGACACCGCCTGGACGGTGCGCTGCAGCCAGCCACTGCTCGCCGGCAGCAAGGTGCGGGTGACGGGGCATGACTCCCATATCCTGCTGGTAGAGCCGCTGCCCTGACACAAGGGCTGGCGCCTGTGACCAACAACAAAGGGCTCCGCGGAGCCCTTTTTCATTCTCTTGCAAGCCGCGCCGGCGGGCTAGAAGGCGTCGCTGTCGAGGGCGGCGCGCAGCAGATCCTTCCAGCTGATGATGCCGACCAGGGCGCCGTTTTCCAGCACCGGCAGGCAGGAGACGTTCTTCTCCAGCATCAGCTTGACCCCTTCCCGCACCGTGAGCTGGGGGGCAATGGTGATGGGGTGGCGGCTCATGATCTGGTGAGCGCGCCGATTGAGGGTCTCGGTGTCGCGGCTCATCTCGGCCTCGGAGTCGAGATAGGGGCTGATGGCGCGAAACAGGTCGCGATCGGAGATGACCCCTACCAGCTCCTCCTCTTCCAGCACCAGCAGATGGCGAAAGTGGGCCTGCTCGAAGATCTCCTTGATGACGCTCAACCTGTCGTCCATGGATACGGTGGCGACCCGGGTCGTCATGATGTCCCTGATATGCAGCATGCTAGCCTCCACCGTCATACTGTTTGATAGTTCTGTTATGACATGTTTTTGTGGTGCCAGCCAGTAGCAGGCCCGTACCTAAAGTGCAAACCGGCGCCATTTCACGTAAGATCCGCGCCAGTTTTTCTCCTCCATTTGAGCCAAGCAGACCAATCCATGATAGTTGCCAGTCAAATCGAACTGATCCGCGGCGGCCGCAAGCTGCTGGACAACGCATCCGCCACCATTCACCCCGGCCACAAAGTGGGTCTGGTGGGCAAGAACGGCTGTGGCAAGTCCACCTTTTTTGCACTGGTACGGGGCGAGCTGGCCATCGACAGCGGCAGCTTCAGCCTACCCGCCGGCTGGCAGATTGCCGGGGTGGCACAGGAGACCCCGGCGCTGGACTGCTCCGCCCTCGACTACGTGATCGACGGCGACAAGGAGTTCCGCGCGCTGGAGGCCGAGCTGGCCCAGGCCGAGCGGGATGATAACGGTCTGCTGGTGGCCGAGCTGCACGGCAAGCTCGACACCATAGGTGCCTACAGCATCCGCGCTCGCGCCGCCGAGCTGTTGCACGGCCTCGGCTTTGGCGACGAGCAGCTCGGCTCGCCGGTGCGCAGCTTCTCTGGTGGCTGGCGCATGCGCCTGAACCTCGCCCAGGCGCTGCTCTGCCGCTCCGATCTGCTGCTGCTCGATGAACCGACCAACCACCTGGATCTCGACGCCGTCATCTGGCTGGAGAAGTGGCTCAAGGGCTATCAGGGCACGCTCGTCTTGATTTCGCACGACCGCGACTTCCTCGACTCTGTGGTGACTCGCATCATCCATATCGAGAACGGCAAGCTCAACGAATACAGCGGCGGCTACTCCGACTTCGAACTGCAGCGCGCCGAACACCTGGCCCAGCAGCAGTCCATGTACGAGAAGCAGCAGCGGGAGATGGCCCACATGCAATCCTATGTGGACCGCTTCCGCTACAAAGCCTCCAAGGCGCGCCAGGCCCAGAGCCGATTGAAGGCCATGGAGCGGATGGAGAAGATCCTGCCCGCCCACGCCGACTCCGAGTTCAGCTTCGAGTTTCGCGAGCCGTCGGCCCTGCCGACCCCGCTGATTGCCATGGAAAACCTCAGCGCCGGTTACGGCGACAAGGTGATCCTGGAGAAGATCAAACTCAACCTGGTACCGGGTTCGCGCATCGGCCTGCTCGGTCGCAACGGCGCCGGCAAATCCACCTTCATCAAGATGCTGGCCGGCTCCAACCCGCCGCTCTCCGGCAAGCTGGAAGTGAGCGCCGGGGTGAGCATCGGCTACTTCGCCCAGCATCAGCTGGAGACCCTGCGCCTGGACGACTCACCCCTCGATCATCTGGTACGCCTCGCGCCGGACAAGACCGAGCAGGAGCTGCGCAACTACCTCGGCAGCTTTGGTTTTCACGGTGACAAGGCGCTGGACAAGGTGGCCCCCTTCTCCGGTGGCGAGAAGGCGCGGCTGGTGCTGGCCCTCATCACCTGGCAAAAACCCAACCTCTTGCTGCTGGATGAACCGACCAACCACCTGGATCTGGAGATGCGCCACGCCCTGACCATGGCGCTGCAAGGGTTCGAGGGCGCCATGGTGGTGGTCTCTCACGACCGTCACCTGCTGCGTACCACCACAGATGACTTCTATCTGGTGCACGGTGGCCGGGTCGAGGCCTTCGACGGCGATCTGGACGACTACCACAAGTGGCTCGGCGAGCAGGAGAAAGAGGCCAACGCCAAACAGGACGACGGCGTCGTCTCCGCCAACTCGGCGGTGGCGCGCAAGGATCAGAAGCGGCGCGAGGCGGAGTTCCGGCAAGCGACCCGACCACTGCGCCAGAAGCTGGAGAAGCTCGAAACCAGCATGGAGAAGCTGCAGGCCAAGCTGGCCGCGGTGGAAGAGCAGCTGGCCGATCCCGCCATCTATGAAGAGAGCGCCAAGCAGAAGCTATCCGAGCTGCTCAAGTCCCAGGGCCCCATCAAGGAGGAGCTGGAAGGGGTGGAGCTGGACTGGATGAGCCTCAGTGAGGAGCTGGAAACCATGGAGCAGGCCTTCCTTGCGTGACGAACAGCTGATGACGAGCGAGCGGATCTCCGCCCACGAACTGCCAGGCCCACTCGACTTCTGGCACTGGAGCGGTGAGGTTTACGGCGCGCGCAGCCAGGACTGGCTCAGCGTGCAGGCGCTGGGGGGCAACGTCAATCTGGCCCTGTTGCTGCACCGGCTGGATCAGAGCAGCATCCCGGTGGATCTCACCGACCTGCAACCGGCGCTGGTGCAGACCGAGGCGGTGCTCGGCCCCTGGCGCACCCTGCGTTCGAGCGCCAAGGCGCGGCTCGGCGAGCAGGAGTATCAGGCCATGCTGGCCCACGAGCTGGAGCTGGAGCGCCTGCAACAAGGGGTCCTGCTGCAGACCCTGCGCAGCCTCACCCTGTTTCGCGGCGACAGCCGCAACCTGTTGAACTATCTATCGTTACTGGGGGCCCAGCAGGGCCCCCTCAGAGACCTAATATGCTGAGTTATCGCCACGCCTTTCACGCCGGCAACCACGCCGACGTGCTGAAACACGCCGTCCAGGCCCTGATCATCGAGTCCCTCAAGAAGAAGGAGAAACCCTTCATCGTGCTGGACACCCATGCCGGCGGCGGTCTCTACGACCTGCGCGGCGACTGGTCCCAGAAGAAGGCGGAATATGCCGATGGCATTGGCCGACTGTGGGATGAGCGAGCCCAGTGGTCTGCCATGGCCCCCTATCTGGACGTCATCGCCGATATGAATGTCGATGGTCAGCTGCACTACTACCCCGGCTCGCCGGAGCTCTCCCGTCGCCTCGCCCGCGAGCAGGACAAGCTGGCACTGATGGAGCTGCACAACAACGAGGTGGAGGACCTGCGCGCCAACATGGGTTACGACCCCCGCGTCGCCGTGCACCATCGTGATGGCTTCGAGGGGCTGGTGGCCCTGCTGCCACCCACTCCGCGCCGCGGCCTGGTGCTGATCGACCCCCCCTATGAGCTCAAAGAAGACTACTTCGCGGTGGTCGATACCCTGAAAAAGGCGCAAAAACGCTGGGCCACCGGCATCTACGCCCTCTGGTATCCCATCCTCGGCCAGGAGGCGGACAAATCCCGCGACATGCTGCGCGCCATCAAGCGGGAGAACTTCGGCAACGTCCTGGTCGCCGAGCTGGAAGTGGCCGGCCAGACCGCCGACTGGGGTATGAATGGCTCAGGCATGCTGATAGTGAGCCCCCCCTGGCTGCTGGACGAGCAGATTGAAGCCTTCCTCAAACCTCTGTGCGCCAAACTGGCCCAGGGCGCCGGCGCCCAGTACAAGGTCGAGTGGCTCAACAAGGTTGAAGCGTAACGCCTTGCATCACTCGCACACCGCCAAGGGCCTGCCACTGCAGGCCCTTTTTATTGGCAGGATCGGCGGGCAGCTCGAGTGCCCTGGCTGGCAATCAGGGGCCGGAGGATCTGTCCAGGTGCAAGACCAGCAACAGCAGGGCCAACAGACCCAAGGGTGGAAACAGGGAGAGCAAAGCGCAAAGGGTGGCGATCAGGGCGGGGCGCTCGCTTCTGCGACGAGCCAGCCAATAGGCCAGTACCCCTACGATGATCATCAGCAACAGGATGAACTGCCCCATCAGGGTGGCGTTGATATTCATATGCATGAAAGCTCCTTTTTCATGGCAAAGGCTCACTCTAACGCCGCTGTGGCCCCAGGCAACTCCCAATCCGGTGAGGGTGTTCTCACTTGATAGGCCCTCCCTATCCAACCATTAGATGAGAATAGTTTTCATTTAGTGGGGTTTCGGGGGATACTCTGCTCATCACCAGAGGGAGCCGCCATCATGAAAAAGACCATCAGCTTTGCCGTTTTGCACTTCACCGTGGCCTTCACCGTGGCTTACCTGCTGACCGGTGAACTGCTCACCGCCAGCCTGATCGCCCTGATCGAACCCGCCGTCAACACGGTCGCCTTCTACTTCCACGATCTCGGCTGGCACAAGCTCAAGCCCCACCACAGCCTGCAGGCCAAGACCAGCAGCTTCGCCCTGGTGCACTTCTCGGTGGCCTTCGGCGTCGCCTACCTGCTGAGCGGCGAGCTGCTCACCGGCGGCGTGATGGCGATGATCGAGCCTGCCATCAACACCGTCGTGTTCTTCTTCCACGAGCGGCTGTGGCGCGCCCGCCAGTCCCTGGCGCTGGCCTGATCTCCCTCCCCTTGTCTGGGGCCGCCCGGCGCAAAAAATGCTCGGCGGCCCAGCGCCATTGTGCTTTAGTAGCCGGGTCCCCCTTGCTGGAGCCCCCTCGATGAACAAGACCTTGCTTGCCACTCTGCTGTTTGCCCCTTTATTGGCCACCGCTGCCACCCCCTCCTTCGATTGCGCCAAGGCGAAAGGCGCCGCCGAAACCCTGATCTGCAAGGATGCCGCGCTGGCGGCGCTGGATAACGAGCTGGCGGCCCTCTACCCCAAGGCAATTGCCGCGTTCTCACCCGAGCAGCAGAAAACCGAGCGCGCCATCCAGCGCGGCTGGCTCAAGGGGCGCAACGACTGCTGGAAGGCGGGCGATCTGCGCCAGTGCGTGGAAGAGAGCTACCAGCTGCGGATCACCGAGTTGCAGATAAAAGGGGGCCAGCTGATGGTGCCGGCACCGGTGAACTACCTGTGCGGCAAAAACGTCACTCTCTCCACCTACTTCTACAACGAGGCCAAGCGGCCCGCCGCGGTGATCAACCTGGACGAGGGTGAGGGTACTGACCCGCTGCAGGTGCTCGCCTATGAAACCCCCAGCGCCAGCGGTGCTCGTTATGAAGGGCAAAACCTCACCCTCTTTACCAAGGGGGGCGAAGCCAGGCTGGAGCGTGTCGGCCAGCCAACTCTCACCTGCACGCAGCGCTAATCCAGAAACCGATCACTTGGGGACGGCGGCATCCACGCCGCCTTCTCCTGCCCGCCCCCTCTGCTCACGCCATATCTATCAATTTATTGATCTTGCTCAGAAATAACTCACAGCCCCCTTTTCCCCCATCCAAGGGGCGTTACTATGGCCAAATGGCAACATTCGCCTCGTCGGAGTCTCCCCCATGAGCCATGCCAACCCTCTCGCAGGTAACAAGCAGCACACTGGAAGCTGAAATTCAGGGGCGGTAGCCATGTCATCGGCTTGCCAACCCCTGCCGCTCACAGCAAGGGGCCAGTCGGCGATTCATCCACAACATGCAAAGCAAGGTGGTGTATGGAAACACAAACTCTGCATCGCGGTCGGCTGATCGACCATCTCCAGCTGGTGGTGCAAGACCTGGCTGCCAGCCAGCGTTTTTACACAGCCGCACTGGCCGCCCTCGATATTCCCATAGGCGGCGCCGGTGAGGGTTACTTCTGGGCAGACGAGCTGTTTGTCACCGCCATCGACAGCCCGGCGGCGCTGGGAGCATTGACCGGCCGCCATCACCTCGCCTTTCAGGCACAAGACAGAGCCATGGTGGATCGCTTCTATCAGGCAGCGCTGGCCCATGGCGGCCAGGACAACGGCGCCCCCGGCGAGCGCAATTATCACCCTGGCTATTACGCCGCCTTTGTGCTCGACCCGGACGGCAATAATATCGAAGCGGTTTATCACGGTGAGGCAAAGCGCAGTGCAGAGTCGGTGGAGATTAGGTTTTAGAAATAAAAAGAAACACTTGTCATTTAGATATCACCATGGTACGACAATGTCGTCTATGCCTCGTTAAAAATAGGAATCCACTGATTTCCTTATTTTTGCCTTTACAGTAACAAAGGTAAAAAAGAGAGAAAAACATTCATATACGGCTCGTAGACCTAATCCAAGTTGGCAATGTAATCAAATATCAAGAAGTGCCTATAACGTCTAAAAAACGTTATACGAAAACCCCAACACTCTAATTAGCACAATCTTTCATATAATTACCACCAGCACTCATGAGGAATTATGAACCAAGAAGAATCATTTCAGCATGAATTGGAGCATCTCTATACAGTCGTGGGTAGAACCACTGGGTATTGGGCTAATTACTACCTTCGTTCTGTAAGAAAGAACGGGGCAGTGGCACATGCAAAAAATGCATTATCAAAAATAGATAAAATTCAAGGTGGATTTCAAACCTTGATAGAAGTTGGGCGTCCTGATTTATCGATGGAGTATTCTATCCTTAAGCCAGAATTCAGGTCTCTATTCACAAAATCAAATCTCGATGAAGCTCAACGACGCTTATCAACTGTTCCCGACTATGCATGGCGTCAGAACGTTGAACCAGACAGAAATTTTACTGGTGAAATAGAAGATAATAGTATTTTCACCGAAGGTTCTAAAAAACAAGTTACAGTTAATTTTTATGAGCGATGCTTAAAGGCTAGGAAAGCTTGTCTAGATAAACATGGCTATAGATGTAAAGTATGCAACTTCTCGTTTTTAGAGGTTTACGGGGAGATTGGTAAAGATTTCATACATGTACACCACATCAAGCCATTGGCTGGAATTTCAGAAAAGTATTTGATTAAGCCAACTAAAGACCTGGTACCAGTTTGCCCTAACTGCCACGCAATGCTTCATACTAAAAGTCCACCTTTATCAATAGATGAATTAAAGTTAATACTGACAAGATGTAAGCTTTAACAGATACATTTAAAGTTGCTTTAAACGTGCGGCATTTACATTCCTGATGGGCCGAGTGGATTACAGTTGTTGTGTTTGAGTCGTTTGTAATTTTTTGCCAGCCTCTTAGACTAGGCGTTATGAGTGTATGGATCTCCTATGGAAAATGACCTCATATTAGTGGTGCTGGATGTAGAACAGATAGCCAAAGCGAAAGATGAAAATGGAAAGCGTAAGCAAATAACTCATGCGCTTGTTGTTGGAAACTACGGGGTGATGTTCGGCACTGAGAAACAATGCATGAAGTATTACTCGACCTGAAGGGATATATTCAAGGGTCTATTCGATAGATGTTACGAAACTGACCAATATCATATCCGTACCTACATCAGTTCTGGTAATGTGGTGATGGAACTGATAAAAGAGTCCGATAGACGAAAAAACAAGACAGATTTCATCAAAAAAACGATGATACATGAGAAAAAAGGCTTTTGGGGATAATTTTTTGGCCGCTAACAAAACTCATAACCAATAATTTCATTCCCTTCCGCCCCGGAAGACTCTACATCGAACGCTGTTATCTCCGCGTTGCAAAACAATAATCGCAGCTTAATATAACGGCTATCGCCAACCTATGAGCACTTGTTGCGGCCCTATTAGTGGCCGCAAGGCCCTTGCTATATATTCTCCCGCTACTACGACACGCCGAGGAGGCGTTGATATGCAGTCACAGACTCACACCTTTATCATCAATGGCAGCCCAATGCCTTGCCTGTAGGCCGGTTCCGGTGAGCCGCTGCTGCTGATCCATGGCGCGCTGGCCAACCATACCTCTGGCTCGAACATATCGAGCAGCTCTCACAGCACTACACCGTCTATGCCCCCACCCTGTGCCACTTTGGTGAGGCGGGCAAAGAAGGGCCTTTCGGTCTTGAGACCCATGCCGGCGATCTGCTTGCCCTGCTGGAGCAGTTGCCGTGCGGGCCTGTCCATCTGGTCGGCTGGTCTTATGGCGCGGGTGTGGCGCTGACAGCCGCCTTGCAAGCGCGGGAGCACGTCCGAAGCCTCTATCTGGTGGAGCCGGGCTGCCCGGGAGTGCTTGACGAGCAGGGGCTCGCCGCCTTTATGGCCGATGCCGGCGCCATGTTCGGCCGCGTGTTTGGTCAGGTTGAAGCTGGGCAGTTGCAAGAGGCGGTGGCCACCCTGATTGATGGCTCAGGGGGGCACCCGGGCTATTTTGCCGCACAACCCCTCAAGTGACAGCAGGCCCAACTGGCGGAGGCCGCAAGCCTGCCCAAGCAACTGAGCCAGGGCGAGCGGCCGGATTGGTCGCCGTCGCGCCTTGCCGCGCTCAACGTGCCCACCTGCATCGTGCGGGGCGCACAGACCAGAGCGCTGTTTGCGCAAGTGTGCGAGGCACTTGGCAATGCTATCCCCACCTGCCAGCGCCTGCAGGTGGTGGATGTCGGCCACCTCTACCTCATCGAGCAGCCCACGCTGTTTGTGCATCAGTTGCAGCGCTGGCTCGCCGCGCAAGGCTGAGCAGAGACCCTTGCCGACCGGCCTGATCTACACCAGTCGCACCGCAGGCTATGCCCAACTAAGTGCCATAAAAAAAACCCCGCATTGCGGGGCTTTTTGTTATCGGCAGTAGCCAACTCAGTTGACCGTAACCGGCTGACCAATCGCATCCGGCGGGGTCTGGAACTCGCGCTCGGCGTCGTCGAAGCGCTCCAGCATGGCCTTGGAGGGGGCCTTGTCCAGCAGGCTGAAGACGACAATGGCGAGTCCGGAGAAGAGGAAGCCAGGGATGATCTCATAGAGCCCCAGCCAGCCGAACTGCTTCCAGACGATGACGGTCAGGGCGCCCACCAGCATGCCCGCCAGGGCGCCGTTGCGGGTCATCCGCGACCAGAGCACGGAGAGCAGCACCACGGGGCCAAAGGCGGCACCAAAGCCGGCCCAGGCGTAGCTCACCAGCCCCAGCACCCGGTTTTCCGGGTTCATGGCGACGGCGATGGCGATGAGCGCGATCACCAGCACCATGGCGCGGCCGACCCACACCAGCTCCTGCTGGGAGGCGTTCTTGCGCAGGAACGGCTTGTAGAGATCCTCGGTGATGGCGCTGGAGCAGACCAGCAGCTGGCAACTGAGGGTACTCATCACCGCCGCCAGGATGGCGGAGAGCAGCACGCCGGCGATCCAGGGGTTGAACAGGATCTTGGAGAGCTCGATAAAGACCCGCTCAGGGTTGGCAGTCACGCCGCCAGCCTGCTCGGTGAAGGTGGAGAAGTAAGAGAGGCCGAAGAAGCCGATGGCCACGGCGCCGCCGAGGCACAGCACCATCCAGGTCATGCTGATGCGACGGGCATTGGTCATGGAGTGGTGGGAGTCCGCCGCCATGAAGCGCGCCAGGATGTGGGGCTGGCCGAAGTAGCCCAGGCCCCAGGCCATCAGGGAGATGATGGCGATGAAGTCCAGGTTCTTGAACATGTCGAGGTTGCCGGCGTTCTGCGCCGCCACCTGCACCATGGCGGTGTCGATGCCGCCCACCGCGATGATGACGAACACCGGGGTGAGGATCAGGGCGAAGATCATCAGGGTGGCCTGCACCGTATCGGTCCAGCTCACCGCGAGGAAGCCGCCGAAGAAGGTGTAGGTGATGGTGGCCGCGGCACCGACCCAGAGGGCGGTGTCATAGCTCATGCCGAAGGTGCTCTCGAACAGGCGGGCACCGGCCACCACGCCGGAGGCGCAGTAGATGGTGAAGAACAGCAGGATCACCAGGGCGGAGAGGATGCGCAGCACCCGGCTCTTGTCTTCGAAGCGGTAGGTGAAGTAGTCCGGCAGGGTCAGGGCGTTGCGGTTCTTCTCGGTATGCACCCGCAGCCGGCCGGCGACCCAGCGCCAGTTGAGATAGGCGCCCAGGGTGAGGCCGATGGCGATCCAGCTCTCGGAGATGCCGCCGATGAAGACGGCGCCCGGCAGGCCCATCAGGAGCCAGCCGCTCATGTCGGAGGCACCGGCGGAGAGAGCGGTCACCCAGCTCCCCATCCGGCGGCCGCCGAGAATGTAGTCGTCAAAGTTGCGGGTGGCGCGATAGGCGATAAAGCCGATCAGGACCATCCCGAGGATATACACCAGAAAGGTGATGAGCATGGGTGTGCTGGCTGTCATTCAAAACTCCGTTATGTGACGTGTGTGCCCGTTCTGACGACGGACTCTTCCTTAAAAAACCGCCCTAGCTTAATCAGCAGATCCCATGACCTCAACCTTTTTTAACAAACAGAAAACACAATACAAACGTTTCATCTTTAACCAACAGACCAGCTTTGCGCCGTTCCGCCAGATTTTATCCTGACGCAGCAACTGCTTATCCACCAGGCACGTTCAGGGGCCCGATCCCGCCACGGCGGCAAAAAAAAAGCCCCGACCAGAAGTCGGGGCCATCTCGGCAGGTGCCAATCAGCGGTTGATCGCGATCGGCATGCCACTGCGCTGCTCCAGCGCCTGCTTGACCAGCTGGGAGTCGCTGTCGGCGTGGGCGATGAAGCGGGTCACCGCCGGGGTCATCGGCAGCGGCGCAGGCAGGCTGGAGTTGAACTCCTCCTGATTGCGGGAGAGCGGCTGATGCACTTCCAGGTAGCGGCGGCCATCCGGCTCGACACTGGCCTTGATGGGCTGGTTGACGAACTGCACGCGGGTACCGACCGGCACCTTCTTGAACAGGTACTCGATGTCGTCGTTGCGCAGGCGCACGCAGCCGTGGCTCACCCGCAGGCCGATGCCGAACTGGGCGTTGGTGCCGTGGATGGCGTACATCTTGCCGATGTAGAGCGCGAACAGCCCCATGGGGTTGTCCGGGCCGGCCGGCCACACGGCCGGCAGGGTCTCGCCACGGGCGGCATATTCGGCATGCATTTTGGCGGTCGGGGTCCAGGTCGGGCCCGCTTTCTTGCGCTGCACGCTGGTCACCCAGTTTTCCGGGGTGTCGGTGCCAAGCTGGCCGATGCCGATGGGCAGCACTTCCACCACCTTCTTGCCTTTCGGGTAGTAGTAGAGGCGCATCTCGGCCACGTTCAGCACGATGCCTTCACGGGGCGCATCCGGCAGGATCAGCTGGTGCGGCACGATCAGCTTCTCGCCGGTCTGCAGCAGCAGGGGATCCGCCTTGGGGTTGGCCTCCAGCATGTTGGTCAGCCCCAGCTGGAATTTGGCGGCGGCGGCCTCCAGCGGCTGGCCGTTTTCTTCGGCCGGGACCACGTATTCCAGATTTTCACCCACCAGGCGGCTGTTGGCCGCAGGCAGGGCGTATTCAACAGCGAGCGCAGGCGCGGCGCCCAAGAGGAGGCTGCAGCACAGCGCGGCCGCAGTAGTGTGGAGGAGCTTCATAACTTTCCTGTAATGGATGACGTGGTTCAAGACTCTGGGCTGACCCGGGAGCGGCAGGCGATCCGGGGGCGAAGAGAAGGCCGCCATTTTTCTCCTCTGCCGGGCAAATTTCAACTGACAAGTGGCGGCGGGTCAGCGATTAATATCGCTTTTTTTATCCGCCGCCAGCCCTTGTCTGATGGCCGTTCACCCCTTTTGCCAGGCGCGCATATCGTAACCTGTGGGAGATTGGTGCAACCGCAGATGAAATTGCTCGATGATGGCAAAAATGTGGTCGAAAATGTCGGCCTGGATCCCTTCGTAATCGGCCCAGGCGGTGGTCGCCGTGAAGCAGTAGATCTCCAGCGGCAGGCCGTCCGTGGTCGGTGCCAGCTGGCGCACCATCAGGGTCATGTCCTTGCGAATGCCGGGGTGGGCGCGCAGGTAGGCGTCCAGATAGGCGCGCAGGGTGCCGAGGTTGGTGAGGTGGCGGCCGTTGATGGGGCAACTGATGGCGTCGCTCAGCTGCTGGTTGTAGGCGCTCAGCTCCTGCTCCTTGCGGCTCAGATAGGGCGCCAGCAGCTGGGCCTGCTTGAGCTGCAGCTGCTCGTCCGCCGTCAGGAAGCGCACGCTGGTCATGTCGATGTTGACGCTGCGCTTGATGCGCCGCCCGCCCGACTCTGTCATCCCCTGCCAGTTCTTGAATGAGTCGGAGATGAGGGCATAGGTGGGGATGGTGGTGATGGTCTTGTCCCAGTTCGACACCTTGACCGTGGTGAGGCCGATGTCGGTCACCTCGCCATCCGCGCCGTACTTGTCCATCTGCAGCCAGTCGCCGACGCTCAGCATGCGGTTGGCGGAGAGCTGGATACCGGCCACCAGGCCGAGGATGGGGTCCTTGAACACCAGCATCAATACCGCGGTCATGGCCCCCAGGCCGCTGAACAGGAACAACGGTGACTTGCCGAGCAGCAGGGCGATCATCAGGATGCCCACCAGGATGCTGCCCACCAGCTTCACCCCCTGGAAGATGCCACGCAGGGGCAGATCCCGCCCGAGCCGGGTATAGCGGCTCACCGACAGCAGGCAGTCGAGCAGGGCGAACAGGGAGAGCAGCAGGAACAGCAGGATCCAGAGCTGGGCCACCGTCTCTATGAGCTGCAGGCTTTCGGAGTCGCGCGGCAGCCAGATCTCGGCCTGCCCCAGCAGCACGGCCCCCTGCAGCACGAAGGCGAGCCGGTAGAACAGCCGCTGCTGCAGTTGGGGCGGCAGCCACACCTGCATGGTCTTGCCGAGCACGCCCACCAGCCGCACCAGCAACACCCGGTGCAGCAGCATGTGCAGCACCAGCGAGGTGAGCACGATGAAGCCGAGGGCGATCACCAGCCCCGTCATGCCGGTCACCTCCAGTCCGAGCCCGGCCAGCCAGCGAAAAATCGTCTCCTTCATCCCATCCTCCTGTGCGTGAAACTGCGGTCAGGGTACGTATCTGCCACCCCATGTCAAATGGGCACCGGCCCACAAACGACAACGCCCGGCAGGGGCCGGGCGTTGTCTGGGAGCGAGGGGCGTTAGCCGACCAGGCTCAGGGCATCGCGGGCGATGACCAGCTCTTCGTTGGTGGGCATCACCAGCGCCAAGCGGCTGCCTTCGGCGGTGATGGGGCCCTCGCCGCCCAGCACGGCGGCGTTGTTGGCTTCCTTGTCGACCTTGAAGCCGAACAGGGCCAGACGATCCAGCACCATCTCGCGCACCATGGCGGCGTTCTCACCGATACCGCCGGTGAATACCAGGGCGTCCAGACGACCGTCCATGGCGGCGGCATAGGCACCGACATACTTGGCCACCCGGTAGGTGAACACGTCCAGCGCGCGCTTGGCACCGGCGTCGGTGGCGTAGTTGGAAGTGACGTAGCGGCAGTCGCTGCTCGCCTCTGTCATGCCCAGCAGGCCGGACTCGCGGGTCAGGGTGTGGTTGATCTGCTCCACGCTGTAACCGAGCTGGTCGTGCATGAAGAAGACCACGGCGGGGTCGATGTCGCCGGAGCGGGTACCCATCGCCAGCCCTTCCAGCGGGGTCAGCCCCATGGAGGTGTCGACGGATTCGCCGCCACGGATGGCGCAGACGGAGGCGCCGTTACCCAGGTGGCAGTTGATGATGTTGAGCTCTGCGAGCGGCTTGCCCAGCGCCTTGGCGGTCTCTTCTGCGATGAAGCGGTGGGAGGTGCCGTGGGCGCCGTAACGACGGATGCCGTTCTCTTTGTAGAGCTTGTAGGGCAGCGCGTAGAGGTAGGCTTCCTCTGGCAGGGTCTGGTGGAAGGCGGTGTCGAACACGGCCACGTTCTTCTCTGCCAGCGCCGGGAAGACCTTGAGGGCGGCACGGATGCCGATCAGGTGCGCCGGGTTGTGCAGGGGAGCGAACGGAATGGCGGCTTCGATGCCGGCGATCACGCTGTCATCGATGCGAACGGAACGGGAGAACTGCTCGCCGCCGTGCACGATGCGATGGCCGATGGCCACCAGCTGCTCGGCCAGGGTCGGATCCTGCGGCAGGATGTGACCCACGATGTGGTCGAGGGCTTCCTGGTGCGCGGCACCCGCGCCCAGCATGGCCTCGCCCTTGACCCCGTGGAGTTTCCATTTGATACGTGCATCATCCAGATTGAAGCATTCGGCCAGGCCGGACAGCATGTCCTCACCTGTTTCGGCGTCCATTACGGCAAATTTCAGGGAAGAGCTACCGCAGTTAAGGATCAATACCAACTTGCTCATGTTCTACATCTTCCTGTGCTTCGGCTTTATGCCGACAGTGTCGTGTCATCCAACATGGATGGGATTCCCCTGCCGGGGGCTTATGGTCGCAGGAAAGTGCGCCCAATTTTTCAATATGTTAAGTGCAAATCCGGACGATTCCGGCCACTCGTCTCAGTCAGGCTGCGCCAGCGGTTACAGGCCGGCCAGCAGATCCCGGTGCACCTTGACCACCAGCTTCTTCACCTTGGCCGGCGGGTTGGGGGTGCAGAGGGGGCGATGCAGTTCTCCCGGCCAGAAGATGGCGAAGTCGCCGGGCTGCAACGCCAGATAACTGGTCTGTTCATCGTCGACGAACCAGAGATCGGGATGGGGGTGATCCGCCCCTTCGCTCGCGTAGGTGTGCGGGCCGACCCCGATCCACTCCTCGCCGGCGAGCAGCAGCTGGATGTCCAGGTACTGCTGATGGAACTCGCCACGGCGATCCGCCGCCGGCTCGGTCAGCTCTTCGCTCACCAGGCAGAACAGCTTGAGGCCGTCGACCTCCTGCTTGCCGAGCGGGGCATGCCGCCACCGGTCGACGCTTTGCACCACCTCGACCAGGATGCGGTCGAGCGGGGCGGGCAGCGGCGTACGCTGCAAGGTATTCAGACTGCCGGTGATCATGGCGCTTCCTTAGGTGTATTCAGGCGACATCTTAGCCGCAAAATGAAAAAGGACCCGTTGAAGGTCCTTGTGTCACACCGTCTGCTATCCGTGCAGACCGGGATGGAGCCATGGCTCTGTCCGGCGTGGTGAGTGCACTGTTACACACTCATCCTCGGCTTGCCAAGCGGGGCAAGCGCGTTCGCCGGGTGATCGTACCAGCTGAAACAATATTATTCACTACTCCATTGCCGGCGACTTTGACCAGACGCAAAAACGGGAGCATCAGCTCCCGTTTTTTTCGCATCACCTGGTCAAAACCGGTGTCATTCAAGCCTTGGCGGCGTTCTCCACCGGTTTGGCGTACATGGCACGCCAGATGGCCTTGTGCTCTTCCGGCACCTCCGACTGACGGCTCAGGAAGGCGGCCTGTTCGATGGTATTGGCGTGGCCTGCCACATCCGCAGCCAGGTAGTTGCCCGGGAAGAGGCGGTAGTTGCCCCAGATCGCCTTGTCGATCAGCGCCGCCAGTTCGTCCGGATCGCTGAAGCCTTCGGTGATGGGGGCGCCGAAGGAGACGTGTACCCGCCCCTTCTGGCCGACGATGCCGGCGACTATGCTCTCGATGTCCTCGAACTCGCCCTTCTCGTAGCTGCCGTTGATGGACTTCTCGTACAGCTCGCGCGCCTTGGCCTTGTCGGTGGGATCCAGCTCATAGCTGATGCTGACCGGCACGATATTGAGGCTGCGCATGTAGTCGACGAACTCGATCTTCTGCTTCTTGCCGTCCACGTAGAACATCTTGAGGATGGCCGGATCCGTCTTGTCATCGCCGTTCTTGGCGCGCCCTTCCTTCTGGGCAATCCAGATGGAGTGGCCTTCGTGCACCGACTGGCCGATGTAGGCAGACAGCTCGCCGAGCGCCTTCATCATCTCCCGCGGCCCCTTGGCGGAGCGCTTGACGATGAAGCTCTTGTTGAGCTTCATCAGCTCGGTGGCGCAAGGCTTGCGCAGCAGGTTGTCGCCGATGGCAATGCGCACGGTATCGAAACCATGGGTGTGCAGACCCCAGTTGACGAACGCCGGATCCATGGCGATGTCCCTGTGATTGGAGACGAACAGATAGCCCTGCTCCTTTTTCAGATGCTCAAGCCCGGAGAAGGTCACCCCCTGGGTGGAGGTGGCGATCATCCGGCTCATGTAGCGGGTCACCCCCATCTGCACCTGATGGATGGTGGTCACCTTGGACCACTTGTAGCGCAGGAACTGGCGGATCAGCGGGCGAATGGCCCAGCCCAGCCAGCTCATCAGGGAGCCGAAGCGATACTTGGCGATGGCGCCGATGAATTCATCATCCCGGATCAGCCGCTCGATGGCTGCCGGTACTTCCTCATCGCGGTAGGGGCGAATGTCCGCGAATCTATCTACTTCTGTCACAATGTCAGCCTTGCGTGTAAGGAGTCGCGGCCGGCGTGCGCCGGCCGGAAAATTCAGGGCGCAATTTTACACGCTTTTATGCCGAGGGGTATGCGGCGCAGCCAGATAGTGAGATCTGACCAGTAAAAAACAATGGCCCCGAACGGGCCATTATTTCACTCTTCCACCGTGAACGAGAGCATCATGCCGGTGTCTTCATGCTCCAGCAGATGGCAGTGAGCCATGTAGGCCCGCTCCTTCGGCGCCGTGTGATCGAAGCGCACCAGCACCTCGCTGCGCCCGCCCTCCACCTTGACGATATCCTTCCAGCCGGCGCGATGAGGGGCCACCGGCTGACCGTTCTCGCTCAGGATCCGGAAACGGGTGCCGTGAATGTGGAAGGGGTGCAGCATCATGTCCCCCTCCCCCGAGATGATCCAGCGCTCGGTGCGGCCGCGCTTGACCGCAAACTGCGGGTCGTTCATGGCGAAGGCCTGGCCGTTGATCCGGTTGCCGCCGTGCAAGTCCAGCGCGCCGCCCGCTTGCTTCATGTCGGCCATGTCGCCGTGATCCATCCCCGCCATCGACATCCCGGCCATCCCGTCGCCTTGCCCGTCCATCTTCATCCCGGCCATGCTGCCCGTATCGCCGTGCTCCATGCTCATGCCCGCCATGGCGCCGTGGCCGTAGCGGCTCATCAGCGTCTGCATCCCCTGCCGATCCAGCTCGGGATCCATCGACAGGGTCAAGGTGCGGCTCGGCAACTCTTGAGTGGCGGGCAGCGCCGGCAGCCGGGCCAGGCTGTCCGGCAGGCGCCCCTTGCCCTCGATGAGGGAGGGCCGGATCCGCAGCAGCGGCAGAGCCGCATCGAACGGCGCCAGGGTCATCCCCATCTGGCGCACCGGCAGGGTGAGCAGGTCGAACGCCTGGCCGTTGCGGGCATCCACCATCACCTCGAAGCGCTCCCCCGGCAGCAGCGCCAGCTCGCTCAACGCCACCGGCTCCGCCAGCAGGCCGCCATCGCTGCCGATCACATACAAGGGGCGGCCATCGCTGGTCGCCAGCGTGAGGGAGCGGGCATTGCAGCCGTTGAGCAGCCGCAACCGCAGCCAGCCGCGGGGGGCGTCGTGGGTCGGATAGACGGCGCCGTTGGTCAGCATCAGATCACCGAACCAGCCGACCGCCGCGCTCATCACGTCCAGCTGGTAGTCCACCTGATCCCGCCCGTCGAGCCGCTTGTCCTGCAGCACCAGCGGGATATCGTCCACCCCCCAGCGCTGGGGCAGCGGCAACCGCAGGCTCTCCTCGTCGTCGAGGATGAAGAGTCCGGCCAGCCCCATGGCCACCTGATGGCCGGTCTGTCCGTGGGTGTGGGGGTGATACCAGCAGGTGGCCGCCGGCTGCTCGATGCGAAACGCCGCCTGCCACTCTTTGCCGGAGGGGATGCTGGCCTGCGGGCCACCATCGGCGGTGCCCGGCACCTCCAGCCCGTGCCAGTGGATCGTGGTGGTCTCCGCCAGCTGGTTGGCGACCCGGACTCGCACCGCCTGCCCCTGGCGGGCACGCAATGTGGGGCCAAGCAGGTTGCCGTTGTAGCCCCAGCTGCGGGTCGGCTGGCGTCGCCACTGCATCTGGCCCGGCTGGGCCCTGAGCTGGAACATACCGCTGGCGTCCGCCTCCAGCAGCGCAGGAATCGGCAGAGCGGGCCGCTCGGCGGCAACCGCCCGCCCCCACCAGGGCAGGGCACCGGCGACACCGACGGCGGTGGAGAGTTTGAGAAAATCGCGACGCTGCATGAGTCACTCCTCGTTGGCCAAAGCGGACCTTCAGCCTATGCAGCAACCCTGCGGCAAGGTCAAGCCCTGCCGAGCCGGCGGCCGGACAGTTTCTGGCTTATCCGCTTGCCAGCAGAGCCATGGTCGTCAAGCCAGCGCCAGGCTCACCGCCGCCTCTGCGTGGATCGCGGTAGTATCGTAGAGCGGCACCGCGGCGTCGGCCTCCCCCACCAGCAGGGCAATCTCGGTGCAGCCGAGGATCACCGCCTGGGCGCCCGCAGCGGCCAGCGCGCTGATGATGGCCAGGTACTCGGCCCGCGAGGCGTCACGAATGTCGCCGAGACACAGCTCGTCATAGATGATGCGGTGCACCCGCTCCCGCTGCGCCGCATCAGGCACCAGCACCTCCAGCCCGAACTTCTCCTGCAAGCGCCCCTTGTAGAACTCCTGCTCCATGGTGAAGCGGGTGCCGAGCAGACCGACCCTCTGGATCCCGTCCGCTTGCAGCTGACGTGCGGTGGCATCGGCGATATGGAGCAGCGGGATGTCGATGGCGGCCTCAATCTCGGGCGCTACCTTGTGCATGGTGTTGGTGCCGATCAGCAGAAAATCGGCGCCACCGGCCTGGATGGCCCGCGCCTCGGCCGCCAGCAGACGGGCGGTGGCGGGCCAGTCCCCGGCGTGTTGCAGCCGCTCTATCTCGGCAAAGTCGATGCTGCTCAGCAGCACCCGCGCCGAGTGCAGGCCGCCGAGCCGTGCTCGCACGCCCCGGTTGAGCGCCTGATAGTAGCTGACGGTGGACTCCCAGCTCATGCCACCCAGCAGACCGATACATTTCATGGGATCTCCTTCTGTGAACCGATCGTGTAAATCGATCGTGCAAACCAGACAGAGGGCGGCGCGCGTCATCGCACCGCCCAGGAATAAAAAAGGCCCCGCAGGGCCAACAAGACAGCCGGTAAAGGCCCGGGCACAGGCCCGGACTAAATCCAGATCATCAGCACGCAGGCCGCCGTAGCGATCCCCATGCCGAGGTTGAAACGACGCCAGCCTCTGGCGGTGCGAATGAGGCGGCGCACCTGGGCACCGAACAGCACCCAAAAGGCCCCGGTATAGAGGCCGGTAATAAAGAAGATGGCGAGCACCCAGATGGCGGAGGGCCAGTAGGCCTCCCCCGCCAGGGTGAAACCGCTGATGGCGGAGAGCGCCATCATCCACGCCTTGGGGTTGAGCAGCTGCAGCATGGCCCCCTGATGGGCCGGGATCAGCGGCCGATTACCCTCGGCCGGGCCGCTGGCGGTCGCCACCTTCCAGGCCAGCCAGAGCAGGTAGGCCGAGCCGATGAGCTTGAGCCCGTCGTGCAGCAGCGGCACCTGTTCGAACATCACCCCCAGCCCCAGCGCCGTGGCCAGGATCATCAGGTTGATCCCCCCCACCACCCCCACCAGCAGGGGCACGCTGCGGCGAAAGCCCTGGGCCGCACCGGCGCTGGTGAGCAGCATGTTGTTGGGGCCCGGCGTGCCACAAGTGATGAGGGCAAAGCCCGCCAGGGGAAGCAACCAGTTCAGATCCATCTCAACCTCTTGATGATGCAGGGCACCGACTCGGCGACAAGCCTTCTAATATGCAGAGCCGGTGCCCGTCAGACAAGGCCGCAAATGCACTTTCTTCGCATCTTTATGCGGCCTCTGGCAAGGCTCAGTACCAGAGCATCACCACGCAGAGCGCAGTCAGCGCCCCCAGGCTGCCGTTGAGGCGGCGCCAGCCCCGATCCGTGCTGATCCAGTTGCTGAGCTGATGACCGAACAGCACCCAGACGAAGCAGACCGGCAGCGCCACCAGCACGAACATGGCCATCACCGCGAACTGGCTCGGCCAGTAGCTGGCACCGGGCAGGCTGAACAGACTGATGGCGGAGATCCCCATCATCCAGGCCTTGGGATTGAGAAACTGAAAGCCCAGCCCCTCCAGCAGGGTCAGCGGACGGGCGCGCCGGGCCGGATCACCGGGAGCGCCGGCCACCGCGATGCGCCATGCCAGCCACAGCAGATAAAGGCTGCCGAAGATCTGCAAGCCGAGACGCAGCAGCGGCCAGCGCTCGAACAGGGGGTAGAGCCCCAGCGCCAGCACCATCTGCAGCACCGGCTGACCCACCGCCACCCCGATCAGATGGGGCAGGGTGCGGCGCACCCCGAAGTTGGCGCCGGAGGCGGTCAGCATGAGGTTATTGGGGCCCGGCGTGCCACAGGTGAGCACCGCAAAGCCAAACAGGGTGGCATACCATTCGATCGTCATCTTTGTACTCCTGAACTGCACACATTGTATCGATACAATGTGCTGTTTTTGATTGTTATCGGGTTCAAAATCACGCTATATTGCCGATACATTTCGATCAATGGATTTATTGTCACCATGACAATCTGGACCCCGGACCTCACCCCCTTCGCCGGCCCCCTCTACCTCAAGCTGGTGAAGGCCATCGAGCAAGCCATTCAGGACGGCTCTCTGCCGCCCCAGACCCGGCTGCCCACCCACAGGGCGCTGGCGGACAGGCTGGGGGTCACCGTCGGCACCGTCACCCGCGCCTATGGCGAGGCGGAGCGGCGCGGGCTGCTGGCCGCCCGGGTCGGCCATGGCACCTGGGTCAAGGGGGAGCATGAGGATCCGGCCAACGCCTGGGTGATCCGCAAGGAGGAGGGGCACCGCATCGAGTTGTGGCAGAACCTGCCGGTGCAGCTGGATCGGGCCGCCATCATCCGCCCCATGCTGGCGGAAGTGGCAGACGGGGATCTCAACGCCCTGCTCGGTTACGACAAGGAGGCGGGCCAGCCCGGCCAGCGCCAGCTCTTTATCGACTGGCTGACCGAGCAGGGGGTGGCGGGCAGCGAGGAGCATCTGCTGTTCAGCCACGGCGCCCAGCACGGCATCATGCTCTCCCTGCTGGCCACCGGCTGCGTGGGGGAGACCCTGCTGTGCGAAGGGCTCAGCTACCCCGGCATGCTGGGCAACGCCCGCCAGCTGAAGAATCAGGTGGTGGGGCTGGCGATGGACGAGGAGGGGCTGCTGCCCGACGCGCTGGAGGCGGCCTGCCACACCCGCCGCGCCAAGCTGCTCTACCTCACCCCCACCCTGCAGAATCCCACCACAGCCACCATGAGCCTGGCGCGGCGCGAGGCCATCATCGCCATCGCCCGCCGTCACGATCTGCTGATCATCGAGGACGACGTCAACGGCCTGCTGCCCCAGCAGCCGGTGACGCCGCTGGTCAACCTGGCGCCGGAGCGGGTCATCTACCTCGGCAGTCTGGCCAAGATCGCCTGCGGCGGCCTGCGGGTCGGCTTCGTGCTGACCCCGCCCCACTTGCGCGGCGCCTTCGCCCAGGCGATGCGACTGTCGAGCTGGATGGTGAGCCCGCTGCTCATCGAGCTGGCCTGCAAGCTGGTGAGCCAGCGCCAGATCATGCCTCTTGTAGAGCAGCAGCGGCAGATCCTGGCACGTCGCGGCGAGCTGCTGCGCCACCTGTTGCCGGAGGCCTGCTGGCAGGCGGGCTCCATGCACGCCTGGCTGCCGCTGCCGGAGCCCTGGCGCAGCCAGGAGTTTGCCGAGGCCGCCAACGCCCTTGACGTCGGGGTAGCGAGCGGGGAACACTTCGCCGCCGGCCAGTTCGCCGCGCCGCAAGGGGTGCGGCTGAGCCTGAGCCAGCCGGCCACCGACGCCCGCGTCGCCGAGGCGCTGGAGCGGCTCGCCGGCCTGCTGCGCACCGCGCCGCCCACCAATACCCTGCTATAGTCAGCCCGGCCCTGCCCATCCGTGCGCTCAAAGGAGAGCCCATGCACCCGACCCGCGCCCCGCTTTTGCTTCTCACCCTGCTGCTGGGGGGCTGCGCCGCCCCCGCCCATCAACAGCTAGGGGCGGCGCTGAGCGGGCTGGAGGGGGAGTTGCAGCGGCTGGAAGAGGAGCTGGCGGCCATGAACGGCCTTCATTATCAGAAGGCGATTGACGCTCCCTTGAGTCTGCGCCGCCGGCTGACCACCCCCGTCCCCACGGCACAAGGGCTGCTGCCCAGCCGCAGCACGCTGACAGACGGCCCCCTGCTGCGCTACGACTACCGGCTGCCGGCCGGCATGGCCAGCCTGCCCCTCGCCGAGCCCTGCCTGCGCTACGAATTCGAGCTGCGCCACCTGGGCCGCCTCGGCCAGCTCGCCCTGCACTGGCAGGGGGCGGCGGGCTCGGGAGAACAACTGATCCAGCAGCGCGACTGCCCCTTTTCGGCCAAAGGGCCCGGCCTGCAGTAGGCCCGCCGCCGGCCGACCTGCCCCTATGGTCAGTTGAAAGGGGTGAAGGCATCTTGTAGCGTGCCAGCATCCCGACTCCTGCTGGAAGCGCCCATGAAACTGACTCCCCTGTGGCTGGCCCTGTGCAGCCTGCCCGTCCTGGCCTGCGGCCCGGATGGCTGCGAGACGCCGCTCACCCTGCAACTGACCGCCGCCCAGTGCCACCTGAACGGGCTGCCGTTCCTCTCCCCCGACAACGACACCCGCACCAACCTGGCGCTGCTGCTGGCCGATGAGCAGGCCTTCTCGCTGCCCAAGGCGCCGCTGCCGCTCCCCTTCGCCATCGAGGATCTGCTCAACCCGGCCCTGCTCAACCCGACCCAGGCCGAGCCGGCCCCCGCCGTGCCGGATCCCCTGCTGGCGCTGGCCGCCGGTCTCGGCATCGAGCAGAACACCACCCAGGCCGCCCTGGAGCGGGCCGCCGGCTGGAGCGAGGGGCGCTGCATCAGCAACAACCCCGTTTCTGCCGAAGCCTTCCTGCAGGCGCTGGTCGACACCCCGGCCCTTGGCGCCGACGAGCGCAGCCAGCTGGCCCGCCAGCGGCTGGCCATGCTGGGTCAGTGCGCCCAGCAGGCCGAAACGGCGCCGGAAGACAAGGCCGCGCCGCTGTCGGCCGCCGGCCAGGGCTTTGCCGACTACCTGGCCGCCAGCCAGCGCTTCTATCAGGGGGAGTTCGCGCAGGCCGATGCGCTATTTGCCGCCCTCGCCGGCCAGGATCAGCCCTGGCTGAAAGAGACGGCGGACTACATGCGGATCCGGGTCGCCCTCAACCAGTCCCAGCACAGCGCCTTCGATGACTGGGGCACCCTGGATCGCAACCAGATTGACCAGGCCGCCGTGCAGCGCGCCGAGCAGTTCATCGCCGACTATCGCAGCCGCTACCCAGAGGGGCGCTATCTCGCCTCCGCCAACGGGCTGCTGCGCCGGCTCGCCTGGTTCAGGGGGGACGAAGCGACGCTGGCCAGCCTGTTCCAGCAGGCGAGCCGCCAGCCGGGCAACCCGGAGCTGCTCAACGAAATAGACCTCAAGCTGTTGATGCAACCCGGCTTCACCGGCTCAGCCGCCATGCCGCAGCTGACCCTGGTGCAGGATCTGCGCCGGCTGCGGCTGCACGAGAGCTGGGACGAGTGGCAGCCGCTGCAAAACGGCGAGCTGGCCCAGCAAAGCGCCCAGTTTGCCGACAACCCGGCCTGGCTCGCCTACCTGCAGCAGGCCGAGCGTTATTATCTGGCCAAGGATTATGCCGCCGTCATCGCCGCCGCTCCCGCCCTCGGCAAGGGGCCACTCGACAACCTGGCATTCAGCCAGCAGGTGCTCAAGGGCATGGCGCTGGCGGCCAGTCAGGCGCTGCCCGAGGCACAGCAGCAGTGGCGCGCCCTGCTCGCCAGCCAGCCCACCCCCTTGCAGGATCAGCTGCTGCAACTGGCGCTGGCCATGACCTTGGAGCGGGCCGGCCGGCTGGAGCAGGTGTTTGCCAAGGAGAGTCCCATCCAGAGCGATCACTACCGCATTCCGCTGCTGGAGTACGTGGCGCCGGCCCCGCTGCTGCGCCGCATGGTGCAGGATGAGCAGGCCTCCGACACCCTGCGCCAGCGTGCCGGCCACACCCTGCGCTACAAGCAGCTGACCCACGGCGACTACCGGGGCTTCCTGCAGGATCTGGCGCTGGCCCCGCTGGCCGCCCCGTTCGACTGGCAAGGGAGCCTGGAGTATCAATGCCCGGCGCTCACCGCGGTGGTCACCACCCTGGCGGACAACCCCAGATCCCCCAAGGCGCTCAACTGCCTCGGCGAGTTCTTCCTGAGCAAGGGGCTGGACTGGGATCCGCTCCTGCAGCGGCCGGGGGCCGACACCCTGGCGGGCAGCCGGGATCTTTTTGCCGGCCAGCAGCGCAGCCGGCTCGACTGGTATCAACAGGTGATCGCCAACCCCAAGGCCGCCAAGGAGGAGAAGGCCTACGCCCTCTACCGCGCCATCAACTGTTACGCCCCTAGCGGCAACAACAGCTGCGGCAGCCAGGAGATCCCCCTCAGTCAGCGCAAGGGCTGGTTCAACACCCTCAAACGCCAGTACGGAACGAGCCAGTGGGCCAAACAGCTCAAATATTACTGGTGATACTGGCGCTGCTGGGCGCCGAGGCCAGCGCCGCCGTCGAGGCGAGCCACTACCGCCAGTTCTGGCTGTGGGCCGGGGTCAGGCCCCAGCCGGTGCTGCAGCAGGCCGAGCGCCTCTATCTGCATCAGGGGGAGATAGGCCCCCTCGATGCGCGCCAGCCCGTACGTTTTCAGGGGCAGGGCATAGCGCCGAGCAAGCTGCCGGTAAAGGAGCTCTGGCTCGCCTATCGGGTGGAGCGGCTCGACTGGGATGAGGCCCTTATCAAGAGCCTGACCAACCAGCTGGCGGCCTGGCAGCGCAAGGGCAATGAGGTGCGCGGCATCCAGATAGACTTCGATGCCCGCACCCACCGGCTGGCGGACTATGGCGACTTCCTGCGCAAACTGCGCAGCCAGCTGCCCGCCGACTGCGCCATCAGCATCACCGGCCTGCTGGACTGGACCCGCACCGGCGATGTGACGACCCTCAACGCCCTCGCCGGCACGGTCGACGAGCTGGTGGTGCAGACCTACCGTGGCCGCCGCACTGAGCCCGGCTACGCGCGCTACCTGCAGGCGCTGACGCGGCTGACCCTCCCCTTCAAGGTGGGGCTGGTACAGGGAGGTGAGTGGGATCAAACGTGGGAAAGCAGGCTGGCCGACGCGGCGGCCTATGGCGGCGTGGTGGTGTTTCTTGTCAATCCGGCGCCCTCCCCCCACCGCAGGTGAACTCGGACGAGGGGTTGACCGGCACGGCACCTCTGTAACAGAGTAATAGCTCTTTTTGACTCCATCACATGCCATACTTGTTCCGATCCTGAACCGGCCAAGGAGTGCCAAGGATGCAGATCCTCCTGATCGAAGACGACACCATGCTCAGCACGGCGCTCTCCCAGGGGCTGAGCCAGCAGGGCATAGCATCAACCCAGCTGACCCACTGCAAGGAGCTGGCAACCCTGCCAACCCTGCTGCGCCAGCAGTCGTTCGACGCCATCATCTGCCACCAGAGCCATCACCAGGACCTGGAGGGAGTACGCATGCTGCAGGAGGCTCACTATCTGGGGCTACTGGAGCCGGGCTGCGTACTGTTGTTGCTCAATGCAGACCCGGAGCCACTCCACTATCCCCCCTCGGATCTCTACTTTTCCCTGCAGCTGACCATCCCCTTTACCCAGGAGCAACTGACCACCCGCCTGCACGAGCTGGTACAGCTGACCGGGCTGACCCGGGCCCTGCCGGCCCCGATGCGGCTCAGGGAGTGGCAACTGAGCTGTGCCCTGTGCGAGGACCTGCTCTATGAGCAGCAGAAGTATCGGGAGCTGGGACAACAGCTGGACCGGAGCAAGGGCTACATGCTGCTGCAATGGCAGGATCACTTCCATGCCTCCCAGCACTACGCAGTCTGTACCACGGAATATGACGCCTGGTGGCCGCGCAAGGGATTGATCTACGCCCTGCTGGGACTCGGCAGGCTGGAGAGCGCGCGCAAGGATCTGGCCCGCAACCGGGAGCGGCTGCCGCCGGCCCTGCAGCTGGAGCTGGCGCTGGCCTGTTTGCTGCACGAGGGGCAGTGGGAGGCAGCCTGGGACGTGATCGGCCATCTGCTGCAAAAAAACGCCTGGCAACCGGAGTGGCGCCAGGCGGCCATCCTGCTGGCACTGCTGATCAAGGATGAGGGCAAGGCGCTGGAGCAGGCAAATGCCCTCTGCCTGCGCTTCTTTGCCGATCACAAGCTGCGGGTATCCATCGAGAACTTCATCCTCAATGCCAGCCTGGCGGTGCTCTGGCATTACCCGAGCGCCGCCAGGATCAGCTCACTGCAGCAGGAGTATCGCTACCTCAACCAGGCCGTCACCCTGCGGGCTCATGAGGACGCCCTGCTCAAGGCGCTGATGCTGAGCCTGGACTACCGCTTCGACGAGGCCCTGCTGCTGCTGGCCAAGCACCCGCCGGAGAGCGCGCGGGACAACCACCTCAACCAGCTGCTCGGCTTCGCCGTCAGCCAGTTCTGCGGCCTGCCCCACCACGCCAAACGCTACCTGACCCAGCTCGGCCAGTATCAGGCCAGGGTCGCCCCGGCCCCGCTGCTGCAACAGTTGTTCAAGCAGGTCGTCATCGACTTGACGAAACAACTGGAGCGGCGCGAGCTGCGGCTGACCTATCTGCGCCAGGAGCGGCAGCGGGCCAGCGCGGCGGGCCAGCACCAGCTGGCCGTGCAGTATGCGCTGACGCTGCAGGAGGAGTTCCCGGCCCTGCCAGGCGATGCCTGGCAGTTGCTGGAGCTGCTGCAACTGTGCTGGCCGGCCGGCATGGCAGCTCCCAGGGTGGCGCTGCTGGTAGACCGGCTGGAGCGGCGTCTCAACCACAGCGCCTCCTTCATGGAGCATCATGCCGAGGAGTACCAGAAGACGCTGTTGCAGATCCGCTCACACCTCAATACCCGCCTGCCCACCACGCCCCCCAACTAGGCCCTCAGGCCCGGCCAGCACCGGGCCGCTCTTACAGCAATCCCCGCACCAGGATCCCGCCGATCAGCAGCGGGGCCACCAGCCGCCAGCACCAGAGCAGGCAGAACCGCAACACTGGCGAGAGATCCGCCGGCACCATGCGATCCCCCAGTCGCCAGCCCAGCAGCAGGGTCAGCACCAGGCCGAACAGCGGCATCATCAGGTTGGAGGTGAGGTAGTCCAGCACATCGAAGATGGTCTTGCCGAACAGGGTGTACTCGGCCCAGGGGCCGAACGACAGGCTCACCGGAATGCCGCAGGCCATGATCAGCAGGGTCAGCACCCGGCAGGCGCCACGGCGCGACCAGCCCCACTCCTCGGTGGTGAAGCGCACCAGGTGCTCCAGCATGGAGATGGAGGAGGAGAGCGCCGCCACCAGCAGCAACAAGAAGAAGACCACTGCCAGCCCCTGGCCGAACGGCAGGTGGTTGAACACCGCCGGCATGGTCATGAAGGTGAGGCCGGGGCCGGCGGTCGGATCGATGCCGGTGGAGGCGAGCACCGGGAAGATCATCAGCCCCGCCAGCACCGAGATGAGGCTTGCCAGGGTCACGACCCAGACGCCGGAGCGCAGCACGCCCTCGCTGCTCGGCAGATAGGCACCATAGGTGGTGTGCACGCCAAGACCGATGGAGAGGGAGAAGAAGGCCAGCCCCAGCGCGTCCAGCACTCCCTGGCCGGTAAGCTGGCTGAAGTCCGGCAGCAGGAACTGGCGCACCCCGGTCATGGCGCCGGGCATGGAGAGGCCGGTCACCACCAGCAGCAGCATCATCACGAACAGGGCCGGCATCATCCAGCGCAGCGCTCGCTCCACCCCCTTCTGCAGGCCCCCCTGCACGAACCACCAGGTGAGCCCGGCAAAGATGAGGTGAGTGATGGCCGGCCAGAGAGGATCGCTCACGTAACCGGTGAAGAGGGCGGTGAGGGCGCTCGCCTCACTCAGGTTGAGCTCGCCACCGATGGCCAGAGCCGCGTATCCCACGGTCCAGCCCCCCACCACGCTGTAGAAGCTGTAGATGAAGAAGCCGCACAGGATCCCCATGTAACCCATCCAGCGCCAGTTCGGCCCCACCAGCTTGCGGAAGGCACCGAGTACCCCGCGCTGGCTGTGGCTGCCGAGCAGGGTCTCCCCCACCTGCACCGCTACCCCCAGGGTGAAGCTGAACAGCAGAAACACCAGCAGGAAGGCGCCGCCGCCGTTGGTGGCGGTCACATAGGGAAACTTCCAGATGGCGCCAAGACCGATCGCCGAACCGGCGGCTGCCAGCACATGACCGAGACGGGAAGACCACTGAACCTGGCTCATACAACCTCCGGGCAAGACAACATCACATCGATACTCCATGGATAACCGCACGGTGCGGGCAACAAAAAAGGCCGCCTGGTGGCGACCTTTGCAATGAACATTCAGACAAGCTGTGCGTGCAAGGTCACCTCTCTTGCGAGCCAAAAAATCGACCGAACAGTGCGCAGTGGGGTGACATGAATAAGCGGGCCTGAATGCCAAACGGGATCACAGCCTAAACCATGGAAAGAAAAATTGACACAACGCGATCAACTTTTTTTCATCCCCCCCTTCAAAAAGGGATTCTCTGCCGCGGCCGGCAAAGATCATCAGGCAGCCCAATCCCTTGAGCAATAATAGAGTTAGCCTCGGCAGGCCGGTCAGCGACCGCCCGTGGCGACCCCCTTGCGCAACATGGATGCACCGACGTGACGCACCTGACCGGATACTGGATGAACTGGCTGCTGCCCTGGCTACTGCTGCCCGCCCTGGCGCTGGCCACGCCGCAGCCCCCGCTGACCCTCATCAGCCACGAGCTGCCCCCCTTTACCCACACCAGTAACGGCAAGCTCGGCGGGCTGGCGGTGCAGCTGG
This sequence comes from Aeromonas sp. s2, assembly GCF_040907935.1. NCBI lineage: Bacteria > Pseudomonadati > Pseudomonadota > Gammaproteobacteria > Aeromonadales > Aeromonadaceae > Aeromonas > Aeromonas sp. s2. The sequence goes on along the minus strand of NZ_JBFOCR010000026.1, from coordinate 8,231 downwards.
TGCAGGAAGTCCAGCAGGAGATGGGGGTTCACTACCCCATCAAGATCTACCCCCTCAAGCGGGCGCTCGCCCTGACCCGGGTCGAACCCGGTTTCGCCCTGTTCGTCATCCTGCGCACGCCCCATCGGGAGTCCCAGTTCAAGTGGGTGGGGCCGCTGTTCCCGAACCGGGTGGTGATCTACCAGACCAGAGGCAGCAAGCCGCTGACCGACCTGGCCCAGCTGCGCAAGCTGCCGCGGGTCGGCGTGCTGCTCGGCAACGCCGATGACGAGCTGCTCACCCGGGAGGGTTACACCAACCTGGTGCGCTGCCAGACCATCGAGGATGCCATCGAGCTCCTGGTGCTCGGCAAGATAGACGCCTTCCCCATGGGGGATCAGATCATGCCGGCCATCCTGGCCAAGATGAAGTTCTCCCCCCGCAGCGTGGTGAACTCCGGGTTGCTGCTGCAGGAGAACTGGCTCTACATCGTCTTCTCGAAGAGCGAGGATGACGCCGTGATCGCCCGCTGGCAGGCCGCCGTCGACAAGGTGCGGGCCCGCCACCCACAGGCGACGCCGGCCCCTCTTCATCCCTGAACCGGTTATACCAGCCCGCGAACCAGGATGCCGCCGATGAGCAGCGGTGCCAGCCAGCGCCAGCAGCCCATCAGCAGGGTGTGCCAATGCAGGGCCAGGCCGGCGGGCAGCGCCTGGCGACCGAGCCGCCAGCCCAGCAGCAGGGTGAGCGCCAGCCCGAACATCGGCATCATCAGGTTGGAGGTGACGAAGTCGAGCAGCTCGAAGATGTTCTTGCCAAACAGGGTCACGTCCGCCCAGGGGCCGAACGACAGGCTGACCGGAATGCCGTTGGCCATCACCAGCGCGGTGATCAGGCTGCAGGCGGCCCGTCGCGACCAGCCCAGACTCTCGCTGACGAAGCACTGCAGATGCTCCAGCAGCGAGATGGCGGACGAGAGTGCCGCCACCACCAGCAGGGCGAAGAACACCACCGCCAGCCCCTGGCCGAACGGCAACTGCTGGAACACCGCCGGCATGGTCATGAAGGTGAGACCCGGGCCGGAGGCGGGATCGATGCCGGTGGCCGCCAGCACAGGGAAGATCATCAAGCCCGCCAGCACGGCGATGAGGCTTGCCAGCAATACCACCCAGAGGCTGGAGCGGCCGACCCCCTCGCTGGAGGGCAGATAGGCGCCATAGGTAGTGTGGATGCCCAGACCAATGGAGAGGGAGAAAAACGCCAGCCCCATGGCATCGAGCACGCCGGACATGCCGAGCTTGCTGAAGTCCGGCATCAGGAAGTGGCGTACCCCGGCCATGGCATTGGGCAGGGTAAGACCAAACGCCACCAGCATCAGGATCATGATGAACAGGGCCGGCATCATCCAGCGCAGGGTGCGCTCCACCCCCTTCTGCACGCCCCCCTGCACGAACCACCAGGTGAGCCCGGCGAACAGCAGGTGGGTCAGCACCGGCCAGAGCGGATCCCCCACATAGTCGTTGAAGCGGGCGGTCAGGGCCGCGCCGTCACCGTGCTGCAGGCTGCCCGCCAGCGCCATGCCGGTGTAGCCCAGGGTCCAGCCGCCCACCACGCTGTAGAAGCTGTAGATGAGCAGGCTGCTGAGCAGCCCCATGGCGCCGACCCAGCGCCAGCGCTTGCCCATCAGTTCACCGAAGGCGCCCACCACCCCGCGCCGGCTCAGGCTGCCGAGCAGCGTCTCCCCCATCAGCACCGCCACCCCCAGGGTGAAGCTGAACAGCAGAAACACCAGCAGGAAGGCGCCGCCGCCGTTGGCGGCCGTCACATAGGGAAACTTCCAGATAGCGCCGAGACCGACTGCGGAACCGGCGGCGGCCAGGATATAACCGAGCCGGGATGACCATTGGGACTGCTTCATAAGAACTCCAACCGTGGGGCCCGCCACAAGGGGCCCAAAATGACGCTCAGAGTACGGGGGGGGCTGCGCAATCACAACGCCGTTTATCTGGATAAAACACGCATTATTGGCAGTACTGACTAATTAAATTCTATTTAGCGCGCAATCCTGCCAACAAATAAAAACCGGAGCAATTTTGCTCCGGTTTGGCACTGTGGTGAGCCCGGTTCGGGGACTAGATCACCCCCAGCTCCCGTAGCCGTTCCATCAGGTAGCTGTGGGCGGTATGACGCTCGGAGAGCACCACGTCCGGCCGCGGGTGGAGGAACAGCGGCAGGGAGATGCGGGACTTGGCGGCGCTGCCGCCGGTCGGGTTGATGACGCGGTGGGTGGTGGAGGGGTAGTAGCCGCGGGAGGCCTCCTGCAGCATGTCGCCGATGTTGATGATGAGAGTGCCGAAATCGCACGGCACGTCCATCCACTCGCCGTCGGACCCCTTCACCTGCAGGCCAGGTTCGTTGGCGGCGGGCAATATGGTCAGCAGGTTGATGTCTTCGTGGGCGGCGGCGCGGATAGCGCCCGGCTCTTCGGTGCCGTCGAACGGCGGGTAGTGCAGCACCCGCAGCAGGGTCTTTTGGCTCTCTTCAATCATGGAGGAGAGCGGGCAGCTGTAGTGGGCGGCGATGTCGCTCGGGGTGTACTGCTCGACCCAGCCCAGCAGCTCGGCCGCCAGGTCGTTGGCGAGGCGGTAGTACTCCATCGCCTGCTCTTTCAGCTCGGCCGGCATCTGGCCCCAGGGGTAGATGTGGAAGTACTCCTTGATGTCCTTCTGGCTGTGGCCCTTGGCCACTTCGGACACCGACGGCGGGAAGTAACCGTCCTGAGTCTCGCGATTGAACAGGAAATCCTGCTTCTGCTCGCTCATGAAGAAGCGATACCAGTTGTCATAGATGGACTGCACCAGCTCTTTCGGGATGGGGTGATTGGTCAGCACCCCGAAGCCGGTGGTCCGCAGGGATTCGGTGAAGCGCTGCGCCGCATCGGGCGAGCGGTAATCGACGGTCAGGACTTTCATTGTTTTTGTTACGCGCCAGTTAAAAGATGGCGCAGTTTACCCCGTGACCGGCGACAAGGAAAGGGCACGGGCCGCCACGTCGCCAGCCTGCGCAAATAGTGACAAACCGCTCAAAAAACGGTGTCGGCCGACGCCGCTTTTCATTCCTTGTCCTGCCCCGGCATCCTCTCTAGAATGCCCCCCATCATCTCTCTCGGAGCCCGTCGTCCATGTCCCCCAAGATCCTGTTGCTGACCCTGCCCTTCCTGCTCGCCGGTTGCAGCTCGCTGTCGGAAGAAGAGTGCCGCACCATGAGCTGGTACAACCTGGGTTATCAGGATGGCGAGCAGGGCAAGACCCCGAGCGCCACCCGCGACTACGTCTCGACCTGCGGCGAATACGGCCTCAAGGTGGACGAGGCGGAGTGGAAACGGGGCTATGCCAAGGGGCTGGAGCTCTACTGCATTCCCGAGCTCGCCTACAGCAAGGGCAAGTCCGGCGCCGAGTATCTGGGGGTCTGCCCCAACGATGCCAGCTTCCTGACCCAGTACGATCGCGGCCGCAAGGAGTACCTGGTGGAGAAGCAGCTGAGCGACATCAAGAGCGAGATGGAGCGGACCGAGCGCGACATCGAGACGCTGGAGCGCCAGATCCGCAACGAGAACGACAGCAAGCAGCGCGACTACTACCGCGCCCAGCGCGAGCGCGCCATCCGGCAATACGAGGGGCTGCGCCGCGACTACAACCGGATCCGCTTCCCGGATCGGGTGATCCAGTTCACCTTCGGGAACTGACAAACCAAAAGGGGCCGACAGGGCCCCTTTTTGCTTCTGTCCCTCTCTGTTTCTGCCCCCTAGGCGGGCAGAACCCAGCGCTGCAGCGCCAGCGCGATACCGTCCTCGTTGTGATCGGCAGTCACCCGATCCGCCAGCGCCTGGATCTGTGACGCCGCGTTGCCCATGGCCACCGCCAGCCCCACCTGTTCGAACATGCTGATGTCGTTGTTGTTGTCGCCAAACGCCACCACGTTCTCCATCGCGATCCCTTCGCTCGCGGCCCACTGGGCCAGCCGGTTGCCCTTGCTGCAGCCGGGCTGCACCAGCTCCACCGCATAGGGCGCCGCCCAGTCGCAGGTGAAGGGCAGCTGCGCGACCACCTCAGCCATGAAGTGATGGAGCAGGGCGGGATCCTGGTTGAACAGCTCCAGCTTCCAGACCGGCCGGCTGAGCCAGCTCGCCAGATCCTCCGCCGGCAGCAGGGAGATCTTGAGATGATCCGGCTGGGCCGCCGACCAGTGCCGCATCCGGGTCACATGCTCCTCGCAGCCGAGGTAGCCGATCCCCTCATCGAGGTGGAACAGGGCTCCCATCTGGTGCGCCTGCACCTCCGCCAGCAGCCGGCCGAGGGGGGATACCGCCAGCGGATCCCCGCTCAGGATCTTCTCCTGCACCGGATCATAGAGGTAGGCGCCGTTGCTGCAGATGATGGGGGTGTCGAGGGCCAGCTCGTGATGGAAGGGGCGAGCCGTCATGAAGTGGCGCCCGGTCACCAGCAGCACCTTGATGCCGTGGGCGCGGGCCTGGGCCAGTGCGGCCCGGGTGGCGGACGAGATCTTGTGATCCCGGGTCAGCAGAGTGCCATCCATATCCAGAGCAATGGCCTGAAAACGACTCATATCACCTCCAAAATATCGAAACGAATACGCCGCCATACCGTCCCAGAGTCGGCGCCACGATGCAAGCGCCGGCAGCCCCCTCCGTCTCGTTCTGTGATCCCGTCAACCGGCCTCCACCTGAGCGTCGAACCGCTGCCGCCGATCCGCCGCCCGGCGCAGGCCATAGAAGCCGACTGCGCAGAGCAAACCACACAGCGCCGCCAGATAGAAGGGCCACTCGGTGCCCGCCAGCAGCACCAGGCTGCCGACCACTACCGCCAGGATCTCGCTGCCCACCGCCAGCCCGCGATAGAGCCCCATCGCCTGCCCCTGTTGCTCGGCGTGGCTACGGTTGGAGACGGCCACCGAAGTGGCCAGCTCCCCCAGGCTCATGCCGATGCCGACCGGGATGAAGGTGAGCGCCAGCCCCCACCAGTGGCTGGGCAGGATGAAGAGCAACATGCCAGCCGCCATCACCAGATGACCGACGATCCCGAGGGAGCTGCCGCGCCAATGGCGAGCCAGACGGGAGCCCAGCCAGGATCCCGCGATCATGGGCACGCTCACCAGCACGGCGGCCTGCGCCAGCTGCACCGGATCCCAGGCCAACCGCTCCACCAGCCAGACGTTGAAGTAGGTGAAATAGAGCTGCACCGCCCCGTAGCTGAGCAGGGTCAGCACGAAGTAGGGCAGCAGCACCGGCTGCAGCAACAGTTGACGGGAAGAGAGGGCCGGTGCCGGCTGCTCACTGCGGGCCACCGCCGGCCGATTGGGCAGCAGCCAGAGCACCAGCAGCAGGTTGACCAGGGTCATGGCCACCGCCAGCCAGGCCGCCAGGCTGTAATCACCGGATACCACGGCCGCATAGCCGCCGATCATGGGGCCCACCACCCAGCCCAGGTTCATGCCGATGTTGATCCAGGCGAAGCTGCGTGCCTTGGTTTTGGCGGTGCTCATGTCGGCCGCCATGGCCTGCACGATGGCGATGTCACCGTTGAAGAAGCCCTCCACCACCCGGCTCAGCAACAGCAGTGGCAGGGAACGCCAGGCGATCCCCAGCGCCATCAGGGCATAGCCCACCAGCACGCCCACCAGACAGAGGGTCAGCACCGGCTTGCGGCCATGGCGATCGGAGAGCTTGCCCAGCCAGGGGGAACCCACCAGCTGGAACAACGGATAGAGTCCCATGATGACCCCCAGCCACACCTTGCGGCTCCAGTCCGACGCTTCCGGCGTCAACATGCCCTGGGCCGGATCCAGCAACAGCGGCGCCAGCACCGGGGATGGCAGGCTGAAGCCCGCCACCGCCAGCGTCACCGTCATCACCAATACCCACAAGCTGGCCTGTCCCTTGATCCTCTCCATCTTCGCCCCATTAAATAAAGTTATTGGTTTATTTATGTTGGCCAGTGAACGGGATTAAGTAAAGCGAATTGTTGATTTAAAAAATCCCTCTCCCCATAATGGGTACCTGAGCGCCACCCCTCTGGCGTGCCAGCCGATCACGAGAGCCGCCCCATGAATGCCAGCACCGACAAGATACTCCACCTGTTGAAGACCAAAGGCCCCCAGAGTGCCGCCGAGCTTGGGGAGCAGCTGCAGATGACCTCCATGGGCGCCCGCCAGCACCTGATGACGATGGAAGCCGACGGCTGGGTAAGTTTCAACGACGAGGCCCGCGGGCGCGGCAGGCCGGTGCGGCTGTGGCACCTCACCGAGCAGGCCTGGCAGCGCTTCCCCGACAGCCACAGCGAGCTGACCCTGCAGCTTATCGACAACATCCAGCAGCTGTTTGGCGCGGTAGGCATGGAGCGGCTGATCGATCAGCGGGAACAGCAGCAGCTCGCCCGCTATCAGGCCGAGCTGAACCAGCCGGCGCTGGCCGACCGGCTGGCCAGGCTCAAGGAGCTGCGCTGCCGGGAAGGCTATATGGCTGACTTGCGTCAGGAGGAGGATGGCAGCTGGCTGCTGTGGGAGAGTCACTGCCCCATCTGCGCGGCGGCGAGCGCCTGCCGGGGCTTTTGTCGCAGCGAGCTGGCGCTGTTTCGCCGCTTACTGGCGCCGGCCGAGGTGGAGCGGGAACAGTATCTGCTGGAGGGGGATCACCGCTGCCTCTATCGCATCAAGCCGCAGCAGAGTTGAACGCCGCGCACAAAAACAACAAAGCAGGCGCCGGGATGCCTGCTTTGTTGCCTTCGGGGAGGGGATGTCCTCGTTCCAGCCCGTCGTAGCCCGATAAGGTGGGACGGCTGATGGGGCTCTTGACCCGGTAAAGTCATTTGCCACAGAGACCGGGTTGGGTTTCTGTCTTGCCACCGGAAGATGCAACCATGGTACCCCTGCCGGCCCGGTGAGTGGTTGCGAAGTAGCATGTATTTTCAGTTGTTTTTGCAATAGTTCACCCTTAATCTAGGAAAAGTGAATTAGTAATTGCAACGAGGAACGGAGAATGCTGAAACTTGATCGCATTGACAGGCATATTCTGGAGTTGATGCAGGAGAATGGCCGCATCAGCAACCTGGAGCTGGCCGAGCTGGTCGGACTCTCCCCCTCCCCCTGCTCCCGCCGGGTCAAGGCGTTGGAAGATGCCGGTCTCATCGACACCCATGTCACCCTGCTCAACGCCCGCCAGCTGGGGCTGACCCTCACCGCCTACATTCATATCTCCATGGACCGGCATACCCCGGAGCGGTTCGAGAATTTCGATCGGGCCATCAGCGAACTGCCGGAGGTGCTGGAGTGCGACCTCATCACCGGCAACGACGCCGACTACCAGCTCAAGGTGGTGGTGCGGGACATGGAGCACTATCAGCACTTCCTGCTGGACAAGCTGACCCACATTCCGGGGGTGACCGGAGTGCGATCCAGCTTCGTGCTGCGCCGGATCAAGCACAAGACGGCGCTGCCGCTCAACCACCTGGGTTGATTGCCGGCCGCTCAGATCAGCGCGAGATCAACGAGATCAAAAAGAGGAGGCCCAAGGGCCTCCTCTTTTTACATGTTCAAACTGCTGGAGCAGGCAGGGTACTCAGACCGCCACCTGGCTCACGTCCTGCACCTGCAGGAGCCAGCCGGCCTGCTCCTGCTGCGGCTCACCACTGACCCGCAGCCGCTCGCCGGTCGGCACCCACTGCCCCTGGGGCAGGGAGACCAGCAGACTCTCGCTGCCGTTGTCGAACAGCCAGCGATCCTCCCCCAGCGACTCGATCAGATAACCTTCCATCTCCACTCTGGACTCGGCTTGCCAGGATGGCGCAACGGAATCACGGCTCTCGATGAAATCCCCCTGAACACCAAAACTGGCCAGCCCCCACAGAATGGAGAGCCCAACCAACGATGATTGCATCTCGTCTCTCCTCTTTTGGAACTGTAGGGCCAGTATGGGAAGAGAAAACTGAGCGCACCATGAACAAGGTGGCAAAGTGCCGACGGGATCGCGAAAAAAACCGGCCAATCGGCCGGTCGTGTCATTTTATGGCGTCTGGATCACACTACTTGGCGGCTTCCTCTGCCATCCGTGCGGCCCTTGGCTTATTCGTCCACATGGCAACACCGCGATGATCCGCGCAGATCCCCTCCTCCACCACGGCCCGCACCCGGGTGCCGTCCTTGCAGATCGCCTGCCAGGCATCGGCATCGTCGATGGC
>NZ_JBFOCR010000025.1:2500-127405 GCF_040907935.1 Aeromonas sp. s2 | reverse complement strand
CTTTTCTTTCGGCGCTGGCTTCACGAGGAAGCGAGCTCATCAGGTTGGCGTGTTCTGCCGTGCTGGTGAGGGCGCATTATAGGGAGGCGCGCCGCGATGACAAGGCTTTTTTTGAAGAAAGTCACGGAAATCTCAAATTATCCAATTAGAAACAGCTTACTCAGTGTATATATACAATGTTATCCACAACCCAATGATTTCAGACCCCTTTTATCATCATTTAAGTGGGTCTTCCTCCCGCAAGGGATGCCATACTGGAACGGATAATGTGTCCCGAATGGTCCATGGTAGCGCCCGGCTGGAAAGCTGGTTACCATGGAGGTGAATAGAGTGTTGCACCTTTTTTGCTTTCATTTACAAAAGGTCTTTAAAGATGAATTTATCCAAGTTTCCCGTTTATGTGCAGGCAGCCATCCTTGCCCTGATGTTGGCACTGGTTGGTTATCTGGTTGCCCAGGCACTGCAATTTTCTTTGAAAGCCGAAGTGATTTTTGCTGTGGGTCTGGCCATCGGCGGTTTCGTGGTACCGCTGTTCCTCAACAACCGAGCGCCCGCCGGCGCCACTGAACAGACCTCCAATCAGGAGACCTGCACCTTATATGTAGGCAACCTGCCATACCGTGCCAATGAGATAGCCGTGCGTGAACTGTTTGCCGAACAGGGCCAGGTTATCTCTGTTCGTCTGATGAAGGACAAGGCCACCGGCAAGCGCCGAGGATTTGGTTTCGTAGAGATGCCTGCTGCGGACGCCGCCAAGGCGATCGCAGCGCTCAACGACAAGGAGTATCAGCAGCGCACTCTCAAGGTGCGCGAAGCCAATGACAAGCGGGATAAAGATGAACGAGAAGGCAACGAGGTTGACGCCTGATCGGCAACCGATCGTTTGTTAGAACCTGACCTCTTCGAGAGATGACAGCCCCCAAGCTTGCAAGGGGGCTGTCAGTTTCTGGGTCTGGGCATCCAGCCGGGTGCAATAGGCGCTCCCCCCGACATCTTCCATCCGCGTCGGTGTCGTGACCAAACCAGTCAACAGGTGAGCCACCCGTTTGGCAACCGCACTGCCGGAATCCACCAGTTGGCACGCAGGCATCAGCTGCCGTATCTCTTCATCCAGCAACGGGAAATGGGTACAACCCAACACCAGGGTATCCGGGTGTTCTTCCCCTTCCAGCCAGTCCGCCAGCACTTCCCGCAACAGCGCCATATTGACCGGCAGACCCGCCAGCTTGCGTTCGGCCTCGATGACCAGCTCGGTCGCCCCCTTGAGCAGCACCCGCTTGCCCGGCGCAAACTGGGCGATGAGCTCGTGGGTGTATTCACGGCTGACGGTACCCGGTGTCGCCAGCAGACCGATGCAACCGTTGCGGGTGAGCGCGGCCGCGGGCTTGATGGCAGGCACCACCCCTACCACGGGAATAGCCAGAGCCTCGCGCAGGGCAGGCAGCGCTATGGTGCTGGCGGTGTTGCAGGCGATCACCACCAGATCGATATGATGACGAGCCACCATGGTAGTGACCAGTCGGGTGCAGGCAGCAATCAAGGCAGGCTCGCTCAGCTCACCATAGGGGAAGTTGGCGTTGTCGAAGCAATAGAGATAGTTGTGTGCCGGCAATGCGCGGCGGATCTCGCGGTAGATGGTCAGCCCACCCATACCGGAGTCGAACACGAGAATATTGGCCACTTGAGCTCCCCTTTGGTGCAAGGCGGCGATCATACTCCCGCCCACCGCCAATAGAAAAGGCCCCACCAATGGCGGGGCCCCTCATTTATACAATCACGGTCGGGATCAGAGTGAGTAGTCGACCGTCACGTAATAGGCACGCTCGTCGGCCGGGTAGCCCACCGCAGTCTGGTACTCCTTGTCCAGCAGGTTGTTGATCTTGCCGGAGACCTTCCAGGAAGGCGCGACCTGATAACCCACTGCCAGGTTCCAGACACTGTAGCCCCCCAGCTGGGTCGTGTTGGCCGCATCGCCATAGCGCTCGCCCTGATAGATCCAGCTCAGGGAGCCATCGAACTGCTGCCACTGTGCCTGGGTCACCCACTTGGCCCCCTTGCGGGAGATCAGCTGCAGCTGTTTGTCGGTCACCTTGTCCTTGGGATCCTTGTACTCGGCAGAGACCCGGTGGCTCAGCCAGCCGGTGTCAAATTCCCCTTCCAGCTCGATACCTTCGATCCGCGCCTTGCCAACGTTCTGAGGGCTCCAGAAACTGTTGGGATCACTCGGATTAGTGGGCGCCCACTGGATCATCTGCTCGAAGTCGTTGCGATAACCGGTCACACGCCACTCGACGCCGGCAGTCTGGCCATCGAGCATCAGCTCGCGGCTCTTCGACTCTTCCGGCTTCAGGTCAGGGTTGCCTGAGCTCGGGTAGTAGAGGTCATTAAAGGAGGGGGCGCGGAAGCCGGTGCCGTAACGGGCACTGAGGCGATAATCCTCCGCGAAGCGCCAACCAGCCCCGGTCTGCCAGGTGTTGTGACGACCAAACTGCTTGTTATCGTCACTGCGACCGCTCAGCTCGGCCTGCCACGTCTGGTTGTCAAACTGGGCCAGAGCATAGAGCCCGGTGTTGTCGCGCTCGTCGGCATCGCTCGGAAAGGCGGTGCCGGAGGAGCGGGAACTGGCATCCAGCATGTCGCGCTGCCAGTCGGCGCCGCCACCCAGGGTCCAGTTCTCGTCCAGCTTGACGTTGTTGACCCAGTTCAGGGTGTACTGACGGGTATAGAGCCGGTCAGTGGCCTGATCGCGGCCGCTGCTGTCCGGGTAGTCGTAGGCATCCTGTTTGGAGAAGGCACCGCGCAGTTCGCTCAGGTAACGCTCGTCGTGATAACGGGACCCCAGCTGGTAGCTCTGATTCTCGGTCCAGGTTTCGTTGCGCTGATGGTAGGCCGGGCCCCAGGCAGAAGCGGCGGACGATCGGTCGTACTGGGCAATGTTGCGGAACCAGCGGGTCGTGCCGAACAGATCCCAGTTGCCGGTCAGCGCATGCTGATAGTCCAGCATGGCGTTATAGCCCCGGTGACCGTGCTTGTCGCCATCGTTCACCCCTGCGATGGGGTGGACGTTGTAGCCGGTCTCGTCATCGAAGCCCCCGGCAACTTTGAGCTGGCCAGCTTCACCGATCTGGCTGGCGCTGCTGAAGGCTGCCTGGCGCTGTTTGTGGGAGCCGGCACCGACATTGAATTTGTGCTTGTTGGTCGCGGGGTCGGGACGGGTGATGATGTTGATCACCCCGCCGATGGCATCCGAACCATAGATAGTGGCACGCGCGCCGCGGATATATTCGATGCGCTCCACCTGATTGAGCGGCAGGTTGTTGAGCTCCGTCATCCCGGCGGTCAGGGAGGCGCTACGCACCCCGTCCACCAGCACCAGGGTCTGGGAAGAGGTGCCGCCACGCACCCGCAGCGAGCTCAGTTGGCCACGGCCGCCATTGCTCACCACTTCCACGCCGGGCAGGGTCTTGACCACATCGGTCACGGTCTGGGCTTGCAGACGGTCGATCTCGTCACGGGTCACCACGTTGACGGGAGCCAGCACGCTGGAGGCAGGTTGGGCGACACGGGTGGCGGTCACCACCATGGTGGGGTTGACGGGGATGGTCAGTGGCTGGGCAAAGGCCGCCGTTGGCAACAGGGCAGCCGCCAATAATTTCTTGGACATGAGAGATCCTTAAGTTCGCGTAAGCATCTACTTCGTGGCCGGTTTCTCTCGGCCCGAAATACGAACTTTGGCAGGTCTTCGGGCTGGGGGGCTGATGGCCTACGGCGACGGCTTCCCACCCGATGGCAGTGCCCTGATGTCGCTTCGTTCCCCCTTACCGCTGCGCGCCAGCTCCGGATTTTCACCGGATTCCCTATTAAGCATGATGCGCCAAAGCGCAGGGATTATAGGCAGAGCAGAGGTGGATGTATAGCCATCCAGATTTCTATTTCTTGCCACCCAATGCCGCCAATCGCTGCTTCGCCCCTGCCATCACCGCCTGCACACCGGGATGGGAGAGGTGGCGACCGGCCGACACCAGATAGTAGGAGAGCGTCACTTCGGTCAGGGTTGCAATCCGTTCGACACCATAGAGCCGTGCTATCTCCTCGGCCATGGCCAGCGGCGCCGGGAAGATCCCCATCCCCGCCTTGCCAAACGACTTCATCAGAGTCGAATCATCGAACTGGCCGACCAGATGAGGATGAATGCCCTGCTGCCGATACCAGGCCAGCAGGCTGTCATGGGTCGCCGACTTCTCCCCAGGGATCAGTAGCGGCAGCCCTTCGAGGGAGGCGGGAAAGCCCTGCCGTGCCCGGGCAGCCAGCTCGGGGCTGGCAAACAGCGCCAGCGGGCTGCGCCCCAGCTCGTGGTTGTAGCCGCGCACCCCGCTGTCGGGGGGAAGCGGGCGATCGATCAGCACCATGTCCAGCTTGTGGCTGGCCAGCTCACTGAACAGCTGTTCCGCCCGCTCTTCATGGCACACCAGGCGCAGCGGGGTGGCCAGCGCCATGGCAGGCGCCAGCAGCTCGAACGCCAGGGTACGGGGGACTGAGTCGGCGATCCCCACCTGCATGGTCAGCTCCTGGCTGGCATGGCGCAGGGTATGCTCGAGATCGGCGCCGAGCGAGAAGATGGCGCCAGCCTGTTCAAGCGCCTGGCGACCGGCGGCGGTCAGGGCAAGCCGCCGCCCCACCCGGTTGAACAGCGCCACCCCGAGGGAGAGCTCAAGCTCGGCCACCTGACCACTGACGGTCTGCGGCGTGAGGTGCAACTGTTCGGCGGCCCGCGTCACACTACCGCTGCGCGCCACGTGCCAGAAGTAATAGAGCTGTTTATAGTTGAGCATCGGGTCCCTTATCAGTTTCTACCGAACAATCATCAATCAAAATCTGATTTTATCGAAACATCTTGCACTCTAGCATGCAACCACCCTGTGAATTGCCTCCTGCGAACTCCCATGCTGGATGTTGTTGTACTCTTTTTCCTGTTTGGCCTGCTGGCCGGTCTGGTGCGCTCCGAGCTCAAGCTACCGCCCGCGCTCTACGATACTCTCTCCCTCTTTCTGTTGCTGGCCATCGGCCTCAAGGGCGGCGTCGGTCTGGCGCAGCAATCCCTGCAACCCTTATTACCGCAACTGGCGCTAGTGATCCTGCTCGGCATGCTGCAGACCCTGGCCGGGTTCGCCGTGCTACGCCTCAAGATGAGCCGGGTCGATGCCGCCGCCACTGCCGCCCACTACGGCTCGGTCAGCGTGGCGACCTTTGCGGTCGGGGTGAACTGGCTCACCGAGCGCGGCATCAGCTTCGAATCCCAGCTCTCCATCTTCCTGGCGGTGATGGAGATCCCCGCCATCTTGGTCGGCATCGTACTGGCCCAGGGAGTGAGCCGGCAGACCCGCTGGCGCCGACTGGCCCATGAAACCTTCCTCGGCAAGGGGGTCACCCTGCTGCTGGGCGGCATGGCCATCGGTTATCTCGCCGGTCCCGACGGGATTGCCCCGCTCAAGCCCCTGTTTGTCGACCTGTTCAAGGGGGCGCTGGCGCTGTTCCTGCTGGAGATGGGCCTCATCGTCGCCCGCCAGTGCCAGGACCTGCGCCGCCATGGCCTGTTCCTGCTCGGCTTTGCCCTGCTGATGCCGCTCGCCTCGGCTGGCCTCGGCCTGGTGATCGGCCAGCTGATGGGGCTCTCCCTGGGTGGCCTGACCCTGCTGGCCACCCTGGCAGCCAGCGCCTCCTATATCGCCGTGCCGGCCACCATGCGCATCGCCGTGCCTCAGGCCAATCCGGGCCTGTCGCTCAGCGCCGTGCTGGGGGTCACCTTCCCGTTCAACATCATGCTGGGGATCCCGCTCTACCACAGCTGGGCCCGCCACTTCACGGAGTAGCCACATGCAGACCGAGATCCGTACCCTGCTCACCGTCATCACGGAAGCGAACCTGGAACCCACCCTGCTGCGCACCCTCACCCGCGAGGGGCTACGCGGCTACACCATCACGGATGCCAGAGGGCGCGGCGACCACGGTGAGCGCAACGCCAGCTGGAGCGAGAGCGGCAACATCCGGCTGGAAGCGATCTGCAGCCGCGAACAGGCGGAGCGCCTGCTCGCCCACCTGCAGAGTCGCTACTACCCCGACTATGCCATGGTCGCCTTTTTGCAACCGGTCGAAATCGTGCGACCCGAAAAATTCTGAGCCGGCTTGCCGGCTCTTTTTGCCACCCAGAGACAAACGTTTGACTGCAAGGAGTCATCAGCCATGAATACCCCTCCCCTGATCGGCCTGGTAATGGGATCCGACTCCGACTGGCCCGTGATGCAGGCCGCCGCCCGCATCCTCAAGGAGCATGGCGTCCCCTATGAGGCGCGCGTGGTCTCGGCCCACCGCACCCCGGATCTGCTGTTCGAATATGCCGCCAGCGCCCGTGAGCGCGGCCTGCGCGCCATCATCGCCGGGGCTGGCGGCGCCGCCCATCTGCCTGGCATGGTGGCCGCCAAGACCACCCTTCCGGTGCTGGGTGTGCCCATCCCGACCCGCCAGCTCAAGGGGATGGACTCCCTGCTCTCCATCGTGCAGATGCCCAAGGGAGTGCCAGTCGCCACCTTCGCCATCGGCGAGGCGGGGGCCGCCAACGCCGGCCTGTTTGCGGTCTCCCTGCTCTCCGTCGCGCAAGACGGCGATGCCCCCCGCTACCAGCAGCAGCTCGACGGTTTTCGCGCCAACGAACGCGACCGGGTGCTGGCCCTCACGCTGGAGGACCCGGCATGATACTGCCACCCGCCACCCTCGGCATGCTGGGGGGCGGCCAACTGGGCCGCTACTTCGTGATGGCCGCCCACCGCCTCGGCTACAAGGTGGTGGTGCTGGATCCCGACCCTGCCAGCATCGCCGGCGCCGCTGCCGATCACCATATTGTTGCCGCCTATGACGACCCGACCGCACTGCACGATCTGGCCAGCCGCTGCGCCGCCGTCACCTGCGAGTTTGAGAACGTGCCGGCCACCGCCCTGGCCCTGCTGGAGCAGTACCAGCCGGTACGACCGGCCGCCGGTGCCGTGCGCATCTGTCAGGATCGCCGCGAAGAGAAGGCCTTCCTGAGCAGAGCCGGCATCCCGGTCGCCCCCAACCAGACGCTGCAGCCGGGTGAGCCGCTGCCCGAGCTGCCGGATCACCTCTTCCCCGCCATCCTCAAGACCGCCCGCGAGGGGTACGACGGCAAAGGCCAGTGGACCATTCAGGCCGCCGACCAGCTGCCGGCCGCGCTGGCCGCAAGCGGCGTCCCCTGCGTGCTGGAACAGCGGCTGGCGCTGGAAGGGGAATTTTCCCTGACCCTGGCCCGCAGCCCGAGCGGTGCCATCGGTGCCCTGCCGCTGGTGCAGAACTGGCACAGCGGCGGCATTCTGGATCAGACCCGCTCCCCGGCCAACATGCCGGCGCTGGAGGCCGACGCCAGACACATCGCCGAACAGCTGATCGCCGCCCTCGACTACGTCGGCGTGCTGACGGTGGAGTTCTTCCTGGTGGCAGGGAAACTGCTGGTCAACGAGCTGGCACCCCGCCCCCACAACTCGGGCCACCCCAGCCTCGACAACGCCGAGTGCAGCCAGTTCGAGCTGCAGGTGCGCGCCCTGTGCGATCTGCCGCTACCCGCCCGGATCGCCGTGCGCCCCGCCATGTTGCTCAACCTGCTGGGGGATCTCTGGCAAAACGGCACGCCAGACTGGGCCGCCCTGCTGGCACTGCCCGGCGTGCATCTGCACCTCTACGGCAAGGGAGAACCCCGCCCCGGCCGCAAGATGGGCCATGTCACCATCACCGCCGCCGACTGGCCAACGGTGGAAGAGACCTGCCAGCGGGTGCGCCAGCTGTTGGGGCTGCCGCCACGCTGAGCTCTGAGTCGCGCACAAAAAAAGACCCGGGCCTGGCCCGGGTCTTTTCATTGCTTGCTGCGGTAAGAAGGTGATCAGGCCCGCTCGACCGATACCGGCGCTGGCAGGCGGATGGTGAGGGAGAGCACCAGGGCCACCACCAGCAACACCAGGATCAGGTTGAAGGTCGCCATGAAGCCGCCGAACAGGGAGGCCACGATGGAGCCGATGATGCTGCCCAGACCAAAGCCCAGATAGATGACGCCGTAGTTCTTGGTCAGGTTGTTGAGACCGAAGAAGTCGCTCACCAGCGAGGGGTAGACGGTGATGGTGCCACCGAAGCTGAACGCCACGCAGGCCACTGCCACGAAGAACAGGTTGGCGTTGAGCGGCACGAACAGCAGCAGTGCCATCCCGGCCAGGGTAATCAGCTGGGCGATGGTGATGACCCGGATGCGGGACATCTTGTCGGAGAGGATACCCAGCACCAGCCGGCCGCCCAGGTTGGCCATCGCGATGATGGCAACGGCGTTGGCGGCGACCACGGCCGGCAGGCCCACCATCTTCTCGCCGATGTCCTTGGCCACGCCGATGACGTAGAGACCGCTCATGCAGGCGGTGAGGAACATCAGAGCCAGCATCCAGTACTGGGGCTTGCGCATCGCCTCGGCCAGGGTGAAGTCGCGGCTCTCGCTCTGCTGCACGGCGGCGGCCTGCTTGGGCGCATCCTTCATCAGCATGCCACCCACCAGCACCATGGACATGGCGATCAGCCCCCACAGCTGGAAGGTGGTCTCAAGGCCGTTGCTTGAGAGCAGCAGCAGGTTGATGTACTTGAAGCCCAGGCTGCCGAGGCCGTAGGCACCGATGGAGCAGGCGGAGATGAGCCCCTTGCGCTCCGGGAACCACTTCACGCAGTTGGAGAGGGTCATCAGGTAGCCGGTACCGTCGGCAAAACCGACCAGGATGCCGGCGCAGAGGTAGAGCATCGCCAGGTTGCTGGCGTGAGCGGTTAGGAAGAAGCCGATACCGAGCAGCACGCCGGCGCCCAGGGTGACGTTGCGCACCCCGAACCGCTCCTGCAGCTTGCCCGCCAGGGAGGAGGCCACCGCCAGCGAGAGGCTGAGCAGGCCGAAGGCGAAGGCGACCTGGCTCACCGGCTCGTCCAGCTTGTCGGAGAGCTGGGCGTTGAACAGGCTCCAGGTGTAAACGGATCCCAGCGCGAACTGGGTGATGATGGTCCCCAACAGGGTGAGGTAGCGGGTGCGATTCATCTCTCTGGTCATGATGCGTCTCGGTCAATGGCCTTAAGGAAACTGGGGCCACTATAGGCAAGACGCCACTCCCGCCGACCGATTAAGGCATGAAATGCAGATCGGCGGGAATGAATGACAATCAGAGCCGCATCAGCTGACGGAACGCCTTGATGTTGCTGCGGCTGACCGGCACCTCGAACGGCAAGTCATGGAGCCGGATGAGATAGGTGCTGTTGAACCAGGGCACTATCTCGCGGATCTTGTTGATGTTGACGCAGTAGGAGCGGTGGCAACGGAAGAACCCCTCGGCGGGCAGCCGGCTGACGAACTCGCTGAGGGTCATGGTCATCACGTAACGGTCATCGCGGGTGTAGACATGAGTGAGCTTCTCGTCGGCTTCCGCGTAATAGATCTGCTCGCAGGGGGTGACGATGATGCGCTCCCCCTTCACCAGGTTGACGGTGCGATTGTGTGGCGTGCCCGGCTCGCTCCCCTGCCCCGTCTGCGACTTGCCCGCCAGCTCGAGCTTTTGCAGCAGGCTGATGAGGCGCGGCTCGTTGTAGGGTTTGAGGATGTAGTCGAACGCCTCCAGCTCGAACGCCTCCACCGCAAACTCCTTGTAGGCGGTAACGAAGACGATGTGGGGCGGATGGCTCGACTTGTGCAGATTCTTGGCCAGCAGCAGGCCGTCGATGGAGGGGATCTGGATATCCAGAAACACCACGTCCACCTCGTGATCCTGCAGGTATTTGAACGCCTCCAGCCCATCCTCGAAGCTAGCCACTATCTCGATCTGGCTGTGCTGATTTACCAGATAGATGAGCTCCTCGCGGGCCAGGTATTCATCTTCCACTATGATGGCTTTCAGCATGGCATCGACTCCTGATCCGGCAGATAGAAACTCACTTCGGTACCCGGCTCCAGCCGCTTGAGGTGCAGGCCGTCGCCATAGAGCAGCTTGACCCGCTGATGCACGTTCATCAGGCCGATGCTGCGGCTCTCCACCCGCCCGGCGGCGACCCCGTCGATCACGGCCTGGCTGATGCCGTAACCGGTATCGCGCACCGCGACCCGAATGCCGCCCGCCAGCTGTTTCACCTCGATGGTGACCCTGCCCGGCGCACTGCGGGGCTGGATGCCGTGCAGGATGGCGTTTTCCACCAGCGGCTGCAACAGCAGGCTCGGCACCTGAATGTGTACGTCGTCCACCTCGAACACCACCTCCAGCTTGTCGCCGAAGCGGGCCTGCTCGATGGCCACGTAGTCGCGCACCTGCTGCAGCTCCTCCTGAATGTCGATGAGGGTGTCCCCCTTGTTGAGGTTGTAGCGCAGGTAGTCTGCCAGATTGGCGATGAGCTGGCGCGCCTGCTGGGGGCGGATGCGGATCAACGACGAGATGGCGTTGAGGGCGTTGAACAGGAAGTGCGGGTTGATCTTGCTCTGCAGTGCGGTGAACTCCGCCTTGCGGGTCATCTCTTTCAGTTGCTCGATGCGCGACACCTCCATCTGGGTGGAGATGAGCTGGGAGAGGCCCACCGCCATCTCCTTGAGGGAGCTGGTGATGCTGTGGGTGCGGCGGTAGTAGATCTTGAGGGTGCCGCTGACGGCGCCGTTCTCCCGCAGCGGAATAATGATGACCGAGTGGAAATCGGCCAGATGGTACTGGCGCAGATCGTTGTTGATGATGATCTGGTCCAGCAGCACCGCCCGCTGGGTCATGGCGCTGATGGCGTGGTGCTCGTCCAGCTCGTAGTAATCCTTGCCCACCCCCACATAGGCCAGCACGTCGCGAGTGTCGGTGATGGCCACCGCATCGGCGCTGATCTCGCTGCGAATGATGCCGCACACCTGGCTCAGGGAGTGACGATCGATGTTCTGGAAAAACGGCAGCGTCTTGTTGGCGATGTCCAGCGCCAGCTTGGCCTGCTTGGCGGCGATCAGCTCCTTCTCGTCATCCAGGTCCTGCACCAGCTTGATGATGAGACCGATGCAGAGCGCCCCGGCGATCATCGGATAGGCGATGTGGCTGACGATCTCCACCCCCACTGCATGGGGCTCGGTCAGCTGCCAGATAAGCAGCATGGTCAACCCCTCGCAGGCCATCCCCGCCAAGATGCCGTACAGCCAGAGCCGCGACTTGCGGCAGCGCAGGTGCAGCCAGGTCGCCAGCAGGCCGGCGATGATGCTGGCGATGAGACACGGGATCGAGGTGTGGCCATCCATGTCGATGAGGTAGCGGTGCAGGCCGGAGATAACCCCGGCCGGAATGCCGACCCAGGGGCCGAACAGGATGCCGCCCGAGATGATGGCGATGATCCGCACGTTGATGAGGGCCCCCTCCACCGGAATGCCGGTATAGGTGCTGAACACCGCGAACAGGCAGAAGATGGAGGCCACCAGCACCAGTTCGGCCGGGGTGTGGTCCCGCTTCTGGAACAGCCGCTGGAACGGCCGGGTACGGGTCAGGAAGAACAGGGTCATCAGCATCAGCGCCGCCCGTTCGAACACCGCCAACAACATCATCTGATTTTCGAGCAAAACAGGGATTCCGTATCTATGACTAAAGGGAGGACAAGGCGAGGGATCATACCCCGTATCCCGTGTCAGCTCATTCCGAATAGTGGGTTCCAGATTAAGCTTTGCTGCTGACGGGTCGATAGATGAGTGACCCCCTTGCAGCGGGGTAACCTCGATATCCAGGAGATAATCATATGTCTCAGAAAGGAGTTCTGGTGGCACTACTGGCTGGTTGCTGCGCGATGGCTGCTCAGGCCGGCACGCAAACCTATCAGCTCAATTGGCCCGCCACCGCCAGCAAGAGTAGCGGGATGGAAATCTCGCTCACCCACCCGGGCCAACAACCCGTCAATTCCGCTTCCACAGCCAACCCTATCCAGACCGAAGCCATCAACCTCAGCAATCCTGATTTCAACACCACTTACCAATTGCAGGCACGTACCCTGTATGCCAGTTTGCCCGCACAGGCAGGCGCCGACTTCAAGCTGGCGCTCAATGGCCAGTCACTGCCACGACACCATGCCCAGCCCCTGACCCAGGCCACCCGCTACTTCCTGAGCTATCAGGCCCCGGCCGCCAAACCGGATCAAACCGGTGAAGCCGCCTACGAGCTGCTGGTCTACTGGCACGGTTGACCCTCCATGAAGGCATGTTGAACATGCCTTCATTTTTATTTACCCCGGTTCGGACTGCATTCGCACCATGGCCTGTCTGACAATGCCATAGGCATGCTGCAACTGCAGTAAGGCCGTCGGCAACCCCTGTCGTTGCAGTTCGCCAGATTCTATCTCGCCACACACGGCAACCAGTGTCATCGCTCCCATGATCCTGGCCCCCCCCTTCAGCCGGTGGACATAATCCAGAAAACCAGCCAGATCATCAGCTTCAGCCGCTTGCTGCAAACCCAGCAGATCATCGTCGCTGGCACGCACAAACTCACTCAGCAAGGGTTGCATCAACGCGGGCTGGTTACCGGTCAATGGCCCGAGACTCTGCTTTATTCCCTGCATGCAACTGACAATTCTGGACTGCTCTTCCCGTTGTATATGTCGGCACAGACAACGCTCAAGCTCTTCCAGCCCGACCGGCTTGAACAGGCAGTCGTCCATGCCGGCTGCCAGCCCCTCACTGACTTGCTCCTGGCGAGCATCCGCCGTCAGCCCGAGGATAAGACAACGATGAGCGCCAGTGTCCTGCTCCAACCCCCGGCATTGCCGTGTCAATTCGAAACCATTCATGCCGGGCATGTTGAAGTCGGTGATCATCACGTCAAAAGGTGTGTGGGCAAACAGTGCCAGCGCTTCGGCACCCGATTCAGCAGCCGTGGCCTCATGCCCGAGGTATGCCAGTTGCTGGCTGACCAACAGACGGTTGGTAGGGTGATCGTCCACTATCATGACCCGCAACCGTCGGCTGTACTCGGCTACAGCCACCACATCCACGGCCGACTCCTGCTCAGGTGCGACAGCCAGTGGCAATTTCATCTCTATGCTGATGCAAGTACCGCGTCCAGGCTCACTCTCAAGCTGCAGTGAGCCCCCCATGGATTCACAAAGAGAGCGAGCGATCATCAACCCAAGTCCGGTGCCGGAGCGCTGGATGTGCTCTGGCTGGCTGGCCTGGCCAAAGGGTTGGAACAGCCTGGCTTGCTCCGCAGGCGCGATCCCGATGCCCGTATCCCTGATCACCAGATACAAGGTGCACCATCCATCGCTGGTTTTTGATTGCAACTCGACCTGCACCGATCCCTGTTCCGTGTACTTGATGGCATTGCTGACCAAGTTGGAGAGGATCTGCTTGTAGCAAAGGCCGTCGATCTGCACCCAACGGGGATCGTCGGCGACGAACTCCAGTTGCAGATTTTTCTGTCTGGCCAATGCATTGAAGACGGTGACGACAGCACCGGTCAGCGCAACAATGTCATGGGGCTCAGGCATCAGTTCGAGTCGGCCCGATTCAATTTTTGAAATATCGAGAATATCGCCAATCAAACTGAGCAGGTCATTGGCCGAACCATGAGCAATGGTGAGCGACGACTTGTCCTCCTCATGCAACCTGCCACGGCGCAGAGTCAGCTCCAGCAACCCTATGATTGCGTTCATGGGAGTGCGGATCTCGTGACTCATGGTTGCCAGAAAAGTCGACTTGGCTCGATTGGCCTCCTGGGCATCCTGGCTGGCCAGAGCCAGCTCATCCAGCAAACGCTGGCGCTCACTGACATCGATCCAGCCGCCAATCCCCCCTTGTACATTACCTTCCAAGTCATAATAAGGTTGCACCCAATGGTAGACATCCACGGCGCCAGTTGGCATGGGCAGGCGATGATCGCCCTGATGAGTGCAACGCACCACACGAGCCGTGCTCAGGTCCTCAAACAGAGGGGCCATAAAGGGCCAGCGCCGACAATCCTCCTCCATACTCGACCCCAGCAAGCGATGTTTCTCATCGCCGAAGAAACCGGCATAACTGCTGTTGCAGAGAATCAGCCTGCCCTCCCTGTCCCGGGCATAAATGGGATGGGGCGTTCCATCCACCAGGTCTTCGATGAACTTGAGCTGAGCACTCAAAGCCATCTCGGCAACCCGACGCTGGCGTACCTGTTTGTGTAAAGAGAGGCCCCAGAGACTGACCCAGATGGTCAACAGCAGCACCAATACAATGAACACCGCAAACTCTCGCACAAACTCCTGCCAAGTAATCGCTTCCTGCTGGGAGCTCACGCGCCAACGGTTGGACAGCCCTTCCAACTCATCCGGCGGTATGATGGTGATCACCTTGTCCAGAATATCGCGCAATATTTGACGATCGGGAGCAACGGCAAAGGCCGCACCTATCGGAATAGAATCAAACAACTCCCCCGTTATCAGCAGGCTGTCAGGAAACTTGCTGTTGATGTAGTACTTGGCCACCCGCAACGGCAACACGGCTACATCGCAGAGCTCGGTCGCCACGCATCGCAGGGCATCCTCAATCCGGTCAAATTGCCTGGTGGCCAGCTTGCCATATCTCTCCGCGATGGCCTGCTCCGAGATAAAGTCCCGGATCATGGCGACGGTGCCGGACCTCAGCAGCGTCTCTGGCGGGCTCGCCTCATGCTGTATACCAACCACATATGACAGGGGATCAAGCACAAAAGCGCGACTGAACAGATAACGATGTCGACGCTCCGCAGACGGGCTCAACACGGCAACATCCACCAACCCGCCATCCAGCAGTTGCTGCATCTGCTTTGGTGTTTTGACCGGCACCACTTCGATTTCGATGCCCTATTTGGCTCTCAAAACCTGTAGCAGATCGGCAACGACACCATGCAAGGTATCGTTGATATCGAGGAAGCTGAGTGGCGGCACCCCGCTGTTGACTGCAATCCGGACTTTTTTCTGCTGGCCCAACCAGGCCCACTGCTCACTAGTCAGCCCAACCTTGCGGGCCCCTATCGATAAGCCGCCACCATTCCAACGTTTGGCTATTTCTTCACGCTTACCATCAAATATTTCACCCAAGGCAATATTCAATATTTTCCTGAGGCGCTGGTTTTTTTTCTCAAGGGAGAACGAAAAACCATGCGTATCAATATATAATGGTCTAGATAACTGAATGCTATCCTGATAAAACTTATTGACGATGAAATTACCAGAAATCATGTCTATCATGACGGCATCGACTTGGCCATATGCCACTGCAGATAACGCACTATAACGAGAGGGATATATCTTTATTTTAACATCAGGCAAGTATCGCATTATATCTATGGCTGGCAGATAATACTCCGGGATGGCCACCGTTCTTATATCACGCTCCTTTACGTGAATGTTTTTATATATGGCTGGATCATCCGGCATATATTTATCAGTCAGTAATAATTGCTGCTCTTCCTCATAGGAATTTGAGGTACTCAGCAAGTCGATCTCTTCCCTCTTGAGCGCATCAATGGCCGCCGCGCGAGAGGGATAGGTCTTTACGACGATCTCGACATGCAACAGGTGGCTCAACATACCGGCTATGTCGGCAGTGACCCCTTCATAGGCATTGGCACGCAAGGTGATATCCATCGGGGGATTGTCTGGCCTGGGTACTCCGAGCAGCAGTCGACCACGATTTCTCAGCCACAACCAATCTTCCGCATGCAGAGGCAGGCTCCGTTTCTCGAGATACTCGCTATCATTGCGCGCATAGATGTGCAGCAGCTCTGTCTCCAGCTCATGGGCAAAGGAACAGAATGTACAAAGGCTGACCAGTATGGTCGTGAAAAATTTTATCATGCTCACAACAACTCTTGGCGCCTGGCCAGACTGATCAGGTCAACCATGTTAGTTACATTAAGTTTTTGCATGAGCCGGGTCTTGTATGTACTGACTGTCTTTTCACTGAGTAACATATTTTCGGCAATATGCTTGTTGGTGTGCCCCTGGCATATCAAAAGCAGGACACTCATCTCTCTGTCAGAGAGTGTAGACAGCAGATCAGCACGATCCACCTCGTGGGCATGCCTGGCTCCAGCAATAATATCTCGAGGAAAATAGAGCTGACCTTTTTTTATTTTATCAAGGGCGGCATTTAATAATGAAAGGTCATCAAGCTTGGATATGAATCCATCCGCACCAGCCTGTAGGCAGCGTACCATAATATGATGTGTAGCTTGTCCAGATAATATTACCACCTTGATGGCGGGATCCATATCCTTCAACCTCTTGATGACCTCTATACCATCCAGCCTGGGGATTCCTATATCTAGAACAACCATCTCAGGTTTATTTTTTCTAGCTAAAGAGATAGCATCAACACCATTATCAACTTCTGCCAGAATATGATGACCCGCCTGTTTCAATAAAATATTAACGGCCATTCTTATCGCTGGATGGTCATCGACTATTAATATTTTTGCCATATAGTTACCTATCCTTAACCCGTTTGATTCTGCATATAGTAACTACAAAATCAGTGCGTGTACCATATGACACTTAAATATTAATGATATGTTACACACATCTGTGGATTGCGGGTTTCATTACTTATAAACAAATTTAATTATGCCTTTTTACATATAATCATCAGACACTTACAAACAGATATATTCCTTTGAATCTCTATTTTGGCTTGCACTATTTCCAGCACTTCAATCTCATCTGAGATAACCCACCAACGCACCGGTTCATCTGGTTAAGGTAAGCACCAAAATACTTAAAAATCAAAATCATAAGAAAAATAAACCCCCATGCTCATCATGGGAACAAGGTCTATTTTAAGTTGCAGGTCATAACCATCTTTTAAGACTTTTCCTACACAGCATTAGATCGATCCAAACAGGTCGGGCCGCTATCTTGATTGACGAAAAGATGAGCTGGTTGATGGAGCTTTATGCTTCGGCAACTGGCAAAGCCGTCTGGACAAACAAGTCCGGCAAGATGGAAAGCGGACGCACCCCGGGTGCGTGAAATCAAAAGGGTGGCTAAACGCCCCCTATCAGGAAATGTGTAGGAAATATCAAGATGAAAAAGACTCTGATTGCACTGGCAGTGACTGGTCTGGGCTTTGCCGCCACAGCTCAGGCTGCCGTTGAAGCATCCGCGGTTGCCACCTGGCAGGCAACCGCCAAAAAAGACACCACCTCCGAGCTGGTTGTCACTCCGCTCTCCAGCCTCTCCTTCCAGTATGCCGAGGGGATCAAGGGGTTCAACACCGTCAATGGCCTGTTCGATGTTGCCATCAAGGGGGATGCCAGCGCGACCTCCTTTACCCTGAAAGCCAAGAAGCTGAATGGCACCCTGAACCATCTGGGTGGTAACTCCACCGTCGATGTGGGCGTGTTGTGGGGCGGTGCACCGGTCAGCACCACGGCCTACACCACCCTGATCGATACGGCGGCAGGCATCAGTGGCGGCAACCTATCTCCCATAGCCCAAGGTTTCAAGGAAGACACCCAACGAACCACGGCGCAGGGATCCTTCAGTTTCAACATTGAGAGTGCGACCGCCAACGGCAGCACAGCCACCTTTGAAGCTCTGCCCGATGGCCTGTGGAGCGGTGAGGTCAACGTCGAATTCGTTGCCAACTGGGCCTGACACCTCGACACATATCACTCGGGGCCCTGCGGGGCCCTTTGTATTCACAGGAGATGACATGAACCCGAAGATGCTGTTGGCATGGATGCTGTTTATCCCCGGAACAAGCCAGGCGATCAACGTCGGGTCGGTAACCACCTTTATTGATGCTGGCAGTCAGGATGTCGCCAAAGAGATCGAGAACGCCAGCGATCAGGCCAGGCTGGTCACCATTACGGTCACGCGTATCTCCTCCCCGGAGGAGGGCGGACAAGAGATGCCTATGGAGGTGGACGGCGAACTCATGCTGTCGCCGAGCCGGCTGATGTTGCCTGCCAACGCCAAGAACAACGTGCGGTTCTTTTACAAGGGCCCGCAGGATGGCAAGGAGCGTTATTACCGTATCCGCTGGCTGGATACAGCACTGTCGATGGACGACCAGCGCAATGATCGCCGCCAAGCCATCGCCACGACCTCGGCCCAGATAGGCACCATCCTGGTGGTCACGCCACGCCAGCAGAAGTTTGATTACCTTCTGCAGGGTAACGTTCTGATCAACAAAGGGAACGCCTCATACCGCACGGTGGCCTATGGCACCTGTCTGAAACAGCGCCAGGAGCAGTGCAAGGAAACCTATTACGACCTGCCGGGTAAACAGCGTCACTTCCGCCAGGTCGACCTTCGCGATCCAAAGAGCCATGTCGGCCTCTGGCTGGGCCAGGAATTCGTCGTCATCAAATAACCCTTATGTGCTGGTACTACCCCACCACCCGGTCGAGTGGCGGTGTTGTTTTGCCGAAATTTGAAACCATGGTGTGTGATATGTTGAAAAAAGCCTGCCTGTTGCCAGCCTCATTGCTGATCGTGATGTCAACCTCGGCCAGCGCAGCAGCACCACTGAAAATTGCCAACGTCATCATTCCTGCCAGCTTTGCCAGCGCACTGGCAGAAGGCATTGCCGTACCGGTCAGACTGCAGTACCGGGATCAGGCGTTGGCACTCGATACCACCACCGAAGAGTCCATCGGCAACGCCACGCTGATCCTGCGGGACGGCGCCCTGCATCTGCTCAACCTGGACTTCAATCAGGGACAGAGCGAAGTAGCCCTGCGCCAGGAGCTGGTGGATCTGCTGCAACAGAATCAGCTGCGTACCTTCTCCAGCGACGGACGCTTGGTCATCAACGACAGCGCCACCCTGCAGCTCGATCTGATCGCCATGCTGCTGACCATACAGGTCACCAAGGCCGCCTTTGGTGAGAAACGCATCAGCGCGGCCAAGACCAGCCTGACCCCCACCGTTGAAACACTGACCAGCGTCAACCGTTACAATCTGGGCTACTCCTTTGCCAACAGCCACCAGGCGGGCAGTACCAGCACCAACTTCGCCCAGCTCAACAGTCTGGTGGGGTACAGCGAACACCATCTGGATCTTGATGGCTCTCTCTACAATCTGGGGGAAACAAACCAGAGCGGCTCACTCTATCGCGCCATGTATGAGCGGGATATCGAAGATCGCCGCTTTGCGACCGGCATGGTATCGACCTGGGATCTCCAGACCCTGGGGGGCGTATCAGCCCTGAACGCCGGCCGGATCTACGGGCTCTCTTACGGCAACCAGGCGCGCTCACGCACCATCAACGAGAGCGAGTCCACCACTCCTGTCCAGGTTTTCATGCCCTCGGCAGGCGAGGTCCGGGTTTATCGGGATGGCAAGCTGATCGGCCTGCAGAATTTCTCTATCGGCAATCACAAGATCGATACCAGCCGCTTCCCTCATGGTTCCTACAGCGTCACGGTCGAGGTCCATATCGACGGTCGTATGACAGAGTCCAGCAATCAGCGCGTCACCAAACTCAACAACAACCTGGGCTTCGACCAGGAGTGGGGCTGGCAGTCATGGGGCGGACTGATTGAAGCCAGCCTGGATGGTACCCGCTCTCCCCTGCTGGGGCTGTCGCTGGCTCGTACCTTCGACACCACCAACCTGACTCTGACTGGCTATGGCTTCAAGGATGCCCTGGTCAGCGAGAGCCAGGCCAGCTGGCAACTGACCGACAGAATCAGTACCCAGCTGCAGGGGATGCTGGCCTCGGATACCTCCTGGCGAGTCTCGTCCGGCGTAACGGCACAGGTACACGACAACGTCTCGCTCTGGCTCAGTCAAGAAAAGCTCAACAGGGGCAACAAGCTGACCATGGCGGCCCTGGATCTCTATACCGCCGGCGTCAGCATCAACCTGAGCGGCTGGCATGACAAGCTGGGCAACCTCTCGTTCAACACCACGCACGACCGCGAACAGGGGAGTGACCGCAGTTATATCGACTATTACCAGGGCCTCTACTCCGGCCGTTATGGCCAGTTGTCGTTGCGCACCAGCCTGCAAAGCAGCAGCGCGACCCTGAGCGGGTTCAACAACAAGAGCCTGACACTGGACTACTCAATCCCGTTCGACAACCTGTTCAGTCTGGGCATGAGCAGCAATGAAGAAGGGCACACCACGGCCAATCTCAGCTATCAGCGGCGCATGGAAGGTTTCATCAATACGGCAACACTCAACGGCGCCAAAGTCATCAGTGGTGCGGAACAAAAAGATCTGGCTCTCTCGGGCACCCTTGGCTTCGAAAACAGCGTGACGGGCGGCACCCTGACCCTGGGTCGCAACCATGGGGGCGACGTGAACGGCAACCTGGTTGCACGTGGCTCTGTCATCACCACGGGGGATGAAATCCTGGCTTCCAGCCAGAACCGCTCCGGCTCGGGCCTGCTGATCGATACCGGCATCGGCAAGAAGGGCAAGATGCTCGCCAAGATCAACGGCCAGGAGTTCTCGCTGGAAGGCAGCAAGACCTTTGTCTCCCTCTCCCCCTTTCAGGAATACGAAGTGGAGCTGCTCAACAGCAAGACGACCAAAGACAGCTATGACATCAACACCGGCAAGCAGCGCTATACCCTGTTTCCCGGCAACGTGGCCAAGCTGGATGCAACCCGCTCGATCAAGGAGATGGTCACCGTCTTTGGCATCATCCGCGCCGAGGATGGCAGCGTGATCGCCAACGCCAGGATCGACAACCATATCGGTACCACAGTGACCAATGAGACCGGCGAGTTTTCACTGGATGTGGACAAGGCCAATCCGGTATTGAGCTTTAAACACGGCAACGAATTCTGTGAGGCAGAACTTGATCTGGCACAGCAGAGCGGTGCCGCCTGGGTAGGTGATGTGATCTGTCGCGGCCTGCCCACTTACGCCATGGCAAGAGGTTGATGGCATGAACATGACAAGAATAGGTATCTCGGCTTGCTTTATCGGCGGCATGCTTGCCAGTGCTGGCATCCAGGCCGCCGTCTCCAAAACCGTCTGGGGTGATGCGCCGCTACGCAATTTTCTGTTCATCGAAAACCAGGAAGACAACAACCTGTTTGTTGCCCCGACTGATGCCCTCGATCCCCGCCTTACCGGGGCCAACGCCTGGACCTCTCTCAAGGGCACCCGCCAGGTCAGCCTAGCTTATGTCGACAACGGCTATAACACCGACATCAATAACTGGAATGTGGACATGTGGGAAGAGGGGCCCATCAACCAGCCCTACATCAACCAACGCTGCATCATGAGCTACGCTCGCTGCGATCCCAATACGGCCGAGGCCGTCAACAAGCCTGCTGTAGTTGATGACAAGGGCTTCTACGGTCTGCTTGGCGCGGCAGCGGGTTGGGGCCATGCCAAGCTGAGCGCCAGTTTCTTCGACTACCTGAGAAGCATGCCGGTCGGCAGCAGACTGCTGCGTGAAATGAACCTGTGCGCCACCCTGGTCAGTTTCAACGCAGCCACAGGGGCGCGTTGCAAGGATCAGGCAAGTGGATACTGGTATGTTCGCAAGGTAGAACACAAGAAGGCGGGTCATATCAAGTTCACCCAAACCAACGCCATCAGCGAAGTGACCGTCGACAGCAATGGCAATCCCTATGTATTGCCAGGTTCCCGCGGCTGCGAAAACTATGTACTGAATAATGTCAGCGGAGTGCTGTGCCGCTTCCTCGATTACACCTTCATCGAAGATGGAAGCCAGACCTTCGATCCCATCTATCTGTTTACCAATATCAAGGATGCAGGCCTCAAGTCAGCCATCTCGGCCACCGATGTGCAAGTCACCGCCAACATGACCAACTGGGCCTGGAATGGCTATGACTACACGACGCGCTACCTGAAGAACCAGCAATCCGTATCCCTGTTTCTCTCGGGCAACTTCTTCAAGCAGGTCGTACGACTGGGTTTGCAGGATCGGCTGACCCGAGACCTGATCAACTTCAATATGCGCAATGCCCATGCCCCTGAAAGCGGCTATTACGAGTTCAGCGGCACCACGGAAATCATCATCAAGCCACGCCAGTTCAGCGTCTCCATCCTCTCGTCCGAAGGGATCACCAATCCCTATCGTGAGGGAGAGATCGGTAAAGACGTGCTGTCGTTTCAATACAATATTTCGGACAGCGGCCCGGTCTCGGCCGATGTGCTGGAGATGATCCTGGCCCAGGACAAGGGGAACCCTTATCAGGGCTACTGCACCTTCTATCCAGCCGATAGCCAGGAGCCCGAGAACGCGGTGCCCATTCCAGCCAGATTGGTGTTCGATTCCACCCGTTATGGCGCCAACTACCGCCATCCGATCGGCTGTGATCGGGTGCCGGTCGATATCAGGACGCTCGCCATCAAGGACAGCCAACCGGCCCACAACTGGGTGGACCCCAACGGCAATCCCGGCATCACCCGTTTCTATCTGCTCACACTGGACTTTGACCTGACCGATCCGAGGGCCGCACAAACCACGGAAGGCAGCATGTGGGAAGGAGAACGACACCAGAGCGGCACCCTGACCATCAAGGGCAGCTGGCGTTAGCAATCAACATGGATCTCAGGACAATGAAAAACTTGGCGCGCGGTTTGACTCTGGGACTAACGACTCTGCTGCTGGCCGGCCCCCTGGCGTGGGCCATCGACATAGGTCCCATGACCGCCATCATGGAGCACGATGAAGAGTTCATCTCCCGCACCGTCACCAACAACGCCAGTACACCCAAGCTCTACGAGCTCGCGGCGTATCGCATCACCAGTCCGACGGCGGACGAGGCCATGCTGCCCATGGCCCCAGGCGAATTGTTGTTCGCCCCCAAGCGGTTTGTGTTGCATCCCGACCAGCGGCAACACGTCAAACTCTATTACAAGGGGCCAGGCGATCGGCAGGAGCGCTACTACCGGGTCGTTTTCACCGAAGTACCGGCGGCACAGGCCGGTACACCCGATCACCCAGGCAAGCGCAGCTCGGTCGAGATGACCATAGCGTTGCAGTCCATCCTGGTAGTAAGACCACGCCAGGAACAGTTCGCATACCGCCTCGATCAGATGACGGGCAGCATCACCAATACCGGCAACAGCTTCTTTGAATTCATGGTGAAGCAAGGGTGTGACCAGCCCGATAACCTGGCCGACAACAAATATCTGCTACCCGGCGAAACCTATCACAACCCCAAGATCCGTCAGCCAGGCAACCAGAAGCTGATCGTGCATCAATCCCGCTTTGTGCGGGTTGGCAAGGACTGTTGGCCGGATTAGTCACCAGCAACCAGGCTCCCGGACTTGGGCAATGTCCTCACCATCAGGATGACAACGTAGCCAGCCGGGCGGCGAAGCCCATGAAGAAGAGGCCGATGAGGCCGTTGCCGAGTCTGGCGAGGCGTACCTTGCGCGCAAAGAAGCGGGCCATCAGGGTGCCGCCGAAGATCAGCAGGGTCAGATAGACGAAGCTCATGGCCTCCAGCATGCTCGCCAACACCAGGTAGGAGAGCCAGGTGTGGGCATAGTTGAAGTCGACGAACTGCACGAAGAAGGAGACGTAGAACAGGATCGCCTTGGGGTTGGTGAGGCTTAAAGTAAGCGCCTTGGAGAAGTAGCGCTCGCCGTGCTCGACCACGGACGCCTGCCCTTCCCCTCTGGCGATGAAGTTGGCGTACAAGATCTTCACCCCGAGATAGAGCAGATAGAGGGCGCCGAGATAGCGCACCAGGGTGAACAGTAGCGGGGTAGTGCGAATGAGGGAGGCGATGCCCAGATAGGCGCAAAAGATCAGGATGGCGTCGCCGACGAAGACCCCGAGGGCCGCCTGGTAGCCCGGGCCGACGCCGCGGCTCGCCCCGGTGCGCAGCACATAAATCGAGTTGGGTCCCGGCGCTATGATGATGAAGAAGAGCCCGACCAGGTAGGTCCAGACGTTGATAACCCCCAGACTCTCAAACATGGCGTGCCCCTCTGGACTTGGAAAAGAGCCCGCTCAGGCAGGTCCAGACGTTGATGACTCCCAGGCTCTCAAACATGATCCCTCCATGGCGGGTAGCGACCCACATAATGCGACGACGAGGTTTCTATACTAATCCTCCGCCCGCCGAGCACAAGCGCCGGGCAATGATCCGTTCATATCTGGGCTTCACATCCCCGCACTCACCACTTTGTGGTGTCCAGACGCGTCGGGATCAGGCATGTTAAGCCATATCCAGATTCACAGAACCCGCCCTCATGGAAAAGAGCCTCAGTACCGATCAACCACTCGCCGCTGCTGCCGCGCACGATGCCCTGAATCGCACCAGCTATCCGGTGATCGCTGCCATCAGCTTCTCGCACCTGTTGAACGACATGATGCAGTCGGTGTTGCTGGCCATCTATCCGCTGCTCAAGCTCGGCCTCAACCTGTCATTCGCCCAGATCGGCCTCATCACCCTCACCTACCAGTTCACAGGTTCGCTGTTGCAGCCGCTGATCGGCCTCTACACCGACCGCCGGCCCATGCCCTATTCATTGCCGTTCGGCATGGGCTTTACGATGATCGGCTTGCTGTCGTTGTCGCAGGCAGCCAGCTTCGGTGCCGTGCTGCTGTCGGCCATGCTGATCGGTATCGGTTCGTCGGTGTTCCACCCGGAATCGTCCCGGGTCGCTCGCATGGCGGCCGGCAGTTAGCCCGGGCTGGCCCAGTCGCTGTTCCAGATCGGCGGCAACCTGGGATCGGCCATAGGCCCGCTGCTCGCCGCGCTGATCATAGTGCCACGGGGCCAGGGCAGCGCGGCCTGGTTCTCGCTGTTCGCCCTGGTCGGCGTCATCGTGCTCAGCCTGGTCGGACGCTGGTCCAGCCACCACGCCGCCAACTTCCACAAACGGATGAAGGCGCACCTCGGTCACGGTCTGAGCCGCCGCCAGATCGGCTGGTCGCTGACCATCCTCGGCCTGCTGATGTTCTCCAAATTCTTCTACATGGCCAGTCTCAGCAGCTATTACACCTTCTACCTGATGGACAAGTTCAGCCTGTCGCTGGACAGCGCCCAGCTCTATCTGTTCGCCTTCCTGTTTGCCGTCGCGGCAGGTACCGTGCTCGGCGGGCCGATCGGTGACCGCATCGGTCGCAAGCGGGTGATCTGGATCTCCATCCTCGGCGTCGCCCCCTTCACCCTGCTACTGCCCCATGTCGACCTGTTCTGGACCTCGGTGCTCTCGGTCATCATCGGCCTGATCCTGGCCTCGGCCTTCTCTGCCATCCTGGTCTACGCCCAGGAGCTGGTGCCCGGCAAGGTCGGCACCATCTCCGGCCTGTTCTTCGGTATCGCCTTCGGCATGGGGGGCATAGGGGCGGCTCTGCTCGGCCAACTGGCGGATGCCACCAGCATCGAAACCGTGTACCGGGTCTGCGCCTACCTGCCGCTCATCGGCCTGCTGACCGTGTTCTTGCCAACCCTTAGAAAGGGATAGCGGGCCACCCCGCGAGGAATGCAACCCATAAAAAACGCGGCCTGAGAGGCCGCGTTTGACGTGGATGAGAGCAAGGGGTGGTCAGCAGTACTGCCCGGCTACCCAGCCGCCGGGGCTACAGCCCCACTGGAAGTTGCCATCGCGAAGGCCGCTATCGCGCTCATCGACGATACAGAAGCAGCCTCTATCAGCAGTACTGGCCGGCTACCCAACCGGAGGACCAGGCCCACTGGAAGTTGTAGCCACCGAGCCAGCCGGTCACGTCCACCACCTCGCCGATGAAGTAGAGACCGGCCACCTTGCGCGCCTCCATGGTCTTGGAGGAGAGCTCGTTGGTATCCACTCCCCCCAGGGTCACTTCGGCGGTGCGATACCCCTCGGTGCCGTTCGGCAGGATCTGCCAATCCCCCAGCAGGGTGGCCACCGCCTCCAGCTCCCGCTCGTTGTACTGGCGCATCGGCTTGCTGACCAGCTGGCCCAACTCCACCAGCTTGTCGACGAAGCGCTTGGGCAGCTCGCGCCCCAGCACGGTTTTCAGCTCCTGCGCCGGATGGGCCTGGGCCCACTCCCTGAGTGTGGCGGCGATGTCGAGCTCCGGCAGCAGGTTGATGTGGATCTTCTCCCCCGCCAGCCAGAAGGAGGAGATCTGCAGGATGGCCGGGCCGGAGAGGCCGCGATGGGTGAACAGCATGGCCTCCTTGAAGCAGGTGCCATCCTCGGCGGTCACCGCCACCGGCAGGCTGACTCCGGCCAGATCGGCGAAGGCCTCTTTATCTGCCTGATGCAGGGTGAAGGGCACCAGCCCGGCACGGGTCGGCAGCACCTTGAGGCCGAACTGCTCCGCCAGCTTGAAGCCGTAGGGGGTGGCACCGAGCTTCGGCATGGAGAGGCCGCCGGTGGCCACCACCAGCGAGTGGCAGGTTATCTCACCCTGACTGGTGGTCAGCACGAAGCCCTCTTCGCCCTTGCTGACGGTGAGGATCTCGGTCTGGAACTGCAGGGCCACGCCGGCCCAGTCGCACTCGGTCAGCAGGATGTCGACGATCTCCTTGGCGCTCTCGTCACAAAAGAGCTGGCCCAGGGTCTTCTCGTGATAGTTCAGGCCGTGCCGGTCCACCAGATCGATGAAATCCTGCTGGGTATAGCGCGCCAGCGCCGACTTGCAGAAGTGGGGGTTGGCCGAGAGAAAGGCGTGGGGGCCGGCCTGATGGTTGGTGAAGTTGCAGCGGCCGCCGCCACTGATGAGGATCTTGCGGCCCGGCTTCTTGGCGTTGTCGAGCACCAGCACGGAGCGGCCCCGATAACCGGCCTGGGCCGCACACATCAAGCCGGCCGCCCCGGCGCCGATCACCACCACATCAAACTGCTTCATCATCACTCACCCATCCAAAGAAAAACGGCCCCTGTTCAAACGAGAGACCGTCATTGTACCCGGCAGAAACCAGCCCAGTGGTTTCAGGGCATCAGCAACAGAAAACGGCCCCTGTTAAGAGGGGCCGTCATTGTACTGGCTGAACACTAAGTGTCCACGACTATCAGGCGTTGCCATCCATGATGCTGGCCGGGGCGCCCTTGGCCAGCTCGGCCAGCTCCTTGTCGATGAAGTAGAGGCCCTTGCCGTCCTCGCCCACCAGGCTCAGACGATCGACGATGCTCTTGAACAGCTTCTCCTCTTCGTGCTGCTCGGCCACGTACCACTGCAGGAAATTGAAGGTGGAGTAGTCCTGGGTGGTGAACGCCACGTGAGCCAGGCCGTTGATGCACTTGGTGATGTGGTATTCATGCTCGAGGGTGGTGCGGAAGATGTCGCCCAGGGACTTGAACTCGTGGGGAGGGGCATCGATGGCGCCCAGCAGCGGCATGGCACCGGTCTCGCTCACATAGGTGAACAGGCGCTCCATGTGCTGACGCTCCTCGACGGCGTGCTGGCGCAGGAAGGTGGCCGCCCCCTCGAAGCCCTTGTCCTCGCACCAGGCGCTCATCTGCAGGTAGAGGTTGGAGGAATAGAATTCAAGATTAATCTGCTCGTTCAACTTCTCGATCATGGCTTTGGCCAACATGATGATTCTCCACTGTGATTTGGTCACGATTGTCGCCACAGTTTCGTTATGAAGCAACCAGATACCGCTGCCCGAGCTCTCAGTTGTGACAGCTTTTCGCCTCATCCTATCCCCCATACGGTTATAGAGAAGCAAAGAAACATGGTGTAGGTGGATTCAGCCATTATGATGGCGCCAGTGGTCGGGGAAAGGATTCAATGAGATTCATAATGGCACTGGCGCTGCTCTGGATGACCCAGTTGCAGGCAGCTCCCTCCTTGCTGAAAGAGGCTGAATTGCAGGCGGCGCGCGATCCCGTCGGCTATCTGCAGCGCCTCGACGCCGAACCGGCGCAGGAGATGGAGCTGTTCTACGCCAGAGCCCTGGCCCAGGCGGCACTGGGGCGCTATCCACAGGCCCTGCTCGACAACGCCCGGGCCCGCGGGCTGGCCAGCGCCCAGCAGGAGACCCTGCGCCTGCTCGACTTTCGCTTGCAGCAGATCGCCCTCACCTTGGACACCGAGGCGCCGGATCAGGCGCTCACCCTGCTGGAGCAGCTCAGACCCGCCGTTGCCGGCCATCCGCAGCAGACCTCGGAGTGGCACGCCCTGAACGGGCTCGCCCTCTACCGCACCCAGCAACTGAGCCCGGCCATCGCCGAACTCAAGACCGCCTTTCGCCTCAAACAATCGGTACCGGACTCCCCCATCGCCAGCTTGCAGTGTGCCCGCCTGCTGATGACCCTCGGCAACCTCTATGCCGATCTGAACCTGGCGCGGGAAGCCGAAGGCTACTATCTGGAGGCGCTGCAACGCATGGTGCAGCTGGGCGAACCCAACAGCCAGATCATCATCCGCGCCAACATGGCGCGGCTCTATATCGATACCGATCGACCCGCCCAGGCCAGGCGGCTGCTGGACAACCTGCTCAGAAACCCGGAGCTGGCGCCGGATTACCGAGCCATCATCCTCGGCTATCAGGCCATGGCGCTCAACGCCCAGCACGACTGGGCCGGCGCCCTGCGCACCCTGGACGAGGCACAGGCGCTATATCGGCAGCTGGGCTACCCGGAAGCCGGCACGCGCCTGCAGGAGACCCGGGCCCGGGCGCTGCAAGGTAGCGGCGAGAAACAGCTGGCGCTGCAGGTGCTGACCAGCCAAGGGAGTGCGGGGGCCGCCAGCAAGGCGCTGCAGGCCAGTCTGCTGGCGGACCAGGGGCGCTACCCGGAGGCCTACCAGGCACTCAGCGAATACGTGAGCGACTACAAGCAGCACTTCAACCAGACCCTGAGCCAGCATGCCGCCGCCTTCCAGGCCGAGATGGATCTGGCCCGCAGCGAGGCCAGCAACCGGGTGCTGCAACAGGAGAACGAGAACAAGCGCCAGCAGCTGCTGCATCAGCAGAGTGCCCGCCACTACCAGCTGATGCTGGTCGGCCTGCTGGCCGGTGCCCTGCTGCTGCTCGGACTCACCACCCATCGGCTGCACCGCAGCTCACGCCACCTCTACAAGCTGGCCACCTTCGATCAGCTGACCGAGCTGCCCAATCGCCGTGCCCTGCTGGAGCGGCTGGCCAGCCGCTGGCAGCAGGAGGGGCCGCTCACCCTGATCATCATCGACATCGATCACTTCAAGCAGATCAACGACCGTCACGGCCATCAGGCGGGGGACAGAGCTATTCAGCGGTTGGCGCGGGAGCTGAGATCCTGGGCGCCCGACCAGCAGCTGGTGGGGCGCTTGGGTGGCGAGGAGTTTCTGGTAGCGGTGCCGCTGCCGGCGGCGGATTGCTGGTATCTGGCAGAGCAACTGCGCCAGCGCATCGGCCAGATCGAACAGCCGCGCATGACCATCAGCATCGGGGTGGCCGGCCGCTCGGCCACCGATGACGGGCTGGGCCAGCTCATCCACCGGGCCGACATGGCCATGTATCAGGCCAAGCGCCAGGGCCGCAATCAGACCATACTGGCCGCGGAGCCTAGCAGCCCCGAAGAACCGGAGGCACTGGCCAGCAGCGTGGCCTGAGCCGCAGCCTCCCCTGACTCAGGGCTGCAGCTCGCTGAGGGAGGCGACATCCACGGGCTCGCCATAGTCCACCCCCGCCAGCTCGAAGCCGTTGAGCTGCATGAAGTCCTGCCGCAGCCCGGCAAAATCCCCCAGCGCGTGGAAGTTGTCCGGCGTCACCTTGGACCAGAGCGCCGAGATGGCGGCCTGCACGGCCGGGTCGAGCTCGTGGTCATCCATCCGGATCAGCCGGTTGCCGTCAGCCACCACCCCTTGCGGGCCGTACATTTTGCTGGCGAACAACCGCTGCATCTGCTCGATGCAGCCCTCGTGTACCCCGCGCTCCTTCATCACCCCCATCAACAAGCCCAGATAGACAGGCAGCACCGGAATATAGGCGCTCGCCTTGGTCACCAGCGCCTTGCAGACCGACACCCAGGCGTGGCCGCCGATCTCCGCCAGCTGCAGGTTGATGGTCTCGGCGGTGGCGTGCAGGTGCTCCTTGGCATAGCCGATGGTGCCGTCCCGATAGAGGGGGTAGGTCGATTCGGGGCCGATATAGGAGTAGGCCACGGTTTGCGCGCCGGGCGCCAGGCAATCCGCCTGCTGCAGTGCCTGCAGCCAGAGCTGCCAATCCTCGCCCCCCATCACGCTGACGGTGTCGCGGATCTCCTCCGGGGTGGCCGGATCCAGCGACTGCTGCACCAGGGTGTCCTGTTCCAGATCCAGCCCCCAGCCGCGAAAGGGCTGCCCGGTGGTCTTGAGCACGGAGCGCACCTGAGTACCGTCAGGCAGTACCCGGATGCCGCTCGCCAGCGAGTAGATCACCAGATCCACCTGCCCGAGCTGCTGGCGGATGACGTCGATGGCCTGCTGACGCATCTGGTCTGAGAAAGCGTCACCGATCAGGTTGATGGCCACGCGGCCAGCCTGTTCCGCCTCCGTGCGAAACCAGATGTTGTTGTACCAGCCGGCGCTACCCAGCCCCTTGTCGGAGGGGCCGCGTTCGAACGACACGCCAATGGTGTCGGCGCCGGCCCCGAAGGCCAGGGCGATGCGCGACGCCAGCCCGAAGCCGGACGAAGCGCCCAGCACCAGCACCCGTTTCGGCCCGTTGAACGGGCCCGCCGCCCGGATCCGCGCGATCTGCTGCAGCACGGCGGCGCGGCAGCCGATGGGGTGACAGTTGCGGGCGACGCAGCCCTGGATTTGTGGATGAATGATCATCAAGGAGTCTCCGGGAAAGGAACACGACAGCAGGAACGGCCGTGGGACGCAGCGGCGCGCCACGGTTTGCCAAGGGAACTGGCTACAGCATAACCAAGCGGGGCGGGATTACCTTGATGTCGGGCGGAATATCGGCGGGAAGAGGGCAGAAAAACAAAAGGGAGCGCGAGGCTCCCCAAAGCGGTATTCAGATGCTTTTTGTTGTTTTGTGTTCATTGCGAAACACGGGCACATCCTATGCCTGTCACCGGCTACGGGCAAGCCGGCGGGTGTGACCTGCTTCAAACTCCTGTTCGATTTATCGCCAGTTTATTGCCCATCATCGACAGCAAGCTCCATAGGAAACTCTTTTAAATCCCAAAACTGTGCCGGGGACACCATTTTAGTTTCAGCAGACATTGGTATAGTGGACTCAGGATCAGTGAGGAGAACTCCCATGAATGGAACCTATTACAAACACATACTGGCCGCGATCGACCTGTCGGAAGACAACCGCAAGGTGATCGAGAAGGCGGTCGACCGGGCCCGCTCCAACGGCGCCAAGCTGTCGGTGATCCATGTCGATGTGGACCTCAAGGATCTCTACACCGAGATGATCGATATCGACATCGACAACGTGCAGGACCAGGTGATCGCCGAGGCGAAAGAGAAGCTGGAAGCCTTCCTGGCGTCGGTGGACTACCCCATCGAGAAGAAGCTGGTGATCTGCGGCGATTTGAGCGAGCGGGTCAACCAGGCGGTCAGGGATTATCAGATAGACCTGCTGGTGTGCGGCCACCGTCAGAGCTTCTGGAGCCTGCTCACGTCGAGCGCGCGTCAGCTGATGAATACCGTGCCCTGCGATCTGCTGGTCGTCCCCTTGCAGAAGTGATCAAACAGGCGTAGTTTCATTTGCCATGAATATGACCTCATTCAATCACAACTACTGGTGGTGCTGCTCTTAAACAGGCGGCACTGCTTTTCTATGTAAAATTTCCCAAAGAAAACACCGTGACCGCCGAGAGGCGGTCATTGTTTTCATCCCTTTGTCGCCTCCCGGCTCACCCAACTGGAGAGAGTGACATGCACAACCCCGTTATCCTGACCGGCGACCGCCCCACCGGCAAACTGCACATCGGCCACTACGTCGGCTCGCTGCGCCAGCGCGTGGCCGCCCAGCACAATTACCGCCAGTTCGTGATGATCGCCGATCTGCAGGCGCTGACCGACAACGGCCACAACCCTGCCAAGGTGACCGATCACGTACTGGAGGTGATGGCCGACTACCTGGCCGCCGGCCTCGACCCGGCCAAAACCACCTTCTGCCTGCAGAGCGCCCTGCCCGCCCTCGCCGAGCTGACGACCTATTACCTCAACCTGGTCAGCGTCGCCCGGCTGGAGCGCAACCCCACCGTCAAGGCGGAGATCCAGCAGAAAGGGTTCGAGCGCAGCCTGCCGGCCGGCTTCCTGATCTATCCGGTCAGCCAGGCCGCCGACATCACCGCCTTTCGCGCCACCCATGTGCCGGTGGGCGAGGATCAGCTGCCGATGCTGGAGCAAACCAACGAGATAGTGCGCCGCTTCAACTCTCTGGTTGGCAAGGAGGTGCTGACCGAGTGCCAGCCCATTCTGAGCGACACCGGCCGCCTGCCCGGCATCGACGGCAAGGCCAAGATGTCCAAGTCCCTCGGCAACACCATAGAGCTCGGCATGTCGAGCGACGAGATCAAGCAGGCGGTGTTCGCCATGTATACAGACCCCAATCACCTCAAGGTGAGCGATCCGGGTCAGGTGGAGGGCAATACGGTGTTCGCCTATCTGGATGCCTTCCACCCCGACAAGGCGCTGGTGGCCGAGATGAAGGCCCACTACCAGCGCGGCGGGCTGGGGGACATGCGCTGCAAGCAGATGCTCAACGACTGCCTGCAGACCCTGCTCGCCCCGATGCGGGAACGGCGCGAGGCGGCCATCGCCGACAAGCGCCAGCTGCTGCGCCTGTTGCAGCAGGGCACCGAGCAGGCGCGCGCCCTGACCGACGAGGTGCTGGCCGAGGTGAAGGGGGCAATGGGGCTCGACTACTTCGCCGGATTGAACTGATCCGCCCCGCGCTGCGCCGGGCTGCCGAGCGCATCCGCGCCGTAGCGCTCGAACGCCAGCCGGTGCAACAGCCCCTTGAACCAGCCGATCGCCTCGTCATGGGCGGTGAGCGGGTGGCCCGCCATCAGATAGACGATGGGGATGGCGGGGTCCAGCTGGTGCAGGCGCAGCGGGTAGTAACGACAGAAGTGGCGCCCGATCATCTCGGGCACCACCACCAGATAGCGGCCGGTGGCCATCAGCGGCGGCACCGCCATAAAGCTCGGCAGGCGGACACCCAATTCCCGCTCCACCCCGAAGCGGGCCAGCCAGAGATCCACCATGGCCTGGCTGTGACCCCAGCTGGAGGTGTGGATGTGGGGCCGGCTGACCAGATCGTCCGGCCCCAGCACGTCCGGCAGCTCGCTGCCAAGGGGCGACAGACAGACCAGCGGGTTGTTGAACCAGGGTTCGCGCCACAGCCGGGGCGAGAGGTGGTTGGCATCGGCGAAACCGATCACCAGATCCAGCTCCCCCTTCTCCAGCTCCCGCTCATAGTCGCTGTCCGCCAGCTCGCACACCTCCAGCCGGCAGTGCGGGGCATGCCGGTGCAACCGCTCCACCAGCGCCGGCACCAGGCCGTGTTCCACTGAACCCGGGGTGGCGATGCGAAAGATCCGCCGCGCACTGGCGGGGTCGAACCCCTTGGCCTGCCGCAACCCCTGCTCCAGCATGGCCAGCGCCTGGCGCACCGGGCCGGCCAGCGCCTTGGCCCGCTCGGTCGGCATCATCTCGCGCCGGCTCATCACGAACAGGGGGTCGTCAAGCGCCGTTCGCAGCCGCCCCAGCGCATGACTGACGGTGGACTGGGAGAGGTGCAGCCGCTCGGCGGCACGGGTGACGTTGCGCTCCTGCATCAGCATGTCGAACACGGTGAGCAGGTTGAGGTCGAGGCGGGAAAGGGGCAGTTCCATCGATATTGGCCATGGTTGGATGACGACAATTCATTTTTGGCATAGTAGCAGATTGCATAGAATGCGCAGGCAAATTACATCGGAGATTAAAATGCGTAGCTATCTGTTGTTGCTGGCGATTGGCCTGTTGTGGGGCTCCCAGTTCATTTTCATGCATCAGGCCGTCACCGAATTGCCCCCCATCATGGTGGCAGCGGGTCGCGCCTTGTGTGGCAGCCTGACCCTGGGTCTGCTCTGCCTGTTCATGCGTCTCAAGAGCGAGCACACCCCGTGGCGTACCTACATGTTGATCGCCCTGCTGGATGCCACCCTGCCCTTCATCATGGTGGCCTGGGGTCAACAGTATGTGGATAGCGCCATCGCCGCCGTGGTAATGGGTTGTATCCCGTTTGTCACCATCCTGATGGCACCCTTGTTGGTTTCCGGTGAAAAAATCACCAAGGGTGGTCTCGTCTCCGTGGTCATCGGCTTCGTCGGCGTACTGGTGCTGTTCTGGCCGAAACTGGCCAGCGGCATGAATGCCGGCCTGCTCGGCGCCATGGCCATCCTGTTCGGTGCTAGCTGCTTCGCCATCGGCCTGCTGATGATCAAGCGCTTCGCCAAGGACCATCCGGTGGTCGTGGCACGCAACATCCTGATCTCCTCGGCTATCCAGCTGCTGCTGGCCGCACCGTTCGTCACCGATCTGAGCGCGCTCACCCTGCCGAGCCAGCAGGCCATCGGCGCCGTCGCGGTGCTCGGG
The DNA here is from genome assembly GCF_040907935.1 of Aeromonas sp. s2. Lineage (NCBI taxonomy): Bacteria > Pseudomonadati > Pseudomonadota > Gammaproteobacteria > Aeromonadales > Aeromonadaceae > Aeromonas > Aeromonas sp. s2. The sequence continues at coordinate 92,916 of NZ_JBFOCR010000025.1, read as the reverse complement.
GTGTTCTGTACCGGTCTGGTCTACTTCCTCTACATGGCGCTGATCCAGAAGGCGGGCCCGACCTTCGCCTCCTTCAGCAACTACCTGGTGCCGCTGTTCGGCGTCATGCTGGGTGCCCTGTTCCTCGGCGAGCAGATCCAGTCCACCACAGGTGTGGCACTGGCCCTGATCTTGGGCTCGGTCGCCCTCAACCAATGGGCCCAGCAGCGCCGCGTCCAGCGGGAGGCTGCCCTATGTCAGGCATCCTGACCACGCTCTGCGGCGGCCTGGTGGTGATCGCCGGCTGGCAGTATCGCCGGCGGCTGGTGGGTCTGCTCGGGCTGTTGATGGTGCTGCTGCCCTGGTTCTTCGACAGCAAGCTGCAAGCCATGCTGAGCTATGCGTTGAGCGCCTGACGTCTGTTTCTGAATGTGTGACGAGAGTGTATCTCTCCTGTTTTTGGGACCGTTTTAAAAAAACCTCCGATTTGTCCCCTCTACCGGCGCTCTGCGCCGGTTTTTTTATGCCCGCCTGGCGGCCTTGCCGTCCCATCACGCCAGATAGCGATAACTCAGTCGCTCGTTCTTGCGCGGGCCTGTGATCTGCCAGCCGAGCAGAAAACCGCCCTCGGTCGGCGTCAGCTCGGCGCTGTAGTGATCCTGGCCACACAGATGGGGTTCGGCGGTGAGCCAGCGACCATCCGTCTGAGGCAGCAGCTCGAACAGCACCACCGGCTGTTCATAGCGCAGATGGGAGAGCCGGATCCCCTGCTCGCCGCGCTGCCACCAGAAGCGATTGTGCATGGTCAGCACCCGGCCATGGGGCGTGGTATAGCGACCCGTCTCGACAAACAACCAGCCGCCCTGGTGATCGGTCACCACCACCTCCCCCTCGCCGCTGCCACTCCAGTCGGTGGCGGAGCCTGCCCCGTTGCTCGCGCTAAAGGCAAATGCTCCGATCTGTGGCAACTGGCGCCATAAACGCTGGATCACGGCTTCCTTCTCGGCCATCATAGCCCCCTTCAAAATTGACAACTGACGACAAATCAACCACATGAACTACTTGATAGGGGTTACCCTGCTCTGGTCATTCTCCTTCAGCCTGATCGGGGTCTATCTCGCCGGCCAGGTGGATGCCTACTTCTCGGTACTGACCCGCATCGTGCTCGCCAGCCTGGTGTTCCTGCCCTTCCTGCGCCGCCGCTGGCTGCGGCCCGACCTGGTGGCCAAGCTGATGGCCCTCGGCGCCACCCAGCTCGGCATCATGTATCTGTTCTATTACCACTCCTTCCTGCTGCTGACGGTGCCGGAAGTGCTGGTGTTCACCATCTTCACCCCCATCTACGTCACCCTGATCCACGATCTGCTGGAGCGGCGCTTCAAGCCGGTCTATCTGTGGGGAGCACTGCTGGCGGTACTGGGGGCGGCCGTCATCCGCTTCGACGGGCTGACCGAAAGCTACGTGCTGGGCTTCCTGGTGGTACAGGGTGCCAACGTCTGCTTCGCCCTGGGTCAGGTGGGCTACAAGGTACTGCTGGCACGGGAGGAACAGCAACCGCCGCAACTGGCGGTGTTCGGCTGCTTCTATCTGGGCGCCCTGGCCGTGGCCCTGCCCGCCTGGTGGCTGCTCGGCACGCCGCAATACCCCACCAGCACCCTGCAGTGGGGCATATTGCTGTGGCTGGGGATCGGTGCCTCGGGCCTTGGTTACTTCCTGTGGAACAAGGGGGCGACCCAGGTCAGCAGCGGCGTGCTGGCAATCATGAACAACGCCCTGATCCCGGCGGGTCTTCTGGTCAACCTAGTGCTGTGGGGCAAGGATACCGACCTGCTCAGGCTCAGCCTGGGCGGCCTGCTGATGCTGGCCTCCCTCTGGGTATGCCAGCGTCATGGGGTAAGTGAGCGCTGACTAAAAATCAGCCAACGACTGTGTTGTGCTCCCGTCTGGCCTGACCGTGACAGGTGGCCAGCCGGGCCAGCAGGTGATCGATCTGCTCGCCGGCCTGACTCTGCACCAGCCCGATGCTGACGGTCACCGGCCGCTGCGGCAGCAGGCTGGCATCGGCGATCTCCATCCGCAGCCGCTCGGCAATCTCGAGGCCGCTCAGCCGGTCGGTCTGGGAGAGCATCAGGATGAAGCCGTCTTCGTCCCAGCGGGCGAAGGGATCTTCCCGCCGCAGCTCGTGACGCACGATGCGGGCCAGCTTGGCCAGCATGGCGTCGCAGGCCACCTCGCCAAACAGCTGCTGGATCTTGGCTCTGTGATCGACGGTGAATTGCAGCAGGCTGAAGCTGCCGCTCGCGCTGGCCAGCCGCTCATCGAGCAGCTGTTCGAAGCGGCTGCGGCTCTCCAGCCCGGTGAGGGGATCGGTACCGTGCCGCTCCTCCACCTGTACCGCCTGCGGTTCGAGCAGACGTACCACCCCCAGCACCTGGCCGTGGACATCGCGCCTGGCCCGCTCTTCCAGCCGGACATAGTGGCCATCGTGATGCAGGATGCGGTATTCGAGCCGGATCTGGGCCACCCGCCCGCTCTGGCAGGCCAGCTGCGCCTCCTGCAGGCTCCCCAGATCGTCGGGGTGCACCCGCTCCAGCCAGCCGAGGTCGTCCAGACCGGCTTCGTTCACTCCCAGCAGCCGCAGACAGGAGAGATCCCGCTGCACGCCCTGCTGCGGACTCCAGCTCCAGAGCCCTGCCTCCAGCAAAGCGATGGCATCCGCCATCAGCGCCAGATCAAACCGGGTAATTGCCTCCCTGAGGGGAGCCTTGAGCATGTCCATCGAGCGCCTCGACACCGAATCTGAAGACCTTCTCAATAAGTAACATTGGCTCTCGCGCCGAGCAACAGGGTCAACTCGCTTTTCCTTGATAGCCGTTCATCAGGGCCTGCCAGTTCTCCGGCACGAAGTGAAAACTGGTATGCAGCTGGGACTCCTTGTTGAAGGAGCGCAGCAAGCGTTCCAGGTTGGCCTGCTGCCAGTTGCCGGGCGAGCGGATGGCCCCCTTGTCGAAGTCGATCACCCACACCTTGCCCTCCTTGTCGAGCAACAGGTTGTGGCTGTTGAGATCGGCGTGATAGACCCCGGCGTCGTGCAACTGGCGCACCGTCTGGCCCACCTTGTGCCACACCTCGCCGGCGATCGGCCCCTGCTTGAGCAGGGCGACCAGATCCTTGGCACCGCGAATGCGCTCAATCAGGATGTCGGCGCGATAGAAGGGGCCCTGTTTGGCCATGCGGGCGGCAAACGGGCGTGGCACCGGCAACCCCTGGGCGCTCAACTTGGCCAGCAGGCTGTATTCGGCCATGGCCCGGCTAGACTCCACTCCCTCGAACCAGAAGCGATCCCGCACCACCTTGCCCACCATGCCGCCGCGATAGTAGTGACGCAGCACCAGGTGGCGGGATTCATCCTTCACGAACCAGGTCACGCCGCGGCCGATGGAGGTCCCCACCACCTGCCGGTTGTTCTGCCACCAGGCCGGATCAAACAGCTCGGGAGAAGGGTCGCGAAACGCCCCTTCGGCATACCAGCAGATCTGGTTGTGTTCGGTCTGAATTTGCATCTTGGTCATTCCGGTCGGTCATCGCTACGGGTTGGCGCTCAAGGCCAGGGCAACAGGGGCCCGGTGGGGCCGGCTGCCAGTCGTGCGCAATTTTACAATCCACAGGGGAGTTTGCATAATGCCATCCATCCATTTTGCCATCGTTGCGCCACATCATGCCGCTGTTCCAAACGCCGCCCTCCTCTATCTGCATCCTGCGGCTCTCCGCCATCGGGGATTGCTGCCACGCGCTGGCGCTGGTGCGCGTCATCCAGCGGGCCTGGCCCCAGACCCGCATCACCTGGATCACCGGCAAGATTGAGGCGACCCTGTTTGCCGATCTGCCCGGGGTCGAGGTCATCCCCTTTGACAAGAGCAAGGGCTGGCGTGGCTACCGCGATCTCTGGCAGGCCCTCAAGGGGCGCAGGTTCGATGCCCTGCTGCACCTGCAGGCGGCCATGCGGGCCAGCATCGCCACCCTCGGCATCAAGGCCAAGGTCAAACTCGGGTTTGATCGGGAGCGGGCCAGCGACGGCCAGTGGCTGTTCACCAACCACAAGGTGCCATCCCCCGCCTCGCCCCACGTGCTGGACGGCTTTCTCGCCTTCGCCAAAGAGCTCGGGATTCAGGATCTGACCCCGGACTGGCAACTGCCCATCAGCGCCGAGCACCAGGCCTGGGCGAAAGAGAAGGTCGACGGCAAGCCGACCCTTCTCATCTGCGCCGCCGCCAGCAAGGCGTTCAAGAACTGGACTGCCGCCGGCTATGCCGCACTGGCGGATCACGCCGCCCTCAAGGGGTTTCAGGTCTATCTGTGCGGCGGGCCGGCCAAGCTGGAGCGGGATCTGGCTGCCGACATTCAGCGCTTAAGCCACAGCAAGCCGGTGGATCTGGTGGGGCAGACCAACCTCAAGCAACTGCTGGCGCTGATCAAGGAGGCCAGCCTGGTGCTGGCTCCCGATACCGGCCCGGCTCACATGGCCACCCTGGTGGGTACGCCGGTGCTCGGCCTCTATGCCCATCACAACCCGGATCGTACCGGCCCCTATCTATGCCGCGACTACGCGGTCAGCGTCTATCAGGAGCTGATCGAGCAGGAGACCGGCAAGCCGCTGGCCGAGCTTGGCTGGCGCACCCGCCTCAAGGATCCGGACGCCATGGGCAAAATCACCAGCGAACGGGTCATCGCCGCCTTCGACCGGCTCTGCGCCGAGCGCCAACTGCCGCGCTGATGATGCGCGCAACTCGGAAATCCCGAAGCCAGCGGCAGGGATAATCTGCTGGCCCGCCCCCGCAACGGCAGGCAGAATGAGGGCTGATGTGGGTTACGCTCCCGCAGCAAGCTACGAATACTTTGATCGGCTGGAATATGATTCCGGCCGTTTTTTTATCCGCCGCCTTCTGTTAAAATTCGCCGCCTTTACATCCCTCTTCTTCAAGAATTTTCCGCGTTTCGGATTTGGCTGTCTCCCTTTCGGGCACAAGACGGCGGCCTCTGCTACAACCAAAACACGGGTTTAGATTAAAGGTACAGACATGGCGCAACAGGGCACTCTCTATATCATCTCCTCCCCGAGCGGAGCGGGTAAATCCAGCCTGCTCAATGCCTTGCTGACCAAGCACAACAGCGCAGGCAAGATGCAGCTGTCGGTCTCCCACACCACCCGCGCCACCCGTCCCGGTGAAGAACACGGGGTGCACTACCACTTCGTCAAGGTGGAAGAGTTCAAGGCGCTGATCGAGCGCGGCGACTTTCTGGAGTGGGCCGAGGTGTTCGGCAACTACTACGGCACCTCCCGCGCCGCCATCGAAGCCTGCCTGGCGCAGGGCATCGACGTCTTCCTCGACATCGACTGGCAGGGTGCCCGCCAGATCCGCGAGCAGATGCCGACCAAGTCCATCTTCATCCTGCCCCCCAGCCGCGAAGAGCTGGAGCGCCGCCTGATCGGCCGCGGCCAGGACAGTGCAGAGGTGATCAAGGGCCGGATGGATAAAGCCATTGCCGAAATGGTGCACTACGACGAGTATGACTATGTCATCATCAACGAAGACTTTGAGCAGGCGCTGTTCCAGCTCAGGGCCATCATCGAGTGCCAACGGCTGGAATTGCGCCAGCAGCAGCAGGCCCAACAAAACTTGCTGCAACAGCTACTGGCAGAATAGGCCAAAAACAAGTAAACTTTTGCGTCATTTTTAAACACCGCTTTTTTAAACCGAGAAAGCCCAAACACTGGAGTCCTGCATGGCACGCGTTACTGTAGAAGATGCTGTAAAACAGGTAGGTAACCGTTTTGACCTGGTGCTGGTCGCCGCACGCCGCGCCCGTCAAATCGCGGTTCAAGGCAAAGATCCCCTGGTTGACGAAGAGAACGACAAGCCGACCGTGATCGCCCTGCGTGAGATCGAACTGGGTCTGGTGAACAACCAGGTGATGGACACCCAGGACCGTTACGAGCAGCAAGAGCAGGAAGCCGCCGAGCTGGCTGCCGTTGCCGCCATCGCCGAAGGCCGCGGTTAAGTCAGCTGTTTCCTATAGTCGGCGCCCGCCCGGGTGCCGACTGTTCTCCCCCATTTACAACCGCTCGAAAACCTCGCAAACTCAGGACTATACCCTCTATATCCACGGATTGCCGTTTCACCGCTGCGGGGACTGTCTTGTATTTATTTGAAAATCTTAAAGAAATAGCCAGTTCCTACCTGCCACCCGAGCAGGTGGAGAAGCTCAGGCAAGCCTATGTGGTGGCCCGTGATGCTCACCAGGGACAGATGCGTTCCAGCGGCGAGCCCTACATTACCCACCCAGTTGCCGTTGCCCGCATTCTTGGCGACATGCGCCTCGATCATGAAACCCTGATGGCCGCTGTGTTGCACGACGTCATCGAAGATACCCCTGTCACCAAGGCCGACCTGGCCGAACTGTTTGGCGATGCCGTTGCCGAGCTGGTATCAGGCGTCTCCAAGCTCGACAAGCTGAAGTTTCGCGATCGCAAGGAGGCCCAGGCCGAGAACTTCCGCAAGATGGTGATGGCCATGACCCAGGATATCCGGGTCATTCTGATCAAGCTGGCCGACCGCACCCACAACATGCGCACCCTGGGCTCGCTACGGCCGGACAAGCGCCGCCGCATCGCCCGGGAAACCCTCGAAATCTTCGCCCCCATCGCCAACCGCCTCGGTATTCACACCATGAAGAACGAGCTGGAAGAGCTGGGCTTCGAGGCGCTCTACCCCATGCGCTCGCGGGTGTTGCGCGAATCGGTGCGCCGCGCCCGCGGCAATCGCCGCGAAATCATCGACTCCATACAGAGCGAGATTGAAGGCCGGCTGCGCGAGGCTGGCATCGAATCCCAGGTCAGCGGCCGCGAGAAGAACCTGTTCTCCATCTACAACAAGATGGAGAAAAAAGAGCTGCAGTTTCATGAGGTAATGGATATCTACGCCTTTCGTGTGAGGGTGAAGGACATAGATACCTGTTACCGGGTGCTGGGCCAGATGCACAGTCTCTACAAGCCCCGCCCCGGCCGCTTCAAGGATTACATCGCCATCCCCAAGACCAACGGCTACCAGTCGCTGCACACCTCGCTGGTGGGGCCGCACGGGGTGCCGGTGGAGGTGCAGATCCGCACCGAATTCATGGATCAGATGGCCGACAAGGGCGTCGCCGCTCACTGGGCCTACAAGCAGGATGGCGACAGCTCGGGCACCACGGCCCAGATCCGCGCCCAGCGCTGGATGCAGAGCCTGCTCGAGCTGCAGCAGAGCGCCGGCAGTTCCTTTGAGTTCATCGAGGGGGTCAAGACCGACCTCTTCCCCGACGAGATCTACGTATTCACGCCGGAAGGGCGCATCATGGAGCTGCCCGCCGGGGCCACTCCGGTGGACTTCGCCTACACGGTGCACACCGACATCGGCCACGCCTGCGTCGGCTCGCGGGTCGACCGCCACCCCTATCCGCTGAGCAGCCCGCTGCACTCCGGCCAGACGGTGGAGATCATCACGGCGCCGGGGGCCCGCCCGAACGCGGCCTGGCTCAACTTCGTGGTGACCACCAAGGCCCGCTCCAAGATCCGCCAGTTCCTAAAGAACCTGCGCACCGAGGAGTCGGTGGTGCTGGGTCGCCGCCTGCTCAACCATGCACTCGGCGCCAAGAACATCGAAGACATCCCCGAGCCTCGCATCAAGCAGGTGCTGGCCGACACCAAGCACGAGAACCTGCAGGGCCTGCTGGCCGACGTGGGCCTTGGCAACGCCATGAGCGTGATGGTGGCGCGCCGCATGCTGGGGGATGAACTGCCGCCGGAAGAGCAACCCAAGTCCAGCAGCAAGAAGATGCCGATCAAGGGTGCCGACGGCATGCTGGTCACCTTTGCCAACTGCTGCCGCCCCATCCCGGGGGACGCCATCATCGCCCACATCAGCCCGGGCAAGGGGCTGGTGATCCATCAGGAAGCCTGCCGCAACATCAAGGGCTACAGCAAGGAGCCGGACAAGTACCTGCCCGTGCAGTGGGAAGTGGACAAGGAGCAGGAACAGGAGTTCCGTACCGGCATCAGCATCGAGATCGTCAACCATCAGGGCGCCCTGGCGGAGCTGGCCAACGTGATTGCCGCCACCGGCGCCAACATTCACGCCATCAGCACCGAAGAGAAGGATGGCCGGGTCTATCTGGTTACCCTGCTCATCACCACCAAGAGCCGGATCCACCTCGCCAACATCATGCGCAAGATCCGGGTGATGCCGAACGTGCTCAAGGTGAGCCGGCAGAAAAACTGAACACAGGCGGCGCAAGCCGCCTGCTGCTTTTCAAGAGACATGCATGCTGGCCCGGCGCCGGCCCGATTTGACCCTGTGCATGCAAGCGATGCGCGCACCAGCCTCACCCGATAGAAACTGACATGACACCTGAACGCTTCAAACGAATTTCTGACATGCTGGCCCAGCGCCAGCTCGATCTGACCGTCTGCATGGAAGAGGTCCACAAGCCGCACAACCTGGCCGCCATCGTGCGCACCGCCGATGCCATCGGCATCCACCGGGTACACGCGGTCTGGCCCAAGAGCTGGATCCACAAGCGCAAGGGTACCGCCCGCGGCAGCCAGAACTGGGTGGACGTGAAGCTGCACCCGGACATCGGCAGCGCGGTGGCCGAGCTCAAGGCCTCCGGCATGCAGATCCTGGCGACTCACCTCTCCGACAGCTCGGTGGATTTTCGCGCCATCGACTACACCAAACCCACCGCCATCCTGGTGGGCCAGGAGAAGCACGGTATCGGCGAAGAGGCGCTGGCCCTGGCCGATCACCATATCGTCATCCCCATGGTGGGCATGGTGCAGTCCCTCAACGTCTCGGTGGCCGCCGCCGCCATCCTCTACGAGGCCCAGCGCCAACGCGAGCTGGCCGGCTGTTATCAACGCGGCTGCCCCTTAAGTCTGGAAGAGCAGAACAGCATACTGTTCGAGGGGGGCTATCCCATCTATGCCCAGCTCTGCAAGGAGAAGGAGATGCCCTATCCCCAGCTCGGCCCGGCCGGTGAGATCCTGGCTGACGAGCAGTGGTGGCAGCAGATGCAGCTGACCCGCAAAGGCTGGGCAGCACAGCAAGATGAGCAATTACAGGAGCAATAATAATGAATAGTCCCTTTGGCAGCTGGCTGGAGTCCCAGGTAATACGGGATCATCTCAGCAACCCCAATATCGAGGCGGGCGACTACAGCTACTACTCCGGCTACTACCATGGCAAGACGTTCGAGGATCACTGCGTACGCTATCTGCTGGGTGACGGCTCGACCCGGGAGACCTGGGAGAGCGGCATCTGGGGCGAGGTGGATCGCCTGCTCATCGGCAAGTTCTGTTCCATCGGCTCGGGTGCCACCTTCCTGCTGGCCGGCAATCAGGGCCATCGCATGGAGTGGGTATCCACCTTCCCGTTCGATCCGGGCACCTTTGGCGAGGGGGTACAGAGCGGCTTTCAGCGCAAGGGGGATACCCGGGTCGGCAATGACGTCTGGATCGGCTCGGAAGCCATGATCATGCCCGGTATCACCATAGGCGATGGCGCCGTCATCGCCACCCGCGCCGTGGTCACCCGGGATGTGGAGCCCTACACCATAGTCGGCGGCAACCCGGCCAAGCCGATCCGTCGCCGCTTCAGCGATGAGCAGATTGCCCTGCTGCAGGAGATGCGGTGGTGGGACTGGCCGCTGCCGCGCCTGCAGGCGGCCATGCCGCTGCTCTGCTCGGGCGACATCGAGGGGCTTTACCAGCACTGGCAGCAAGAGTCGGCATCATGAAGCTGATGTCGCCCGCCCTGCTGGCCCTGACCCTGTTTTCCGCCGGAGCCCTCGCCGTGAACAATCCCTACCAGCTGACGCCGGAAGCCGACGTCGCCACCCTCCATCAGCAGACGCTGCCCGACTTCTGGCGCCAGCACGCCGTCGAGAGCACCTTCAAGGGCAAGGATGGCGTCACCATCCGCTATGCCGCCCTGCGCCAGGCCAAGGTCGATCGCGCCATCCTCATCGTCAACGGCCGGGTCGAAAGCTACCTCAAGTATCAGGAGCTGGCCTGGGATCTGTGGCGTCAGGGCTACAGCCTCTACCTCATCGACCACCGCGGCCAGGGCTTGTCCGATCGGCTGCTGGCCGACCAAGAGAAGGGATATGTCGACCAGTTCGACGATTATGTACTCGATCTCAAGCAGTTTCATGACGAGGTGATCGCCCAGGACCAACCCGCCAAGCTGTTCCTGCTGGCCCACTCCATGGGCGGCGCCATCTCGGCCCGCTATCTGGAGCGCTGGCCCGGTGACATCGAGGCGGCCGTGCTCTCCTCCCCCATGATGGGCATCAACCTGGGCGGCATGCCCAAGTGGCTGGCCAAGGGGCTGGCGGCCACCATAGGCACGGTCGGCGGCTGGCTGGGCGAGCCTCCCTACGGCCCGGGTCAGGGCCCGTACGAGAGCCACGCCTTTGCCGACAACGGTCTGAGCCACAGCCAAGCCCGCTATCAGGCCTTCCGCGAGCTCTATGAGCAGCGCCCGCAGATCAAGCTGGGGGGCGCCACCGCCCACTGGATCTATCAGGGACTGACGGGGGCGGACGCCGCCGTGGCCGAGGCCGGTGCCATCAAGACGCCGCTGCTGCTGCTGCAGGCTGGCGACGACGGCGTGGTGGACAACGCGGCGCAGGATGCCTTCTGCGTGCTCGCCCGCTGCGAAGGGGGCAAGCCGCTGCGCATCGAAGGGGCCTGGCACGAGCTGTTCATGGAGGCCGATCCCCAGCGCCAGGCCGCGCTCAACGCCACCCTGGCCTTCTTCGCGCGCTACTAGCGGCTGGTTATTTTTTGTATCCCTAAATAAATGGGGTCGCGGGAGCGGTTGCTGTACACTGCTCCCGCTTTCATTCGTAACCCCGAGGTGATGATGTATAAGGTCGTTGTATCTGATCTCGATGGCACCCTGCTCAACGGGCAGCACCAGATCTCCCCCCGCACCCGCGATACCCTGCACCGACTGGTGGATCAGGGGGTCAAGTTCGTGGTGGCCACCGGCCGTCACCATGTGGATGTGCGCAGCATCCGCGACACGCTCGGGCTCGACATCTATCTCATCACCTCCAATGGCGCCGTGGTGCACGACAAGCAGGATCAGCTGATCTTCAACCAGGCACTGCCGGACAGCGTGGCGGCCGAGCTGATCGCGCTGGAACGCGACCCCTCCATCCACATCAACCTCTACTACGGCGACGAGTGGCTGGTAGAAGAGGAGATGCCTTGGCTGTTGCAGTTCCATCATGAATCCGGCTTCAGCTACCGCCTGACCGATCTCGCCAGCCACCCGCTGGACAAGGTCAACAAGGTGTTTTACATCGGCGAACACGAGAAGCTGCTGCAGATCGAGGCAGAGCTGAACCAGCGTTATGGTGATCGGCTCAACGTCACCTTCTCCCTGCCGGACTGCCTCGAGGTGATGCACGCCGGGGTGCACAAGGGCAATGCGGTGCGCGCCGTGCTGGAGCAGCACGGGCTGGAGATGTCCCAGGCGGTGGCCTTCGGCGATGGCATGAACGACTTCGAGATGCTGAGCATGGTCGGCCGCGGCGTGGTGATGGGCAATGCCCACGACCGGCTCAAGCTGGCGCTGGCCAGCCACGAGCAGACCCTGAGCTCCGACGAGGACGGCGTCGCCGTCTATCTGGAGCAGCTGTTCGCCCTGCAGGGCGTCGACGTCGCCTGAGACAAGGCGCCATGAGCCACGCTGCGGCTCATGGCGTGCTCCCGCCCGGATAATCCTCCGAACGAGCAGGCCGGCAACCCCTCAGGTGGCCGGCTTGAACTGCTCCTTGTCGAGCTGGTGCTTCTTCATGCGCAGGTAAAGCTTCTTGCGCGGAATGCCGAGGTACTGGGCGGCGTCGGTCACCCGGCCGGAGAAGAGGAACAGGGTATCCTCGATCACCCGCCGCTCGAACTCCTCCACCAGATCGTCCAGCGGCTCCTTGCCACTGGCCAGCGGCATGGCCCGCTCCGCACCGGCCAGCTTGACGATCCCCACCGCATAGAGCTCGGCCACGTTGCGCAGTTCACGCAGATTGCCGGGCCACTGATGCCGCTTGAGCGTCTCCAGATAGGCGCGATCCACCGCCGGCACCGGCCGGCCGATGCGCTTGCAGCCCTGTCGCAGAAAGGCCCGGAACAGGGGAATGATGTCGCAGCTGCGCTCCACCAGCCGCGGCAGCCTGAGCCGCACCTGGGAGAGGAAGTAGTAGAGCTCAGGCATCAGCTGCTGGCGCTCCACCAGCGCCTCCGGCGACTCCTCGAACAGCGCTATGGTGCGCAGCGACTTGCCTCCCTTGCGCTCCTGATCCAGCAGGTGGTTGCCGAGCCAGCGCTGGCAGTCGGCGCTCAGGCGGGCCGGGGATTGCAGCACCAATGTGCCCTGATCGGCCTGCGCCAGGCTGGCCTGCACCTCGGCCAGACTGGGTGCCGACCCGCAGTCGTGCAGCTGGAAGGCCTGCTCCCGCCGGGCGCTGATCCTGTGCAGCAGCCGGGCCAGGGTGTGGCGGCCAGAGCCGGCCGGCCCCTCCAGCAGCAGATCCTTGTCGGTCTGCGCCAGCTGGTTGAGCTGGCCGCGGATCGCCACTATCTGCGGGCTGGTGCCGATCAGTTCGTCATCCACCGTCGCCTGGATCTCGCTGCGGCGCGCCAGCACGGCGCTGCGCTGCTGGCAGGCCCGCTCCAGCAGGCCCAGCAGATCCTGGGGATGAAGCGGTTTCTCCAGAAAGTCGAATGCCCCCTGCTTCACCGCCTTCACCGCCAGCGGGATGTCGCCATGGCCGGTGATCATGATGACCGGGATCTCGGCATCTATCTCGTGCACCCGGGTCAGCAGCTCCATGCCGTTCATGGCGGGCATGTAGATGTCAGAGACCAGCACCCCAGGCCACTGGTCGGCCAGCAGTTCCAGCGCCTCGTGGGGGGAGGTGGTCGCCCTCGGCTGGTAGCCGGAGAGCCGCAACAGGTGGCAATAGGATTCCAGCACGTCCTCGTCATCGTCCACTAGCAGCACGTTGGCGGGACGGTTAGCGGGCAACAGCATAGATGGCACTCTCCTCGTTCTGATGGGCGATCGACCCGGCAGGGTCGACCGCCGCCAATTCCACTATCACCATGGCGCCGCCAGTCAGCGCCGAGCCCAGCATGATCTCGCCGCCGCAGCGGGCCAGCAGGGAACGGCAGATGGTCAACCCCAGTCCCAGTCCAACCTCCTTGGAGGTGGTGAAGGGGGTGAACAACCTGGGCAGGATCGCCTCGCCGAAGCCGGCGCCGCTGTCGACCACCGCCAGTCGCAGCCGGGCTTCGTTTTGTTCCAGCAACTGCAACCGGATCTCCCGCCGCGCCAGCCCGGCCACCGCGTCCAGCCCGTTTACCAGCAGATTGACCAGCACCTGCTCCAGCAGCACGGGGTCGGTCTCGAGCCAGAGCCCCTCCGGCAACTCGTTGCAGAGGGTGCAGCCATCGCGTTTCGCCCGCGTCTCCAGCAGCAACATGGCCTGTTCGGCCAGCGTCCCCAGCTCGAGCCGGACCCGCACCTCCTCCGCCGGCGACTTGCGGGCGAAATGGCGCAGCGCATTGATGATGCGGCTCATGCGCCGCCCCAGCTTGTCGAGCTTGCCCAGATCCTGGTCCAGAGCCTGCAGCTGGCCGGCGGCGAGGGCCGCCCGGCTGGTGTAGAGGTAAGTCATCATCGCCGACAGCGGCTGGTTCAGCTCGTGGGCCAGGCTGGTCATCGCCTGCCCCACCACCGCCATCTTGGCCGCCTGGATCAGCTCATCCTGGGTCTGCAGCAGGGTACGCTCCGCCTGCTGGCGCTGCACCACCTCCTCCGCCAGCAGCCGGTTGTTCTCGGTCAGCTCGCGGGTACGCTCCGCCACCCGCAGGCCGAGCTCCCTGGCCGTCAGCTCCTGGCGGGTGACATCCGTGATGGTGATGATGAATCTGTACCCGCGCCCCTGTTCGAAGCGGCGCAGGTTGAGATGTAGGAAACGGGGCGTCTCGTCCTGAGCACAGGCCAGGGTGCACTCGCTGTGGCCGAGCCGGTGCAGCGGCTGGTCCGCTCCGAACTGCTCCGCCAGCATCGCCCTCGCCTCTGCCGGAAAGGCCTGCCACAACGGCCGGCCCGGCTCGACGCCGGTCTGCCGGAACAGGGTGAGCGCGCTCGGGTTGACCGACTCTATGGTGCCATCCGGATGGCAGGTGATGAGGCAGGCCTGGGTGTTGTTGATGAGGTTGAGGGCATTGGCCCGCTCCATCTGCTGCAACTGCTGGCTGAAGTGGCGCAAACTGTCGCCCAGTCGGCCGATCTCGTCCCGGCCGCTGGTGCTGACCGGCACGTCCAGCCGGCCTGCCGCGACCCTGTCCAGCTCCTGCCCCAGCAGGTCGAGCCGCTTGATCAGCCGGCGGCCGATCAGCACCACCAGCACGAAGATGCTGAGCAGCAGGGTGAGCGCCAGCACCACCAGGATCACCAGCTTGCCGGTCGCCACCTGCTGGCTGCTGTCCTCCCCCAGCGCGCTGAGGGAGCGGTTGGCATCGCTCACCATCAGGCTGACCTTCTGGTGATAGCGCGACACGGCGTCGTCCAGCCGGGGGCGCAGGGCCGTCAGCTGCTGATGGGTCTGCACATCCGCCAGCAGCAGCCGGTGCAGCGGGCCATCCGGCTTCACCAGGGTGATGATGTCCTGCAGGATCTGGCGGTAGCTCACGGTCGAGGGGTACTCTGCTAGCCGCGAGGTCAGCTCGTCTATCTCGTCGATCTTGTAGCCGATGAACAGGAAGGCGCTCTCCAGATCCTGCTGATAACGCTGGGCGATCACCTCGCCGACCAGGGACTGCAGCTCGTTCTCCTTGAAGGTGAGATCCTGCAGGGCGGAGAACTCCTTGATGACGTCGCCAAACTCGCTCATGTCGTCCGGGCTGGCCACCATGCCAGTCAGGTGCCACTCCACCTCCTGCAGCAGAGGGGCGGCATCATCCACCAGATCCTGATGCAGCCAGTTGCTGCGCTTTTGCAGTTGCTGCAGGGTTTCGGCGTGCTCGATCTGCTGCTTGAGGTAGCGCCCATGATCCGCCACCAGCGCGCTCAGCTCCCCGAACGCCTGGCGTTGCGAGGGTGTCTCCTGATCCCCCGGGGTGCCCAGCCGGTAGGCACGCTGGATGTCCCCCAGGGTGGTCGACACCGCGTGGGAGAGGCGCTGGTACTGTACCGGATCCCGGGTGTCGCGCAGCTGGGCCAGCAGCAGCAACAGGCGGGAACTGGCCCGCTCCAGCTGATAGGCGTTGTCGATGGCGGGCAGGCTCTCCTCCACGATGAGGTGGATCTGCCGGCCCAGCCGATCCCACATCACATAGGCGGCCATGCCCATGGCGCCGGTCAGGGCGGTGATGGCCACGAAGGCGAGGATGAGCCGCCGCCCCAGGCTGCGCGGCATGGCCAGCAGGTGCCCCAGCCGGCTCATGGCCTGGCCGCCTGTTCGACCAGCCGTTGCGCCTCGTTCAGGCGCGCCTCGGTCGCCTGGCGCCACTGGTGCATCACCCGTTCCGCCTGCGGATTGCCCTGCTCCCGGTCATAGAGGCCGTCAAACAGCGCCAGCAGAGCCGGATCCTGCGCCTCCTGCTCGCTCAGCGGCGGCATGCTCGCCTTGGTGACGGCCTGCTCCAGCAGTGCAACCCGCCAGGGCTCGCCGTGGGTATTCAACCCGTTGATCCCCTGCCAGGTCATCTTCAGCCTGGGCAGCTGCTGGGTGATGGCCTGCTCGAACAGGGCCTTGAGCAGGCCTGCCCGTCGATAGAGCAGCGCCTTGTCGGTGACGTAGCGGGTCTGCCTGGCCAGTCCGGGCTGGCTCAGGGTGGCCTTGGCCATGCCGGGTGTGGCGAGGATCCCCTGCCCCTTGTCGGAAAGCAGGTACTGGATGAAGAGGGCGCCACTGTGCGGATTGTCCGAGCGACGGGGTACCCCCAGATAGGTCGGCAGGATCACCGAGTCGGGCATGATGTTGAAGCCGACGTGATCGAAGCGGGCCTGGCTGGTGAGGGCGTAGCTGTCGATCACCGGGCCGGCCCCCGCCAGACCGCGGCTGATGCCGTCGCTCACCCCGAAGCTGCGCGCCGTGATGGCCGACAGGTTGCCACCCAGCCGCATCAGCAGGGCCCAGCCCTGCTGCCAGCCATATTGCTGCAGCACGCTCTCCACCATCATGTGGGTGGTGCCGGACTGGGAGGGCGAGCTCATCATCACGTGCCCCATGAAGATCGGGGACGCCAGTTGCTGCCAGCTGGTGGGCTGCGGCAGCTGATATTTGGCCAGATAATGGCGGTTATACATGATGCCGCTGCTGGAATAACCGACCACGGCCACTTTATTGCCCAGCCCCAGGGTATGGGGAGCGAGCCATTTGGGCGGCATAGTTTCATTTGGCAAAGCCGCCAACAAACCGGCTTTGTCCAGCGTGTTAAAAAAAGTCGGCGAAGAGGACATGATAATATCGACTTGCGGTGCATCGGCTTCCGTTAATAAGCGCAAGGAGGGAATGGTGCGCCGATAAATAACTTCGACCCGGATCCCGGGATATTGTTCGGCAAAACCCTCGATCACCGCCTTGACCGGCGCCTCCGAAAACGAGGTGAGCACCGTCAGTGAAGCGGCCTGCAGGGTGCTGAATGGCAACAAAACGCAGCCCATGAACAGGGCCAGCCGGCGGCAAAAGAGGTGCATGACTATCGGTCGACTCGCGCGTTAATTCAGGAATATGTGCAGTACATCTAATATTAGGCACATGCCGTAATTTTTATTTTCACGAGGATGAGCCAGTTCTGACTCATTATGCCTCGGCACGCGGCTATTGTTATTCATCGAATATCAATAGGACAGTTCAAATATGTCATTTTTGACTCATGGTTTTCCCATGATTGAGTCAGAGTTGACCCATATCCGGCTTTTTGCCGGCTGAATTTCTCCCTTCATATGATGGCAGCCGCTATCAGAGCTCCCTCTGAAACCATGCTGCCAAAATAGAAACGGAGAACCCCATGTTCAACTTCTTCAAGACGCGAGCCGACCTGCCGGTCATGGATGCCTCGCCCGATAAAATCCGCTCAATTTACCGCAAGTACCAGTGGCAGGTCTTCCTGGGGCTGGTACTGGGCTATGCCATGTTCTATGTCGTGCGCATGAGCCTCAACGTGGTCAAGAAGCCTATGCTGGACTCCGGCGTGGTAACCCTGGAGGAGCTGGGGGTCATCGGCTCCGCCTTCCTGTTCACCTACGCCGTCGGCAAGTTCTCCAACGGCTTCCTCTCCGACTACGCCAACATAGGCCGCTTCATGTCGGTCTCGCTGGGGCTCTCGTCCATCTGCACCATCCTGATGGGCATGAACACCGCCACCTTCTTCCTGGTGCTGATGTGGGGCCTGAACGGCTGGTTCCAGTCCGTCGGCTCCGCCCCCTCCTGCGTCTCCATCTTCCAGTGGTTCTCCCCCAAGCAGCGGGGTTCGGTCTACTCGGTCTGGGGTGGCTCGCGCAACATAGGGGAAGGCATCTCCTGGATCCTGACCGCCACCATCGTCAGCTACTTCGGCTGGAAGGCCGGTTTCATCGGCGCCGGCATCGCCTCCCTGATCGCCGCCCTGTGCATGTATCTGGTGCTGAAAGATCGGCCGCAAACCTACGCCCTGCCGGAGCCGGCCGTCGCCTTTGGTGAAGCCCCCGAGATCGCCAAGAAGGTGGATCCGGCCGAAATCCGCCGCGCCCAGCTGTTCGTGCTCAAGCAGCCCGTCGTCTGGCTCATCGCCGCCGCCTGCGCCTGCATGTACATGTCCCGCTACGCCATGAGCTCCTGGGCCGTGCTCTACCTGCAGGAGCAGAAGGGTTATAGCCTGATCGACGCCGGTTTCGCCATGTCGGCCTACCCCATCGCCGGCTTCCTTGGCGCCATCCTGGCCGGGATCATCTCCGACAAGGTATTCAACGCCAACCGCCACATCCCCACCCTGCTGTACGGGTTGGCCAACGTGGCCGGCATGTGCCTGATGTTCTGGGGCCCGCAGAGCCGCATGATGGATGCCGTCGCGCTGGCCCTGATCGGCTACGCCATCGGTGGTCTGGTGGTGTTCCTGGCCGGCCTGACCGCCTGCGACCTGATGCCCAAGACGGCAGTCGGTGCCGTGAAAGGCTTCATCGGCCTCTGCTCCTACATCGCCGCCTCCATCCAGGAGCTGGTCTCCGCGGCCCTCATCAAGACCAGCGAGATCGACGGCGTGACCCACTATGACTTCAGCAGTGCCCAGTACTTCTGGCTCGGTGCCTCCGTGGTCTCCATGCTGCTCGCCATGACGGTGTGGAACGCCAAAAAAGTCGTCAACTACTGATCCCCGTTCACCGGGACACGCCAAAAAACAATGCCAGTCAGTTGATGCTGACTGGCATTGGCAATCCGGGGTTACTTTCTTCGAAAGCGCTGGTTGTCGCCCCCATGGCACTGCCAGAGGATCAGGGGAGTGCCATTGGCACTGCCATCCTTGGATACATCCAGACAGAGGTGGCTGCTGCGGCTGACCAGCCGATCCCGCTCCCAACGCCACTGCTGATTGCTGCCGCCATGACAATCCCAGGCGATCACCCTGGCCCCGGTGTCGCGATCCCCGCCGGCCACATCCAGGCACTTGCCGCCGACCTTCACCGCCTTGCCATCCAGACGAAAGCGCTGGTTCTCTCCGCCGTTGCAGTCCCAAAGCTGCAACTGGTTGCCATTGCGCACGCCACCGGCAATGTCGAGGCATTTGCCATTGGCTGCCAGCAACTGCCCCCCCGACTCCTCTCGCTTGCGGGCTTCCTTCTTCTCCTGCTTGTGGTCGTAGTAGGCGGCAGCGCCTATGGCACCGATCACCACGGCCCCCAGCAGAAAATCCGAAGAGTCCAGACTCTGGCACCCTCCCAGCGAAAGCGAGAGACAGGCAGCAATCAAAGGAGATGGACGCATCACTCAATCCCCCCGACCAGGAAGCTCTGATTGGCACCACCATAGCACTCGGCCAAACGCAAGGGCGTATTCGGGGTATGACGCCGCCCCGCGACATCCAGACAACGGGAGGCCTTGTTGTTGAACAGCTTGTCCTCCCGCCACACCCACTGGGCATGACCATCGCAGGGAGCCAGGATCAGCTCATTGCCGCTTCTGGCCTGCAGGCATGTCTCCTGCATCTTCAGCTCCCCCAGCGCCCACTCAAACGACCTGGTGTCTTTGCCACCGCACACCTGGGTGACGGCCTGCTGCCCGGCAACACCGACACAGAAGCCGTTGTAGGTCAGCAAGAGGGAGGAGGCAGACTCGCTCTGCGATTGGGAGACCATGGAGTTCATCACCTCATCCATCGGCGGCTTGAGGGTACAACCGCCCAGCAGCAGGGCGGCCATGACTGCGGGTCTGCAGGAGAAAATCGAGATTTTGTTATGCATAAAAAAGCCTGAAAGAGGTCTGTGACATCCGGTCACCAAGGACTCCAGCTGGCAGGATAACTGAAGGGGGGACAAGACTGCCCGGATAGAGTGTAAACAAACGTTACAGCGACGCGGCAAGCCGGGATGATAGGCAAGGCGGAAAGCAAAAAACCCCGCCGAAGCGAGGTTTTTCAGAATGTGGTCGGTGATAAAGGATTCGAACCTTTGACCCTCTGGTCCCAAACCAGATGCGCTACCGGGCTGCGCTAATCACCGAGAATATTTTGATTCTACAAAAAACAAAGACGACCATGCGGTCATCCTCGTTATACAGCAAGTATGGTGCGAAGAGAGGGACTCGAACCCTCACACCCGGGGGGCACTAACACCTGAAGCTAGCGCGTCTACCAATTCCGCCACCTTCGCGTACCTGACAAGCTGTAAAATGGGGTGGCTGATGGGGCTCGAACCCACGACAACCGGAATCACAATCCGGGACTCTACCAACTGAGCTACAGCCACCACAGCTGTTTTCGTTCTTCAACTCGCCCGTTTAACCGGCGCACTTTTGATGGTGCGCCCGACAGGATTCGAACCTGTGACCTCTGCCTCCGGAGGGCAGCGCTCTATCCAGCTGAGCTACGGGCGCTACGCTGTCGAACGGGGCGCAATATTAATGATGAGGACCCACCTTGTCTACCCTTTTTTTATCAAGCCGAATCAACCGCTTGTTTTTCCATCGTTTCTGGCTTTTTTTAAGCGATTTTGTGTTATTCAAGCCGGTTCCGCCCCCTCCCCGCTACTTTTGACCCCCACCATATTGCTGACAGCGATGGGCAAAACTTGACTTGCCTCAAAGCCTCCCTAGAATGAATGAACGTTCATTCAGTCGTTGTGATCATCCAATCATGAACAAGAAAGAACGCATTTTCGATGCGGCTCATGAAGTACTCGGCGAACAGGGTTTCCACGGCCTCTCCATTGCCGTGGTGGCCAAGAAAGCCAGGGTGGCGGCAGGCACCATCTATCGCTATTTCAGCGACAAGGATGACCTGATCCGTCAACTCTATCGGCACACCATCCTCCAGTGTCATCCCCTGGTCATGGAAGGCGTGCAGACAGAGGAGGTATCGTTCGAACAATTTCGGCGGCTGTGGCTCAACATCCACGCCATCTTTGTCGACGAACCGAACGCGCTCAAATGCAAATTGCAGTATGAAACATCCCCGCTGGGAGCGGAGCTGGAGCAGGACCCGGTCATCCAGGCCGCCTGGGCCCCGCTGGATCGCTTCTACGAACGGGGGATAGAACAGGGTCTGTTTATCAACCTGCCCGTTCGGGTACTGCAGGTGCTGAGCCTGGACTGTGTGGCGAACCTGGCGTTGCAAAGCCAGGTGCACCAATTCGAACTGACGCAAGAGCAGCTGGAAGCCGTGATCCGGGCCAGCTGGCGAGCCATTTTGACCCCTTAAACATTGCACTCATATCTCAGGAGCGAGAGTTCATGAAAAAGTGGATGAGCATCATGTTGCTCATCGCGCTGGCCCTGTTCGGCAGCGTGATTGGCTTCAACCTGTTCAAGCAAAAGATGATAGCCAACTACATGGCCAACATGCCGGAGCCCGAGTTCCCGGTCACCACCCACAAGGTGGAGACCCGTGACTGGGTACCGACCATCGAGGCGATCGGTTTCATCGAACCCAATCAGGGGGTGACCCTGTCGACCGAGCAGTCCGGTACCATCGACAGCATCTCCTTCGAATCCGGCGCCACCGTCAAGCTGGACCAGCTGCTGCTGAGCCTGGACGCCAGCGTCGAGAAGGCCAACCTGCGCGCCTCCATGGCCAAGCTGCCGGCGGCCAAGGCCAAGTACGAACGCTACCAGAACCTGTTTACCAAGGGTTCCATCTCCCGCGACCAGCTGGATGATGCCGAGGCGACCTATCGCTCCCTCGAGGCCGACATCGAGAGCCTGAAATCGACCATCGCCCGCCGCGAAGTACGCGCACCGTTTGCCGGCGTGGTCGGCCTGCGCAACGTCTTCCTCGGCCAGTACCTGCAGCCGGGCACCGACATAGTGCGGCTGGAAGACACCAGCGTGATGCGCCTGCGCTTCACCGTGCCACAGACCGACATCTCCCGCATCAGCCTGAATCAGGAGATCCGGATCAACGTGGATGCCTACCCGAACCGCCAGTTCAAGGGTCACATCAGCGCCATCGAGCCGGCCGTCAACTACCAGAGCGGCCTGATCCAGGTGCAGGCGAACATCCCCAACAACGACGGCCTGCTGCGCTCCGGCATGTTTGCCCGCGCCAGCATCCTGCTGCCGGCCCAGAAGGACCAGATAGTGCTGCCGCAGACCGCCATCACCTTCACCCTGTACGGCGAGAACGTCTACCTGGTCAAGGAGCAGGACGGCGTGAAGCGCGTCGAGCAGGTGGTGGTCAAGGTGAGCGAGCGCAAGGGCAACGATGCCCACGTGGTCTCCGGCATCAAGGCGGGTGACGAAGTGGTCATGTCCGGCCAGGTACGCCTGAGCAACGGCGCCAAGGTAAAAATCGTGCAGGACCAGGGTCTGAAGGTTCCTGACCAGGCTCCCATGCTGTAAAACGCGGAGAGACAGATGCGCTTTACCGACATATTCATCAAACGGCCCATCCTGGCCATCTCGATCAGCTTCCTGATCGCGTTGCTGGGTTTGCAGGCCGTGTTCAAGATGCAGGTGCGGGAATACCCCGAGATGACCAACACGGTCGTCACGGTCAGCACCAGCTATTACGGCGCGAGTGCCGACCTGATCCAGGGCTTCATCACCCAGCCGCTGGAACAGGCCATCGCCCAGGCGGACAACATCGACTTCATGACGTCGTCCACCCAGCTCGGCAGCTCCACCATCACCGCTTACATGAAGCTCAACACCGATCCCAACGCCGCCCTGTCCGACATTCTGGCCAAGGTCAACTCGGTGCGATCCCAGCTGCCCAAGGAGTCGGAAGACCCCTCGGTCACCATGTCCACCGGCTCCACCACGGCGGTGCTCTACATCGGCTTCACCAGCCCAGAGCTCAACGCCAGCCAGATCACCGACTACCTGGAGCGGGTCATCAAGCCCCAGCTCTTCACCGTCGGCGGCGTCTCCAAGGTCGACATGTACGGCGGTACCAAGTACGCCCTGCGGGTATGGCTGGATCCGGCCAAGATGGCGGCGTTCAACCTGACCGCCGCGGACGTGATGAACGTGCTCAACAGCAACAACTATCAGTCCGCCACCGGCCAGGCTACCGGCTACTTCACCCTCTACAACGGCAACGCCGAGACCCAGGTCAACACCACCGAGGAGCTCGAGCGCCTGGTGGTCTCCACCCGTGACGGCAAGGTGATCCGCCTGGCCGACATCGCCAAGGTGACCCTGGAGAAGAGCCACGACACCTATCGCGCCACCGCCAACGGCCGCGAGGCCGTGGTACTGGCCATCAACGCGGCGCCGACCGCCAACCCGATCAACATCGCCCACGACGTGCTGGCGATGCTGCCGAGCCTGAAGAGCAACATGCCGAGCACCATGGAGGCCAACGTCCTCTATGACTCCACCGTGGCCATCAACGAATCGATCCATGAGGTGATCAAGACCATCGCCGAGGCAGCCGCCATCGTGCTGGTGGTGATCACCCTGTTCCTCGGCTCGTTCCGCGCGGTCATCATCCCGATTATCACCATCCCGCTCAGTCTGATCGGCGTGGTGATGGTGATGCAGATGTTCGGCTTCTCCATCAACCTGATGACCCTGCTGGCCATGGTGCTGGCCATCGGCCTGGTGGTGGATGACGCCATCGTGGTGCTGGAGAACGTGGATCGTCACGTCAAGGAGGGGGAAGATCCGTTCCGTGCCGCCATCATAGGCACCCGCGAGATCGCCGTGCCGGTCATCGCCATGACGGTCACCCTGGCCGCCGTGTACGCGCCGATCGCCCTGATGGGGGGCATCACCGGCTCCCTGTTCAAGGAGTTCGCGCTGACCCTGGCGGGCGCCGTGTTCGTCTCCGGCATCATAGCCCTGACTCTGTCGCCCATGATGTGCGCCAAGATGCTCAAGGCCAACGAGGAGCCGGGCAAGTTCGAAAGCACGGTACACCACCTGCTCGAGCGCATGACGGTACGCTACGACGCCATGCTGCACGCCGTGATGCAAAAGCGCATCGTGGTGGTGCTGTTCGCCGTTATCGTGTTCGCCAGCCTGCCGATGCTGTTCAAGTTCATCCCGAGCGAGCTCGCGCCGAACGAGGACAAGGGCGTCATGGCCGTGCTGGGGACCGCCCCCTCCAACGTCAACCTGGACTACATCCAGGGGACCATGGAGCAGGTGAACAAGGTGCTGGACTCCCAGCCGGAAGTGGCCTTCTCCCAGGTCTTCTCCGGGGTGTTCAACGCCAACCAGGCGTTCGGCATCGCCTCCATGGTGCCGTGGAGCCAGCGTGAAGCGAGCCAGAAAGAGGTGCTGGACCGGGTGGCCGGGCTGGTGAAAGACGTGCCCGGCATGTCCATCACCACCTTCCAGTTCCCGGAACTGCCAGGCGCCTCGAGCGGCCTGCCAGTGCAGTTCGTCATCACCACGCCGAACAACTTCGAGAGCCTCTATCAGGTGGCCAGCGAGATCCTGACCGCAGCCCAGGGGAGCGGACGCTTCGTCTACTCCGAGCTGGACCTGCAGTACGACTCCGCCACCATGAAGATCAAGATCGACAAGGACAAGGCGGGTGCCTACGGCATCACCATGCAGGACATCGGCATCACCCTGGGCACCATGATGTCGGACGGTTACGTCAACCGTATCGACCTGGATGGCCGCTCCTACGAGGTGATCCCGCAGGTCGAGCGCAAATACCGCCTCAACCCCGAGTCGATCAAGGGCTACTACGTACGGGCGGCCGATGGCAAATCCATCCCGCTTGGCAGCCTGATCAGCATCGAGGTGATCGGTGAACCGCGCTCCCTGCCCCACTTCAACCAGCTCAACTCCGCCACCATAGGTGCCGTGCTGATGCCTGGCACCACCATGGGTGACGCCATCAACTGGCTCAACACCACGGCGGACGAGAAGCTGCCGCAGGGCTACCGTTACGACTTCATGGGCGAGGCCCGCCAGTTCGTGACCGAGGGCAGCGCCCTGTACGCCACCTTCGGTCTGGCGCTGGCCATCATCTTCCTGGTGCTGGCGATCCAGTTCGAGTCGGCCCGTGACCCGCTGGTGATCATGGTCTCCGTGCCGCTGGCCATCAGCGGGGCGCTGATCGCCCTGGCCTGGGGTGCCGCCACCATGAACATCTACTCCCAGGTGGGTCTGATCACCCTGGTCGGCCTGATTACCAAGCACGGCATCCTGATCTGTGAAGTGGCGAAGGAGGAGCAGCTGCTGCACGGCCGCAACCGGATAGAAGCCGTCATGACTGCCGCCAAGGTGCGTCTGCGACCCATCCTGATGACCACGGCCGCCATGATCGCCGGTCTCATCCCGCTGCTCTATGCCACGGGGGCCGGGGCTGCCCAGCGCTTCAGCATCGGCATCGTGATCGTGGCCGGTCTGGCCATAGGTACCGTGTTCACCCTGTTCGTACTGCCGGTGATCTACACCTACCTGGCCTCCGAACACAAACCGCTGCCGGTATTTGATGAATCCATTCCGCCCAAGGCGAAAGGGAGTCATTAAAAACCTTTTTGAATCAACAAGGCCCCGTTTCGGGGCCTTGTTTTTATCACGTGAACGAAACACGACATAAGTGCATGAAGCAGTTAAACTAAATGGCAATATATCCAGACCGCAAGGACGCCATGTCAGGACTCTTCTCCAAGACCGCTAGGGCCGTCGGCCGTAACGGACTCTCATACCGCCTGCTCTCCTACATTCTGGTGTGCAGTACCGTATTGGCGATGATCATTACGGTGTTGCAGCTTGCCTGGGATTACCGCAAGGACGTGGCCGTCATCGAGGACAGCATCGGCCAGATCGAGGCCTCCTTCCTGCAGCCCATCGCCGCCAGCCTGTGGAACCTGGATGAAGAGCAGGTGAAGGTGCAGATCGAGGGCATCATGAACCTGCCCAACATGCAGTTCGTGATGGTGAAGGAGATGCTCGGCAACTCGGAAGTGCCGCTGCTGACCCAGGGGGTGGAACGGGAAAGCTACGACATCTCCCGCGAGTTCAACCTCACCTATCAGGGCGAAGTGGTGGGCAAGCTGTTCGTCGCCGCTTCGCTGGAGCAGATCTACCAGCGCCTCATCGAAAAATCCGTGCTGATCATGGTCAGCCAGACCATCAAGACCCTGGTGGTCTCGTTTTGCATCCTGATCATCATTTATTACCTGGTGGTGCGTCACCTCAACCGCATCGCCCACTACGCCCAGAAGTTGAATCTGGACCGGCTCACCAACGAGCTGACCCTGGAGGGGCGCCAGCTGCCCCGCAAGAAACCTGACGAGCTCGACACCCTGGTCGCCACCCTCAACCAGATGCGCACCCGGCTGCTCGACGAATTTGCGGCGCGCCATCAGGCCGCCGAACAGCTGCAGCAGGAGCGGGACTTCTCCGCCACCCTGATCAACTCCGCCAACATGGTCATCTGCTGTATGGAGCCGGACCTCAACATCGCCAGCATCAACCCGGCGGCCATCCTGCTGACCGGCTACCACCAGCAGGAGATACTGCAGCACAACTGGCTGGATCTGTTCGTCAGCAAGGAGCAGCGCGACCAGCTGGCGGCCACCCTGGCCGATCACGGCTCCATCGAGGACAAAGAGGTCATGATGCATGACCAGCAGGGCCACGAGCTGGTGCTGCAGTGGACCTTCGCCCCCTTCTACGAGGGGCCCAACCTCAAATACCTGATCGGCTTCGGCTACGACATCACCCGCCTCAAGAAGGTGGAGCGGGAGATCATCCAGCTCAACGAACAGCTGGAGGGCAAGGTGGTGGAGCGTACCCGCAGCCTGAGCGATGCCAACGACCAGCTGGGCAAGGCGTACGACGATCTGAAACAGGCCCAGCAGACCCTGGTGGAGTCGGAGAAGATGGCCTCCCTCGGTTCCCTGGTAGCCGGCGTGGCCCACGAGATCAACACCCCTATCGGCATCAGCGTGACCGCCTCCTCCTACCTGCAGGAGCGGGTGGCCGACTTCAAGCAGCACATCGACTCCAAGCAGCTGTCGCGCTCCTATCTCACCGAATTCACCGTCAATCTGGATGAATCCATGCAGCTGTTGCAGGGCAACCTGCGCCGCGCCTCCGAGCTCATCGCCAGCTTCAAGCAGGTAGCGGTGGACCAGTCGTCCGAGGCGCGCTACAACTTCAGCCTCGCCGACAACCTGCATCAGGTGGTGGTCTCCCTCGGCCACAAGCTGAAGAAGGCCCAGTGCGAGGTGGATATCCAGTGCGATCCCAAGCTGTCGATCTTCTCCTTCCCCGGCAGCTTCACCCAGATCTATTCGAACCTGATCCTCAACTCAATCAACCACGGCTTCGACAACTGGGACAAACCCAAGAAGATCACCATCAAGGTGGAACAGCAGGGTGAAGAGCTGCTGATCGACTACAGCGACAACGGCCGCGGCATCCCGCCCGAGATACTGCCGCGCATCTTCGATCCCTTTGTCACCTCCAAGCGGGGCCAGGGTGGCAGCGGGCTCGGCACCCACATCATCTACAACCTGGTGGTGCAGCTGCTGCGCGGCCGTATCAACTGCATCAGCGAACCGGAGCAAGGCGCCCAGTTCCATATTCGCCTGCCGATCCAACATAACTGAGTGCTGGCTCTTGTGAGCCAGCCGCTTTATCCCCATCATGCTGTGATTGCATTCTTAATGAGCGGAGAACCTCGCAATGGCACAGCATTTTGACTATATCGCCATCGGCGGCGGCAGCGGCGGCATCGCCTCGGCCAACCGGGCTGCCATGTACGGTAAGAAAGTTGCCCTGATTGAAGCCAAAGAGTTGGGTGGAACCTGCGTCAATGTCGGCTGCGTGCCGAAGAAGGCCATGTGGTATGCCGGCCAGATCGCCGATGCCCTGAAATATGGCGCCGACTACGGCTTCGACACCACTCTCAACCACTTCAGCTGGGCCAAGCTGGTCGAGTCCCGCCAGGCCTATATCGGCCGCATTCATCAGTCCTACCAGAACGTGCTGGGCAAGAACCAGATCACCGTTATCAAGGGCTTCGCCCGCTTCGTCAGCAGCAACACCATCGAGGTGAACGGCGAGCAGTACAGCGCCGATCACATACTGATCGCCACCGGCGGCCGCCCCGAAGTGCCGGCCATTCCGGGTGCCGAACTGGGCATCGACTCCGACGGTTTCTTCGACTTGCAAGAACAACCCAAGCGGGTTGCGGTGGTGGGTGCCGGTTATATCGCGGTGGAGATCGCCGGCGTGATGCAGGCGCTCGGCTCCGAAACCCACCTGGTGGTGCGCAAGCACGCACCGCTGCGCAACTTCGACCCCATGATCCACGAGACCCTGGTGGAGATCATGGCGCAGGAAGGACCCAAGCTGCACACCCACGCCATTCCGAAAGCCGTGGTCAAGAACGCCGACGAGAGCCTGACCCTGCAGCTGGAAGATGGTCGCCACCTCACCGTCGACTGCCTGATCTGGGCCATCGGCCGCGTCCCGGCCACCGACAACCTCAACCTGGCCGCCACCGGTATCACGCTGGACGAGAAGGGCTTTATCCCGACCGACAAGTTCCAGAATACCGCCGTCGCCAACCTCTATGCCGTCGGTGACAACACCGGCCGCATCCAGCTCACCCCAGTGGCCGTCGCGGCGGGCCGCCGTCTCTCCGAGCGGCTGTTCAACAACAAGCCGAACGAGCACCTCAACTACGATCTGGTGCCGACCGTGGTGTTCAGCCACCCGCCCATCGGCACCATAGGGCTGACCGAGCCGGAAGCCGTCGCCGAATACGGTGAAGATCAGGTCAAGGTCTACCGCAGCCAGTTCACCGCCATGTACTCGGCGCTGACCCAGCATCGCCAGCCCACCCGGATGAAGCTGGTCTGCGTCGGGCCGGAAGAGAAGGTGGTCGGCCTGCACGGCATCGGCTTCGCCATGGACGAGATCCTGCAGGGCTTCGGCGTCGCCATGAAGATGGGTGCCACCAAGGCGGACTTCGACAACTGCGTTGCCATCCATCCGACCAGTGCGGAAGAGTTTGTCACCATGCGCTGAGGGAGCTAGGGCATAGAGGTCAAACCGGCCACTGCGTTCCCACTCCCCATCCCACCAGCGCGGAAGAGTTTGTGACAATGCGATAAGCATGTTTGAAGCTGGCCTGTCACTATCAGGTCAGCCTCAGCGACCAGCTACCAAACCCGGCTCAGGCCGGGTTTTTCGATCTTTCCCCTCCCCCAAATCGCGCCCACACCTGCTTTTTTACGCCGATTTTACGCCTGCCAAATCCGGCTTTATGGCGCCTTTACGCCGGTTATTCCTACCATTTGGTCGTCAATTACACCAATGGAGTCGATATGAATTGGCTATATCTGCTGCTGGTCCTCGCCCTCGCGGGCTATCTGCTGCGCGCCCTTGCGCGCACCCATGAGTGAGGAACCGGATATGTGGCAAGAGATCATCTATCCCGTCGCGTTCGTACTGCTGGTGCTGCTGCCGGCGCCTCTGCTTGGCAACTACCTGTATCGGGTATTTGAGGGCAAGAGTCGCTGGCTGGCTCCCGTCGAGCGCGCCACCCTGGCCTGCTGCGGCACGGACGGGCGCGAGCAGGACTGGAAGTCCTACGCCCTCAGCCTGCTGGCCTTCAACGGCGCCGGCTTCGGCCTGCTGTTCCTGATCCTGCTGGCGCAGGGGCTGCTGCCCCTCAACCCGCAACAGCTGCCCGGGCTGAACTGGCAACTCGCCTTCAACACCGCGGTCAGCTTCATGACCAACACCAACTGGCAGGCCTACTCCGGCGAGGCCAGCCTCTCCTACTTCAGCCAGATGGTGGGGCTCACCACCCAGAACTTCGTCTCGGCCGCCACCGGCGCCGCCGTCGCCATCGCCCTGTTCCGCGGCATCGCCCGCCAGCAGACCACCCACCTCGGCAACTTCTGGCAGGATCTGGTGCGCTTCTGCCTCTACGTGCTGCTGCCGATGGCATTGATCCTGGCGCTGCTGCTGGTCTGGCAGGGGGTACCCCAGAGCCTGTCGGCCTACCTGCCGTTCCACGCGCTGGAAGGCCAGGAGCAGCTGTTGCCGCTCGGCCCGGCGGCCTCCCAGATCGCCATCAAGCAGCTCGGTTCCAACGGCGGCGGCTTCTTCGGCGTCAATTCGGCCCATCCGTTCGAGAACCCGACCGCCCTCTCCAACTGGCTGGAGATGGTCGCCCTGCTGACGCTGGCCGCCGCCATGGTCTGCACCCTGGGTCGCTACGTGAAGGACCTGGCCCACAGCCGCGCCATCCTCGTCGCCATGACCCTGATGATGGTGATCGGGCTCTTCGTCTCCATTACCCAGGAGCTGAAACCGGACCCTGCCCTCGCCCAGCTCTCCACTGACGCCAGCAGCATGGCCGGCAACTGGGAAGGCAAGGAGAGCCGCTTCGGCCCCCTGCTCTCCAGCATCTGGGAAGTGGCGACCACCAGCGCCTCCAACGGTGCGGTCAACGCCATGCACGACAGCTTCACTCCCCTCGGCGGCATGGTCGGCATGATCAACATGCTGCTCGGCGAGGTCATCTTCGGCGGGGTCGGCTCCGGCATCTACGGCATGATGCTGTTCGTGCTGCTGACCGTGTTTCTGTGCGGCCTGATGGTGGGTCGTACCCCGACCTATCTGGGCAAACGGCTCGGCATCACCGAGATGAAATGGGTGGTCGCCAGCATGCTGGTGATGCCGGTCGGGGTATTGGTGATCGGCGGCATTACCCTGCTGATGCCGGACTCCGCCACCGTCATCGGTCACGACGGCCCCCACGGCCTGTCCCGGCTGATCTATGCCTACGCCTCGGCCGCCGGCAACAACGGCTCCGCCTTCGCCGGCCTGGCCGCCGCCGACAGCTGGCAGTGCATCGCCATCGGGCTGGCCATGCTGCTCGGCCGCTTCGGCTACATCATTCCGGTGCTGGCCATCGCCGGCCAATTGGCCCGCGCCCCGCGCCAGGAGCGAAGCGAGGGGGACTTCCCCGTCAGCGGCCCGCTCTTCATCACCCTGCTGATCGTCACCGTACTGCTGATGGGGGGCCTCTCCTTCCTGCCGGTGCTGGCGCTGGGTCCGGTGGCGGAACACCTGAGCCTGCTGGGAGGTGCCTTCTGATGCTGCACACCCCACTGATCGCCGTGGTCAACTATTCGATGCTGGGAGCTTTCCAATGAGCAAGTCCGCTTCAATGAGCACCGACACCCTCAAGGTGAAGGGCAAGAAACAGAAATCACAGATCATGCAGGCCATGGTGGAAGCCCTCTATCGCTTCAACCCCAGGGCGCTGCTCGGCAGCCCCATCCTGTTCACCCTCTGGCTGGCGGCCGTGATGGCCAGCGTGGAATCCCTGCTGGGGCAGCCTGTCTCCGGCGTCGCCCCTTCACTGGCCTGGCAGCTGACCGCCTGGCTCTGGCTCACCCTCTGGTTTGCCAACTTCGCCGAGACCCTGGCCGAGGGGCGCGGCAAGGCGCGGGCCGACAGCCTGAAGGCGGGCATGAGCCAGCTCAGGGCGCGCCGGGTCACCCATCCGCAGGATGACAAGGGGGAGTGGGTGCCAGCCACCAACCTACGCAAGGGCGATCTGGTGCTGGTGCGCAGCGGCGAGATGATCCCCGCCGACGGCGAAGTGGTCGCCGGCATCGCCTCGGTCAACGAGGCCGCCATCACGGGGGAATCCGCCCCCGTCATCCGCGAGTCGGGCACCGATCGCAGCGGCGTGACCGGCAACACCACCGTCGTCTCCGACGAGATCTGGGTGCGCATCAGCAACAATCCGGGTGAAAGCACCCTGGATCGCATGATTGCGCTGGTGGAAGGGGCCAAGCGCCAGAAGACCCCCAACGAGATGGCGCTGGACGCCCTGCTGGTGGGACTGACCCTGATCTTCCTGCTGGTGGTGGCCACCCTGCCCTGGTTCCTCGACTACAACGGTACCCAGGTGCCCCGGCTCTACCTGCTGGCCCTGTTCATCACCCTGATCCCGACCACCATTGGCGGTCTGCTCTCCGCCATCGGCATCGCCGGCATGGACCGGCTGGTGAAGCTCAACGTGATCGCCAAGTCGGGCCGGGCGGTGGAGGCCGCCGGCGACGTGCGCACCCTGCTGCTGGACAAGACCGGCACCATCACCTTCGGCAACCGGATGGCGGATGAACTGATCCCGGCCCCCGGTATCGATCCGGCCCTGCTGGCCCAGGCCGCCATGCTGGCCTCGCTCGGTGACAACACGCCGGAGGGCAAGTCCATCCTGACTCTGGCTGGCAAGAGCCACACCAGACCGAGCCAGCTGGAGAGCGACATCCTGATCCCCTTCAGCGCCGAGACCCGGCTGAGCGGGCTGGATCGCAACGGTCATCAATATCGCAAGGGGGCGGTGGATGCGGTGCTGCGCTACCTCTCCCTCGATCGCAAGGCGGTGCCCGAGCCCATCCTCAAGTCGGTGGACAGCATAGCTCGCCAGGGCGGCACCCCGCTGCTGGTCTGCACCCATGAGAAGCTGCTGGGGGTGGTGTTCCTCAAGGACATCATCAAGCCGGGCATCAAGGCTCGCTTCCAGATCCTGCGCCACATGGGGATCCGCACCGTGATGATCACCGGTGACAACCCGCTGACCGCCGCCGCCATCGCCGCCGAGGCCGGGGTGGACGACTTCATCGCCGAGGCGACGCCGGAGAAGAAGCTGGCCTACATCCGCCAGGAGCAGGCCGACGGCCGGCTGGTGGCCATGTGCGGGGACGGCGCCAACGACGCCCCTGCTCTGGCCCAGGCCGACGTGGGGCTGGCCATGAACGAGGGCACCCAGGCCGCCAAGGAGGCGGGCAACCTGGTGGATCTCGACTCCAACCCCACCAAGCTGCTGGACGTGGTGCTGGTAGGCAAGCAGCTGCTGGTAACCCGTGGCGCCCTGACCACCTTCTCCATCGCCAACGACGTGGCCAAGTACTTCGCCATCCTGCCGGCCCTGTTCATCGCCGCCTATCCGCAGCTGGGGGCGCTGAACCTGATGCAGCTGGGCAGCCCGGAAAGCGCCATCCTGTCGGCCATCATCTTCAACGCCCTGATCATCGTCGCACTGGTGCCGCTGGCCCTGCGCGGGGTCAGCCTGCAGGGCACGGCAGCCAGCCTGCTGCGCCGCAACCTGCTGATCTACGGCGTTGGCGGTCTGATTGTGCCCTTTATCGGAATCAAGTTGATCGACCTGGTCATCACCGGCCTGGGGCTGGTGTAACGGCATCACCGGATGCGGGGCAGACCCGCATCCAACCAACGTATTTGGAGCAAGAGAATCATGATAGCAATCAGAACCCTGCTGACCCTGACCCTACTGCTGGGGGTGGCTTATCCGTTAGCCGTCACCGGGCTGGCCCAACTTATTTTCCCCTGGCAGGCCAATGGCAGCCTGCTCACCAATGACAAGCAACAGGTGGTCGGCAGCGCCCTGCTGGCCCAGAAATTCGAGCGGGCCGACTACTTCCACTCCCGCCCCTCCGCCAGCGACTTCGCCACCATAGGTGGCGGCGCCAGCAACCTGGGGATGAGCTCGCCGCTGCGAGCCGAGTTTGCCGCAGCGGCGGCCAAGGCGCAGTCGGAAGCCAGGGTCCCCGCCCTGCTGACCCGCTCCGCCTCCGGCCTCGATCCCCATCTGCCGCTCGATGCGGTGCTGGCTCAGGTGGAGCGGGTCGCCGGGCAACGGGGGCTGGATCCCGTTCAGTTGACGGAGCAGGTCAAGTCGGCGGCACAAGCTGGTATCCTTGGCCCGCAGGTGGTCAACATTCTCCAGTTGAACCTGCAACTCGATCATCAAAAGGGCGCCTGAGGGCGCTCCTTGCCGTTCGGGAAGGCTCCCTTTCGACAACGGGGACAAGCATGAGCAATGAGGTCACGGCCGCAGTTCGGCCGATGCAACGGGAGCGCGGGGATGCGTGATGAGGTGAGGGCGGACGCCCTGCTGGCGAGCCTGGAACAGGAGCACAGGGGCAAGCTGAAGGTGTTTCTCGGCGCGGCCCCCGGCGTGGGCAAAACCTACGCCATGCTGCAGGCGGTGCGGGAACAGGCCAGGGAGGGGGTCGACATCCTGATCGGGGTGGTGGAAACCCACGGTCGCCAGGAGACCCTGGCCCTGCTCGACAAGCTCGCCATCCAGCCGCGCAAGCTGCACCTGCACCGCCAGCAGCGGCTGGAGGAGATGGATCTGGACGGCCTGCTGACCCGCAAACCCGCCATCGCCGTGGTGGACGAGCTGGCCCACAGCAACGCCCCCGGCAGCCGCCACGAGAAGCGCTGGCAGGATGTGGAGGAGCTGCTCGGGGCCGGTATCGACGTCTACACCACCCTCAACGTGCAACACCTGGAGAGCCTCAACGATCTGGTGTGGCAGCTGACCGGGGTCAGGGTCAAGGAGACCCTGCCCGACCAGGTGCTGCTGGAGGCCGACAGCCTGGTGCTGATCGACCTCCCCCCCAAGGAGCTGCTCGGCCGCCTCAAGGAGGGCAAGGTCTATGTGCCCCACCAGGCCAAGGCCGCCCTGCAGTCCTTCTTCTCCCTCAACAACCTGACCGCCCTGCGGGAGCTGGCGATGCAGACCGCCGCCAGCCACGTGGAGGGGGATCTGCAGCTGCAGTGGCAGGCCGCCGGCAAGACCACCTTGCCGCTGAGAGGCAAGCTGATGGTCTGCCTCGGCGACGAGCACGGCGCCGCCCTGGTGCGCTACGGCCACCGCTTCGCCCAGCGCCGCCAGCTGCCCTGGCTGGTGGTGCACGTCGACAGCAAGGGGCAGCGTTCCGCCGAACAGGAGCAGGCGCTGGCGCTCGCCTCCCAGCTGGGGGCCAAGGTGCTGACCCTCTCCAGCCCGGCGGTGGCCGATGCCCTGCTGGAGACGGCCGAACAGCAGCAGGTGTCGCAACTGCTGCTGGGCAAACCCCACAAGGCGCCGTGGCGCCGCTCCCTGGTGCAGCATCTGCTCAGGCAGGCACAGGGGCTCGAGATCACCTTGGTGGACACAGAGAAGCGCAAACCCGGCCTGAACTGGCAGCCGCTTCACCCCAAGGACATTCGCCAGAGCCTGCTGGCGGTGGTCATCATGGGGACCACCTCGGCCGCCGTCTGGGGCCTCTCCCACTGGCTGCCGCCCGCCTCCCTGCCCATGCTGTTCGTGCTGGGAGTGCTGGCCACCGCGCTCACCACCAGCCTGGTGCCCGCCATCCTGGCTGCGGTGCTGGGCTTCGTCGGCCACAACCTGCTGTTCACCGTCCCCTACTTCTCCCTCAGCGTCGCCAGCCACAGCGACCTGCTCACTCTGTTCGTGCTGCTGATCGTCGGCATCACGGCCGGACGGCTCGCCTCCCGTCAGCGCCAGCAGCTGGTCGGCCTGCGCGAGACCCAGCAGCTGGGCAACGCCCTGCTCTCCCTGAGCCAGGGGCTGGCCACCGCCAGCAGCCCGGTCGAGGTGCTCAGGCAAGGGAGCCAGGCCATCTCGCTGGCACTGGGTCAGCCGGTGTTTGCCCTCGATCGGCACTACCAGTACTGGGCCGGCTCGACCGAGCACAAACCGGGACAGACCGACAAGGCGGCCATCGACTGGTGTCTGGCCCAGAAACAGAGCGCCGGCGCCCACACAGCCACCCTCAACGCGGCCGAGGCCCAGTACCATCACCTCAGCGATGACCTGGTGCTGGGCATACTGCTGGCCAATCCGCTCGCCTCCTCGGCCGAGCATCAGCTGCAGGCGCTGCTCACCGATATCCGCGCCGCGCTGGCACGGATCGACCTCAACGAGCGGCTGGCCGACAGCCAGCTGCAGGCAGAGACCGACCGGATGCGCGCCGCCCTGCTCTCTTCTGTCTCCCATGATCTGAAGACGCCGCTCGCCACCATCATGGGGGCCGGCAGCACCCTGCTGGAATATGGTGACCGGATCAGCAGCGAAGACCGCAGCGAGCTGTTGCACTCGGTGCAGGAGGAGGCGCGCCGCCTGCACAGCTATGTGCAGAACCTGCTGGACATGACCCGCATCGGCTCACCCGACTTCCAGCTGAAACGGGATTGGGTCGATCTGGCGGATCTGGTGGAGAATGCCCGCCGCCGGCTCGACTCCTCCTGGCGCCAGCACAAGCTGCTGGTACACTTCGATCAGCAGATACCCCGCCTCTATGTGCACGGCGCCCTGATCGAGCAGGTACTGGTCAACATCCTCGACAACGCCTCCCGCTACTCGCCGGCCGGCACCCCCATCGAGTTCAAGGTGATGCTGGCGGACCCCGACCTCATCATCGACATCATAGATATCGGGGTCGGCATCGCCGAGTCGGACCGCGACAAGATCTTCAACCTCTTCTACACCCAGCCGGTCGGTGATTGCGGCAGCCGCGGTACCGGGCTTGGCCTCGCCATTTCCCGCGCTATGATAGAGGTCCATGGGGGCCGCATCTGGGCCTTTTCCGGCCCCAACGGCAACGGTACCTGCATGCGCATCTCCCTGCCGCTGGCCCTCAACGCACCGGCGGCCTGATGGTCGCCGCCCTTTTTCATCAGCGAGCTGGAGGTTGAATGGCTCACATACTGGTCATCGACGACGAGGCGGCCATCCGCCGTTTTTTGCGGATCAGCCTGACCGCCGAAGGTCATCAGGTCAGCGAGGCCGTTGGCGTCAACGAGGGCGTGGCGCAGTATCGCCACCTAAACCCCGACCTGGTGATCCTGGATCTGGGCCTGCCGGATGGGGATGGCCTCCAGGTGTTGCAGGCCATTCGCGAGCACCATCAGCATCCGGTACTGGTGCTGTCGGCGCGGGACTCGGAGCAGGAGAAGGTGCGCCTGCTGGATGCCGGAGCCAATGACTACATGAGCAAGCCGTTCGGCGTCGGCGAGATGATGGCCCGTATCCGGGTGCTGCTGCGCCAGCGGGCCGGGGTCAGCAGCGGTGAGTGCCGCCACTTCCCCCAATGCGGGCTGACCCTGGACAGCAGCAGCCACAGGGTCACCCTAGGGGAGGAAGAGGTGGCCCTCTCCCGCAAGGAGTTTGCCCTGCTGCAGGCGCTGGTGTGCCATCCCGGCAAGCTGGTGCTGCAGACCCAGCTGCTCAACGACATCTGGGGGCCGAGCCACAAGGAGGACACCCACTACCTGCGCATCGTCATCGCCAGCCTGCGCAAGAAGCTGGGGGATAACCCTCAAGACCCCGCTCTCATCGAGACCGAGTCCGGCATCGGCTACCGCTTTATCGGCAGCTGATGTTTCACGTGGAACGACGCCAGCAACAACACAGGGCCAACAGACCGCAGCCACCTAGCAGCAGACCGAGATCCTGCAAACTGGCAGCAACCGCCAACCCCAGGCTGAGCAGCAGATAGTAACCGAGCCCGAACAGGGCGCCAGCACTGCCTGCCACCTCCCGATAGGCCAGCAACGCCTGGCTCAGCACATTGGGGATCGCCAGCCCGAATGCTACCACCACCCCCGTCATGGGCAGCAGAAACCAGAGCGACGCCTGGCTGGCCCACACCAGCCAACCCGAGCCCAGCGCCAACACGGCGGCGAACCTGATCAGGGAGGCAGGCGACCAGCCACGTCCCAGCAGACGCTTGTTGAGCAGGCTGCCCCCCAGGGTCGCCAGTGCCAGCACGATACCGGAGTAACCAAACTCACCCGCGCTCAGCCCCAGATCGGCAAACAGAAACGGCGCCAGACTGTAGTAGCCGAACAGCATGGTGTTGAACAGGGCCACCAGAGCGGCGCTCCACCACAAACCGGTATCACGCACCATCCGGCATGCCAGCGGCCAGAGTGCCACTCGCTGGGTGGTGATCGGTCGGGTTTCCGGCAACTGCCGGCAGGCCATCAGCAACAAGCCGACTGCCAGTGCCAGCAGGGCGCCAAATACCCCGAGATAACCAAAACCATCGGCCAGCAGTCCGCCGCTCACCAGCCCCAGCACTGGGCTGAGGGAGAGCGCTATGCCCATCACCGAGAAGACCCGCGCCAGATCGCTGCCCTGATAGCTGTCGCGCAGCATGGTCTGGGTCACCACTGAGCCCACGGCGGCACCGAAGGCTGCAATGACCCGGGCCAGCAGCAGGGTTTCAAACTGGGTGGCCAGCAACGCCAGCAGGGTGCCGGCACCATAGGTCAGCAACCCCGCCAGCATGGCTGGGCGCCGACCGATGAGATCGCACAACCGACCCCAGCACACCACGCCCGCCGCAAACGCCAGAAAATAGACCGACAGGGTCTGGGATGCCTGCCCCTCACTCACCCGAAACTCAGTTGCGATATGGGTCAGTACCGGGCTGTAGATGGTCTCCACTATCTGCGGAAACATCATCAGCCCAACCACCAGCCAGAGCGGTGGCAACTTGTTGTTCATGACAAACCTCCTTCACTAGAGGCCGTCATTCTAGAGTGACGCCAATTGTCCGATTACAATAAGCAAGACTATAAACATCAAGAATCGGACACATGGCCTTTATTCTTCCCGATCACCCTTTTGATCCGGACCAGCACGACGGCAGTGCCATCGGTATCGCCGCCGCCCTCGGCTGGCACGACTCTGGCCGCCACCAGCACAGGCGCCATCAGCTGCTGTTCGCCCAGGCTGGCTGCATGACCATAGAGCTGGACGATCAGGTCTGCCTGCTGCCGCCGACGCGGGCCGCCTGGTTGCCGGCGGGTCTGCCCCATCGGGTGCTGATGCGCGGGGTGGTGGCCTATCGCTCCCTCTACTTCCAGCCGGAGCCCGGCTTGCCGGCCGAGATGGCGGTGCTGGCGGTCAACCCGCTGCTGCGGGAGATCATCGAACGGATGGCGCTCTGGCCGTGGGACAAGCCGGAGGCAGAGCAGACCTGCACACTGGCATTATTGAAAGAGGAGCTGGCGCAAGCGCCGCGGGAATCCTGGCAGTTGCCGCTGCCGTCAGACGTGCGTCTGGCCGGCTGGCTGCAGGAGGTGAAACAGGGCGATGCCCTGCCCGATCGGCTCAACCGGCTGGCCGAACGGGTGGGTGCCAGTGACAAGACCATAGGCCGCATCTTCATGCGGGAGACCGGCATGAGCTACCAGGCCTGGCGTCAGCAGTGGCGACTGCTGCGGGCGCTGGAGCTGCTGGCAGAAGCCGAGCCCATCAGCCGGGTGGCGGCTGCGCTGGAGTTCGCCAGCGACAGCGCCTTCATCGCCTTCTTCAGGCAACACACGGGGCAGACCCCCTTGCGCTATCTCAACTCTCGGGGTGAGTCGCATCGGCCGAGCTCGCCTCCACCACCAGGGTATCCAGCGCCAGCGGCTTGAGGTTGTGAATGGCTTCCGCCACCACGGCATGGGAGGCCTGCTGCTGCTGGGCCAATATTTCCTGCTCCAGCTTGACGCTGTCCAGTTCGGGTCTGGGGTATTCGTCGGCCATGACGTTCAGGCTCAGGCTGCTGGCAATCAAGGTTGCGATCAGGATTTTCATCTGGTGTGCTCCGGTGTGGTTGAGATGACCAGATAACTATTCCAATTGTCGTGCCACATCTATAACAACATGATTTTGTTTAAATTAATTGTTTTTAGATAATAAATGGCGCCAGTTGGAAAACATTCTGTAGTCAGGATTGAACCAACAAGTGGTTATTTTCACCACACTAGATTTTGCCTGCTGTTCCACGTGGAACGTCCCATTTTTTTGATCGACACCCGCTTTTAAACTGAGCTATGGTGCTAGCTCCCCCGTAACTGACTCTGGATCTGTCACCGAATGGAATTTTCCTTGTTCGGCGAGAAGTTCACTCGCCATGCCGGTATTACCCAACTCATGGATGACCTTAATCAGGGGCTGACCAATCCGGACGCCATCATGCTGGGTGGCGGCAACCCAGCCCCCATCCCCGCCATGCTGGAACGCTTTCAGGCCGAGGCCAAGAGCCTGCTCGACAACGGCGAGCTGGTGAAGGCGATGGCCAACTACGATGGCCCCCAGGGCAAGGACAGGTTCACCAAGGCGCTGGCGGCCCTGCTCAGCAAGGAGCTGGGCTGGGAGATCTCCGCCCGCAACATCGCCCTGACCAACGGCAGCCAGAACGCCTTCTTCTATCTGTTCAACCTGCTGGCGGGCGAATTTGCCGATGGCCGCAAGAAGAAGGTACTGTTCCCGCTCGCCCCCGAGTACATCGGTTATGCCGACTCGGCTCTGGCGGACAACTACTTCGTGGCCTACAAGCCCACCATCGAGAAACTGCCCAACGGCCAGTTCAAGTACCACGTGGACTTCGAGAGCCTGCAGGTGGGTGACGACATCGGGGTGATCTGCGTCTCCCGGCCGACCAACCCGACCGGCAACGTGCTGACCGATGAAGAGATCGAGCACCTCGATCAGATCGCCCGCGACAAGGGCATTCCGCTACTGATCGACAATGCCTATGGCGTCCCCTTCCCTGGCATCATCTTCAGCGAGGCCAAGCCGTTCTGGAACGCCAACACCATCCTCTGCATGAGCCTCTCCAAGCTGGGGTTGCCGGGCACCCGCTGCGGCATCGTCATCGCCGACGAGAAGATCATTCAGGCCATCACCAACCTGAGCGGCATCATCAATCTGGCACCGGGCAGTCTGGGCCCCGCCATCACCATTCCGATGATCGAGAGTGGCGAGATCATCGCCCTCAGCGAGCAGGTGGTGAAGCCCTTCTATCGGCAGAAGGCGGAGCTGGCGGTGCAACTGCTGCGCGAGGCCATCCCCGACCCACGCTTCCACATCCACAAGCCGGAAGGTGCCCTCTTCCTCTGGCTCTGGTTCGAAGGCTTGCCGATCCACTGTCAGGAGCTGTACGAGCGACTGAAGGCGAAGAACCTGCTGATCGTGCCGGGCCACTACTTCTTCCCTGGCATCGACGATCCGGAGTGGCGTCACAGCCGGGAGTGCATCCGCCTCAACTACTCCCAGAGCGAGGAGCTGGTGCGGCGCGGCATCGCCATCCTGGCCGACGAGATCAACGCCCTCTACGGTTGATTCCCCCTTCGGCATGAAAAAAAGAGGCCTGCAAATGCAGGCCTCTCTTCTATCAGCTAGTCAGCGGTACTGTTTAGCCGGGCAGCGCCAACTGCTCGGGCTTGCCGATGGGGATGGCGCGGGGCTTGAGCGCCTCCGGCAGCTCGCGGGCCAGCTCTATGGTCAGCAGACCATGCTCCAACTTGGCGCCCTGCACCTCTACATGCTGGCTCAGCTTGAAGGCGAGCTCGAAGTCCCGCTCGGCGATCCCCTGATGGAGGAACTGGCGCTCGCCCATGGAGGCGACCTTGCGCCCCTTCACCTTGAGGGTGCCGTTTTCGGTCTCCAGCTCCAGCTCATTGCGATCGAAACCAGCCACGGCAACCGTGATGAGGTAGCTGTCGTGATCGCGTTTTTCGATGTTGTACGGGGGGTAGGCCGAGGTCTTCTGATCGAACAGGCCTTCCAGCTCACGGGCCATCCGCTCGAAGCCGACGGCATTGGAATAGAGATGAGAAAAATCGAGGTTACGCATGATCCTATCCTTCTATAAAGCAACAGGGTTTACTCTCCACGGGCCCGTCAATCGGCACCCGGGAAACATCAATAATGCAACGAGGTCAGGCTATCAGCCGTTGATCTCGATCTTGCGGGGCTTCATCGCCTCGGGCACTTCGCGCACCAGGTCGATGTGCAGCAGACCGTTCTTCAGATCGGCCCCTTTAACCCGCACATAGTCGGCCAGCTGGAAGCGGCGCTCGAAACCACGTTCGGCAATCCCCTGATAGAGATAGTTGCGCTCGGTATCGGCCTGCTTGTTGCCCTTCACCGTCAGCAGATTCTCCTGGAAGCTCAGCTCCAGCTCTTCCTGGGTAAAGCCCGCCACAGCCATGCTGATGCGGTAGTCGCTGTCACCCAGCTGCTCGATGTTGTAGGGGGGATAACCGGCATTGCCATTGCTGGCCGCAGATTCGATGAGATTGGCCAGACGATCGAAACCGATGGCAGAACGATAGAGCGGAGAAAAGTCGATAGAACGCATAGTATTATCCTCTTTTGAGCGATAACCGATTGTTTGCCCTCCTGATGGACGGGCGCCTGGCCGAAACCTCTGTCGAGCGTTCCGGCCTTGTTATCTATATAGGGGCCCACTTTCGGCTTTCAAGGGCCCTGATCGAAAAATCTTCTCTCCGCCCATTTGCTGGCTTTTTCCTTATTGGGCTTCCTCCTCCAGTCACAAACATGGCACCCTGAGCGGAGATCTTGAGGAGTCACATCATGTCTCGTTCCGAACGCCTGCTGGCCCTGCTGCAACTGCTGCGAGGCCACCGCTACGCCATCACCGGCAGCGAGCTGGCCAGCCAGCTTGGCATCAGTCTGCGCACTCTCTATCGGGATATCGCCACCCTGCAGGCACAGGGCGCCCACATCGAGGGGGAAGCGGGTATCGGCTATGTCCTGCGCCCCGGCTTCATGCTACCGCCGCTGATGTTCAGCGAAGAGGAACTGGATGCACTGGTACTGGGCTCACGCTGGGTGGCGGCCCATGCCGATCATGCCCTCAGCACCGCCGCCAGCAGCGCGCTGGCCAAGATAGAGGCCGTGCTGCCCGCCGATTATCGCCAACAGCTGCATGCCAATGCCCTGCTGATCGGCACCGCTCGCGGTGACAGCCCCGTCGATGAGGCTCCGCTGCGCAGCGCCATCCGCCAGCAGCGCAAGGTGACCCTGAGCTATCGGGATCTCAAGGAAGCGAGTTCGGAGCGCACCGTCTGGCCCTGTGCCCTCGGCTACTTCGACCAGGTGCGGATACTGGTGGCCTGGTGCGAGCTGCGCCAGGGCTTTCGCCACTTTCGGGTGGACAGGATCAGCGCGATGCGGCTGGAGGCGGAACCTTATCCTGGCAATCGGGAACGGTTGCTCAAGGAGTGGCGCGCCAGCCAGCAGATCCCGCAGCCCAGATTCATTGCTGACAGAAACTGACAGCAGGCGGCGCCATGCTGATGGGGTCGGCGCCGATGCGCCATCTCATCCGCAAGGAGCATCACCATGTTAGTCCCCCAGTTCACCATCCTCTACGTTGCCAACCCGACCCGCAGCGCCCTCTTCTACCGCGAGCTGTTCGGCCGCCACCCGGTGGAGGAGTCCCCCACCTTTGCCATGTTTGTGTTCGAGTCAGGCGCCAGGCTGGCACTCTGGTCCAGCGCCACGGTCGAACCTGCAGTGACCCAAACTGCCGGGGCCATGGAGCTGGCCTTCGCCCTCCCCGATGATGCCGCCGTCGATCGCCAGTCTGCGGAGTGGCAGGCACGCGGGCTTACCCTGATCCAGGCACCGACCCGGATGGAGTTTGGCTACACCTGTATGGCCCTCGATCCGGACGGCCATCGTCTGCGCCTCTACTGCCCTGCACCTGAACTGGGGTAATCGGGTTCAATGTTTCACGTGGAACGGGCCACTTCCTCCACCCAGAAAACAAAAAGCCGCTCACAGGGAGCGGCTTTTTTATATCGTACTGATGCGTCGAATTAGACGTCGAGGTTGGCCACGCGCAGGGCGTTGGTCTCGATGAAGTCGCGACGCGGCTCTACTGCGTCACCCATCAGGGTGGAGAATAGCTGGTCGGCACCAACGGCATCATCGATGGTGACGCGCAGCATGCGACGGGCTTCCGGATCCATGGTGGTTTCCCACAGCTGGTCCGGGTTCATCTCACCCAACCCTTTATAGCGCTGGATGTAGATGCCGCGCTTGCCTTCGCCCATCAGCCACTCGACCGCTTCGACGAAGCTGGCGACCGGCTTCACCTTCTCGCCACGCTTGATGTAACCACCTTCCTCGATCAGGTTGGCGATCTCCTTGCCCAGCGAGACCAGCTGACGGTACTCGGAGGATTGCAGGAAGTCGTAGCTGATCGGGTATTCACGGTCGACACCGTGTTGACGTACCACGGCGTGCGGCACGAACAGACGGCGCTCTTCATCGCGGCGCACCTGCATCTGATACTGGATGCCGTGGTTGCTCTCGTTGAGCACGGCTTCCATGCTCTGGCACCAGGCCTGCAGATCGCTCTCGCTGGTCAGCAGTGCTTCGTTCAGTTCCGGCTGATAGATCAGCTGGGTCAGCACGGCTTCCGGCGCACGACGGGACATGCGGGTGATAAGGTGGGTCACGGCGCGATGCTGGTTGACCAGACGCTCCAGTGCCTCGCCACCGATGGCCGGGGCGGATTCGTTGACGTGCAGGG
This sequence comes from Aeromonas sp. s2, assembly GCF_040907935.1. Taxonomy (NCBI): domain Bacteria; kingdom Pseudomonadati; phylum Pseudomonadota; class Gammaproteobacteria; order Aeromonadales; family Aeromonadaceae; genus Aeromonas; species Aeromonas sp. s2. The sequence goes on along the minus strand of NZ_JBFOCR010000025.1, from coordinate 49,021 downwards.
TTGCACCATCCAGCGCCATGGCGGTCTGGTATTGCAGCAGCGCATCCTCGTCTTTCAGATACTGCTCCTGCTTGCCCTTCTTCACCTTGTAGAGCGGCGGCTGGGCGATGTAGACATAGCCACGTTCGATGATTTCCGGCATCTGACGATAGAAGAAGGTCAGCAGCAGGGTACGGATGTGCGCACCATCGACGTCCGCATCGGTCATGATGATGATGTTGTGATAGCGCAGCTTGTCCGGGTTGTACTCGTCGCGACCGATACCGCAGCCCAGTGCGGTGATCAGAGTGCCCACCTCCTGGGAGGAGATCATCTTGTCGAAACGGGCTTTCTCCACGTTCAGGATCTTGCCCTTGAGTGGCAGGATGGCCTGGTTCTTCCGGTTGCGACCCTGCTTGGCGGAACCGCCAGCAGAGTCCCCTTCCACTATGTAGAGTTCGGAGAGCGCCGGGTCTTTTTCCTGACAGTCGGCCAGCTTGCCGGGCAGACCAGCGATATCCAGCGCGCCTTTGCGGCGGGTCAGTTCGCGGGCCTTGCGGGCCGCTTCACGGGCACGGGCCGCATCGATGATCTTGTTGACCACGATCTTGGCATCGCCCGGGTTTTCCAGCAGGAAGTCGGCCAGCTTCTCGCCCATCGCCTGTTCGACGGCGGTCTTCACTTCGGAAGAGACCAGCTTGTCCTTGGTCTGGGAGGAGAACTTGGGATCCGGTACCTTGACGGAGATAACGGCAATCAGACCTTCACGCACGTCGTCGCCACTGGCGGCAGACTTGGCCTTCTTGCTGTAGTCCTCTTTGTCCATGTAGGAGTTGAGGGTACGGGTCAGCGCGGTACGGAAGCCCACCAGGTGGGTGCCGCCATCACGCTGCGGAATGTTGTTAGTGAAGCAGTAGACCCCTTCCTGATAGGCGTCGTTCCACTGCATCGCCACTTCGACGCCGATGCCGTCCTGCTCGGTGGTGAAGTGGAACACCTTCGGATGGATCGGGGTCTTGTTCTGGTTCAGGTACTCGACAAACGCCTTGATGCCGCCTTCGTAGCAGAAGTGCGCCTCGCGGCCGTCACGCTCGTCCATCAGACGGATGGAAACGCCGGAGTTGAGGAAGGAGAGCTCGCGCAGGCGCTTGGCCAGGATCTCGTAATGGAACAGGGTGTCGCTGAAGATGGTCGGGCTCGGCCAGAAACGCACTTCGGTCCCGGTGGTGGTGGCATCGCCGATCTGCTTGACCGGAGCCTGTGGCTCGCCCAGGTGATAGGTCTGCTCGTAGACGTGACCGTTGCGACGGATGGTCAGCAACAGCTTGTCAGAGAGCGCGTTCACCACGGAGACGCCCACGCCGTGCAGACCGCCGGACACCTTGTAGGAGTTGTCATCGAATTTGCCGCCTGCGTGCAGCACGGTCATGATGACCTCTGCGGCGGAGCGACCCTCTTCCGGGTGAATGTCGACAGGAATGCCGCGGCCGTTGTCACGGACGGAGACGGAACCATCGGAGTGGATCTTGACCTGAATATCGGAGCAGTAGCCAGCGAGCGCCTCGTCAATGGAGTTATCGACCACTTCGAACACCATGTGGTGCAGGCCCGAGCCATCATCTGTATCGCCGATATACATCCCCGGGCGCTTGCGGACCGCATCCAGGCCCTTCAGTACCTTGATATTCGAGGAGTCGTAAGTATTTTCACTCATAGCTTACTCTCTGCCTTCTCTAACGTTTCGGAGATCTTGCCTTGTTCCACGTGGAACAACTTGCAGTCATTCGCATCCATCATGTCTGCGAGCTGACCGGTGTCGATGGCGGTAATGAACACCTGGGACGCACACTGCTTCAGCCTTGCGGCCAGCAATCGGCGCTTGTCGACATCCAGTTCAGAGGCAAAATCATCAATTAAAAAAATACAGCCACGGCTGCTATGTTGATTCAAATAGAGCCCTTGGGCCAGTCGCATGGCACAGACCAACAACTTCAGCTGACCCCTGGACAAAATATCCTGAGCGGGCACGCCGTTCGCCTTGAGGCGCACATCGGCCTTCTGCGGACCAACGCCCGTGTAACCCAGCGTCCGATCCCGCTCAAACCCCGCCTCCAGCAATTCATTGAGCGGGGTATCTTTTTCCCAGCCTCGATAGAATCCAAGGCTGATGTCGAATTCCGGCAAAAAGTCCGCCGTCATCTCCTTGATCAGGGGGGTAATGGCCTGACAATAACTGGCGCGAAACTCGGCCAGCTCTCCCCCCAACCGCACCAGCTCCTGATCCCAGAACGCCAGTTGGCGATACTGGGTGCTCTGGCGCAGCAGTGCATTGCGCTGTTTCAGCAGCCGCCGTACCCGTCCCCACAGGGAGAAGAAGGTCGGTTCCTGATGAAAAACACCCCAGTCGAGCCAGGCCCGCCTAGCCTGGGGCCCGCCGGTCAGCAGGTTGAAGCCATCCGGGTGGATCAGCTGCACCGGCAGCAGCTCGGCCAGGTCGGCCAGGCGCTGGGCCTGGGCACCGGCAATCTTTAGCTGGGTCTCGCCACTCTTGTCCTTGGCGAGGCCGATAGGCACCTGGCGCCCTTCCAGTTCGCACTGGGCGAACAGGGTAAACGCCCTCTCGCCCTGGCGGATGACCCGCCCGGTCAGGTGAGTGCGAAAGGAGCGACCGAGACCGAGGTAGTGAATGGCTTCCAGCACGCTGGTCTTGCCGCTGCCGTTGCACCCGACCAGGATATTGAGGCCGGGTGACAGCGCGAGACTGGCCTGCTGGATATTGCGAAAGTCGCTGAGCTGGAGTTTGACCAGGGACACGACTAGATCCGCATCGGCATTACCACGTACTGAGCATCCTGACTGTCAAAATCCTCAATAATGGCGCTGCTGATGGAATCGCTCAGGCTGATCCGGATTTGGTCACATTTTAACGTATTCAGCACGTCCAGCACATAAGAGACGTTGAAACCTATCTCCATCTCGCCGGCTTCGTATTGTACGTCAAGCAGCTCTTCGGCTTCTTCCTGTTCCGGGTTGTTGGCGGTGATGCGCAGCAGGTTTTCCTGCAGATTGAGACGCACCCCACGGAATTTCTCGTTGGAGAGGATGGCGGCACGGGCAAAGGCCTGGCGCAGATCCTCACGACCGGCGATCAGGGCCTTGTCGCTGTTGCGCGGAATGACGCGGCGCCAGTCCGGGAAGCGACCATCCACCAGCTTGGAGGTGAAGATAAAGCCGTCGAGGGCGGCGCGCAGGTTGCTGCGGCCGATCTGCAGCCGTACCGGCTTGTCTTCCGCTTCCAGCAGACGCACCAGTTCCAGCACGCCTTTACGCGGCAGGATGACCTGATGATCGGGCAGCGATTCGCTCACCACCTCGCGACGGCAGGTCGCCAGCCGGTGACCGTCGGTGGCCACGGTACGCAGGCCATGGCCCTCGCTCTCGAACAGCATGCCGTTCAGGTAGTAGCGCACGTCCTGGCTGGCCATGGAGAACTGGGTCGCGTCGATGAGTTTTTTCAGCTCCAGCTGGCCGATGTCGAACTCGAGCACGGATTCCCAATCCTCGATGTTCGGGTATTCGGTGGCCGGCAGGGTCGACAGGTTGAAGCGGGAGCGGCCGGAGCGGATGATCAGGCGCTCGCCTTCGGTATTGAGGCGAATGTCCGCCCCTTCCGGCAGACCGCGACAGATGTCCAGCAGCTTGCGCGCCGGTACTGTGGTGCGGCCATCCTGACTGTCGCTGTTGAGATAGACCTGACCGATCATCTCCACTTCGAGGTCGGTACCGGTCAGTGACAGCAGACCGTTGCTGACATCAAGCAGCACGTTGCCGAGGATCGGCAGGGTCGGCCGGCCACCGAGGGCACCGGACACCAGTTGCAGAGGACGTAACAGGGCCTCACGGCTAATTTCGAGCTGCATCTGTGCTCTCCGTTGTGATTAGGAGTAAAGGTTTCGGATCAGGTTGGCATGTTCAAGCTGCATCTGTGCACTCAGTTCCGTCATCAGGAAGAAAGGGTACGGATCAGGTTGGAATAGTCTTCCTTGATGTCGTGACTCTCTTCCTTCAGCTGCTCGATCTTGCGGCAGGCATGAAGCACGGTAGTGTGGTCACGACCACCAAAGGCATCACCTATCTCCGGCAAGCTATGATTGGTCAGCTCCTTGGCCAGCGCCATCGCCAGCTGGCGTGGACGGGCGACGGAGCGGGAACGGCGCTTGGAGAGCAGATCCGCCAGCTTGATCTTGTAGTACTCCGCCACCGTCTTCTGAATATTGTCGATGGTGACCAGCTTCTCCTGCAACGCCAGCAAATCGCGCAGCGCTTCGCGCACGAAGTCGATGTTGATGGCGCGACCGGTGAAGTTGGCATTGGCGATCACCCGGTTGAGGGCACCTTCCAGCTCGCGCACGTTGGAGCGCAGTCGCTTGGCGATGAAGAAGGCCACTTCGTCCGGCAGGTGGATCTGGTTCTCGTCCGCCTTGCGCATCAGGATGGCGACACGCGTCTCCAGCTCAGGCGGCTCGATCGCCACGGTCAGGCCCCAGCCGAAGCGGGACTTGAGACGATCTTCCACCCCGTTGATCTCCTTCGGATAGCGATCCGAAGTCAGGATGATCTGCTGGTTGCCTTCGAGCAGGGCATTGAAGGTGTGGAAGAACTCCTCCTGGGAGCGCTCCTTGTTGGCAAAGAACTGGATGTCATCGATGAGCAGGGCATCGACGCTACGGTAATAACGCTTGAACTCTTCAATGGCGTTATTCTGCAGCGCCTTCACCATGTCCTGCACAAACCGCTCGGAGTGCATGTAGATGACTTTGGCGTCCTGCTTGCGCTCCTTGATGGCGTTGCCGACGGCATGCAGCAGGTGGGTCTTGCCCAGACCGGTGCCGCCATAGAGGAACAACGGGTTGTAGGCCCCACCCGGATTGTCGGCAACCTGACGGGCAGCCGCACGGGCCAACTGGTTGGACTTACCCTCGACGAAATTCTCGAAGGTATAGTTCACGTTGGTGTTGCTCTTGTGGTTCGGTTCGGGCTTGGCCTCGGCCTTGCTTTCCCAGCTCTTCTGCGAGTTATTCACAGGATCCGCACCCCGCGCCGGCGCCCTGGCCACCGCGACGGGATGGGGACGATTGCCGATGTCAAAACGCAGGGTGGGGCCATCGACCCCGCAGAGCTCATTGATGATGCCGTTCACCCGGATGAGATACTTGTCTCGAACCCAGTCCAGAACGAAACGATTCGGTGCATACAGGGTCAGAGTATTGTCACTCAACTCCGCTTGAAGCGGCCGGATCCACATGCTGAATTCTGCCGAGGGCAACTCATCTTGCAGCCGGTTAAGGCACTGCTGCCATAGCGAAGCAGTCACTCTAAACTCCCGTCGATTGATTAACTAAAGACCGGCTATTCTACGTTTTTAGCGGCTGGATCTCTAGCCGCGACCTCGCGGATCCAGCAAATAAGATCCTTGACTTTCAAGGATCCAGCAGCCGTGGATCTGATTTCATCCCCAAAGTTACCCACAGCCCGATCCCGTTACCGATGCACCAAAGATCCAGACCTGAAGCGGTTATTTTATATAACCAAATATCATTTATTCTTTAGGTTTTATTCCAATAACATCAGCGCAACCCCAGCGTTTACAACTAAAAATACAGAACTACAGAGAGAGAGGAATCACCATGACGTCATCCATCAAGCTGGTCTCCGGCGCCGCCATTCTGCTGGCCGCCCTGTCCGGTCAAGCCATCGCCCAGGAAACCATCAAGGTCGGCATGTCCGGCAAGTACTTCCCGTTCACCTTCGTCAAGCAGGACAAGCTGCAGGGCTTTGAAGTGGACATGTGGAACCAGATCGGCGAGCGCACCGGCTACAAGGTCGAGTTCGTGACCGCCAGCTTCTCCGGCCTGTTCGGCATGCTGGAAACCGGCCGCGTCGACACCATCTCCAACCAGATCACCATCACCGACGAGCGCAAGGCCAAGTACGCCTTCTCCCAGCCCTACGTCTATGACGGCGCCCAGATCGTGGTGCGCAAGGGCAACAGCACCATTCACGGCATCAAGGATCTGGAAGGCAAGAAGGTCGCGGTGAATCTGGGCTCCAACTTCGAAGAGCTGCTGCGCAAGAACGACCCCAACAAGAAGATCGACATCCGCACCTATGACTCCGCCTTCGAGCAGGACGTTGCTCTGGGCCGCATCGACGCCTTCGTGATGGACCGCGTCTCCACCGCCCAGCTGATCAAGGAATCCAAGCTGCCGCTGCAACAGGCTGGCGCACCGTTCGAGACCATCGAGAACGCCCTGCCCTTCCTGAAGACCCCGGAAAAGCAGGCACTGCTGAAGAAGGTCGATGACGCCCTCACCGCCATGCGCAAGGATGGTTCCCTGCGTCAGATCTCTGAAAAATGGTTCGCTTCCGACATCACCGACAAATAAATGATGGAATTTGACCTCGAATACACGCTGGGGCTGTTTCCCATCCTGCTCAAGTATCTGGGCACCACGATGGAAATGGCCCTGTGGGGATTCGCATTGGCACTCGTACTGTCGCTGGCCCTGGCGATAGTACGGGTCTTTCGCGTTCCCGTGATCCACTGGCTGGCGATGCTCTATATCTCGTTCTTTCGGGGTACACCGCTGCTCGTCCAGCTGTTCCTGCTCTACTACGGGCTGCCGCAGCTGTTCCCCATCTTCGTGGGAATGGATGCCTTCACCGCCGCCATCGTCGGTTTGACCCTTCACTTTGCCGCCTACATGGCCGAGTCGATTCGAGCCTCCATCATTGGCATCCACAAGAGCCAGATGGAAGCTGCCCTCAGCATCGGCATGAGCCGTTACCAGGCAATGCAGCGGATCATACTGCCGCAGGCGGCCCGCATCGCCACGCCGTCGCTGATGAACTACTTCATCGACATGATCAAGAGCACCTCGCTGGCCTTCACCCTGGGGGTGGCCGAGATCATGGGCAAGGCGCAGATGGAAGCCTCCTCCTCCTTCAAGTTCTTCGAGAGCTTCATGGCGGTGGCCCTGGTCTACTGGGTGGTAGTCATCTTCTTTACCCGCCTGCAGCATCTGCTGGAAGTGCGGCTCAACCGTGCCTATTAGGGGTTTGCCATGACAACGCAACCGACCCGCTTGCAATGCACGCCGGAAGTCCGTTTTAACTCTGCGCCTGTTTAAAGGAGGGCCATCATGATCAAGCTAACCGGCCTCTCCAAGGCATATGACGGCAATCAGGTGCTAAACAGCATCGATCTGGAGGTGAAAAAGGGGGAAATCGTCGTCATCATCGGCCCCTCCGGCACCGGCAAGTCCACCTTGCTGCGCTGCCTCAACCTGCTGGAGACTCCCGATACGGGCACCCTAGCCATCGACGATCTGCAGCTCAACCTGGCCAAGGCCAGCGAGCAGCAGGCCATCGAGCTGCGCAAGCGCGCCTCCTTCGTGTTCCAGAACTACGCCCTGTTTGCCAACAAAACGGCGCTGGACAACATCGCCGAGGGGCTGATCACCGTCTGGAAACAGCCGAAGGCCGAGGCCCGCGCCACCGCCCTCGGCATCCTCAAAGACATAGGTCTTGCCGACAAGCAGGACGCCTATCCGGCCTCATTGTCGGGCGGCCAGCAGCAACGGGTCGGCATCGGCCGGGCCATGGCGGCTCACTCCAAGGTGATCCTGTTTGACGAACCCACCTCGGCCCTCGATCCCGAATGGGTCGACGAAGTACTGGGCCTGATGAAGGAGCTGGCTCGCCAGCACCAGACCATGGTGGTGGTGACCCATGAGATTGAATTTGCTCGAGATGTTGCCGATCGGGTGATCTTCATGGAGGGGGGCCGGATCGTGGAACAGGGCCCGCCGGATCAGATATTGGTCGATCCGCAGGATCCCCGCACCCGGGAGTTCCTGCGTAAAGTGCTTAAATAGCTCTCTCTTTGGCGGCATTGCCGCCTTTTTTATTGGAGGATCCTTGTTAAACCCCGGGTTGCCAGTATAATCCGGAGCCCTTGATCCTTCGGATCCTCACGCTCGCCCAAGACCTTTTCCAGGTCGGGGCAGGATGGGAGGGAACGGCGGATTGACTAAAAGCCGAACTCTGTTTAGAATTCGGCCTCTTTTGCTAGTCGTCACACGCTATAGCTGGCGCGTCGGCTAAGTGTGACAATCAAAACTGTACAGAAATACGGAATCGAATCATGAAACGTACTTTTCAACCGTCCAACCTGAAGCGCAAGCGCTCTCACGGTTTCCGCGCCCGCATGGCAACTGCCAACGGTCGTAAAGTTCTGGCCGCTCGTCGTGCCAAGGGTCGTGCCCGCCTGGTAGTCTAATGCCTACCCAGCACGCCTTTTCTCGGGAGTTACGTCTGTTAACTCCCGAACACTTCAAACGCGTTTTCGCCGAGCCTGTCCGGGCCGCTTCTCCGCAGATTACACTTCTCGCCTCTCCCAATTCGCTCGAACACCCTCGCCTTGGTCTCGCCGTGCCCAAAAAAGCACTCAAGCGTGCCGTCTGGCGCAACCGTGTAAAACGGGTGGTTCGGGAAAGTTTCCGCCTCAATCAAGCCAATCTGCCCGCTATCGACATCGTCGTGATCGCCAAGGCCGGAGTGAAGGAGATGGATAACGAGGAACTGTTCAAGTTACTGGAAAAGCTATGGCGCACTCTGTCACGCCGTTGCAATGGGTAGCTGTCAAACTGATACGCCTGTATCAGCTAATCATTAGCCCTCTGCTCGGGCCGCGCTGCCGTTTCACCCCGACTTGTTCCCAATTTGCGATAGAAGCAATCCGACTTCACGGTTTCATAAAAGGCGTTTGGTTAGCCAGCAAACGTCTATTAAAATGCCATCCCTTATCCGAGGGTGGTTATGACCCGGTTCCGCAACCAAAGCGAAGAAACTGAAGACTATGGAATCACAACGCAATCTCATCCTGATCGGTTTGCTGTTCGTGAGCTTTTTGCTCTGGCAACAGTGGGAGTCCGACAAGGCTCCGAAGCCGGCCCCGACTACCGTGGCCCAAACCGAACATTTCGTACCTGAAGCCGGTCAGACCGGTGATATTCCTCAGGTTTCCGAGCAAGCCAACGCGAACACCGCACGCAAGCTGATCACCGTCACCTCCGACGTGCTCAAGCTGACCCTGGATACCCAGGGTGGTGACATCGTCTCTGCCGAACTGCTGGCCCACAAGCTGGAAGAAGGCAAGGATCAACCGTTCGTACTGCTGACCAGTCAGCCTGAGCACCTCTATGTTGCCCAGAGCGGCCTGGTTGGTCGCAATGGCCCGGACAGCCAGCCCCAGGGTCGTCCCACCTATGAAGCCACCCAGACCAGCTACCAGCTGGCCGACGGTCAGGATCAAGTCGTCGTCCCGATGACCTGGACCGACAGCAAGGGCGTGGTCTTCACCAAGGAGTTCGTCCTCAAGCGTGGTGACTACGCAGTCGGCGTCGACTACAAGATCGACAACAAGTCTGCTGAGCCGGTTCAGGTGCAGTTCTACGGTCAGCTGAAGCAGACCGTGGCCACGCCGAAAGACCAGCAGGGTCACGCCATGGTGGCCAGCGCCTACCGCGGTGGTGCCTTCTCCAGCGAAGATACCCGCTACAAAAAGTACACCTTCGACGAGATGAAGGATGCCGACCTGAACAAGACCACCAAGGGTGGTTGGGTCGCCATGCTGCAACACTACTTCGTCTCCGCCTGGGCACCGAATGCCGACGATACCAACAGCTTCTACAGCCGCGTGATCCCTGGCAAAGACCAGGCCATCATCGGCTACAAGGCACCGCTGGTTGACATCGCTGCCGGCCAGCAGGCCGAAGTGACCAGCAAGCTGTGGGTCGGTCCCAAGCTGCAGGATCAGATGGCCAAGGTAGCCAACCACCTCGACCTGACCGTCGACTACGGCTGGCTCTGGTTCATCGCCCAACCGCTGCACTGGCTGCTGACCGTGTTCCACGGCTTCGTCCAGAACTGGGGTCTGGCCATCATCATGCTGACCCTGCTGGTGCGTGGCGTCATGTTCCCGCTGACCAAGGCCCAGTACACCTCCATGGCCAAGATGCGCATGCTGCAGCCCAAGCTGGCCGCCCTGCGCGAGCGCTTCGGCGACGATCGCCAGAAGATGTCTCAGGGCATGATGGAGCTGTACAAGAAGGAGAAGGTCAACCCGCTGGGGGGCTGTCTGCCGATCCTGGTACAGATGCCGATCTTCATCGCCCTCTACTGGGCACTGATGGAGTCCGTCGAGCTGCGCCACGCGCCGTTCGCCCTGTGGATCACCGACCTGTCGGTGAAGGACCCCTTCTTCGTGCTGCCGATCCTCATGGGTGCTTCCATGTGGTATCTGCAGAAGATGAGCCCGACCACCATTACCGACCCGATGCAGCAGAAAGTGATGCAGTTCATGCCGATCATCTTCACTTTCATGTTCCTCTGGTTCCCGGCAGGTCTGACCCTGTACTGGCTGGTGAGCAACGTCATCTCCATTACCCAGCAGACCATCATCTATCGTCAGCTGGAGAAGAAAGGCCTGCATACCCGCAGCTAATCGCTCCCGATGGCAAGATGGATGACAAAAGAGGCGGCCTTCGGGTCGCCTTTTTTATTACAATGACCCCACTGCTGTGAACCATCAGCGAACAAATGAGCCAAGCAAGATGACTACAGATACCATCGTGGCCCAGGCCACCGCCCCCGGCCGTGGCGGCGTCGGCATAGTCCGCGTCTCCGGCCCCGCCGCCGAACAGGTCGCCGAGATAGTGCTCGGCAAGCTCCCCCGGGTGCGCTACGCCGAATATCTGCCGTTCAGGGATGAGCAAGGCCAGCCGCTGGATCAGGGCATCGCCCTGTTGTTCAAGGCCCCCAACAGCTTCACCGGCGAAGACGTGCTGGAGCTGCAGGGCCACGGCGGCCCGGTGATCATGGACATGCTGGTGCGCCGCATCCTGCAGATAAAGGGGCTGCGCCCAGCCCGCCCCGGCGAGTTCAGCGAGCGCGCCTTCATGAACGACAAGCTGGATCTGGCCCAGGCCGAGGCCATCGCCGACCTTATCGAGGCTTCCAGCGAGCAGGCCGCCCGCAGTGCCATGCACTCCCTGCAGGGGCAGTTCTCCGGCAAGATCCAGCAGCTGGTGGAGAGTCTCACCCGGCTGCGTATCTATGTGGAGGCCGCCATCGACTTCCCGGATGAGGAGATCGATTTTCTCTCCGACGGCAAGGTGGCGGGCGATCTCTACGCCATCATGGACGAACTGGATGCGGTGCGCGGCGAGGCCAAGCAAGGAGCCCTGCTGCGGGAAGGGATGAAGGTGGTGATCGCCGGTCGTCCCAACGCTGGCAAATCCAGCCTGCTCAACGCCCTGGCCGGCCGCGAGTCCGCCATCGTCACCGAGATCGCCGGCACCACCCGCGACGTGCTGCGCGAGCACATTCATCTGGATGGCATGCCGCTGCACATCATCGACACCGCCGGCCTGCGCGACACCCAGGACAAGGTGGAGCAGATCGGCATCGAGCGTGCCTGGGCCGAAATTGAACAGGCCGACCGGGTGCTGTTCATGGTGGATGGCACCACCACGGCTGCGGTCGACCCACGGGAGATCTGGCCGGAATTCGTTGATCGGTTGCCAAAAAAGATCGGCCTCACCGTGGTGCGCAACAAGGCTGACCTGACTGGCGAAGATCTGGCGCCTAGTCAGGAGCAGGGCCACGCGGTCTACCGCATCTCCGCCAAGACCGAGCTGGGGCTGCCCGCCCTGCGCGAGCACCTGAAAGCCTGCATGGGCTTCCAGGGCAACACCGAGGGGGGCTTCATGGCCCGCCGCCGCCACCTGGACGCGCTGGAGCGTGCCGCCGAGCGGCTGCTGGTAGCCAAGGAGCAGCTGGAGGTGTTCGTGGCCGGCGAGCTGGTGGCCGAAGAGCTGCGCCTCGCGCAGGAGTCACTCAGTGAGATCACCGGCGAGTTCAGCTCCGACGATCTGCTGGGCCGCATCTTCTCCAGCTTCTGCATCGGCAAATAACGCCGTACGGCAGGCAATAAAAAGCCCGGGTTCATCCCGGGCTTTTTTTGTGCATTTTTCATCCACCAACCTAGAGGCGGCGCAGACACCACATGAAGTAAGCGCCCCCTAACAAGGTGGAGACCAGCCCCACCGGCAGCTCCTGCGGGAACAGGATCTGCTGGCCGATCCAGTCCGCCGACACCATCAGCAGGGCGCCGGAGACGGCGGCACCGAGTAGATGCCAGCGTGCCCGCACCAGCCCCATCAGCTTGGCCATGTGCGGTGCCAGCAGGCCGACGAAGGAGAGCGGTCCCACCACCAGGGTCGCGCTGGCGGTCAGCACGGCCACCAGCAGCAGGATGGCGAGCTGGGCCCGGTTGAGCCGAATGCCGAGCGCGGCGGCCACCGCCGGCCCCATCGGCAGCAGATCGAGCCAGCGGCTGAGCAGCAGGCAGGCTGCCAGCAGCGTCAGTGCCAGCACGACCAACCCGCCGGCAAGCGGCAGGGTGACGTAATAGGTGGAGCCGGACATCCAGGAGAGCAGTTGCTGCACCCGCAGGTCACCGTTGGCCAGCGCGATGGCCTGTAGCGGCTCGAACAGCGCCGTGATGGCGATGCCGGAGAGCAGCAGCCGCTCCGGCTGGAAGCCGTGGCTGCGATTGACCAGCAGCAACAGCAGCAGACAACCGAAGGCACCTAACAGGCCGCCGGCCAGCATCATGGGCAGCGGCAGGGCGGGTAGCAGCAGCGCCGTGGCAATCACCCCCATGAAGGTGCCACCACTCACCCCCAGCAGCTCGGGACTCGCCATGGGGTTGCTGCTGACCCGTTGCAGCAGGGTGCCCGCCAGCGCCAGCAGCATGCCCGCCGCACCGGCCGCCAGGGTGCGCGGCAGCCGCCACTCCAGCTGGGCCTGCCAGCGCAGCCAGCTAGGCCAGTGCCAGCCGTCAATCCCCTGTCCAAACAGCAGGGAGGCCATCACCGCCAATACCAGCCCCATCAACATCAGGCCGACAAGGCGAGCCGGTGCCGGGTGGCGGGCCACCAGCAGGGCGGCATTCGCCTTTGGTGTGCCCGACTTGATACCCAGGCGCGGGATCAGCCACAACAACAGCGGCGCCCCCAGCAGAGCCGTCATGGCGCCGGTCGGAATGAGTACAGAGCCGCTGCGGCTCAAGGATTGCAGCAACAGATCGGTGGCCGCCAGCAGCAGAGCGCCCAATAGCGGGGCCCACAGCAGTCGCAGGGCCAGTTTTCTCACCCCCAGCAAGCGCACCAGGGCGGGCGCCGCCAACCCGATGAAGCCGATCAGCCCCACCACGCTCACCACGCAGGCAGTGACGAACACCGCTAGCCCCAGTCCGGCGAAACGCAGGTGTTGAAGGGAGACCCCCAGACTGCGGGCACTGGCATCATCCAGCTCCAGCACCGCCAGCGGGCGCACCAGCACCGCGGCCAGCACGCCAGCCAGCAGCAGACGGGGCAGCAGGTAACTCACCCCGCTCCAGCTGTTCTGCACCAGCGAGCCACTGCCCCACACCAGCAAGCCTTTCAGCTCCTCCTGAAAGAACAGCAGGAGCCCCATGCTGATGGCCGCCAGATAGAGGTTGATCACCAGCCCGGCAAAGACGATGACCACCGGATTGAGCTGGCGACGCCAGGCCAGAGCAAACACCAGCCCCATGGCGAGACTGCCGCCGGCCATGGCGATCCACTCCCGCCCCAGCAGCAGCCAGGAGGGAGCAAACAGGGTCACCATCATCAGCGCCAGCTGGGCGCCGGAGGCTACCCCCAGGGTGGTGGGCGAGGCCAGCGGGTTGCGCAACACCTGCTGCATCAGGGTGCCGGCCAGCCCGAGGGCGGCGCCGGCCAGCAGGCAGACGGCAAGGCGCGGCAGCCAGCTGAAGTGGACCACCGCCTGGCTGGCATCGGTCAGATCTGGCGACAACAGGGTCGCCAGCCAACGCGCCACCGGCAATTGATCGGCCAGCTCCCAACCGGCGAGCGCCAGCGTCAATCCCAGCAACAGGCTGACAGGCAGTCGCAGCGGCGATGGAAAAATCTGGTTCATCACAGCCCCTCCCCGCTTTGCCCATCCCGCTGCAGCGCAGTACTCAGCTGCACGGCAAAGCGACGCGCCGCCAGCACGCCGCCAAAACTCCACACCGCGGGCAGATGCAGCACGGCCGCCGCCCTCACCTGTGGCAGCAGCTGCCACAGACCGGGCTCCTGCAGCCGCTCACTCACCCCGACCGGGATCGGATCGACCACCACCAGCCGCGCCTGCGGCAGCGCCATCAACTGCTCCAGACTGGCCACGGCAAAGCCCCAGGCATTGGTCTCCCCCTGCCAGCCATTGCGCAGGCCGAGCCGCTGCATCACCGCCTCGAACAGGCTGTGGCGGCCAAATACCCGCACATGGCGCTCATCGATGAACTGCACCACTAGCAGGGGCGGCAGCTCTGCAGGCAACGCCGCCCGCATCTGCGCCAGATCCTGGTCCAGCCTGGCCAGCAGTTGCTCGGCCTCGGCGGTTTTGTCCACCAGCGCGGCTATGGTCAGGGTTGCCTCGTGCAGCCGCTGCCACAGATCGGCATCCGGCTCGTAGAGCGCGATGGATTGTACCGGCGCGATGCGGGAGAGGGTCGGCGCCAGCGGGGCCGCCAGCGGCGAGATGAGGATGCGATCGGGTTTGAGCTCGGCCAGCAGCTCCCGGTTGGGCTGGGCGCGCTGGCCGATATCCACCACGGCAGCCGGCAGCAGCGGTTCACCGACCCAGGCGCGGTAGGAACCGACATCCCCCACCGCCAGCGGCGTCACCCCGAGTGCCAGCAGGGTTTCGGCTATGGTCCAGTCGACGGTGGCGATGCGGGGTACCGACTTCACCGCATCGGCTTGAGGGAGGTCTGCAGCGGCAGGCATCGCTGGCTCGGCCTGCAACATAAGCGGAGCCAAGAGGCAGCAGAACCAGCCAACTTTCTTGAATAAGAGCATCGAGATAACAAGCCTTATCTAAACGATGGCGATGGCGTGGTCATGGGCCGGGTGGCGAATGACCTCCATCGGGATGCCATAGATGGCGTGCAGGGTCTCGCCGGTCATGATCTGTTCGGGTTCGCCGTGGGTCAGCAGGCGGCCGGAGTGCAGCGCCACCAGCCGATCGCAGAAGCGGGAGGCCATGTTGATGTCGTGAATGACGATGATGACCCCGAGCTTGAGCTGACGGCTCAACTGCTTGACGAGCGTGAGCACCTCCACCTGATGGGCTACGTCCAGCGCGGCCAGCGGCTCGTCCAGCAGGATGAAACGGCTCTCCTGTGCCAGCAGCATGGCCAGCCAGACCCTCCCCCGCTCGCCGCCGGAGAGGGTATCCACCAGCCGATCGGCAAAGCGTTCGGTATGGGTCAGCGCGATGGCCCGTTCGACCTGGCGGTGATCCTCCGCCCCCATCCGCCCCAGCAGGCCGCGCCAGGGGTAGCGACCCATCTCCACCAGCTCCCGCCCGAGCAGGTTTTCGGCGCTCGGCAGATGCTGGGGCAGATAGGCCACCTGACGGGCGAAGTCGCGCGCCCCCCACGCCGGTAGCGGCTTGTCATCGAACCGGATCTCGCCGTCACTGAGCGGCTGCTGGCGTGCCAGCAGCTTGAGCAGGGTGGATTTGCCCGAACCGTTGTGGCCGATGAGGCCATAGACCTTGCCCTGCTCGAAACAGAGATCGGTAGGGTGCAACAGCGTGCGGTCATTGACCGCGAAGCTGGCTGATTTCATCTCAAACATAAGCGGTTCCTGTTGGCCGGGTTCAAACCGGCGCCTCTGCATTCAAGTCACAATCCAGATGGGCGACCGCATCGCGGCTCACCTGCTCGCGCCGCTCGCCGGTCAGCTCGCTGAGCCGGCCCTGGCGCATCTCCAGCAGCCGGTCGGCCTGGGAGAAGTAGAGATCGTCGTGGCTGATGGCGATCACCGTCTTGCCCATCTCCTTGAGGCGCGGCAGCAGCAGCTGATAGAAGATGCGGCGGAACTGGGGATCCTGATCCGCGGCCCACTCGTCGAACAGCATCACCTCGCGCTGCTCGGCCAGCGCCAGCAGCAGGGCGACCCGCTTGCGCTGCCCCTGGGAGAGGTCGATATCGGCGATGAAGCCCTCTTCGATGGTGAGCTTGCTGCCCATCTGCAGCCGCTCCAGCCACTCGGCCACCAGCTCATCCTTGGGCTCCGGCCCCAGCAGGTGCTGGAACAGGTGATAGTCGGTGAAGATGGCGGAGAACAGTGCCAGATAGGCGTTGCGATCGGTGACCGGCTCCCCATCCAGCAGGATCCGGCCCGATACCGGCTGATACAGGCCGGTCAGCAGCATGGCCAGGGTCGACTTGCCAGAGCCGTTGCCACCTATGATGAAGAGCTGCTCCCCCCGCTCGATCACCAGATTGATGGGACCCACGGCAAAGCCGCCCTCCCCCTGATAGTGAAAGCTCACCTGCTCCAGCTCGATACGCTGCCAGGCGCGGGGCGCGGACGGCAGCGGGAACTCGGCGTCCGGCGCGGCAAGATTGAGGGCCGCAATCTTGTCGAACGCCACCTGGGCGGAGAGCAGGGTCGGCAGGGCGCCAATGCCCTGCAGCAAGGGGGTACGCAAGAACAGCAGGGTCAGCGCGAAGGTGGCGGCCACCTGGGTGTCGGCCCAACCCAGCCCGTTGGCCAGAAAGAAGACCAGACCGATGGCCCCCAGCATCATGATATTCGACCAGTTCACCGCGCTCAGGTGATAGGTGTCGGCGCGAATGATCTGCTCCCGATAGTCCTGCGCATTCTGCTGATAAAGCTGGTGGTAGACGAAGTGGGCCCGCTCACGGTTGAGCGCCAGCTCCTTGCTGCCGGCGATGATGGCCTGATAGTTCTGATAGAGCCGATCCTCGGCCTGACGCATGTGGGAGAGATGGCGATAGACCCGGTTCACCAGCAGCCAGCCCACCACCATGGTGAAGGTGACCCAGAGCGTGGTGACGCCGAGCAGGGCCGGCGACAGCCAGCCGAGGTAGAGGGCCGACCCCAGGGTGAGCACCAGCCCCTGCACCAGCTCCGGCAGGCGCACGAAGGCGATGGTGATCTGGCCGATGTCGCTGGAAAGGGAGGCCAGCAGCGGCCCCTGGCCAATCTGGCGCAGGCGGGCGACATCGGTATCCAGCAACTGCTTGAGCAGGCGGCCGCGCAGCCGGTAGACGAAATGATGGCCGAGGGTGGTCAGCGCCAGCTGAGAGCCGAGCGTGATCACCAGCAGCAATAAAATGAGGCCGATCAGCTGGCCGAGCACCGGCAGCGGATCGCCGACGGATTCGACAAGAGACTGATTGATAAAGGCAATGACACCAATCCCGCTGACGGCACTGAGCAGGCTGAGCAGGGTAATGGCGATGAAGGGCCAACGATATTGGCGATAAACCAGAGACAAGAGTTCCATAACGGACCGGTATTCCAGAGAGATCAGAGCAACTGCAGATGAAAAGAAGGGCGGGAACCCGGTTCCCGCCCCACTCCGATTACCAGCGGTAGTTGATGCTGCCCACTACGCTGCGCGGCTCGCCGTAGTAGCAGTAGTAGTCGCAGCTGGCCACGTAGGTATCACCCAGCAGGTTGTTGACGTTGAGCTGAGCCCGCCAGTTCTTGGCAAAGTCATACCCGATCATCGCATCCCACACGGTATGGGCCGGCACCTGGGCCGAGCCGTAGATGGGGGTGTAGTCCGCATTCACGGCACCGATGCCGACGCTGGAACCGACGTAGCGCACGCCGCTCCCCAGCTCCAGACCGGAGACCGGCCCCTGCTGCACCTTGTAGTTGCCCCAGAAGGAGGCCTGGTGGCGCGGGATCAGACTGGCACGGCGATCGCCCTTGCCGGTGTCGTTGGTCTTGGCATCGGTATAGGTGTAGGCGGCGGTCAGGCGCAACGCCTCGGTGGCCTGCACGCTCCCTTCCAGCTCGACACCCCGGGAGGTCACTTCACCAGCCTGGGTCTGCTGGCCGGAACCGGTGGAGACCAGCGAGTTGGTCTGCTCCAGATCGAACAGGGCCAGGTTGATGTAGCCATCGAGGAAGCTCGGCGCGTACTTGACGCCGGTCTCGTACAGGGTGCCCTTGAGCGGCTTGTAGGATTCGCTGGTGTTGGGGTCGATCCCAGGCAGCACCTCGAACGACTCGGCATAGGCAACATAAGGAGAGAGACCGTTGTCGGCCAGGTACATCAAGCTGCCGGAGAGGGAGAGCTCGTGATCATACTGCTTCTCGTTCTTGCCCTTGGCTTCGCTGATGTTGTGGGTCTCCACGTAGTCGAAGCGACCGCCGCCGGTCAGCAACCAGCGATCGTCCCAGCGGATCTGGTGCTGGGCATAGAGGCCACTCTGACCCTTGGTACTCTTCTGGTGGGTGGCAGTGGACTCATCAAAACCGGGGAAGCCGCTGTAATCCGGGTTCATGGTATTGATGGAGCCCATGCCGTAGTTGTCAGCTTCCTGGCCTTCATTGACATGGCGCTGCAGATCCACCCCCAGCAACAGGGTCTGCTCTGTGCTGTCGGTGTTCCAGTAACCCACCATCTGGTTGTCCATGGTGGCGCTCTTGGTGGTGCCGTCGCGATAGATCAGGCCGCGGAAGGCGGTGGTGCCTTCATAGGTCGGGAAGATATAGGTCTGGCGCAGCAGCAGATCGTTGTAGTTGAAGCGGACGTTCTGCTTAAACTCCCAGGTCTGGTTGAGCTGGTGGGCCAGCTCGTAACCGGTGGAGATCTGGGTGTTGCGGTTGCGATCGTAATCCGGCTGGCTCAGGTTGGTGCTGGGATCGATCTGGCCACCGCTGGTATTGAGGCTGCCGTAAACCGGGAAGAAACCGTTGGTCGGTACCCCTTCGTCGTGCAGGAAGCTGGCCAGCAGGGTCAGGCTGGTGCGATCCGAGAGATCGAAGGTCACGCTCGGCGCCAGATAGACGCGATCGTTGTAGGTGCCGTCCAGCACGCCGTCACGCTCCTTATAAAGAGCAACCATGCGGTAGCGGCTGTTGTCGGTCAGTGCATCGGAGACATCCACCCCGATCTGGCGGTGATCCCGGCTGCCCAGCTGCAGATCCAGCAGCCCCTGCGGGGTGGCGGTCGGCCGTTTGCTGATGGCATTGATCACGCCGCCGGGAGGCGCCTCGCCGTAGAGGATCGAGGCCGGGCCTTTGAGCACTTCCACGCTCTCTAGGCCGAACGGCTCCGGCGTCCAGAGATAATAGCCGGTGCCGAACAGGCGGTTGCCATCCAGATAGGATGCGGCATCGAAGCCGCGCACCTTGAACCAGTCGGTATTGTTGTCGGAGCCATAGAGGCCGGTGAGCACGCCGGAGCGGTAGCGCAGGGACTCGTCAAGCTGCTGCACGGCACGCTGATCCAGCTCCTCGCGGTTGACCACGGAGACGGCGCGAGGCGTCTCGGCCATGGGCACTTCCACCTTCATGGCGGTGCCGGTGACCACCATGGTCTCGCTGGCTTTGGGCAGTTCTTTCGGTTGTTCGGCCGCCAGCACGGGCAGGCTGGCCAACAGGCAGGAGAGCGGCAGCAGTTGCTGTGCCCCTCTCTTTCGCATCGCTGCGATGGGGGTGTTTTTTTGCGCAATCATAGTAAGTGTCTCAAATATCAATGAGTTGTTTCTGATTTCTTATTATTGGTAGCCGGTCATGCCGGTAGCCCGGTTCCTCAGGCGAATAAAGCAGCGACATGCTACTACAGGAGCCATGATCGAATCGATTCAATAATTGCTAATCATTTGCATCCGTATTGTTACTTGACGTATTAGGAGCCGAGCGGAGAACACACAAGAGGAGGAAACGGCCCCTTTTCGACACGATCGCAAGATTGGGCAGGATCGGCGGGCGGGGATCCCTTTTTTCCGTACAAAAGCAGCGAGGATCCATTATCCCCAAGCTTTATCCATATTTATCCACACCCTTTGGCGGTAGAATCCGGCTTTCTCTTGCTTCGTCTGAAATCAGGATCCATTCCATGGCCAAACTCAATCTCGTCGTCGGCTCCATGCTGGGCGCCTCTGAATATGTCGCGGACCACATCGCCGGCCTGCTGGAACAAGCGGGCCATCAAACCGAGATCCACAACCCCGCCAGCCTGGCCAGGGTGCTTGCCGAGCCGGAGGCCATAGTGCTGGTGGTCACCTCCACCCACGGTGCCGGCGATGTGCCCGACAATCTGCAGCCTTTCGCCAAGGATCTTGCCGAGCAGCGTCCGGATCTTGATGGCTGGAAATACGGGGTGATCGCGCTGGGAGACAGCAGTTATGACACCTTCTGCCAGGGTGGCAAGACGCTGGATCGACTGCTGGCCGAGTGCGGCGCCAGCCGGATTGGGGATCGTCTCGACATCGACGTGACCCGGCACGAGATCCCGGAAGATGCAGCCGAAATCTGGATCCGGGACTGGTTGGCCCTGATCGCCTGAACCGGGAGCGGGAGATCCGGCAAGAACGGCTCGATCTCCCCGCTTATCCCCAGATCGCTATCCACCAGGTTATTAACAGGTGGATCCGGAGAAGTTGTTCCAAGGGTTCCCCTAGAATGCTCCGAGAAATTGTGAATAACTCCTGTGTGAAACTCTGTAAAACCTATAGTTATCCATGTATTAGATCTAAACCAAAGGGTGTCTGTGCATAAAAACCCTTGTTATCCCCCAGTTCACGGGGCCAGGATCCAAGCTTTTCCACAACCAGAGATCGCTCTTAAGACGATGATCTTTATGATCAAAAAGTGCTTATCAACAGAAGTGGCGGATCCTAATAAAA
This sequence comes from Aeromonas sp. s2, assembly GCF_040907935.1. NCBI lineage: Bacteria > Pseudomonadati > Pseudomonadota > Gammaproteobacteria > Aeromonadales > Aeromonadaceae > Aeromonas > Aeromonas sp. s2. Next base: position 28,203 of record NZ_JBFOCR010000025.1, on the reverse strand, counting down.
GATCCAATAAAAGATCGATCTAAAGATCCTTAAGATCTATTTAGTGGATCCTCCCTCCATACTGAACGTTAAGTAGACGTTCCCCTCAGGACGCTAAACAGATAGAATGTTCCGCCCTCGAGCACAGGCAAACAAAGATCTTCAGGCGTGCAGATCAAGGTGATCCCCAATGCAATACCATGAACAATTTGATGTGATCGTCGTCGGTGGCGGTCATGCAGGAACCGAAGCGGCAACAGCGGCAGCCCGGATGGGCCTCAATACCCTGTTGCTGACCCACAATATCGATACGCTGGGACACATGTCCTGCAACCCGGCGATCGGCGGGATCGGCAAGGGACACCTGGTCAAGGAAGTTGACGCTCTCGGCGGGATCATGGCGCGTGCCATCGATCTTGGCGGGATCCAGTTCCGTACCCTCAACTCCTCCAAGGGCCCGGCGGTTCGCGCCACTCGCGCCCAGGCGGATCGTCTGCTTTACAAGGCAGTCGTGCGCCAGATGCTGGAGAACTACCCCAACCTGAAGATCTTCCAGCAGGCCTGTGACGATCTCATCATGGACGGGGATCGGGTTGCCGGCGTGGTCACCCAGAGCGGGATCCGCATCAGCGGCAAGACGGTCGTGCTGACCGTGGGTACCTTCCTGAACGGCCTGATCCACATCGGCATGGAAAACTACAAGGGGGGCCGCGCCGGGGATCCTCCCTCGATCGCCCTCGCCCAGCGCCTGCGGGAACTGCCGCTGCGCATTGATCGCCTCAAGACAGGTACGCCGCCCCGCATCGATGCCCGCAGCGTCGATTTCTCGGTGATGCAGGCCCAGCACGGCGACGATCCGCGTCCGGTCTTCTCCTTCATCGGTAATGCCAGCCAGCATCCGCGTCAGGTGCCCTGCTACGTTACCCATACCAACGAGCGCACCCACGAGGTGATCCGCAACAACCTGGATCGCAGCCCCATGTACGCCGGGGTGATCGAGGGGATTGGCCCGCGCTACTGCCCGTCGATCGAGGACAAGATCACCCGTTTTGCCGACAAGACGGCGCACCAGATTTTCGTCGAGCCGGAAGGCCTGACCACCCACGAACTCTACCCGAACGGGATCTCCACCAGCCTGCCGTTCGACGTGCAGGTGCAGATCGTCCGCTCCGTGCGTGGCTTCGAGAATGCGCACATCACCCGCCCGGGTTATGCCATCGAGTACGATTTCTTCGATCCGCGGGATCTCAAGGCCAACATGGAGAGCAAGTGCATCGGCAACCTGTTCTTCGCCGGCCAGATCAATGGCACCACCGGCTATGAAGAGGCGGCAGCCCAAGGACTGCTGGCCGGTTTGAACGCCGCCCTGCGTGCGCAGGGCAAGGATCCCTGGCATCCGCGCCGGGATCAGGCTTACATCGGCGTGATGATGGACGATCTCTCCACCCTGGGAACCCGCGAACCCTACCGCATGTTCACCAGCCGTGCCGAATATCGCCTGCTGCTGCGGGAAGACAACGCCGATCTGCGCCTGACCGCCATCGGCCGCGAGCTGGGCCTGGTGGATGACGAGCGCTGGAGCAAGTTCAACGCCAAGATGGAACAGGTGGAGCAGGAGCGTCAGCGCATGCGCTCGACCTGGATCCACCCGCAACATCCGTCGCTGGAGGCAGTCAACGCCCTGGTCAACACCCCGCTGACCCGCGAGCAGAGCCTGGAAGAGCTGCTGCGTCGCCCCGAGGTGACCTACGATGCGCTGATGGCCATCGAGGGGGTCGGGCCTGCGCTGAGCGATTCGGCCGCCGCCGATCAGGTGGAGATCCAGATCAAGTACGCCGGCTACATCGAACGCCAGCACGACGAGGTGGAGAAGCAGCTGCGCAACGAGAACACCCTGCTGCCGCTGGACATGAACTACCGCGACGTCAACGGTCTCTCCAACGAGGTGATCGCCAAGCTCAACGATGCCAAGCCGCAGACCATAGGTCAGGCGTCCCGCATCTCCGGCATCACCCCGGCGGCCATCTCCATTCTGCTGGTTCATCTGAAAAAACACGGCCTGCTGCGTAAAACCGCCTGAGGATCCTACCGTTGCAAAACATGCTGGAAAGATTGAACGGCCTGCTCATGCAGGCCGGAATTGTTATCACCGAGACCCAAAAGACCCAGTTGGTTCGGCTTGTCGAGTTGCTGCACAAGTGGAACAAGGCTTACAATCTCACCTCGGTACGAGATCCGGACGCCATGCTGGTCAAGCACATCCTCGACAGCCTGGTGGTGAGCCGGCACCTGCACGGTGAGCGCTTCATCGATGTGGGCACTGGCCCGGGTCTGCCCGGACTGCCGCTGGCGATCATCAATCCGGACAAGCAGTTCGTGCTGCTGGACAGTCTGGGCAAGCGGATCAACTTCATCCGCCAGGTGATCCTGGAGCTGGGCTTGACCAACGTGACTCCCGTCAAATCCCGGGTCGAGGAGTATCAGCCCGAGGTGGGATTTGACGGCGTGCTGAGCCGGGCCTTCGCCTCGCTGGAGGACATGCTGGGCTGGTGTCACCATCTGCCGTCGGCCCAGGGCAGCTTCCTCGCGCTCAAGGGACAGTATCCCGAGCAGGAGCTGGCCCAGTTGCCCGCCAACATCCGTCTGGTCGCCTCCCATCAACTGGTGGTGCCGGAGCTGGAAGGCGAACGTCATCTGCTGGAATTCAAACATATCCAGCCCGAATAGGGTCGCAGTTTCATTTAGGGGACAGTGTGGGAAAAGTCATCGCCATAGCCAACCAGAAGGGTGGAGTGGGTAAAACCACCACCTGTGTGAATCTGGCCGCCTCCATGGCCGCTACCCGCCGCAAGGTGCTGGTGATCGATCTGGATCCGCAGGGCAATGCCACCATGGGCAGCGGTGTCGACAAGTACGAAGTCGAGCGCACCGCCTATGAGCTGCTGATCGAGGACGCCCCCATCGGCGAGGTGATCATCCCCGAAACCTCCGGGGGCTATCACCTGATCGCCGCCAACGCCGACGTGACCGCGGCCGAAATTCGTCTGATGGAGTTCTTCGCCCGCGAGATCCGCCTGCGCAACGCGCTGGCCGCGGTGCGGGACAAGTACGACTACGTCTTCATCGACTGCCCGCCTTCTCTCAACATGCTGACCGTCAACGCCATGGCCGCCGCCGACTCCGTGCTGGTGCCCATGCAGTGCGAATACTATGCGCTCGAAGGGCTGACCGCCCTGGTCGACACCATCAGCAAGCTGGCAGCCGTGGTCAATCCGGATCTGAAGATCGAAGGGGTGCTGCGCACCATGTTCGATCACCGCAACCGGCTGGCCAATGATGTGTCCGATCAGCTTAAACAGCACTTCGGGGACAAGGTCTATCGCACCATCATTCCCCGCAACGTAAGACTGGCGGAGGCACCGAGTTTCGGCGCCCCGGCCATGCACTATGACAAATCATCGGTGGGCGCCAAGGCCTATCTGGCTCTGGCTGGCGAGATCCTGCGTCGCCAGGAGCAGGAGCGTCAGGTGACCATCGCAGACCGAGAGAGCATATGACGCCGAAAAAACGTGGGCTGGGCAAGGGGCTGGACGCTCTGCTCAGCACCAGCACGGCCGCGCGCCAGAAGCAGGTGATGAGCGATCAGCGCACCGAGCAGGCCATGGCACCGACCCCGACCAACCAGGGCGAACTGCGCAAGCTGCCGGTGGAGTGGCTGCAGTCCGGCAAGTACCAGCCGCGCAAGGACATGTCGCAGGATGCGCTGGAAGAGCTGGCCAATTCCATCCGTGCCCAGGGGGTGATCCAGCCCATCGTGGTACGCCCCCTCGGCGAGCAATCCTTCGAAATCATCGCCGGTGAGCGGCGCTGGCGCGCCTCCCAGCTGGCCCGCCTCGAGGTGGTGCCCTGCCTGGTCAAGAACGTGCCTGACGAGGCGGCCGTCGCCATCGCGCTCATCGAAAACATCCAGCGTGAAGACCTCAACGCCATCGAGGAGGCGGTCGCCCTGCAGCGGCTGCTGACCGAATTCGAACTGACCCACCAGCAGGTGGCCGATGCGGTGGGCAAGTCCCGCACCACGGTGACCAACCTGCTGCGCCTCAACCAGCTCAACGACGACGTGAAGCGCTTCGTCGAGCACGGTGACCTCGATATGGGCCATGCCCGTGCCCTGCTGGCCCTGAGCGGCCAGGCCCAGTCTGAACTGGCCAAATTGGTGGCCCAGAAGGGGCTGACCGTGCGAGATACCGAGAAGTTGGTGCAAAAGGCGCTGGAACCGGCAAAAGCCAGGGTCGAGCCCGTCCGCGATCCCCAGTTTGGTTATCTCGAGCGCCAGATTTCAGAAAAAATTGGCAATCAGGTACAACTTCAGCCGGGAAAACAGGATAGCGGCAAGTTAGTAATTAGTTACGAGAACTTGGCGGATTTGGACCGGGTATTGAGCTATTTTGGCCTGTCAGAATCGTGATTTTTACGCTTTTTGTAGTAATAAAACATCCATTCCTTTTGATATGAACATAACCTTAATTCTGTGCGGAAAGCCGCAAAAATTAAGGATTTTTGCCATGTTGCAATAGCTGTCTTCAAGGGTATAATTTGACCGGCTTTTTGGGCTGTAAACGCGGGGTCTTCGGATCCCGATTTTTTACAGTTCTGTAATGTTCAGGGGTAGGTTGGTGAAGCAGAAAATAGCCTTGGAAGGTTTAACGCTGGCCTTGGCTATGCTCGTTTGTCAGCTCGTCCTGATCCTGGCGATCAGTACCGTCTGGTTTTACCAGGCCGGTGCGTTTGCCGGACGCTCCTCTCTCTACGGGGGGAGCATGTACTGGGTTCCTCAAGCCCTGTTCACGCTCTGGGTTCTGCGCCGCAAGGTGACGAAAGAGAGCGTGGGCCTGGTTCTGCGGGACTTTTATGGTGGGGCAGGGATTAAGCTCATTACTACAACAGGACTTTTCGCCCTGATGTTTGGCGCCGGGATCGAGGTCGATACCGTCTCGTTCTTTGCCACTTATATCCTCGCCCTCGTTGTACAGTGGATAGTCTCATTCACGCTTAACAACCACTATTAGGAAAACTCATGTCTGCAACCGGAGAAGTCCTGACTCCTCAGGGATATATCTCCCACCATCTGACCCATCTGCAAGTCGGGTCTGGGTTCTGGACAGTCAATGTCGACTCAATGATATTTTCTGTTCTGTTGGGCGCTCTGTTTATCTGGTTGTTCCGCCGCGTAGCCGTCAACGCTACCAGTGGTGTGCCCGGTAAACTGCAGTGCTTTGTGGAGATGCTGGTCGAGTTTGTGAGTGGTAACGTCAAGGACATCTTTCACGGTCGCAACAAGGTCATCGCACCTTTGGCCCTGACGGTGTTTGTGTGGATCTTCCTGATGAACCTGATGGATCTGATCCCCGTTGACTTTATCCCCCACGCTGCACAGTTGATGGGTGTTCCCTATCTGCGTGTGGTTCCCTCTGCTGACGTTAACATCACCATGTCCATGGCTTTGGGCGTGTTCTTCTTGATCCTGTACTACAGCATCAAGGTCAAGGGTATCGGCGGGTTTGTGAAGGAGCTGACGCTTCAGCCTTTCAACCACCCGGCGGCCATCCCGGTTAACCTCATCCTGGAAACTGTTACGCTGATTTCCAAACCTGTTTCTCTGGGTCTTCGACTGTTCGGCAACATGTATGCTGGCGAACTGATCTTTATCCTGATTGCGGGTTTGCTACCCTGGTGGTCTCAGTGGATCCTGTCCGTGCCTTGGGCAATTTTCCACATCCTGATCATCACTTTGCAGGCGTTTATCTTCATGGTGCTGACCATCGTCTATCTGTCGATGGCTCAAGAAGACCATGGTTGATGCAACTCAAATAATCCTTTTTATACAATCAATTACATCTAAATAAATGGAGATCCTCATGGAAAACTTGAACATGGACCTGCTGTACATCGCTGCTGCAATGATGATGGGTCTGGCGGCTATCGGCGCTTCCATCGGTATCGGTATCCTGGGTGGCAAATTCCTGGAAGGTGCAGCTCGTCAACCGGACCTGATCCCTGTTCTGCGTACCCAGTTCTTCATCGTGATGGGTCTGGTGGATGCGATCCCGATGATCGCCGTTGGTCTGGGTCTGTACGTGATGTTTGCGGTTGCCGGCTAAGTCATAGCGACCTCCGGACATAACCCATTAACTAACTAAGAGGACACAGGCTGTGAATATCAACGCCACCCTCCTCGGCCAAGCAGTTGCTTTTTTCTTCTTCGTAGTGTTTTGCATGAAGTACGTGTGGCCGCCGCTGATGGCTGCCATCGAAGCCCGTCAGAAAACCATTGCTGACGGCCTCTCTTCTGCCGAGCGTGCCAAGAAAGATCTGGATTTGGCCAAGGCCAACGCCACCGATCAGCTGAAAGAAGCCAAGCTCCAGGCTGCAGAAATCATTGAACAGGCCAACAAACGCAAGGCCCAGATCATTGATGAAGCTGCTGCCGGTGCCCAATCTGAGCGGGAAAAAATCCTGGCTCAGGGCCGTGCCGAGATTGAAGCTGAACGTCATCGTGCCAAAGAAGAACTGCGTAAGCAGGTTGCTGCTCTTGCCATTGCTGGTGCAGAGAAGATCCTGGCGCGCCAAATCGACCAGGCTGCCAACAGCGACATCGTCGACAAGCTGGTAGCAGAACTGTAACGGGAACGGGGCTATGTCTGAACTGACTACAATCGCTCGCCCCTACGCCAAGGCTGCTTTCGAGTTTGCCGTTGAGCACAAGGCGGTTGACCAGTGGCTGGGGATGCTCGGCTTCGCTGCACAAGTAGCGGAGAACGAGACCATCCACAACCTGGTAAACGGCTCTGTGGCTGCCGAAGAGCTGGCAAAGTTGTTTGTCGGCATCTGTGGTGAGCAACTCGACGAGCATGGTCAGAACCTGATCCGGGTGATGGCCGAGAATGGTCGCTTGGGTGTGCTGCCGGCGGTCGTTGCCGAATTCATCGCGTTCAAGGCTGAACTGGATAAAGAAGTTCAGGCTGACGTGATTTCGGCGATCGAACTGACCGACCAGCAGAAAGCCAATATTCAGGCTTCTCTGGAACAACGTCTCGCGCGCAAAGTGAAGCTGAATTGCAGCATGGATGCGTCCTTGATGGCCGGGGTGCTCATCAAGGCCGGTGACCTGGTTATCGACGGCACGGTCCGCGGTAAGCTGGATCGCATGGCTGACGCGCTGCAATCTTGATTGGGGTATTAGAGCATGCAACTGAATTCCACTGAAATCGCCGAGCTGATCAAGCAGCGCATTGCGCAGTTTGATGTAAAGAGCGAAGCGCGTAACGAAGGTACCATCGTCTCTGTGAGCGACGGTATCATTCGTATTCACGGCCTGGCCGATGCCATGCAAGGTGAGATGATCGAGCTGCCGGGCAACCGCTACGCTCTGGCATTGAACCTGGAGCGTGACTCCGTCGGTGCGGTGATCATGGGTTCCTATGACGGCCTGTCAGAAGGAATGAAAGTAAAAGGGACTGGCCGCATTCTGGAAGTGCCGGTCGGTCGTGGTCTGTTGGGCCGGGTGTTGAACACCCTGGGTCAGCCGATCGACGGTAAAGGTCCAATCGACAACGACGGCTTCTCGCCGATCGAAGTGATTGCACCGGGCGTTATCGAGCGTAAGTCTGTTGACCAGCCGGTCCAGACCGGTCTGAAAGCCATCGATGCCATGATCCCTATCGGTCGTGGCCAGCGTGAGCTGATCATCGGTGACCGTCAGGTGGGCAAGACTGCCATCGCCATCGACACCATCATCAACCAGAAAGACTCCGGCATTAAGTGTGTCTACGTTGCGATCGGCCAGAAGGCCTCCACCATCGCCAACGTGGTACGCAAGCTGGAAGAGCACGGCGCCCTGGCCAACACCATCGTGGTGGTTGCCTCTGCCTCCGAAGCGGCTGCCCTGCAGTACCTGGCTCCGTATGCCGGCTGCTCCATGGGTGAGTACTTCCGTGACCGCGGTGAAGACGCGCTGATCATCTATGATGACCTGTCCAAGCAGGCCGTAGCTTATCGCCAGATCTCCCTGCTGCTGCGCCGTCCGCCAGGACGCGAAGCCTACCCGGGCGACGTTTTCTATCTGCACTCCCGTCTGCTGGAGCGTGCTGCTCGCGTCAACGCCGAGTACGTAGAGAAGTTCACCAACGGTGCCGTGAAAGGCCAGACCGGTTCTCTGACCGCGCTGCCGATCATCGAAACCCAGGCCGGTGACGTATCCGCGTTCGTTCCGACCAACGTGATCTCCATCACCGATGGCCAGATCTTCCTGACTTCACAACTGTTCAACTCCGGTATCCGTCCGGCCGTTGACCCGGGTATCTCTGTATCCCGTGTAGGTGGTGCCGCTCAGACCAAGATCGTCAAGAAGCTGTCCGGTGGTATCCGTACCGCGCTGGCCCAGTATCGTGAACTGGCTGCATTCGCCCAGTTCTCTTCCGACCTGGACGATGCGACCCGCAAGCAGCTGGACCACGGTCAGAAAGTGACCGAGCTGATGAAGCAGAAGCAGTACTCTCCGCTGAGCGTGGCTCACCAGTCTCTGGTGCTGTTCGCCGCGGAAAAAGGCTATCTCTCCGATGTCGAGCTGAACAAGATCGTCGACTTCGAAGCCGCTCTGCTCTCTTACGCCAATACCCAGCATGCCGAGCTGATGGCTGAAATCAATGCCAAGGCCGACTACAACGACGCGATCGTTGGCAAGCTGACTGCGTTGCTGGACAACTTCAAGGCAACCCAGACCTGGTAAGCGTGTGTGGCAGCGCGAGCTGCCACCTGATGGAGAGTAAGAGATGGCCGGCGCAAAAGAGATACGTAACAAGATCGCGAGTGTGAAAAACACTCAGAAGATCACCGGCGCTATGGAAATGGTGGCAGCAAGCAAGATGCGCCGTGCGCAAGATCGCATGTCTGCCAGCCGTCCGTACGCTGAAACCATGCGCAAGGTGATCGGCCATATCGCTCAGGGGAACCTGGAATACAAGCACCCCTACCTCATCGAACGTGAGGTCAAGCGAGTGGGTTACATCGTCGTCTCCACCGACCGTGGCCTGTGTGGTGGTCTGAACATCAACCTGTTCAAGGCTGCCCTCAATGACATGAAGCAATGGAGTGCGAAAGGAGCCAAGGTTGACCTGGCTCTGATCGGCAACAAGGCCTCCAACTTCTTTGAACGGCACGGCGCCAAGGTGAAAGCTCACGTCGCAGGACTGGGCGATAACCCGAGCGTCAATGACCTGATTGGTTCAGTCAAGGTCATGCTGAAGGCTTACGACAACGGTGAGATTGACAGGCTGTATCTGGTGTACAACAAGTTCGTCAACACCATGGTTCAGCAACCACGAGTCGATCAACTGCTGCCTTTGCCCGTAACTGAAGACAGCAAGCTCGCCAAGAAACACCACTGGGATTACCTCTATGAGCCGGATCCCAAGCAACTGCTGGATACCCTGCTGATTCGCTACGTCGAATCCCAGGTCTACCAGGGGGTAGTGGAAAACTTGGCAAGTGAACAGGCAGCCCGAATGGTTGCCATGCAAGCCGCGACTGACAACGCCGGTAACCTGATTAACGATCTGCAACTGGTATACAACAAGGCCCGTCAGGCCAGTATTACCCAGGAACTGACAGAGATCGTGTCCGGTGCTGCTGCGGTGTAAGGCAAGGGTTATCAAAGGTTTAGAGGATTTGACATGAGTAACGGTTTCATCGTCCAAATCATCGGCGCTGTGGTGGACATCGAGTTCCCGCAAGATGCCGTGCCCCAGGTGTACGATGCACTGAAGGTTGTCAGCGAAGGTCAAGGCCAGGGTCTGGTGCTGGAAGTTCAGCAACAGATCGGTGGCGGCGTCGTTCGTTGCATCACCATGGGCTCCTCCGACGGTCTGCGTCGTGGGTTGGAAGTAGTGAATAGCGGTAAATCCATCCAGGTGCCGGTCGGCGTATCGACTCTGGGTCGGATCATGAACGTACTGGGCGATCCGATCGACGAAAAAGGTCCGATCGGTGAAGAAGAGCGTTGGTCCATCCACCGCGCGGCTCCCAGCTACGAAGATCAGTCCAACAGCAACGACCTGCTGGAGACCGGTATCAAGGTTATCGACCTGGTATGCCCGTTCGCCAAGGGGGGTAAGGTTGGTCTGTTCGGTGGTGCCGGTGTAGGCAAGACCGTAAACATGATGGAGCTGATCCGTAACATCGCGATCGAACACAGCGGTTACTCCGTGTTCGCCGGTGTAGGTGAGCGTACCCGTGAGGGTAACGACTTCTACCACGAGATGATGGAGTCCAACGTACTGGACAAAGTATCTCTGGTTTACGGTCAGATGAACGAGCCGCCCGGAAACCGTCTGCGCGTGGCGCTGACCGGCCTGACCATGGCCGAGAAGTTCCGTGACGAAGGTCGTGACGTGCTGTTCTTCGTGGACAACATCTACCGTTACACCCTGGCCGGTACTGAAGTATCCGCACTGCTGGGCCGTATGCCCTCTGCAGTAGGTTACCAGCCGACCCTGGCCGAGGAGATGGGTGTTCTGCAGGAACGCATCACCTCCACCAAGACCGGTTCCATCACCTCCGTACAGGCCGTTTACGTGCCTGCGGATGACTTGACCGACCCGTCTCCGGCGACCACCTTCGCCCACCTGGATGCGACCGTGGTACTGTCCCGTCAGATCGCGGCACTGGGTATCTACCCGGCCGTTGACCCGCTGGACTCCACCTCCCGTCAGCTGGATCCGCTGGTGGTTGGCAAGGAGCACTACGAGACTGCTCGTGGCGTTCAGACCGTACTGCAGCGCTACAAGGAGCTGAAGGACATCATCGCCATCCTGGGTATGGATGAACTGTCAGAAGAAGACAAACTGACCGTAGCCCGTGCCCGTAAGATCGAGCGTTTCCTGTCCCAGCCGTTCTTCGTGGCCGAAGTGTTTACCGGTTCTCCGGGCAAATACGTGCCGCTGAAAGAGACCATCCGTGGTTTCCAGGGCATCCTGAAAGGCGAGTACGACGATCTGCCGGAGCAGGCGTTTTACATGGTTGGCAGCATCGACGAAGTTGTCGAGAAAGCCAAGAAACTGTAAGCCTCGATAGGAGGGCCCATGGCTGAGATGATCTCCTTTCACCTGGACGTGGTGAGCGCCGAAGGAAAACTGTTTTCCGGTCGCGTGCAGTCCGCTCAGGTATCAGGCTCCGAAGGTGAGCTGGGTCTCCGCCACGGTCATGCTCCGTTGCTGACTGCCATCAAGCCGGGCCTGGTCCGCTTGGTGAAGCAGAACGGAACTGAAGAGGTGCTGTACATCTCCGGCGGCATGCTGGAAGTGCAGCCCGAAGCCGTGACCGTGCTGGCGGACACCGCGATTCGTGCCGACGATTTGGATGAGGCGAAAGCCCAGGAAGCCAAACGCGCGGCGGAAGAGCGGATCCACAGCTCCCATGGTGATATCGACTACGCCCAGGCCGCCACCGAGCTGGCCAAGGCGATGGCTCAACTGCGGGTCATCGATATCGTCAAAAAGAATTACCGTTAATAACGGTGAGGTAAAAAGCGACCTGCGGGTCGCTTTTTTTTTACTCGTTGGATAGACTCCGCCGAGTATTTTTTCATGTTCCAAAGGTCGAATTATGTCCCTCAACGTCGTGATCCTTGCTGCGGGTAAAGGTACCCGTATGCGTTCCTCCCTGCCCAAGGTACTGCACCCGGTCGCCAACAAGCCCATGGTCTCCCATGTGATCGATACCGCCCGCCAGGTGGGGGCCGAGCAGCTGCACCTGGTCTATGGCCACGGTGCCGAACTGCTGAAGGAGCGGATCCAGGCATCCGACCTGAACTGGGTGCTGCAGGCCCAGCAACTGGGAACCGGTCATGCGGTGGCCCAGGCCATCCCGTTCTGGAACGATGAAGACGACGTGCTGGTGTTGTACGGTGACACCCCGCTGATCCAGCCGGAAACCCTGCAGCGGCTGCTGGCCGCCAAGGCCGACGACGGCATGGCGCTGCTGACCGTGGTGCTGGACAACCCGACCGGCTATGGCCGCATCGTGCGCAGCAATGGTCAGGTGGTCGGCATCGTCGAGCAGAAGGATGCCAACGCCGAGCAGCTCGCCATCCGCGAAGTGAACACCGGCGTGCTGGTGGCCAACGGTGGCCAGCTGCGCAGCTGGCTCTCCCGTCTGGACAACAAGAATGCCCAGGGCGAGTTCTATCTGACCGACGTCATTGCCATGGCCCACGCCGACAACTGCCCCATCGCCGCGGTTCACCCGGACAGCGCCATGGAGGTTGAAGGGGCCAACAACCGGGTGCAGCTGGCTCAGCTCGAGCGCAGCTATCAGCAGATGCAGGCCGAGAAGCTGATGATCGCCGGTGCCACCCTGATCGACCCTGCCCGCTTCGATCTGCGCGGTACCCTGGAGATCGGGGAAGAGGTGGTGATCGACGTCAACGTCATCATCGAAGGCAAGGTGGTGCTGGGTAACCACGTCCGCATCGGGGCCGGCAGCGTGCTGAAGGATTGCGTGATCGGCGATCACACCGAGGTGAAACCCTACTCCGTCATCGAAGGCGCGCAAATCGCCGACCAGTGCTCGGTCGGTCCTTTTACTCGCCTGCGCCCGGGTGCCGTACTGGAGCAGGATGCCCACGTCGGCAATTTCGTCGAGATGAAGAAGGCCCGGCTGGGGGTTGGCTCCAAGTGCGGTCATCTGACTTATCTGGGGGATGCCGAGGTGGGTGCCAAGGTGAACATCGGTGCCGGCACCATCACCTGCAACTACGACGGGGTCAACAAGTTCCAGACCATCATCGAGGATGACGTCTTCGTCGGCTCCGATACCCAGCTGGTGGCACCGGTGCGTATCGGCAAGGGGGCGACCCTGGGGGCCGGCTCCACCATCACCAAGGACGTGGCCGAGAACGAGCTGGTGATTACCCGGGTGCCACAGCGCCATATCCAGAACTGGGCTCGCCCGGTCAAGAAGAAGTGATGCCCGATCAATGAAATGCAAACCGGCGCCTGATGGCGCCGGTTTTGTTTTCAGCTCTCCTGCCCGCTGGCGGGGGGCATCGGGGCGTTCCCCATCACCCGATACCAGTCCAGCTTGCGGGTCAGCACCATGACCAGCGCCAGGATGGCGAACAGCAGCAGGGCGCCGAGCAGCAGGGCTATCTCCTCGGCCTGCAGCAAGCCGAACAGGATGGCGTAGACCAGCCCGAGCAGGGCCGCGAAGCCGAGCCCCTGTTTGGGGCCACCCAGCACATGGCTGAGGTAGAAGCCGTTGAGGGCCACGCTGGCCAGGGCGGCAATCAGATAGGCCCAGGCAAAGCCGAGGTGTTCGGTGAGTGCCAGCAGCACCAGATAGAAGATGGCCAGCCCCATGCCCACCAGCGCGTACTGGATCGGGTGCACCCGCAGCCCCTTGAGCAGCTCGAACATGAAGAAGCTGAGGAAGGTGAGGCCGATGAACAGCAGCGCATACTTGGCGGCCCGCTCGTTCTGCTGATAGTGATCCACCGGCTGCACCAGGCTGATGCTGAAGGCGGGCAGATCGCCGCTGGTACCCTTCATCATCCGGTTGAAACGGCTCTCCATGTCGGTGGCAAACCAGCTGCTCTGCCAGCTCGCCTCGAAGCCGCTGGCGGTGAGGGTACGGCTGCCCGGCAGAAAGTCGCCGATGAAGTTGGGGTGGGGCCAGTTGCTGGCGAGGTTGAGCCTGCTGTCCTGGCCGAGCGGCACCACTTCCAGCTGGTTCATCCCCTGCAGGTCCAGTTCGATGTGAAAAGCGCCACCTTCCCCCGGCAGGGCCGCGAGCGGCGCATGGATGCCGGCCAGTCCGTCACCCAGCAGGGCGCCGGGGGCGAACGGGATGCGCTGCTCCCCCAGTTGCAGCTCGGGTACCCGGTTGATGCCGCGGGCATCGGACAGCACCAGGCTCAGATAGGGTTTACCTGCCACCAGGGCGGGATCGGCCCCATCGACGGTCAGATCCGGTTCGCCGCTGATCAGGGTCTGACCGTTCAGTTCGGCAGGCAGCCGCCCGGAGAGGGAGAGCCGGGTGTGATAGACCTGTGCCTGGTAGATGCCGAGCTTGCGCGGGGTCACCTCCATGCTGGCCTGCACATCCAGCTGTTCCGGCAGCAGGTAGCGATAGAGCTGCAGCTTGCGCTCGAAGCGCTTGCCATCCTGCTCCACCGTGACGGTGCGGGTATAAGGCTGCACCACGACCGGCCCCAGCAGTCGCTGCGGCCCGCTGCTGCTGGCCATGATGCTGTGGATGGCCTGGCTGCGATAGGCCTGGCGCTCCCGGTTCAGCTCCATGATGGATTGCACCGGCACCATCAGCAGCAGGCTGAGCAACAGCAGCAGAAAGATCTTGTGGCTGAATATCTGTTTGACCATGACACGTCTCCTTGTTGATGGAGCGAGTGTGGCTGGGTCGGGTGAAGGGGGGATGGGGCTGTGTGAAGTAGGGGTGAAGGGGGATAAAAAAACCGGCGCAGAGCGCCGGTCTCGGTATCACAGGGTTTTCAGTTTGGCCGGCAGGGCGGCCAGCACCTCTTCCTTGGCCTTGAGGGAGGCGAACTGCTTGCCGGGTTTTTGCACCACGGTATGGACGAAGATGAGTTGCTTGCCCGGTTTGCTGGCCCAGCCGACGAACCAGCCGATCTGCTGATCCCGGTTGAGGCTGCCATCCAGCTTCTTCGGATAGCCCATGCCGGTCTTGCCGTGGATCTGCCAGCCGTCGATCTCGCTCACCTTGAGGATGTTGGCGGTGTACTGCAGGGTCTGCGCCGACACCGGCAGCTTGCCGCTCACCATCTTGCCGAGGAAGCGGGCCTGCTCCTCTGGACTGATGGCCAGGCTGGAGCTGAGCCAGGCCTGGGTCAGGCCGTCGTGTTTGCCGGGGTTGCCGGAGAGATCCCGGTTGCCGTAGTCGAAACGGTCGACGTACTGCTGGAAGCGATCCATCCCCAGCCATTCGGTGATCTGCTGGGAGAACCAGACCACCGAGTAGGTTTCCCAGCGGCGCGGGGTGGTGGTCTCCCGCCAGGCGGGCAGCCAGTCGTCGTAACCCGGCTTGAAGGGCAGCGCCGGGTGCTCTTCGTCTACCAGAAAGCCGCTGTCATAGCCCATCAGCGCCAGCGGAATTTTGAAGGTGGACGCGGGTGGCAGCTGGCTTGAACAATCCCCTTCGCTGGAGAGGGTCTGGCCGTTGCCGTCGGCATAGAGAAAGCAGCCGGTGGCGGCGCTGGCCGGCAGCGAAAACAGCAGGCCTGCGCCGAGCAGGCCGGATAACAGAAGGCGGGACATGGGGGCTCCTTGAGCGCATAAAGTTCGCTGGGAAAACACCAGCATAGCGCCGCTTTATGTGCCCAGTGTGAAGTGTCAGCCCGCTGGCAACCAGAGCTCGGCCAGCACTCCGCCGTCAGCCTGGTTGGTGAGGGTCAGCCGGCCGCCGTGCTGGCGCGCCACCTCCATGGCGAAGCTGAGCCCGAGGCCGCTGCTCTTGCCCTTGTCGGGTCTGGGCAGGGAGTAGAAGCGCTCGAAGATGCGCGGCAGGGCGTAGGCCGGAATGCCGGGTCCCTGATCCCGCACCCGGAAGCAGTAACCCCCCTCCTCCATGGTGCCGCTCAGCCTGAGGGTGCTGCCGACGGGGGAGAAGTCGAGGGCGTTGTCCAGCAGGTTGCCGAGGGCCTGTTCCACCAGCAGGGGATCCCACTTCTGTTTCT
This sequence comes from Aeromonas sp. s2, assembly GCF_040907935.1. NCBI lineage: Bacteria > Pseudomonadati > Pseudomonadota > Gammaproteobacteria > Aeromonadales > Aeromonadaceae > Aeromonas > Aeromonas sp. s2. The sequence goes on along the minus strand of NZ_JBFOCR010000025.1, from coordinate 12,458 downwards.
GGGCTTCCCCCAGCTCGGCGTGCAGGGTGATCTGGCGGCGCTGGGCCAGGATCTGGCGGGCGTCTAGCGCCCGTCTGCCCAGCCTGGCCGGCTCGACCGCCTGTCTGTCCAGCCCCTGCCCCGACTCCAGTTTGGCCAGCTGCAGCATCCGCTCGATCAGTTGCTGCATGCGGGCCGTCTCCAGATTGATGTTGCCGATAAAGCGCTTTGCGACGTCCAGCGGCGGGGCCTCGGTCAGTATTTCCCCTGCCCCGCGAATGGCGGCCAGCGGGCTCTTGAGCTCGTGGGTCAGGCTGTGCACATAGGCTTCGATGTAGGCCTTGCCGTCCAGCTGGCGGCGCATGGTCTCAAGGGAGCGGCCGAGCCGATCCAGCTCCGGGCTGTAGAGGCGTGGCAGAGTGGCGGGCTGGCCCTGGCTGACCGCATCGGCATAGTGCACCAGCTTGCCGATGGCGCGGTTGAGCCACCACACCAGCAGGGCGCCGATGAGCAGTGAGATGAACAGCAGCAAGGCTGCCCCCTGCAGCAGCTGGTGCTCGCTGCGTTCTATCATGGGCAGCAGGGTGCGGTTGGGTTTGGCGACGGTGAGGGAGCCGAGGATGTCGTCCCCCTCCCGCAGCGGGGCGGCGACGTGCATCACCGAGCTGGTGGGATCGTCGGGATCGCTGCGGGTGCTGCGGGCGCCGTATTCGCCGCGCAGGGTCAGGTAGACGTCGTTCCAGCGCGAGTAGTCCTTGCCCAGATCCACCCCGTCCGAGTCGTAAACCACCTTGCCCCAGCGGTCGACCACATAGATGCGGTACTCCGCCTGCTGCTTGAGGTGGCCGTCGATGAGGGCGTTGATGGGGCTCTGGTTGAGGCGGGCGAAGGCGCTGGCCAGCCGGCCGTCGGCCATTTTCCCCTCCTGCAGGTCATCCAGCGCGAGCGGGGCCAGCATCTGGGCCATGTCCACCAGGGTATCTTCGGTGGCGCTGCGCACCCCTGGTTTGATCTCCTCGACGAAGATCTCCAGCACGAACCAGGCGGCCAGCGCAAAGATCAGCACCAGCCCGCACAGTAGTTGCAGTCCGATTCTCATGTCATCCCCCGGCCGTGACCCGGCAACCGTCTGTTCATGCCTGCTCCAGGCTGTAGCCGAGTCCACGATGGGTCAGGATCAGGTTGGCGTGGGGATCCCGCTCCCGCAGCTTGGCACGGATGGTCTTGATATGGGTATCCACGGTACGATCCAGGCTCTCCTCCGCCCCGCTCCACACCAGATCCATCAGCTGCTGGCGGGAGTAGACCCGGCCCGGCGCCTGCATCAGGGTCTTGAGCAGCAGGTATTCGTAACGGGTGAGCGCCAGCGGCTGGCCGTGAAAGCTGATGCGGGCCCGCTCCTCGTCCAGGGTGAGTGTCTGGCTCGGCTGGGTGGCGGCTGGCTGGCTGCGGCGCAGGATTACCCGTACCCTGGCGCACACCTCGCGGGGCGAGAAGGGCTTGGCCACATAGTCGTCGGCCCCTATCTCCAGCCCGATCAGGCGGTCTATCTCTTCGCTGCGGGCAGTGAGGAACATCAGGGGAACGTCGCAGCGGGCTCGTACCTCCTTGCACAGCTCGAAGCCGCTGATGTCCGGCAACCCCACATCCAGGATCAGGAAGTCGGGGCGCGACTGGGCAAGTCGCGCCAGCAACGGCTGGCCGAGGGAAAACCACTCCACCTCGAAACCGTCGGTTTGCAGGGCATAGATCAGGGTGTCGGCGATGCTGGCTTCATCTTCTACCAGCCAGATGGTTCGTTTTTGCATGGCATCCTCGTCGCAAATCAGCTCCCCATTCTGGCATCGAACCATATCGGATCCTATTTGCCGTTTGATTTTTCCAGAAAAGGCATTAATATTTCGAAATTCTTTCGAATCGAAACCTTAAGATGACCAAACGTAATACTCAGCAGCGCCGTCACACCATAGTGAGCCTGGTGCAGGAGCAGGGTGAAGTGAGCGTCGATGCCCTGGCCAAGCACTTCTCCACCTCCGAGGTGACTATTCGCAAAGATCTGGCCGTGCTGGAGACCGGTGGTCTGTTGCTGCGTCGTTACGGTGGCGCCGTCCCCCTGCCCAGCGAGATGGTGGTGGACGGCAATCCAGAGCAAGTTTCGAAACGAAAGCTGGCTATCGCCAAGGCGGCGGCCGAACGGATCCGCGATCACAACCGCGTCATCATCGACAGCGGCACCACCACCAGCGCCATGATCCCGCTGCTCGGCAACAAGCGCGGTCTCATCGTGATGACCAACTCCCTCAATGTGGCCGGCGCCCTGCGCGAGCTGGAAAACGAGCCTACCCTGTTAATGACGGGAGGCACATGGGACCCCCACTCCGAATCCTTCCAGGGTCAGGTGGCGGAGCAGGTGCTGCGTTCCTATGACTTCGACCAGCTGTTCATCGGTGCCGACGGCATCGATCCGGAACGCGGTACCACCACCTTCAATGAGCTGGTGGGGCTGTCCCGGGTGATGGCCGAGGTGTCGCGGGAGGTCATCGTCATGGTGGAGTCGGAGAAGATCGGCCGCAAGATCCCCAATCTCGAACTGCCCTGGTCCAGCATCCATACCCTGGTGACCGACGAGGGGCTGGCCATCTCGGCCAGAGAACGAATTCAGGCCAAGGGGATCCAGCTGATCTGCGCCCCCGTGGCAGTCTGACCTGAACAAATGATTATCCAACCGAATCAATAGCGTCTTAAGGAGAAGTGTATGTGTGGCATCGTCGGGGCCGTCGCCCAACGTGATGTGGCTGAAATTCTGGTAGAGGGTCTGCGCCGTCTGGAATATCGCGGCTACGACTCGGCCGGTGTGGCCGTGTTCAGCGCCAGTCAGCCGCTGCAGCGGGTGCGTCGCCTCGGCAAGGTGGCCGAGCTGGCCAAGGCGCTGGACGAGCAGTCCGTGCATGGCGGTACCGGCATCGCCCACACCCGCTGGGCCACTCACGGCGAACCGTCCGAGCGCAATGCCCACCCTCACGTCTCCGAGCATATCGTGGTGGTGCACAACGGCATCATCGAGAACCATGAAGAGCTGCGTGAAGAGTTGAAGGCGCTGGGCTATGTGTTCAGCTCCGACACCGACACCGAGGTGATCGCCCACCTGGTGCACCACGAGCTGAAATCCGCCCCCAGCCTGCTGGCTGCCATGCAGGTCGCGGTGAAGCAGCTGCGCGGCGCCTACGGCACCGTGGTGATGGACAGCCGTGACGACAGCCGCGTGGTGGTGGCCCGTTCCGGCTCCCCGCTGGTGATCGGCCGCGGCATCGGCGAGAACTTCATCGCTTCCGACCAGATGGCGCTGCTGCCGGTGACCCGTCGCTTCATCTTCCTGGAAGAGGGTGACGTGGCCGAAGTGACCCGTCGCGACGTGCACATCTTCGATACCCACGGCGAGGCCGTGGTGCGTGAAGAGCAGGAGTCCGAACTCTCCCACGACGCCGGTGACAAGGGCGAGTATCGCCACTACATGCTCAAAGAGATCCACGAGCAACCCAAGGCCATCACCAACACCCTGGAAGGGCGTCTGGGTGGTGATCACGTGGTGGTCGAGTCCTTCGGCAACGGCGCGCGCGCCATCTTCGACAAGGTCGATCACGTGCAGATCGTCGCCTGCGGCACCTCCTATCACTCCGGCATGGTGGCTCGCTACTGGTTCGAAGAGATCGCCGGCGTCTCCTGCGACGTGGAGATCGCCTCCGAATTCCGCTATCGCAAGTCGGTGGTGCGCCCCAACAGCCTGCTGGTGACTCTCTCCCAGAGTGGCGAGACCGCCGATACCCTGGCCGCCTTGCGCCTGGCCAAGGAGTCCGGCTACATGAGCTCGCTGGCCATCTGCAACGTGCCGGGCTCCTCCCTGGTGCGCGAATCGGATCTGGCCTTTATGACCCGAGCGGGGGCTGAAATTGGCGTGGCCTCTACCAAGGCGTTCACCACCCAGCTGGCCGGTCTGCTGATGCTGGTGGCCTCCATCGGTCGTTGCCGCGGCAACCTGAGCGCCGCCGCCGAAGCCGAGCTGGTCAAGGCGCTGCAGGCCCTGCCGCTGCGCATCAAGGAGAGCCTGGCGCTGGCCAAGGATATCGAGGCCCTGGCCGAAGAGTTTGCCGACAAGCACCACAGCCTGTTCCTGGGTCGCGGCAGCCAGTACCCCATCGCCATGGAAGGGGCTCTCAAGCTCAAAGAGATCTCCTACATTCACGCCGAGGCCTATGCCGCCGGTGAGTTGAAGCACGGTCCGCTGGCGCTGATCGATGCCGAGATGCCCATCATAGTGGTGGCGCCGAACAACGATCTGCTGGAGAAGCTCAAGTCCAACGTGGAAGAGGTGCGTGCCCGTGGCGGTATCCTCTACGTCTTCGCCGATGCCGATACCGGCTTCAAGAGCGACGAGACCATGCGGGTGATGAGCCTGAACCACGTGGAAGAGGTGATCGCGCCGATCGTCTATACCGTGCCGCTGCAGCTGCTCTCCTACCATGTAGCCCTCATCAAGGGTACCGATGTGGATCAGCCGCGCAACCTGGCAAAATCCGTGACGGTGGAATAAGCCGTCGTCAGAAATGAAAAAAGAGCCGCATTGCGGCTCTTTTTTATTGGCTGTGCTGCCGGGCTGGCGTCATGACAACCGCAGGTTGGTGATGGTCACGTCGTCCAGCGAGGGCACTATGATGCCGCTGGAGATGCTCTTGGCGATCGCCTGGTTGCGGTTCTTCGAGTCGGTCTTGTTGGTGACCTGATTGAGGTGGAAGTTCACGGTCCGCTCGCTGATGCCGAGGATGGTGGCGATCTCCCAGGAGGTCTTGCCCTCGCTGGCCCAGAACAGGCACTCCTTCTCCCGATCGGACAGTTCGGTCAGGTACTTCATCAGATCCGGCCTGCTCTTTATCAGCTGCAGCGCCGAGTTGAAGATGTAGCTGGCGCAGAACGACAGCAAGGGAACGTTTTCAAACATCAGATCGGAATTGGACTTCTCCTTGCTGATGAAGGAGAGGATGCCGTGTTCCCCCTGCGGCGTGTGCAGCGGGAAGGAGACGCCGTTTCTCACCCCGAAGTCGGCAGCCAGGTTCATCACCTCCCGGCTGGCGCTGGGCAGCCAGGGGGAGTCGCAGTCGAGCTTGTTCCAGAAGATGGGCTGGGTCTGCTTCAGCCCCAGGAAGACGACCGGATCCTGGGTCAGGTAGTGCCGCTCCGAATAGGCATCGAACCAGCTGGTGGGGCAGTTGTTGAACAACGCCACATGGGATTTCTGCATGCTGATGGGGAAAATAATCAGCAAACGAAAGTAATCAAAGCCCATCTGGTGACTGAAGCGCTCCAGCTGCTGCTGGATGTCGCTGGTCTTCTTGGCCTTGGTGAACCGATCGATATGTTCCCAGATCGCATCGTTGAACATGAACTTCTCCTTTTTCGATCTCTATCACATTGATCGAAAAGATATTTTTTATTTATTAATTTGGTGTTGTGACGAACAACGCCAGTGACTCCCGTGCTTGCTTAAAAATTATCCTGTTTTTTCAGCCGAAGGCCAACAAAATCATCTGATTGCCACTGACCCTCCACTCTGAGACAATGAGAATAGTTATCATTGTTAAGATTTATATCATGAACAAGTTTTGGGGTTTGGCCTTGTTGCCACTGTCAGTCCACTTCGCTGCCGGCGCCGACGAGCTGGTCGCGCCGGCACTGAAAAACAGCATAGCTGCCGGGAAAGCCTCCCAGCAGCGCGTGGAGAAAGCCGCCGATGCGGCCGTTGCCGCCAGGCTGGAGCTGCAGAATGCGCAGCTGCAACTGCGCGATCTGGAAGCCTACAACCGCTACATGCAGTCTCTGGTGGCCGATCAGCAAAATGAGCTGGGCAAGCTGAGTCAGCAGCTGGAAGCGGTACAGGAGACCCGGCAGGGCCTGATCCCGTTGATGCTGAAGATGCAGGCCGATCTGGAGCAGCTGGTACAAAATGACATTCCGCTGCGCAAGGAAGATCGCCTGGCGCGGGTTGAACAGCTGAAAGCCACTCTGGCCAGGGCTGACGTGAGCGAGGCGGAGAAGTTCCGCCAGCTGCTGCAGGCCTACCAGATCGAAGCCGAATATGGCAGCCGGCTCGACAGCTATGCCGCCGAACTGGTGCTGGACGGCGCACCGCGCCGGGTCGACGTGCTGGCGGTGGGTCGGGTCTCCCTGTTGGCGATGACCGCCGATCGTTCCCAGGCGTGGCGCTGGTCAGTGCAGAACAAGCAGTGGCAGCCCCTCGACAGCCAGTGGCTCTCCCCCGTCGCCGAGGCGCTGGAGATGGCCGCCGACAAGAAGGTTCCCCAGTTGTTGAATGTCCCCCTTTCCGTCAGCCGTGGTCAGGAGGCCCAGTCATGAGCGTCACCATGAAGTGGTTCCCCCTAGCCCTCGCCCTCTCTCTGGGCACCACTGCCGCCGTGGCCGATGAAGCCTGGCAGCAGCAGGAACAGGCCCGTGAACAGCAGGCACAGCAGGATCTGGCGTCCGTCTCCAAGGAGCTGAACAGTGCCCGCGCCAAGCTGGCCGAGGCCCAGCGCCTGAGCAAGGAGCTGGCCAGCCAGTTTGCCACCAATGAGAAGCAGCTGGTGGAGCTCAATGCCCAGTGGGAGCAGGCCTCCGGCGACATGAACGAGATCTTTGCGGTCACCCGTCAGGGGGCCAGTGATGCGGTCAAGCTGCTGAGTGAATCCGCGGTCGAGGGTCAATACCCCGAGCGCCTCGCGCCGCTCAAGGCGATGGCACAGGAGAAGCAGGTACCGGATCGCGCCGCCCTCGCCCTGCTGCCTGCCACCCTGTTGCAGGAGATCCGCGAATCGGGCCGGGTTGCCCAGTTCAACGGCAAGGTGCTGGATGCTCAGGGGGCGGCCAGCGAGCAGCAACTGACCCGGGTCGGCAGCTTCGCGCTGTTTGGCGAGCAGGGGTTCCTGCAGCCAACAGCCGAAGGCCTGAGCCCGGTGCTGGGCCTGCCCGGCAACGTGCTCTCCGCCGCGGCCGTCTATCAGGGCCAGGAAGGAGAAGCGCTGCCGCTGGATCCCTCCCATGGCACTCTGCTGGCGATGCTGGCGCAAGCCCCCACCTTCTGGCAGCAAGTCCAGCAAGGTGGCCAGGTCGGCGCCATCATAGTGCTGCTGGCCGCCATCGGCCTGGGGATCGCCGGGGTGCGGCTGTGGAGCCTTTCCCGTGAACTGGGTCGGGTTCGTCGCCAGCTCAAGAGCGGTGAATATCATGCCGACAATGCCCTCGGCCGGGTGCTGACGGTGGCTGACAAGCATCCCGAGCTGAGCATGGAGACCCTCGAACTGCGTCTCGACGAGGCGATCCTGCAGGAGACCCCTCGCATGGAGCGCGGCATCGGCATGGTCAAGGTGATCGCGGCCATTGCCCCCATGCTGGGGCTGCTCGGCACCGTGACCGGGATGATCGGCACCTTCCAGGCCATCACCCAGTTCGGCACCGGTGATCCCAAGATCATGGCGGGCGGCATCTCCATGGCGCTGGTCACCACGGTACAGGGTCTGGTGGCGGCCATTCCGCTGATCCTGGCCCACAGCCTGCTGCAGTCCCGCTTCACCGAGCTCTCCAACGTGCTGGAGCAGCAGGTGGCCGGCATTTTGGCCGAGCGGGCCGAAAGCAACCGTGACGGGATGGAGCGGGCGGCATGATGCTCGACATCTGGCAACAGCTGCAGAGCTTCATGGGCCGTGGCGGCCCGGTGCTCTGGGTCATTCTGGCCCTGCTGGTGCTGATGTGGATTCTGATGATCGAGCGGCTGCTCTACCTCAACTTGGGGTTTGCCCCGCTGCAGCGCCAGCTGCTCGGCCGCTGGCAGGCCCGCAGCGAGCGCCACAGCTGGCACGCTCGGGCGATTCGCGGGCGCTGGCTGGCCGAGGCCGAGCTTGAGCTCAACCGTCATCTGATCTTCATCCGCACCCTGGTGGTGCTCTGCCCCATGCTGGGGCTGCTGGGTACCGTGACCGGCATGATAGGCGTATTCGATGCGTTGGCCGCGGCCAACCGCTTTAACCCGGAGAGCATGGCGGGCGGGATCTCCCGTGCCACCATCCCCACCATGGCTGGCATGGTGGTCGCTCTCTCCGGCGTGTTGTTACTCAGCCGGCTCGAGAGCCAGGCCAAGCGTGCGCTGGCCAAGACCCGGGACGGCCTGCGAGAAGAGAAGGTAATGCAATGAGACGGCAATCCAAACGCCAGCGCGACGAAGTGCAGATCGACATGACCCCCATGCTGGATATCGTGTTCATCATGCTGATCTTCTTTATTGTCACCACCTCCTTCGTGCGCGAAGCCGGGCTCGAGGTGCACAGGCCCCAGGCCAGCCAGGCCAAGGCGCAGAAGTCCTCCAGCATCATGCTGGCGATCGGCCCTCAGGGGCAGATATTCCTCGACCGCAAGCAGATCGACGTGGAGCGAGTACAGGCCAGCGTCGCCCGCCTGCTGGCGGAACAGCCCGATGCCAGCCTGGTGATCCAGGCCGACGAGCGGGTACCCCACGGCAAGGTGGTGCGGGTGATGGATGAGGCCAAGGCGGCAGGCATCGCCAACATCGCCGTGGCGGTGGCACCGAAATGAAATACAAGCTGATGAGCCTGGGGCTGGGGATTGCCCTCAGTCTGGGGATCCTGCTGTTCATGGCCACCCTGGTGGAGCCGCCCAGAGGGGAGAAGGCGAGCGCCGAGCAGAAGTCCATCGTCATCAACATGCAGAACGAGGTGACCGAGGTGCAGGTGCGTGAGCGCCCGGTACCCCAGGAGCCGGAACCCCTGCCGGAGCCGCCTGCCGCGCTGGCCTCGACGCCGCTGCCTATGCCGGCGGCGGCCCCGCTGCCCTCGGTGCAGCCGAGCCTGGATCTGGTCTCCAGCCTCAGCGCGGTGCAGGTCTATGCTCCTGGCGTTGCGACCAGTCCCAACCCGGTCGCGAGCGGCAACTTCCATGGCCAGCAGCAAGGTGCCGGGATCGGCGCCGGCGACATGCTGATGCCATTGCAGCGGATCGAGCCAGTCTATCCCTATCGGGCCCAGCAGGCCGGCATCGAAGGGTCGGTGACCCTGCGTTTCAGCGTCGATGCCGACGGTCGGGTACAGGATGTGGAAGTGGTCGAGGCCAAGCCGAAGCGTCAGTTCGAGCGGGCGGCCATTCAGGCGATCAACAAGTGGCGCTATCAGCCTAGGCCGGGTGCCACCGACAAGCTGGTACAAGTCATCACGCTCAAATTCAAACTGGAGTCATAACTATGTTGCGGATCTGGATCTGTGTGCTGGCCCTGGTCAGCCAAGCCTGTCTGGCGATGGAGGTGAGCCCTCTTTTCTCCCGCCAGCTGGAGCCCGTGATGAAGCTCTATCAGTCCGGCCAGTGGCAACAGGCCCAGAGCAAGGCATCCGGCCTCAAACCAAATAGCGATGCTGAGCGCGCCTGGCTGGCCCAGCTGCAGGCGTCCCTGGCTGCCAACCTGCAGCAGACCGCGCAGGCGAGCCGTTACGTGGAGCAGGCGCTGGCCTATAAAGAGTGGCCCGAGCAGCAACAGCTGCAACTGCTGCGGCTGCGCGGCGACATCCAGGCCCAGCAATCCAACTGGGCCGGTGCCATCGCCAGCTACAAGGCCGCGTTGGCCATCAAGGCTGACGATGCCTTGCGCCTGCGTCTGGCCGGCCTCCATTACCACAACAAGCAGTATGGTGAGGCGGCCAGCCAGAGTGAACAGCTGTTGAAGAAGAGCTGGCAGAAGCAGGCTGCGATCATCCGCCTCTCGGCCCTCACCGCGCTGCAGCGCTACGGCGTGGCGGCCGATCAGGCCGCAGAGCTGATCCGCCACGAGCCGAAAGAGAGCAAGTGGTGGCAACAGGCGGTGTCGCTCAATCTTTCCGCCAAGCGCGGCGATCAGGCGCTGGCTCTGCTGCAAACCGCCATCGACCGTCAG
>NZ_JBFOCR010000024.1:0-51676 GCF_040907935.1 Aeromonas sp. s2 | reverse complement strand
CGGAAGTTGCCGACCAGCTTGTCCAGCTCGCCGGAGAGGTGCTGCAGGCTGCGGCTCGACTCGGTGAGCTGGTGGGCGATGTCGGCGGTCTCCATGGTGAGCTGGTTGATGTCTTCCACGTTGCGGTTGATCTCGCCCACCACACTGGACTGCTCCTCGGTGGCGGTGGCGACCTGGATGTTCATGTCGCTGATCTGGGTGATGTGGGCGGTGATCTGGCCGAGGGCGCCGTTGGCGGCATCGGCCTGGGTGACCACTTCCAGGCTCTGGTTGCGGCCCTGGGTCATGGCGCTGACCGCGCGGGCGCTCTGCTCCTGCAGCCGGTTGATCATGCCCTGGATCTCGGCGGTGGAGGCGGCGGAGCGACTGGCGAGGTTGCGCACCTCGTCGGCCACCACCGCGAAGCCGCGGCCCTGCTCGCCGGCACGGGCGGCCTCGATGGCGGCGTTGAGCGCCAGCAGGTTGGTCTGCTCCGAGATGCTGCGGATGGTGTCGAGGATGCTGCCGATGGAGTCGGTCTGGCTGGCCAGCGACTCGATGACCCCGGCCACCCCTTCAATCTCGCCGGAGAGGCCGACGATGCCGTGGCGGGCCTGGGCCACCACCACGGCGCCGGCGTCGGCCTGCTCGTTGGCCTGCTTGGCCACGTCTGCCGCCAGCGAGGCATTGCCGGCGATTTCACTCACGGTAGCCCCCATCTCGTGGATGGCGGTGGCCACCTGCACGGTGCGATCCCGCTGGGCGGTGCAGTTGTGCTGGGTTAGCTGGGCCTTGGCGGCCACCTCGTTGGCGGTGGCGGCGAGCTGGCGGGAGTTGTCGGCCACCTGCTCGATGGAGCCGTGGATCTTGGCGACGAAGTTGTTGAATCCGGTGGCCACCTGGGCCAGTTCATCCCGCCCTTCCACCTTGAGGCGCTGGGTCAGGTCGCCGTCACCGCTGCCGAGTTCGCGGAACAGGCGGGCCAGCTGGTTGAGCGGGCGGCTCACCGAGCCGGCCAGCAGCATACCGAGCAGGCCCATGCCGGCGGCGATGGCCAGGCTCACCAGCAGGATGTGCAGGCGTGCCCGATCCAGTTCGGCATAGATCTCCGCTTCTGGCACCTGGGCCACCAGGTACCAGTCGAGCAGGGGGATGTAGCTGCTGGCCAGCACCACCGGCTGACCATCCACCTCGGCGTGGGTGGCGGCAAAGGGTTGCTTGGCCAACAGATCGCCGCTGCCGCTTGCCAGCTGGGTCAGGCTGTCCCGGTCGATGCGGCTGGCGTCGGGGTGCAGCTTCACCTTGCCGCTGCCATCGGTCATGAAGACGAAGCCGCTGTCACCGATGCGGAAGTTGGCGAGCATGCTGACCATGCTGTCGAGTGACTTGGCGAGACCGGCGAGGCCGCGGCCATTGAGTTGCTGGAAGTTGACGAACAGCTTCACCTCGCCGTTGCTCTCGCGAAAGATGCTGAGCATCAGGTCTTGCTGGCTCTTGGTGTAGCCGTAGAACCAGGCGTCCTGCTCCGGGGTGAGGTTGCGCAGGAAGCCGTCCTGGTTGTAGTAGGCGGCGCTCTGGCGATCGGCGAAGGAGGCGGTGACCAGACCATACTGGCTCGTCATGTCCTTGAGCTGGTTGATGAGGATGGACTCCTGCTCCTTGGGCATGCCGCGCTCGACCCAGTCCAGCACGAAGCGATCGTTGGCCAGTTGCCTGGCGGCACCGGCGACCGAGGTGAGATCCTTCTCGATCTCCTTGCCGATGCGCTGGGTCAGGTTGGGCAGCTCCTGCTCGAACATGCGGGTTTCGATCAGTTGCTGGGCCGAGCGCTGGCTGAAGTAGCCTACCAGCAGGCAGGAGAGCACCACGGCGAGGGTGACCGTGGCCAGGATTTTCTGTTTGAGTGTCAGGCTTGCAAGCATAAGAGTGACTCGGATGGATGAACGCGGGATTGAGCACATATTAGCGGCAGCCCGGCGCCACCCTTGATAGGCCGGCCCACTTTATTGATGGATTACGTTTGCGCTCACATCGCTGCCTGGCTGGGCCGTACCCGCCTGCGTCGGAATGCGCATCGATAACCCCTGCCAACTGTTGCGGTTCGCTTTGCGCACCTTATAGTAGGCTTCACTGCCTAGCTGGCTCGCCCTGGATTCAATGGAAAATCATATGCGCATCTTTCGTCGAGGATGGAACCCACTGTTCCTGATTTTGCTGGCCTGTCTGCCGCTGATGGCGGCGGCCCAGCCCGAACGGCCCAAAATTGCCCTGGTACTCAGCGGCGGCGGCGCCAAAGGGTCGGCCCACATCGGCATCCTCAAGGTGCTGGAGCAGAAGCGCATCCCGGTCGACATCATAGTGGGCACCAGCATGGGCTCCTACGTGGCGGGCATGTACGCCATGGGGCTCAGCGCCGAAGAGGTGGAGCGCACCACCCTGGCCATCGACTGGAACAAGGGCTATCAGGACAAGGTAGGGCGCGACGAACTCTCCCTGCGCAAGAAGCAGCAGAGCGAACAGTACCAGCTGCGCACCGACATCGGCATCAACGGCGACTCGGTCCAGTTCCCCGACGGCTTCTTCCAGGGCCAGTCCATGGCCAGCCTGCTGCGCCACGCCACCTCCAACCTGCCGGTACAGAAGAGCTTCAACGATCTGCCCATTCCCTACCGCGCCATGGCCACCGACATGGAGACGGTGACCCCCTTCGTGCTGGACCACGGCAGCCTGGCCAAGGCGATGCAGGCCTCCATGTCCATTCCCGGCGCCCTCAAACCGGTGGAGTGGGAGGGGCACATCCTGGCCGATGGCGGTACCGTCAACAACATGCCGGTGGACGTGGCCAAGGCGATGGGGGCCGACGTGGTGATCGCGGTGGACATCAGCGCCAGGCTGCGCACCCGCGAGTCTCTGAAATCGGGGCTCGCCATGATCGACCAGCTCACCACCTACATGACCCAGGTCGGCACCGAGAAACAGAAGGCGTTGATGGGGCCAGACGACATTCTGCTGACGCCCGAGTTCGGCAACATGGGCATTGCCGACTTCGCCCTGATGCCGGAGGGGATCAAGCTCGGGGAGGAGGTGGCCAACCGCGCCTCGGCCCGGCTCGACAAGCTCTCCCTCTCGCCGGCCGCCTATGCCGCCTATCGCAACCAGAAGTTGAGCCGGCGTGCCGAGCGCAGCGGCCAGCCCGCCTACTACATCGACAAGGTGGAGATCATCAACAAGTCCCGTCTTTCCGACGAGACGGTGCGCGCCATGCTGAAAGTGCGCCCCGACAAGATCCAGACCAACGAGAGCCTGGAGGCGGGCATTCGCCGGCTCTATGCGCTGGAGTCGTTCGATCGCATTACCTACGAGGTGGTGGAGCGGGGTGGCGAGAACGTGCTGGTGGTCGACGCCAGCGAGAAGAACTGGGGGCCGGGCTACCTCAACTTCCAGTTCGGCTTCTCCGATGACTTCGAGAGCAGCTCCAACTACAACGTGGGCATGTCCTACACCCTCACCAACGTCAACGACTGGGGGGGCGAGTGGCTGACCGAGGCATCGCTCGGTACCGCCAAGCACTTCAAGACCGACTTCTACACCCCGCTGGAGCCCTCCCAGACTTTCTTCGGCGAGGCGAGCCTGGCCTATGACAAGACCCAGCGCCGCATCTTCATGCCCGAGGAGACGCGGGCGGCCGATGGGGTGAGCTATGTCGATTCCGAATACAGCTTCACCAGCGTCGATCTGGCGGTGGGCTGGAATCGTCAGCCCTGGAGCCGTCTCTCGCTCGGGCTGGAGGGAAAAATGGGGGATATAGACATTCGCAACGTGGCGGATGCCAAGGTGGATGCCTCCTCCTGGGGCCCCTATGTCCGTTTCGAGCACGACACCCTCGACAGCCGCTACTTCCCCTATCAGGGCGCCTACTGGGACATCAAGGGGGGTTACTCCGCCGTCCGGCTGGATGACAGCAGTGACATCAATGATCGCTACGAGGGGGTCAACTACCACCTGGCGATGATCAAGCCCTGGTCCTGGGACAGACACAGCCTCAACCTGCTGCTGGAGGGAGGGGGCTCCACCTCCCAGGAGGAGTACCCGCTGTTCGTGCAGGATCTGGGCGGACTGTTCCGCATGTCCGGCTTCCAGCGCTACCAGCTGAGCGGCCGCTACAGCCTGTTTGGCGGGCTGCGCTACATCTACCGGGTGGCTGACAACGACTTCGGCGCGCTGCGGGCCCCACTCTATCTGGGGGGCTCCATCGAGCAGGGTGGGGTGTGGAACAGCGGCAGGGATATCAGCGTGGAGAGCTCTTTCACCGCCGGCTCCGTCTACGTCGGGGTGGAGAGCTTCCTCGGCCCCATCTTCCTCGGCTACGGCATGGCGGAGGGGGGCAACGACATGTTCTATCTGCAATTGGGCAGCACGTTCGAATAACGGGAAAATGATGCCTTTTTGTTAACTTATTTCTGGTGTGCCATTTATCCACTTGTAAAACATCAGCAAGTTTAGATGGTTATGTCGTTTTGATGAATATCTGTACAGGCTTTGGATTTTAATTAGTCGTTAAAACTTATATAGTGGGGGGCACCCTACGGGTGTCCCGCAAGGACGATCGCCGCGAGCGTGGGCGAACCCCAAAAAAAGACCAAAGAGGAATTAGTCGTGCTTGAAACATACCGTAAACACGTCGCAGAACGTGCCGCCGAAGGCGTGGTTGCCAAACCTCTGGACGCAGAGCAGGTCGCCGCCCTGGTTGAACTGCTCAAGAACCCGCCCGCCGGTGAACAAGACTTTCTGAAAGAGCTGTTGTCCTCCCGTATTCCCCCAGGCGTTGATGAAGCGGCCTATGTCAAAGCCGGTTTCCTCACCGCCGTCGCCAAGGGCGAAGCCCACTCTCCCATCCTCACCGCTGCCGAAGCCGTCGAGCTGCTCGGTACCATGCAGGGTGGTTACAACATTCAGCCGTTGATCGACCTGCTGGACGACGCGACCCTGGCTCCTCTTGCCGCCAAGGGCCTCTCCCACACCCTGCTGATGTTCGACTCCTTCCACGACGTGGAAGAGAAGGCCAAGGCCGGCAATGCCCACGCCAAGCAGGTGATGCAATCCTGGGCCGACGCCGAGTGGTTCCTCTCCCGCCCCGAATTGGCCGAGAAGATCACCGTCACCGTGTTCAAGGTGACCGGCGAAACCAACACCGACGATCTGTCACCGGCGCCGGACGCCTGGTCCCGCCCGGACATTCCGCTGCACGCCCTGGCCATGCTGAAGAACGCCCGTCCCGGCATCACCCCGGACAAGGATGGCGTCATCGGCCCCATCAAGACCATCGATGCCCTGAAAGAGAAAGGTTTCCCGCTGGCTTACGTGGGTGACGTGGTCGGTACCGGCTCTTCCCGTAAATCCGCCACCAACTCCGTGCTCTGGTTCATGGGCGACGACATTCCGTTCGTGCCGAACAAGCGCGCCGGCGGCGTTTGCCTGGGTGGCAAGATTGCCCCCATCTTCTTCAACACCATGGAAGATGCCGGCGCCCTGCCCATCGAGGTGGACGTTTCCAAGCTGGAAA
Source organism: Aeromonas sp. s2 (assembly GCF_040907935.1). Taxonomy (NCBI): domain Bacteria; kingdom Pseudomonadati; phylum Pseudomonadota; class Gammaproteobacteria; order Aeromonadales; family Aeromonadaceae; genus Aeromonas; species Aeromonas sp. s2. Next base: position 46,134 of record NZ_JBFOCR010000024.1, on the reverse strand, counting down.
TGGGCGATGTGATCGATATCTACCCGTACCAGGGCAAGATCTGCAAGCATGGCACCGACCAGGTGCTGGCCCAGTTTGAACTGAAGACCGACGTGCTGATCGACGAAGTGCGCGCCGGTGGCCGTATTCCGCTGATCATCGGCCGTGGCCTGACCGACAAGGCCCGCGAGGCGCTGGGTCTGCCGTTCTCCACCGTGTTCCGTCGTCCGCAGCCTGTCGCCGACACCGGTAAGGGCTTCACCCTGGCCCAGAAGATGGTGGGCAAGGCGTGCGGCGTGAAGGGCATCCGCCCCGGCACCTACTGCGAGCCCAAGATGACCACGGTCGGTTCCCAGGACACCACGGGCCCGATGACCCGCGACGAGCTGAAAGACCTGGCCTGTCTCGGCTTCTCCGCCGACCTGACCATGCAGTCCTTCTGCCACACCGCGGCCTATCCCAAGCCCATCGACGTGCAGACCCACCACACCCTGCCGGACTTCATCATGAACCGCGGCGGCGTGAGCTTGCGTCCGGGTGACGGCGTCATCCACTCCTGGCTGAACCGCATGCTGCTGCCGGATACCGTGGGTACCGGTGGTGACTCTCACACCCGTTTCCCCATCGGCATCTCCTTCCCGGCGGGCTCCGGTCTGGTGGCCTTCGCCGCCGCCACCGGCGTGATGCCGCTGGACATGCCGGAATCCGTGCTGGTGCGCTTCAAGGGCGAACTGCAACCGGGCATCACCCTGCGTGACCTGGTCCATGCCATCCCCTACGCCGCCATCCAGAAAGGGCTGCTGACCGTCGAGAAAGCAGGCAAGAAGAACATCTTCTCCGGCCGCATCCTCGAGATCGAAGGTCTGCCGACCCTGAAGGTGGAGCAGGCGTTCGAGCTGGCGGATGCCAGCGCCGAGCGCTCCGCCGCCGGTTGCACCATCAAGCTGGATAAAGAGCCGATCATCGAGTATCTGAAGTCCAACATCGTGATGCTGAAATGGATGCTCTCCGAAGGCTACGGCGACGTGCGCACCATTACCCGCCGCATCAAGGGGATGGAAGAGTGGCTGGCCAACCCGGTGCTGATGGAAGCGGACAAGGACGCCGAGTACGCCGAGATCATCGAGATCGATCTGGCCACCATCAAGGAGCCCATCCTGTGTGCGCCGAACGATCCGGACGATGCCCGCCTGCTGAGCAGCGTGGCCGGCGACCAGATCGACGAGGTGTTCATCGGTTCCTGCATGACCAACATCGGCCACTTCCGCGCCGCCGGCAAACTGCTCGAGAAGTACCAGGGCGAACTGCCGACCCGCATGTGGATCGCCCCGCCCACCAAGATGGACAAGGATCAGCTGACCGAAGAGGGCTACTACGGCATCTTCGGCCGCGTCGGTGCCCGCATCGAAATACCCGGCTGTTCCCTCTGCATGGGCAACCAGGCGCGGGTAGCGGAAGGGGCCTCCGTGGTCTCTACCTCCACCCGCAACTTCCCGAACCGTCTGGGCAAGGGGGCCAACGTCTATCTGGCTTCTGCCGAACTGGCTGCGGTTGCCGCCATCCTCGGCAAGATCCCGACCGTGGCGGAGTACCTGCAGTATGCCAAGTCGCTGGATGCCACTGCCGCCGACACCTATCGCTACCTCAACTTCAACGAGATCGCCTCCTACACCAAGAAGGCCGATGCGGTGATCCTGCAGCAAGCGGTATAAGGGCCGGCGCCATCATGGCGCAGACAGTCCAATAAAAAGCCCCGGCTCATGCCGGGGCTTTTGTTTGTCTCGCTGTCAGCAGTTGGTCAATCTTTGCGCATGTTAGGGCCTGATTCAGCATCGGCTGTTAAGGTGGGCTGCCATGTTTGCTGTATGGTCCCGCCATGTCGATGTCGCCGCTCAACCTGGATTTCTCCCGCACCTGGCTAAGGTTCGGATGCACCTTGCTGCTGTTCATGCTGCCCTTTTCGCTCGGGCTGTGGACCATCTACCACGGTCATCTGCAGACGCTGGATCGCCAGTCGCAACGCTCGGCCCGGCAGGCGGTCACCCTGATGGAGACCATGCTGACCCACGCAGAGGAGGCCAACCAGGCCTTGCGTCCCTTCGTTGACAAACCGTGCGAGCAGGCCCTGTTCACCCTGCGCCAGCAGGTGGCGCTGGTGCCCTTCGTGCGCACCGTCAACCTGGTGGGGGAGCAGGGGATCTACTGCAACTCGCTGTTTGGTGCTATCCAGTGGCCGGATCGGCTCGAGCACTACAGCGGTGGCCGGCTGCGGTTGATGGCCGGCAATCAGGTGCGGGCCGATCACCCCCTGCTGGCGCTGCGCGACAGCGAGGGCAAGGGCGCCATCTTCAGCACCATAGACGGCGACTACCTGCGCTTCATGCTGGTGCTGAGTGGCCACCCCTGCACCCTGCTGCTGCACGTAGGCAAGCAGTGGCTGGATGAGCGGGGCGTGCTGAGTGAAGAGCCGCAGGCGCCCTCCATGCTGGCCGGCCATGAGATCCGCTCTGCCCGCTACCCGCTCTCCATCTATGCCGGGCACGATCTCCCTTCGCTCTGGCGCTCTCTCTGGCAGACCCGCCCCTGGGCCATCCTGCTGCTGCTGGGGATCTGCTTCGGCTTTGCCCTGCTCATCTGGTGGTTGCTGGGGCGACCCCGTTCCCCCGGGATCGAGCTGGCCCGTGCCCTGCGCAACCGGGAGTTCGTACCCTATCTGCAACCGCTGGTGGAGGCGGGGAGTGGTCGGGTGATGGGAGGCGAAGTGTTGATGCGCTGGCAGCACCCGACGGCCGGGCTGATCCGCCCCGATCTCTTCATCCCCCAGGCGGAGGCGAGCGGCTTGATCGTGCCGATGACCACCCTGCTGATGGAGGAGGTGGCCCGCGAGCTGAGCATGGCGCGAGAGCTGGTGCCCCACGGCTTTCACATCAGCTTCAACATCAGTGCCGTCCACTGCCGCGACATGACGCTGCTTGCCGGGTGCCGGCGCTTCCTCGATCACTTCGCGCCTGGCCAGGTGGTGCTGGTGCTGGAGCTGACCGAGCGGGAGTTGCTGGTGGCGGATCCCAAGACGCTGGCGCTGTTTCGCCGGCTCGACGAGATGGGGGTCAGGCTGGCCATCGACGACTTTGGTACCGGCCACTCCAGCCTGCACTACCTGCAGCAGTTCCATGTGGACTATCTCAAGATAGACAAGTCATTTATCGGCAGGATCGGCACCGAATCCCTCTCCGAGCACATAGTCGACAACGTGATCGATCTGGGAACCCGGCTCGGCCTCGCGCTGGTGGCCGAGGGGGTGGAGACGCGCCGGCAGGCCGACTACCTGAGGGGCAAGGGGGTCGACTACCTGCAGGGCTATCTGTTTGGCCGCCCGCTGCCGCTGCGCGAATTTCAGGAGGTGCTGCGCCACTCCTGCGCCGATCCCGCACGGCAGGCGCTCTCGGCCTGAGTCGTCAGGTGAGGGCGTGCAGCCACTCCGCGAGCTTGGCGTGGGCACTGCCGGGAGCGGGAGGCGCGGGGGCGAGCAGGTGATAGCCGGTGCCATCCGCAATGAAGCCGAGCGGCGCCACCAGCAGGCCGGCTTCTATGTCGTCGCACACCTGCCGGTAGGGGCCGATGGCGACTCCCAGCCCGGCAACCGCCGCCTGCAGGCTGAAGTAGAAGTGCTCGAAGGTCTGCCCCGGTGCCTCCTCGCCGGCGGACTGGCCGGCGTGCTGCAACCACTCCTGCCAGGCCCCCGGCCGGGTCTTGGTGTGCAGGCGGGGGGCGCCAGGGCGCAGGGCCGGACCGTTTGCCCCCGTCTCGAAGAAGTGCGCCACCTTGCCCGGCTGGCAGACAGGCCCGGTCAGCTCCTCGAACAGCGGCTGGCCGTAGAGCTCGGCGGGCCACTGGAAGTCGTTGCGCCGGATGGCGAGATCGATGCCGCTACCGAAGTTGAGGGCGCCGCCACCGGCCATCAGATGCACGTCCAGCTCGGGGTGCAGGGCCTGGAAGGCGGGCCAGCGCGGGATCAGCCAGCGCATCAGCAGGGTCGGCTCGCAGGAGATGACCAGCGAGGATGGTCGTCCCTGCTGGCGCAGTGCCTGCGCCGTCTGGCGGATGCCGCCCAGCCCCTCCCTGACTGCCTGATAGAGCCGTTCGCCCGCCTCGGTCAGAAAGACCCGGCGCTGGCGCCGCTCGAACAGCATGACCCCCAGATCCTCCTCCAGCAGCCGTACCGCCCGGCTGACGGCGCCGTGGGTGAGGTGCAGCTCGTCGGCGGCGCGGCTGAAGTGTTCGGTGCGGGCCGCCACCTCGAAACAGCGCAGCGCGGTCAGGGGGGGCAGCGACAGGCTTTTCTGTGAGTTATTCTCACCGTTCATGTCAGAAGTTATCGTTCGTTATTGGCATCATGGACAAATAAAATAGCCGATATTCCATCTGATCAGGACTATTTTCATGACCGAACTGTTAGCCGTAGTGGCCATTACCTTCTTTGCCGTCATCAGCCCCGGGCCCGACTTCGCCATGGTGTCGCGCAACAGCCTGCTGCTCTCGCGCCGCAGCGGTGTGCTGACGGCGCTCGGCATCGGCGCCGGGGTCTGCGTGCACGTCACCTACACCCTGCTCGGGGTGGGGCTGTTGATCCAGCAGTCGCTCTGGCTGTTCAACCTCATCAAGCTGGCGGGGGCCGCCTACCTCATCTTCCTCGGCATCAAGATGCTGCGGGCCAAACCGGCAACCGACGAGATGTTGGTCGAGCAGCCCGCCCTCTCCAGCCTGGGGGCGCTGCGCACCGGTTTCCTGACCAATGTGCTCAACCCCAAGACCACCATCTTCATCGTCAGCCTGTTCATGCAGGTGGTGCAGCCGCAGACACCGCTGGCGGTCCAGCTCGGTTACGGTGCCTTCATCGTGCTGGCCCACGCCGTCTGGTTCAGCGCGGTGGCGATCTTCTTCTCCACCGACTCGGTACGGGGTCGGCTGCTGGCGGTGCGCCACTGGATCGATCGGGTGTTTGGGGGGCTGCTGGTGGGATTCGGCATGCTGCTGGCACTGACCCAGCAGACACGCTGAGGCGAGGGGAGAGGCGCTCTCCCCTATCCACCCCCGACTGTAGGGGCTTGTTTTTCATGCCTTGTGGTCCGCTTTTCGGTAGAATTGGCGCTCATTTTGACGTCAATAAAGATGAGGGGCGGTATGACGGTCAGGTTCCAGGCATTTCACAGCATCAAGGCGATAGGTCAGCGGGAGGTGCTGTTCAACTGGTCCAGGACCAATCCCCTCGGCGCACTGGAGCAGGTGTGGCGTCCGAAGAATCGCGACGAACTGCAGCAACTGCTGCGGGAAAACCCCGAGCGCAAGCTGCGCCTCATCGGCTCCGGCCTCTCCTTCGAACCCATCCACAGCGTCTATGCCGAGGGCAGCCAGGCGCTGCTGGTGGACTTGCACCACCTGCGTGGCCAGTTGGCGCAGACCGCCGACACCGTCACCTATCAGGCGGGCACCCCGCTCGACACCGTCTACGCCGATCTCATCGCCATGGAGCGTATGCTGCCGGCTTCCCCCGGCGTCATCGGCATCCAGACCCTGGGCGGTGCGCTCAGCACCGGCACCCACGGCCAGGGGCTGCACCAGTCCGCCCTCTGTGATGCGGTGGCGGCCCTGACCGTGATGTTGGCCAGTGGCGACATCATCCGGGTGGATCGCACCGACCCCCGCTTCGGTGCCTTCGTGATGGGGATGGGCATGCTCGGCATCCTGCTCGACGTCACCCTGCAGACCGTGCCCAACCGCATCATGCGCTGCACCAAGTTCACCACCGACTACCCCTTCCTGCTGGAACACAACGAGCGGCTCAACCGCGAGCACGCCTTCGTGAAAAGCTGGTGGTTCGCCTGGACCGGCGAGAGCCACATCTGGCTGGTGGATCCCGCCTCCGATGAGGAGGTGGCCCGCTACCGCGCCGGTGGCAGCGAGCCGCTGCTGCTGGAGGGCGACATCGACGCCCGCATGAATGCCACCATAGATGCGACTCTGCAGAAGATGGCCAAGGACACCAAGGATGAGGCGCTGGCCGGCGAGCACTTCGAGACGGTGCGCCGCTTCAAGGATGCCTCCGATCTGGTGGGCAACGTCTACCAGATCCTCTGCAAGGGGATCCCGGCGCCCCAGATCAATTGCGAAGTGGCGGTGCCGCTGCATCGAATGAACGAGGCGCTGGAGACCCTGCAGGCCTGGCAGCAGGCCAACCCGGGCGTGCTGCACTACCCCTTTATCCTGCGCTGCACCGGCCCCTCCGAAGCCTGGCTCAGCGCCGCCTATGATCAGTCGGTGTGCTGGATCGGGTTCCTGGTCTATCTGGCGGCGGACGGCACCTTCGTCAACGGCTCCATGGAGCAGATGCGCGAGCTGCAGCAACTGCTGGTACCGCTTGGCGGCATCCCGCACTTTGGCAAGCACCTGGCGATGGATCTCTACGACTTCCCGGCCCTGCTGCCGCGCTGGCACGACTTCCTGGCCCTCAAGGGCGAGCTCGACCCCCACGGCCGCTTTGAAAACCGCTGGCTCGCCGACTTGTTTGCCAACCGGTAAGGATCCGACATGACCGATATGCAAGATACCCGCATCCCCGTGACCCTGCTGACCGGCTTTCTCGGCAGCGGCAAGACCACCCTGCTCAACCACTGGGTCAAGCAGCCCGAGCTTGGCGAGTGCGCTGTACTGATCAACGAGTTCGGCTCGGTGGGGCTGGATCACCACCTGGTACAGCAGGTGGACGAGCAGGTGGTGCTGCTCGATTCCGGTTGCATCTGCTGCTCGGTGCAGGGCTCCCTGGTGGAGGCGCTGCAGGGGCTGTTTATGAAGGCCATTCAGCGGAAAATTAAGCCTTTTAAACGACTCATTATCGAGACCACAGGCCTCGCCGATCCGGCCCCCGTGCTGTTCACGTTGAGGGAGGAGGGCTTTATCGCCCAGCGTTACCGCTTCGACGGCACCGTCACCGTGGTGGATGCCGGCCATATCGAGCAGCAGCTGGCGGCTCAGTATGAAGCGGTGAAACAGGTGGCGCTGGCGGATCTGCTGGTGGTGAGCAAGGGCGATCTGGTGGATGAGGAGACGCTGGCACGGGTCGAAGCCCAGCTGGCGACCCTTAACCCGGCGGCCCCCGTCGAGCGGGTCAGCAACGGGGTGCTCTCGCCCGCCGTGCTGGAGAAGCTGGGGGCCTACAACGAGGCGGCCGGGCGCGACGTGCGCCAGCTGCTGGCCTGGCTGCGTACCGAAGCCCCCAGGCAGGGGCTGGCCTCACCGATGCAGCCGAAGATGAAGCCGTTCGCCGCCAAGGTGGGCACGGCTGCGCCGACCCACTTCGAGCATGGCAATATAGAGAGTTTCTCCCTGCGCATCGGCGAGCCGCTCAAGCCCTCCCGCCTGCTGGCCGCCATCGACGCGGTGCAGGCGCAATACGGCGATGCGCTGCTGCGGCTCAAGGGCATATTGCAGCTGGAAGGGGAGAGCCAGCCGGTGGTGATCCACGGCGTCCACGGCCAGCTCTATCCGCTGCAGGCGCTGGGGGAGTGGCCGGAAGGCAAGGCCCAGTCCCGGCTGGTGTTCATCGTGAAGAGTCAGGACAAGGCGGGCATAGAGCGGTTGTTCCTTGATACCCTCAAGGCGCCCGAGCCCAGCCTGGAAGAGCAGCTCAGAGCCATGCTCGGCCAGCCTGATGCCTGATGTAATGAGATGACCCGCGCTTGTGCGGGTCTTTTTTTGTCTGAAGAGGAGGTGGCTGTAGATGCCCGATAGCACACACATGGTGACCCCTGCCCAGCGCAAATGGCTGCCGCCGCTCACGGCGGTCGGTTTCTTCATGCAGACGCTGGATGGCACCATCCTCAACACCGCCCTGCCCAGCATGGCCGAGACCCTGGGTGAGAGCCCGCTGCAGATGCAGTCGGTGATCATCGCCTACATGCTGACGGTGGCGCTGCTCATTCCCGCCTCCGGCTGGCTGGCGGACAGATTCGGCACCCGGCGCATCTATCTGGCCGCCATCCTGCTGTTTACCCTGGGCTCTCTGGCCTGCGCGGCCGCCAACTCCCTGCCGGTGCTGGTGGCCGCCCGGGTACTGCAGGGGATCGGTGGTGCCCTGCTGATGCCGGTCGGCAGGCTGGCGGTACTGCGGGTCTACAGCAAGCACGAGCTGCTGCGGGTGATGTCGTTCGTCACCATCCCCGGCCTGGTGGGGCCGCTCATCGGCCCGGCACTGGGTGGCTGGCTGGTGGAAGTGGCGAGCTGGCACTGGGTGTTTCTCATCAACCTGCCGGTGGGGTTGCTCGGCTTTATCGCCAGCTGGTACTTCATGCCGGATCTGCGCCAGAGCACGGCCAAGTTCGACTGGCAGGGATTCGTGATGTTCAGCGCCGGCATGGTGCTGGTGTCGGTGGGCCTGCAGGGGCTGGGGGAGCACAGCATCTCCACCGGCTGGGCGCTGTTTGCCCTGCTGTTCGGGCTGGCCGCCATGGCGAGTTACTGGCTCTACGCCGCCAATGCCGAGGAGCCGCTGTTCGGGCTGGGGCTGTTCAAGACCAGCACCTTTGCCATCGGCATCTGGGGCAACCTGTTCGCCCGCCTCGGCAGCGGCGCCATGCCGTTTCTCACCCCGCTGTTTCTGCAACTGGGGCTTGGCTTCTCGCCGAGCAAGGCGGGGATGACCATGATCCCCACCGTGCTGGGGGCCATGCTGACCAAGACGCTGGTGAACAAGCTCATTCCGCGCATCGGTTATCGCCGCATCCTGATCGGCAACACCCTGGCGCTCGGGGTGATGATCGCCAGCTTCTCCCTCATCGACAACCAGCTCCCCTACTGGGTGCTGCTGGGCTGGCTGATGGTGTTCGGCGCCATCAACTCGCTGCAGTTCTCCGCCATGAACACCCTGACCCTGCAGGATCTCAGCCCGGAGTTCGCCAGCAGCGGCAACGGCCTGCTGTCGGTGGTGATGCAGCTCTCCATGAGCCTGGGGGTGGCCATCGCCGCCAGCCTGCTGGGGCTCTTCTCTGCCGGCTCGGCGGCGGCGGATGGCCAGTGGCTGGGAGGCTTTCACCTCACCTACCTCTGCATCGGCCTGATGTCGATGCTGGCGGCGCTGATCTTCGCCCAGCTGGCGCGGGACAAGCGCTGAGCTGCGGGCTCAGGGGGCCGGCAGGTAGCTCACCTGGCAGGGCAGCTGGGCCAGCAGCCCGGCCAGGTGGACGGTTTCCAGCAGGAAGGTCTGCTCGGGGTGGCCCGGGGTCCAGGTAAAGGCGTGGTGGGTCATGAGCACGGGATCCACCAGCAGCGGGATGTCGGCGCGGGGCAGGAAGGGGCAGACCGCGCCCGGCAGGCAGCCGATTTCGGCCTGCATCTCGTCGGCGGTGCAGATGGAGGGCTTGGCGCCGAGCGCCGCCTTGACCGCCTTGTTGTCGAGCCGGCCGTCCCTGTGGGTCAGCAGCAGCGCAAAGCGGCCATCCTTGAACTTGAGAAACAGGGTCTTGCTGAACTCGGCCTGCCAGCCGAGGCGGGCTCTCACCTTTTCATCGGTGGCGTAGTCGAGGATGGGCTCGTGCTCGAAACGCTGATGGGGCAGTTTGGCCAGCAGCCGGCAGTTGAAGTCGTGAATGGTATCGAGTGGCATGGGGTCCTCCTGTGATGGCGGCCATCCTGCCACTTGCCGTGGCACAGGCCCAATCACGGTTTCTTATCCGTTATCAGCTCTGTCCATCAACAACAAGGGCACCCGTGGGTGCCCTTGTTGTTCAGTGGTGCTGCAATGCGCCCGCTTCCCAGTGAAAGGGGATGGGGCAGAGCCGTTGGGAGGCCTTGTCGTAGCACGCCCACAGCTCGCCGATGGTGCGGCCATCGACGGGGTGGCAGAACTTGGGCGCCAGCTCGGCCAGTGGCCAGAGCACGAAGGCGTTGCTGAGGATCTCGCCGCGCGGCAGCACCAGCGGCGTCTCGCAGACCAGCTCGCCGTAGAGCAGCAGATCGAGATCCAGGGTGCGCGGGGCGAACTTCTTGGCGTCCGGCTCGCGGCCGTGGGCGAACTCCATGGCGCGCAGCCGTTGGCACAGGGTCGCCAGCGGCAGCTCGGTGTCGGCACCCACCACCAGGTTGTAGAAGGGGCGGCCGTTGAAGCCCACCGCCTCGCTCTCGAACACCCGGGAGACCTGCAGTTCGCCAAACTCGGCCTGCAGCGCATCGAGGCCGGCGCGAATATGGCGTTCCCGCTCGATGTTGGATCCCAGGCTGATATAGACACGAGTCATGCGGTGCTCCCTGTCATCTGGCTGGAACCCAGGCTGATATAGATGCGGGTCATCAGTTGGCGCTCGCGGCCGGGGTGCGGTGACGCAGGATCTCGACGCCGACACCGGCGGCATTGGGGACGGCACCCGGCTTGGTCAGGGTGACCTTGACCCACTGCACCCGTTCGTCGGCCAGCACCAGCATGGCGACCTGTTCGGCCATGGTTTCGACCAGCTCCACCACCTTGCTGGCGATGTGATCACAGATCTTGCGAGAGAGGGTGGCGTAATCCAGTGCCAGATTGATATCGTCGGTTGCGGCGGCGGGGCGGTTGTCGAACCCCATCTCGAGGTCGAAACAGAGCTTCTGGCGAATGCCTTTCTCCCACTCGTATACACCGATAGTGGTCAAAACCTCGAGTCCGCGAATAAACACCTTGTCCATGACAGTACTTCTTCTTTACTCTTGATGGGCTGTGATGACAGCGCAGGGATGCAGGCCTGGCCAGCGGATGAGTGCCGGCGGCCGGTTTGGGCGACACGCGGTGGGCAACCCCACGCAGGCGCCAGAGAATGTGGCCCGCATCATACCCCATTCATATCGTGGTAAAAACGACCAAGATGACGGCCCTGACGATTTTGATGATTATTCTGGCCTACCTGGGCGGCTCGCTGTCCAGTGCTGTGCTGGTTTCCCGCATCACGGGTCTGCCGGATCCCCGTGATCACGGCTCCCACAACCCGGGGGCCACCAATGTGCTGCGCCTCGGTGGTCGGCTGGCGGCCGTGGTGGTGCTGTTGCTCGATGTGCTCAAGGGCACGGCTCCCGTCTATCTCGCCTGGTATCTGCAGATCAAACCCGTCTACCTCGGCTTTATCGGGGTGGCAGCCTGTCTCGGCCACATGTACCCCATCTTCTTCCACTTTCGTGGCGGCAAGGGGGTAGCCACGGCGCTCGGCACCATGATGCCCATCGGCTTCACCATGGGGGGCGCGGTGATCGGCACCTGGCTGCTGGTGCTGCTGGTGAGCGGCTATTCGTCGCTGGCCTCCATCATTACCGTGTTGCTGACCCCGCTCTTTACCTACCTGCTCAAGCCGGAATACACGCTGCCGGTGTCGCTGCTCTCCTGTCTCATTCTGATCCGCCATCACGAGAACATCGCCCGCCTGCTGAAAGGGGAGGAGCCCAGAGTCTGGGGCCGCCAGAACCGCGCCGAGCAGGAAGAAGTGCTGGAAATGGATGATCCTGAGCAAAAAAGAGACGAACGAGACAAAAAGTGAAATTTCCCGTTGACCACCTGCCTTAAAATCCGTTTAATAGCGCCCACGCCCAGATAGCTCAGTCGGTAGAGCAGGGGATTGAAAATCCCCGTGTCGGCGGTTCGATTCCGTCTCTGGGCACCAAATTTTGGTGTCGTGAAAGAAAAACTTGTTCATGCACAATGGTTTAAAGTGTGCCGGCTTAGCTCAGTAGGTAGAGCAACTGACTTGTAATCAGTAGGTCACCAGTTCGATTCCGGTAGCCGGCACCATTTGCCCAGATAGCTCAGTCGGTAGAGCAGGGGATTGAAAATCCCCGTGTCGGCGGTTCGATTCCGTCTCTGGGCACCACTTATAATTCCTCCTTAGCTCAGTCGGTAGAGCGACGGACTGTTAATCCGCAGGTCGCTGGTTCGAGCCCAGCAGGAGGAGCCAATTCAAAAGCCCAGCAGCAATGCTGGGCTTTTTCTTTGCCCGTTTTCCGGCCTCCGGTGCCCCATTGAGCAAGATCTCTTCAGCTCGACGGCAAGTTGTCGCAGCGCTCCTGCCGTATCGTTCCCGCCAGTGACTTCCCCCGCCCGCCTAGTATGATGGCGTGATGAGTCCCTATTCTGCCCATCTTGCCCTGGCGACCTCTGCCGCATCGGTGGGCGCAGGAGAACGGGACCGCTTTCTTGAGTGAGGTCATGCATGAATGCAACAGAGCTTTGGCAGCTTTCCCCCGAACAGTTCAACGAGTGGCGCCGGGCCAACGACTACCCCCTGATCTGGGATCTGCTGGTGGCGTCGCTGCCCCATTTCGACGACTGGATGACGGAGCAGAAGATCGACAAGCAGGTGATCTTCCAGATCGGCATCGCCCGCTTCATCAGCTCCCGCTGCGTGCTGAGCCTGTGCCTCTACATGAGCGACGACAAGATCAGACTCTATGAGACAGCCTCGAGCGCGCTGGAGTCCCTGCGCAAGAGCGGGCTGATCCGCGCCGAGACGCGCTTTGAACCCTACTGCATGTGGCTGGCCGGCAAACACGGCAAGGACGAGGTGAAGCGAGTGCAGAGCCTGCTATCGGTCTCCGAGAACAACAAGGGGGAGGCCCAGGTGCTGGGCAGGCACCGGCTGCTCAACATCGGCGGCGTCGAGCTGAAAAGCCCCATCATCTCCGGCCGGCTGCTCGACTTCACCTGCCTGGACGAGCTCTCGCTGGATGGCGCCGTCAACAACTCCAAGGTCTATCTGTGGCACTGCTCGGCCAAGGGGGTGAGGGTCAACGGCGGGGTGATCGGGCTCGATCTGTTCGACTCCCTGCTGTGGGACCACAGAGCATGGGCCAAGAAGCGGGAGCTGGCGCTGGAGGACGGGGTGTTTCAGGACTTCACCATAGAGTGCGAGGAGATCCGTTTTCACTCCTCCCGGGCGGTGCTGAAAAACTTCAACGTGCGGGCCAAGAACTTCGACGCCACCATGGAGCACACCAACCTGGACAAGGTGCAGGTGGCCTACAACGAGAATGGTCGGGTCGATCACAGCGAGGCCAGCAAGCTCTATCGCAATGCCAAGCGGCTCTTCTCCAGCGTGGGCGATACCGTCGATGCCGGCGAGTGCTACTACAAGGAGAAGTTGCACGAGATGAAGTCGCTGGCGAGCCCCAGGGAGCTGTTCAAGGAGTGCTGGCTGCGCAGCGGCTGGCTCAAGAAAGGCTGGCTCACCCTGCTGTGCTACCTGAAATGCGCCGCCAAGTTCATCAGCTTCATCACCTGGGGCTTCGGCGAGCGGCCGATCCGCAGCCTGCTGCTGTCGATGGGGGTGATCCTGCTGGCGACCCTGACCTATTATCTGGCGCCGGGATCGGTCACCCATGACCATCTTGGGCGCTCGCTCTATTTCAGCATCGTCACTTTCGTGACCCTGGGCTATGGCGACATCTCCCAGACCTCCTCCCCGCTGCAGCTGCTGTCGGCCATCGAGGCCTTCTGCGGCATGTTCCTGACCGGGCTGTTCCTGGCGGGGTTTGCCTCCAAGACCAAGCAGTATTGACGGCGCACCGGTCACTGGTCGAGCAGGTCAGCCGGCCGGCGTGATCTGCTGCATCTTGAGCCAGAAGGCCTCCTGGCAGGGGTTGTGGAACAGCTTGCGCACAGGGGTGATGGGGATGGGGCTGGCGACCACCCGGTAGCTGATCCAGCACTCCGGGCAGACTTGTGGGGAGGGCTCTTCGTCCAGCTCCAGCTGGTGGCAGATGACCACGCCGTTGGCAAACCAATAATGGGTCTGCCGGTGGTGGGTCAGGGTGCCGCTCTCGTCCTGCTCGCTGTGTTGTTCGCTCTGCTGGCGGACGAGTATCGCCGGTCCTGCCTGGCGATGGATGGCCCTGATATAGGTCGCGAGGTCGTTCATGGTGCTGCCCATGTTGCTGCCGGATGGTGAATGACGGAGTCGATTGCAGATGGGGAAGCTTACCCGCGCAGGCGCTGGGCGGCAATCCGCTCCGGTTGTCCCCTTGTTTCGCCGACCGGCCCCAGTTGCTATACTGCCGCCCCGTTTCGTCGCCGGGCAGGCCGTGGTGCCGGTGCGCTGGCGCGAGACGGGCAGACTGGACAGGATCGTCCGGCCACCCGTTTTCTCCTCCCCGGTTCAGTCGCCAGCGTGGTGGGCAGTCAGCCCGCATGGCACAGCTCGAGTCCGGAAGAAGAATCAATGCAAGGAGCCCTTGTCGCAAGACAAGGGCTCCTGCTTTATGGGTGCCATAACAACAATACTCACCACACAGCGACAGATTTCAGGATTGGTATGGAAAATCAAGCAGTTAAAGATTCTCACCAGGGGACGGCCTCCCTTCGCCGCTGGCTGGAGCCGGTATTGGTGCTGGCCATCCTTGGCAGCCTGTTTGGCTACCTCGGCAGCCAGATGGGCCTCTCCGCCCTGGTCAACACCCTGTTCAACACCGCCCACCAGCTTCTGCTCAATACCGTGCTCTTCATCATGGGCATTACCGTGCTGTCTGGCGCGCTCAGCCAGCTGCTCAGCGAGTTCGGGGTGATCCGCCTGCTGGAGGTGCTGCTGGCGCCGCTGATGAAGCCGGTGTTCCGGCTGCCGGGCCGCACCGCACTGGCGGCCCTGATGACCTTCTTCTCCGACAACCCGGCGGTGATCAGCCTCGCCAGGGACAGCCGCTTTCGCAAGGGTTTCACCCCCTGGCAGCTGGTGTCGCTCACCAACTTCGGCACCGCCTTCGGCATGGGGCTGATCGTGGTGACCTTCATGGCCACCCTGCAGCTGCCGGGGGGCGAGTCCACCGCCAGCGCGGCTCTGATCGGCCTGCTCGGCGCCCTCATCGGCTCCGTGGTATCGACCCGTCTGATGCAGCGGATGATCCGCCCGCTGGTGGGGGAGATCCCGATTTCCGACGAGGTGGCGAGCGTGGGGGCCAAACCCGGCCTGCGCCGGGAGGCGGCGCCTACCTGGCTGCGGGTGCTCAACGCCCTGCTGGACGGCGGCAAGTCCGGGGTGGAACTGGGGATGGCGGTGATCCCCGGGGTACTCATCATCAGCACCTTCGTGATGCTGCTGACCTTCGGCCCTGGTGAGAAGGGGTATACCGGCGAAGCCTTCCAGGGGGTGGCGCTGCTGCCGGTGCTGGCGGCCAAGGTGGGCTGGCTGTTCGAGCTGCTGTTCGGCTTCACCCACGCCGAGCTGGTAGCCTTCCCGGTCACCTCGCTGGGGGCGGTCGGGGCCGCCATGTCGCTGGTGCCTCCCTTCATCGGCAAGGGCTGGATCACCGGCAACGAGGTGGCGGTGTTCACCGCCATGGGCATGTGTTGGAGCGGCTTCCTGAGCACCCACACCGCCATGCTGGATGCACTCGGCTATCGTCATCTCACCTCCCGCGCCATCGTGGCCCACACCATCGGCGGCTTGTGCGCCGGGGTGGCGGCTCACCAGCTCTACCTCTGGCTGGGCTGATCCATCAAGCAGCAAAAGGGCGCCGAGGCGCCCTTTTGCTTGTATGGCCGACTGGCGGCCTCACAGGTTGCCCGGTTTGGGAATGGGGATGCCGAGCAGGAAGTTGTCCATCATGCCGACCATGCGGCCCAGCTCCGGTTTGGTGATGGTGTCGTTGGCCCCCAGCTGCAGTGCCTTTTGGCGGTTGTCATCGCTCATCAGCGACGAGAACATGACGATGGGAATGGTCTTGAAGGCGGGGGTGTCGCGCAGCCGCTTGAGCAGGTGCATGCCGTCCATGCGGGGCATCTCCACGTCGGTGATGATGCCGCTGACGAACTCGGCCACCGGGATCTTCTCCTCCTGGGACAGGCGATCGAACTCCATCAACATCTCCAGCCCGTCGCCCCCGTCCTTGGCGGTCACCACGTTGTAGCCCGCGGTGCGCAGGGTGGTCTCGATCATCTTGCGGATGAAGGCGGAGTCGTCCACCACCAGGATGGTTTTGGCCTGGCGCATGGCCATCATGCGATCGTCGATGATGACCTTGCGATCCTGGGTCACATCGTACTTCTCCATGCTCAGCTCGGGGTTGATGTCGGCGATGATCTTCTCGAAGTCGAGGATCATGATGAGGTTGCCGTCGCGCCTGACCACCGCCACCACGCAGTCATTCTCGCCCGCCTCCAGGAACTGGCTGGGGGACTCCACATCCTCCCAGGAGACCCGGTGGATCCTGCTGACGCTGTCGATGAGGAAGCCGTTCGCCATCTTGTTGAAATCGGTGACGATGACCACCTTGTTGCTGTTGTCCGGGTTGGTTTTGATACCAAGCCAACCGGCCAGATCCACCAGCGGGATCAGCCGCTCGCGCAGGGAGAAAACCCCCACCATGTGACGCTGGGCGTTGGGGTAGTCGGTGGTCTCCGGCACCCGGATCACCTCGCGCACCTTGGCGACGTTGATGCCGTAGTAGGCTATTTTCTCGCGGCCATCGGGCAGCTGCTTCTTGAGGTGGAATTCGATGATCTCGAGCTCGTTGGTGCCGCTCTCGGTCAGAATGGATTTACGCTCTTCCCCGTCTTTGGCCATCATGGTCACTCTCGTGCTTCTGGTTGCGCTGGCAGCAGCCGCTGCGGTTTTCCCTCAGTATAGGAATGGATCCGCCGCTGACGACGGGATCCACACAAGATCGCCTCCATAACCGCTTGATCCCGCAGGCTGGAAGGCGCGTATCAGCCTATCAGGAAAAGCGCGGGGCGATGGAGAAGGCCATCACACTCGCCGCAAGGGGGGAGTCATGGAAGAGAGTGTCGTGGTGATCGGTGCCGGCGGTGGGCTGGGGAGCGCCCTGGTGGCGCACTGGCTGGCGGCGGGTGCTGCCTCCGTTATCGCCATCAGCCGCCAGCCGCAACCGGCGGGGCTCGACAGCAGCAAGCTGCACTGGCTGCGCTGCGATTACAGTGATGAACAGCTGGCAGAGGCGGTGGCCCGCATCGGTGAGCTGGCGCCGAGGCCGCGCTGGCTGGTGATCTGCAACGGCCTGCTGCAGCAGGGAAGCATCCGGCCGGAGAAGCGGCTCGAGGCGCTCAACCTCGAGGCCATGACCCAGCTCTACCAGACCAACGCCCTGCTGCCGCTGCGCTGGATCAGCCGGCTGCTACCCCTGCTGGGGTCTGGCCCCTGTACCCTGGCGGTGCTCAGTGCCCGGGTCGGCAGCATTGGCGACAACCGCACCGGGGGCTGGTATGGCTATCGCGCCGCCAAGGCAGCCCTCAACATGCTGCTCAAGTGCGCCGCCATCGAGCTCGCCAGACGGGCGCCCGGCGTCAAGCTGCTGGCGTTTCATCCGGGCACGGTGGACACCCCGCTCTCGCGGCCGTTTCACGGCAACCTGGCCGCCGGCAGCCTGCACAGCCCGCAGCAGGCTGCCGCGCATCTGGTGACGCTGATGGCGCGGCTGACGCCGGATGGCGAACTGAGCTACCTCGACTGGCGAGGCGAACCTATCGAGTGGTAGCGGGCGGCAACAGCCGGGCCAGCAGGCCGCGCAGCGCCTTGATGACCGCCGGCTTGCCCGCCAGTTGCAGCCTGGCCGCCAATGTTCCCCAGTCGGCATATTGCCAGATGGTGGCGATCAGCAGTTGCCGCTCGGCGGGGTCAAGCTGTGCCAGTTGTGTCAGGTTGCCCGCCAGCCAGCGTTGCAGGCTGGGTTGGCACAGCTCGAACGGCTTGTGGTGGTGGGCAAAGCAGGCCAGCTCATCCTGATCAAACTCATCGAGCCCGCTCGAGCTGGCCTCCGCATCCTGCAGGCACTGCCACACCAGCTCGGATTCAAGGGTTTTCAGCTCACCCGCCAGCAGGGTGGGCAGCTGACGCACGAAGCGCTGGTGCCAGTCGGCCAGCTCGGCGGCGCGGGCCGGTTTCAGCGCCTTGAGCAGCAGGGCGGCGTGGCTGCCGCTGGCGGCATCCCGCTGCAGGCCGATGCGCAGTACCCTGAGCCCGGCCTTGCGCCAGAAGGGCAGCAGATCGGCGCTGGCCGAGAAGGCGGAGCCCAGATAGTCGAGCCCTGTCGCCTGATAATGTTGTTCGAGGCGGGTTAGCAGGAGCGACCCCAGCCCGTGGCGATGGAGAGTCGGGTGGATGGCGATGCGCATCACCCGGGCGTAGCTGCGCGTACCTGCGGTCTTGAAGCCGGCGTGCGCCAGCAGCGACTGGGGCAGCAGATGGCCGCGCGGGCGCCGGCGCCCGGCCCAGATCGCCTCGGCCAGCTCAGGATCTATCTCTCCTTCCCGGGCCACCAGCGCCACCCCGAGCAGATGCGGACCCTGCTCCAGCAGGTGGATGTCGAGGGCGGGGCTCTCCAGCAGGTAGCGCAGATCGCTCGGCGTGGTCTGGTAGTGGGCCAGCACCAGCAGGCCGAACACCCGATGGAGCAGCCCCTCGTCGGCAGCCAGTGCATCCTGCTCGAGCCGGCGCCAGCCAGGCTGGGTGGGCGCTGGCGGCGTCTCGACCTCGGCGTTGAGGCCGAGCAGTCGGAACACCAGCGGCTCCAGCGGATCCCGGCTGCTCCAGCGGATCGGCTCGGCCAGGTGGATCTCCTGCCAGCCGGGTGTCTCGCGATCAAGTACCCGCTTGAAGCGCAGGTGAAAACCGCGCCCGGTGCCCTCGTAGCCGTGCTCCGTGGTGGCGAAGACGATGCGACCGTGCCGGGCCAGCATGGCCTCCAGCAGCGGGGTGGGAATGGCGGCGGCTTCGTCCACCAGCAGCAGGTCGGGCTGCAACGGCTCGTGCACCAGCCGATCCGGCGAACAGTAGCTGAGCCCTGCCAGCAGTTGTGGTACGTCTTCAAGGACACGAGCTGCGCGGGCAAACAGGGTGGTGACCGTGGCCTGGGAGGGGGCCGTCACCACGATTTGCAGATCGGGTTGCTGGCGCAGCAGCTCGGCGGCGGCCAGCCCCAGCAGGCTGCTCTTGCCGCGGCCCCGATCCGCGCTCAACACCAGCGGGCGGCGGCGGTGACCGTGCAACACCTTGTGGATGGCGGGCAGGGCGCGGGCCTGATCGCAGCTCAATGGCCGCGCCGGCCCAACCGGCTGCCACGGGGTTGTCGTAGCAGGAGGGGCTAGCTCGAGGGCAGGGTCGCCCGCAAGCTGCCGCACCAGCCGGGCGAGAAAGCCGTGGCCCGCCAACACCATGTCTTCCGGTTGTGCCACCAGCCGAACCCGGTCCGGATCCGGCCAGGCAGGCCATTGTGCTCGCGGCGGGGTCAGCAGCAGCAGCAGGCCTCCCGCCCGCAAGGTGCCCGCCAGCGCCCCGAACGCATCGGGGTGAAAACCGCTGAACGCATTGAACACAAGCGTGTCGCACTCCTGACCGAGTCGCTGCAGCGCCTTGGCCGCCGGTTGCGGGTGGTGCTCGCTCGGGCCATCTCCCAGCCAGTAGCTGACGCCGCTTAGCAGCGCCTCGGCTCGGGAGATGCAATCGGCCTCGTCACCTTCCAGCCAGATCAGCCGCCGTTCACCGGCGCGGGCCAGCGCCTGGCGCAGCTCGTCGAGTGCCGCCGGCATCATGAGGCGGTGCTGTCGGCCGGTTTGCGGGGCTCAAACATGCGATCCCCCATCTGGCCGATGAAGGTGTGCGCCTTCTGCACCATGAAGCGCTCCGCATCGGCGGGGTTGGCAAACAGATCGGAGCGGATGAAGCGGTGGGTCTGCAGCACGCCGTCCAGCTCCTTGGTGATGCGGCCAGCCAGCCGATACTGACCCCCTTCGGCCATGGGCTCGGGATAGATGAGGTAGCCGGCGTACTCGGTGGGGGTGACTTCGGCGACCGGAGCGGGCTGGCCGCCAAACAGGGCAGTGAACAGTTTCTTGAGCATGATGTTTCCCTCAGTGACAGAGCATTGTCACCAAGGGGTTGATGGCTGGCAAGCGGGGGATCTTATTACCAATCGTTATTTGCACTACGAACCATTCTCATTTAGATTTCATGGCAATCCAGCATGAGGTAAACACTATGTACGTCTGTTTGTGCCGCGGCATCACAGATTCCCAGATCCGCAAGGCGGTACAGGCAGGCAAGACCGAGTTTCGCCAGCTCAAGCAGTCGCTCGACGTCGGCGCCCAGTGCGGCAAATGCGTGCGCATGACCATGGAGATCATCGCCGCCGAACTCGACAAGGCCGAGCTGGAACAGGTGCCGCTCTACTACGAGGTGGCCTGAACAAGGTCGCAATGTCGGTAAAAACCGACCTGTTTTTTAAATTCCTTCCCGCTGGCGAGCAAGTTCGCCGGACCTCTTGTTGTCATCTTTCTGGACTAAGCTCTAAGGATCTAAGCCTCAGGCACGAACCAAGGAGCACTGTCGATGAAAGGAGATCCCAAGATCATTGCCCACCTCAACAAGGTGCTGGCCAATGAGCTGATAGCCATCAACCAATATTTTCTGCATGCCCGCATCTATGATGACTGGGGCCTCAAGGCGCTCGGGCACAAGGAGTATCACGAGTCCATCGATGAGATGAAACACGCCGACGAGCTGGTCAAGCGGGTGCTGTTTCTGGAAGGGCTGCCCAACTTGCAGGATCTGGGCAAGCTGCGCATCGGCGAGACGGTGGAGGAGATGCTGCGCTGTGACCTGTCGCTGGAGATGGATGCCATCCCGGATCTGAAGGTGGCCATCGCCTATGCCGAGTCGGTGCAGGACTACATCAGCCGCGACCTGTTCCAGGATATTCTGGAAGATGAAGAGGAGCACGTGGACTGGCTGGAGACCCAGCTCGATCTCATCGATCGCATCGGGCTGGAGAACTATCAGCAGTCCCAGCTGCATCACGGCTCGTCCTGAATAGTTATGGCATGAAAAAACGATTAAAAAACCCGCTCAGGCGGGTTTTTTAATGTCCGTCTGCATAGCTTTTCATGGGCCTTATCATCATGAAAAGTAAGCTTATTTTTGTTAATCATGTCGCAAAAAAGCGAGCGAGAGAGGTGCACTATTGGAACCCCTTTTCGGGGGCAAACAATAACAACGGTTAAAGGACTACACCATGCACTTCTTGCCCAACAAACTGGCGCTGGCTTGTGCCATCGCACTCTCGCTTACTGCCTGCAATGACAACAGCTCCAACGCGCCGGCGGATCCCGCCGCCACCAAGACCTACCTGATGCAGACCATGGACGAGGCCCTGCGCGAGAGCCAGGCGCTCGACCCCTACGGTTTTGCCATCGATGCCGCCAGCATCGCCAAGCGCAAGACCCTCGACAGCGCCCTGCTCAAGCGGCTGGATGCCCTGGACGCGAGCGTGCTGAGCGAACGGGACCGGTTGTTCTACGACATGATCCGCTGGGATCTGCAGATCAACCTGACCGGTTACGATCTGCCCCAGTCCCAGATCCCGATCCACCACTTCAGCAACCGGGTGGTGGACCTGGCCGATGAGGTGGGGGCCGCACCGGCCAGCGGCAAAGCTGCCCGCACCGTCGAGCCCGGCTTCGACTACTTCGAGCAGAGTTCGGCCGATCGGGTTGCGCCGGGGGATGCCGCTTGGCGGCGCGACATCGATCGCCCGGCAGCGGCACCGGTTGTGGCCAGCAAGGCGAGGGCCACAACCGCACCACTGGCCTGGTATCAGGAGCACCTCAGCTGGCTCAAGGCCTATGACGGCTACCTTGCCGAGGTGAAGCACCAGTTCGAACTGGGCAGCGCCCAGGGCAACACCCTGCCAGACGAGCTGGTGGACCGGCTGCTGGCCCAGCTCGACAGCAAGCTGGAGGGCGAGGCGATCGCCGGTTCCTACCTCGGCTGGCAGCAGCTGCCGGGAGAGGCGGACGAGGCGCTGCGCAGCGAGTACAAGGGGGTGCTGGACAGCATCAACGGCCACTATCTGGCGCTGCGGGACTATCTGGATTACCGGCACGGCGGTGCCTATGCGGTGCGCCTTGGCAGCGGCGAGTGCGACGACGGTTTCTGCGGCATGACCAACGGGCGTGACTGGTATCGCTGGCTGCTGAAGAAGCACACCACCACCGACATGACGCCGGAGCAGGTGCATGAGCTGGGGTTGAGCGAGGTGGCGCGGATCTTCGGCGCCATGGTCAAGGTGTGCCATACCGTCGGCAAGTGCGACAGCGACGACGTGAGCCAGAGCAAGCAGAGCGGCCAGATCTACGCCTTCTTCCGCTACCTGAACGAACCGGCCTTCTTCTATCAGAACCCGCTGGCGGTCTGGTCGGCCGGCCTCAACCCCGGCAACGCCGCTGGTGCGACCTTGAGCGGGCCGCAGCAGCAGGCGCTGGCCGAGCACGAGCGGGCACTGCAGGAGTACAACGCCTTCAAGAGCAAGGCGGCGCTGGTGCTGCCGGACTTCTTCGATGCCGAGCGCACCATTCCCAAGCTGGATTACGAGGTGGTGCCCGTCTCCTATAAGGACGCGCCATACGGCGGGGTGGCCTGGTATCAGGACGGCAACCCGCAGACCGGCCGCAAGGGGCGCTTCTTCCTCAACACCTACTACCCCTATGGCCTGCAGAGCTGGAACATCAGCACCCTGCTGGCCCACGAGGCGGCGCCAGGCCACCACTTCCAGATCACCATCGCCCAGGAGCTGGCCGCCAAGGATCCCGACTTCCCGCAGTACGTGGCGAACGCCTCCTACACCGCCTATGCGGAGGGCTGGGCGCTCTACACCGAATACCTGGCGGATCACGACATGGGGCTCTATCAGGGGCGCGGTCTCTACGATCCGGCGGTGGGGGACGTGAAGGTCGAGGGATCGTCCGCCTTCAACAACCAGCTGCAGTACTTCGGTCGCCTCAACGAGGAGATGCTGAGGGCTATGCGGCTGGTGGTGGATACCGGCATCCACTGGTATGGCTGGAACCACGACCAGGCCGTCAGCTACATGAAGGAGAACTCGGCACTGGGGGACGGGGACATCAGCTCCGAGGTGCCCCGCTACATGGCCTACACCGGCCAGGCGACCTCCTACAAGGCGGGCCAGCTGGCGCTGATCCGGATGCGGGAGTCGGCCGAGCAGGCACTGGGCGGAGGCTTTGATCTCAAGGCGTTCCACCACCATGTGCTGGAATACGGCATGTTGCCCATCTCGGTGCTGGAGCAGAAGAACAAGCAGTGGATTGAACAGTCGAAGTGATCACAGTTACGGCGCCCGGCAAGGCAACGGGCGCCGCTTTCGATTAGGATACGGCTCTATTCAAACAACACTGCTACGGATGATGTCCATGGAACAGATCGCCCGTGAGATGGCGCCCCACAAGCGAGTGGCGCTGGTGGCTCACGACAACATGAAGACCCCCCTGCTGAACTGGGTGATGCGGCGCAAGGAGGAGCTCAAGCTCCACCACCTCTACGCCACCGGCACCACAGGTACCATGCTCGGCAAGCAGGCACAGCTGCCCATCACCTGTCTCTTCTCCGGCCCCATGGGGGGCGACCAGCAGCTTGGCGCCCTGATAGCCGAGGGTAAGATCGACGTGCTGATCTTCTTCTGGGATCCCCTCAATGCGGTGCCCCACGATCCGGACGTGAAGGCCTTGCTGCGCCTCGCGGCAGTCTGGAACATCCCGGTCGCCACCAACGAGGCGACCGCCGATTTCATCATGGACAGCCCCCACATGCGCCAGGCATTCAGCGTGCAGATCCCGGACTACGCCGGCTATCTCAAGGCGAGAACCCAGTAACGGGGCAGAAACGACAGAGCCGGCCATGGGGCCGGCTCTTTTTATTGGCGGGAACGACGATCAGCGCTGGAAGCTTTTCTGCGCGAACTTGGGTCTGGCGTTCATGATCTGCTCCACCTGCTCGTCACTCATCTTGCCGCGCGACAGCCCCAGCACCTTGTAGGTGAGCAGCGGGCGGGCGGGCAGGGCGATCATCAGGGCGCGGATCTGGTTCTCGTCCTCTTTCTCCCGGGCCGGCTTGCCATAGGCGTAGGTGAGCACACCGGCATCCATCAGGTTTTTGACGGCGGGCTCGGTGATCGGCAAGTTTATGACGCTTTTGCGTTGCAGCACGAACTCGCGCAGCACCGCCTTCTCGTTGAAGTCGAGGAAGGAGATCATCTGGGCCAGCTGATCCTGCTGACGGCGCGACTGCCATTCGTCACAGGCCCACTCCCAGGCGATCAGGAAGCCCTGACTGCAGAAGTAGGAGATGGCGATCAGCATGCCGACCCCGAGCCAGGCGGCGTGTGTGGCGGCCCACTGGCTGACGGCCCCCTGCATCAAACCGGCCGGAAACAGCAGAATGATGCTGCAGCAGAGCAGCAGCCAGACCATCAGCCAGTTGAGGCGGTTCAGTTGATAGAAATGTTGGATCCACCGTTTCATCGTTCACCCTTCCCAAATCAGTGTGGACAGTAGTCATCTCATAGCAAACGGTGTGCCAAGGCGAGGAACTCACCGGCATTGGAGTGGATCCGGATGGAAAAGCCGATGGGTGGACGGTTACATTCCCTTACAACTTGTTGAGTCAATGATCATTAGTTTGCCTTGTGGGGTGGCGGTCAACTTGGTAAAAAGCCCGCACTGTCATAGGGGAGTAGCAACCCGCCCGTGATCCGGGCAGGGCTCATGTCAACATTCTTGGATCCTCAGATCCATGGCATGGGCGGCGATGGCATCCATCGCTCTGCAAGACCTTTGGCCTCGATATGCAAGCCAGCCGGGCGAGCCATATCGGGTCCATTGGTTGTTCTGCTCGCCTGGCGGTTACTCATCATGCTGATCACCCTGCTGTTATTTCTGCTCTCTGCCGTCACCATCTATCTGGCCTGCGAATATTTCGTCAATGGCATCGAATGGACCGGCCACCACTTCAAGTTATCCCAGAGCGCAACTGGCTCCCTGCTGGCGGCCCTCGGCACGGCCCTGCCCGAATGCATCGTCACCCTGACCGCCTTGCTGATGGGGGATGCCCCCGCTCAGCAGCAGATAGGCATAGGTGCCGCCCTCGGCGGCCCGCTGGTGTTGGCCACCATAGGTTATGCCGCCGTCGGCGTGACCCTGCTGTTGTGCATGAGCCGGGAGCACAGGGCCATCGATGGCGAGGTGCAGCGTGAGATAGGCCGTGATCAGGCCTGGTTCGTCGGCATCTTCCTGGTGGCGGTGGCCCTCGGCATGGTGGCCTTCACCGGTAAAACCTGGCTGGCTCCGCTGTTCGTGCTGGTGTATCTGGTCTATGTGCGGCGCGAGCTGAAACAGACCGACAGCCACGAGGTCGAGCTGCCAGAGCCCCTCAAGCTGGATCCGGGCGCCGAGATCCCGGCGCTAGGCAAGGTGCTGCTGCAAACCCTGGTGGCGCTGGTGGTGGTGGCGCTGGCGGCCCAGCTGTTCGTTCACCAGCTGGAGAGCATGGGCGAGCTGTTCGGTCTCTCGCCGGTGCTGGCGGCCCTGTTGCTGAGCCCGGTGGCGACCGAGATGCCCGAGCTGATGAACGTGCTGATCTGGGTGCGACAGGGCAAGCACCGGCTGGCGCTGGCCAACATCTCGGGGGCCATGATGATCCAGGGCACCATTCCCAAGGCGTTCTGCCTGCTGTTCACCCCTTGGCTGCTGGACAGCACCATGATGGTCTCCTCGCTGGTGACGCTGCTGGCGGTCGTGCTGTTGTGGTGGGGGTTCAGTCGGGAGCGGATGACGGCGGGCAGGCTCGCCTGGGTGGGGCTGATCTATCTTGGCTTCTGCGGCTGGCTGGTCATGGGCTGATGTGCCACGAACAAGGGCGGGATGGTATCCCGCCCTTTTTTATTCATTCCCTCTGCCGGCCGAGGCCGGCAGGGAGATCAGAACTGCTGGAACCAGCGCTGGATCTGGGCCGGATCCTTGCTCTGGGTCAGGGCAAGCATCAGCAGCACCCGCGCCTTCTGCGGGTTGAGGGTCTCGGCGGCGACGAAGCCGTACTTGGCGTCATCGATCTCGGCATCCAGGGTGGTGGAGCCGGTCGGCACGCGTGCCGAGCGCACTACCCGGATGCCGTCCTTGCTCGCCTTGGCCAGGGTGTCGAACAGGGTGTGGTAGAGGTTGCCGTTGCCCACCCCGGCGCTGACGATGCCATCGAACTTGGCATCCACCAGGGCCTTGGCCGGCAGATCAGAAGCGTTGGCGTAGCTGTAGACGATGCCGACCTGGGGCAGCTTGTCGAGCTTGCTCACGTCAAACGGGGTCTTGCTGGTGTGCAGACGGGCCGGGCTGCGCTGATAGTCGATCTTGCCGTTGTGGATGTAGCCGAGCGGGCCGAAGTTAGGGGAGGCGAAGGTCTGTACCCCGGTGGTGTTGGTCTTGGTGACGTCGCGGGCATCGAGCACGGTGTCGTTCATCGCCACCATGACGCCACGCCCCTTGGAGGCGGGGTCGGAGGCGGTGACCACGGCGTTGTAGAGGTTCATCGGGCCGTCGGCGCTCATGGCGGTGGAGGGGCGCATGGCGCCGACCAGCACCACCGGCTTGTCGCTCTTGACGGTCAGATTGAGGAAATAGGCGGTCTCTTCCATGGTGTCGGTGCCGTGGGTGATGACGATGCCATCCACGTCATCCCTGGCCAGCAGCTCGTTGACCCGCTTGGCGAGCTTGAGCCACACCTCGTCGTTCATGTCCTGGGAGCCGATCTTCACCACCTGCTCACCCTGCACGTCGGCCACGTTCTTCATCTCTGGCACGGCGGCGATCAGCGTCTCGATGGCCACCTTGCCGGCCTCGTAGTTGGACTGGGTAGCGGACTGCCCCGCCCCGGCAATGGTGCCGCCGGTGGCCAGGATATGGACGTTGGGCAGGGCCATGGCCATCGGGGAGAGGGTCAGGCCGAGGACGGCGGCGAGCAGGGTCTTGCGGATCGGGAGAGTCATGCTGCAATTCCTTCTGGGTGATAAAAATTGCAGCAAGTTTGCGCTTTCTGTTGCAGGGGTTTGTGATGACTCTCACCAAAAAACAGCTGGGTACAGAACTTTAACCTGTTTTATACCTATATAGAGATAATTTAACTCGCCGAGAAGCCTTTGGTTTCGATCAGGGCGATCAGCTCGGCCTTGCTCAGTTCGCTCTCGATGATGGCCTTGCTGCTGGCAAAGTCGACGCTGGCGCTGCTGACGGCAGGCTGGGCCAGCAGGGCCTTTTGCAGGCTGGCGGCGCAGCCACCGCAGGACATGCCGGAGACGGTGAGTTCGATGGTCATGGGATATCTCCTCTGTTGATTGAGAGTCAGCGTAAAGCTGCCGCCCGCGGCAAGGTCAAGGGGGTGATGAAGGGGTGAGGGCCAGCAGGTTTGCTGCTGGCTAGCCCATCAGCCCCAGGTAGTTCATCAGGGTGGCCCCCAGGCTGGTGGTGACGAGCGAGCCAAGGGTGGTGGTGGCGATGATGTTGGCCGCCAGGGCGCTGTCGCCCCCCATGGCGCGGGTCATCACATAGCTGGCGGCGGCGGTGGGGGTGGAGCTGATGAGAAACAGGATGCCGAGGGCCTGCGGGCTGAAACCCAGCGCCCAGGCGCCCATCACCAGCAGCACCGGGATGCACAGCAGCCGGTTGGCGGTGGCCCAGCCGGTCAGCAGGGCGCCGCCGCGCAGGGCCTTGAGGTTGAGGCTGGCGCCGGTGCAGAGCAGCGCCAGCGGCAGGGTCATGTTGGCGAAGTAGTTGCCCGTGGTGATCACCAGCTGGGGCAGCTCGATGCCGAGCAGGCCGAACGGCAGGGCCGCCAGGATGGCGATGATCAACGGGTTTTTGGCGATCCCCCTGAGGATCGGCTTGATCCCCTTGCTGCCCCCCAGGCTGCGGGTCAGGGTGATCACCGCAAGCACGTTGTAGAGCACGGTGACCGAGCCCACCAGCAGGGCGGCGGCGCCGATCCCCTCGGCGCCGTAGGCATTCTGCACATAGGCCAGCCCCATGATCCCCATGTTGCCGCGAAAGCTCCCTTGCACGAAGATGCCGCGCTGGCGCCGCTCCGGGATGAAGCGGGCTGCCAGCAGCTCCAGCACCAGAAAGCCGGTGAGGGTGCCGAGCAGGCCGTAGACGATGAGCCAGGGGCTCGGCATGGTGGAGAAATCGGTGCGCACCATGCTGAGGAACAGCAGGGCCGGCAGGGTGACCTGGAACACCAGGCGGGAAGCGGACTCGACGAAGCTGTCCGGCAGCAGGCCCAGCTGCTTGAGCCAGATGCCGAGCAGCAGCACCACGCAGATGGGGCCCGTGATGGAGAGGGAGAAGTGCAGACTGGCCAACAGATCCATGATGCGCGTCCTGTGCGATGGCGGGTGGCACGGCATGCGCCGGCGCCAAAAGGGCATTCTAACGCCATGGGCTTGTATTCACAGGGGTTAATCACAACAATGTGGGCAATTCCACCGCCGAGCCCCTGTGAGCCACTTCATGGACAAAAAACTGACCATCCTCGATATCGCCCGACTCAGTGGTGTCGGCAAGTCGACCGTCTCCCGGGTGCTCAACCAGGATCCCAAGGTGAAGCAGGCGACCCGCGAGCGAGTGGAGCAGATCATCGCCGAGCACGGCTTCGTGCCGAGCAAGTCGGCGCGGGCCATGCGCAGCCAGAGCCAGCAGGTGGTGGGGATCATCGTCTCGCGGCTAGACTCCAGCTCGGAAAACCAGGCGGTGCGCGGCATGCTGGAGACCCTCTACCGGCGCGGTTACGACGCCGTGCTGATGGAGAGCAAGTTCTCCCCCGCCAAGGTGCAGGAGCATCTGGCGGTGCTGGAGCGGCGCGGGGTGGATGGCATCATTCTGTTCGCCTTCAACGATCTGGACTATGCCGCCATGGCGCCGCTCAGGGAGAAGCTGGTGTTGGTGGCCCGCGACCATCCCGGTTTCTCCTCGGTCTGTTTCGACGATGCCGGTGCGGTGCGCACCATGCTGGACCAGCTCGCTAACAGCGGCATCCGCGACATCGCCTACCTGGGGGTGGACACCGCCGACCTCACCACCGGCCAGCGCCGACTCGATGCCTACCTCGGCTACTGCGCCGAACAGGGGCTGACGGCGCGCAGCGCCCTCGGCGATCTCAGCTTGCAGAGCGGCTACCGGCTGGCGGCTGAGTTGCTCACCCCGACCACTGGCGCCCTGGTCTGCGCCAGCGACACCCTGGCCATAGGTGCCGCCAAGTACCTGCAGGAGCAGGGGCGCAGCGAGGTGCTGGTGACCGGCCTTGGCAACAACCCCATGCTCACCTTTCTCTTCCCCAACGCCCTCAGCCTGGATCTCGGCTACAAGGGGGCGGGGGAGCAGGCCGCGCGCCAGCTGCTCGGCCAGATCGAGCAGGATCAGCGCCCGCTGGCGACCATAGCTCCCTGCCACTCTTTGTGAACGCCATCACCTAGCACCGCACAAAAAATGCGCTTTTTGTGACCTCTGCCACGAATTGGGAACGTTCCCATTTTGATCGGGACCAATTGGCGGCATGCTAAATGGGAACGATACCAAAAACGCTCGGGCCCACAGACTGGCCCAAAAGGGCGACGCAGACCAATATCAATGGAGTCACAGAGGGAAGGCTCATGTCCAAGATCAACGCACAACATCTGGCCACGCTCATCGACAAGATCGGTGGCAAGGAGAACATCGCAACCGTCAGCCACTGCCTGACCCGGTTGCGCTTCGTCCTCAACGATCCGGCCAAAGCCGACAGCAAGGCCATCGAAACCATACCGGCGGTGAAGGGAAGCTTCACCCAGGGCGGCCAGTTCCAGGTGGTCATCGGCAACGAGGTGGAGCAGTGGTACAAGGCGCTGACCGAAGAGATCGGCGTCAGCGGCGGCAGCAAGGAGGCCGCCAAGCAGGCGGCGCGCCAGAACATGAATCCGCTGGAGCGGGGCATCTCCCACCTGGCGGAGATCTTCGTGCCCCTGCTGCCGGCCATCATCACCGGCGGTCTGATCCTGGGCTTTCGCAACGTCATCGGCGACATCAAGATGTTCGACGATGGCACCCACACCCTCACCGAGATCAGCCAGTTCTGGGCTCAGGTGCACGCCTTCCTCTGGCTGCTGGGTGAGGCCATCTTCCACTTCCTGCCGGTGGGCGTCTGCTGGTCGGCGGTGAAGAAGATGGGCGGCTCCGAGATCCTGGGTATCGTGCTCGGTATCACGCTGGTGTCGCCCCAGCTGATGAATGCCTACGGCATCGGCCAGCAGACCCCCGAGGTGTGGGACTTTGGTCTGTTCGTGATCCAGAAGGTGGGTTATCAGGCGCAGGTCATCCCGGCCCTGCTGGCGGGTGTCTTCCTTGCCTGGGTGGAGACCAATCTCAAGCGGATCATCCCGGCCTACCTCTACCTGGTCATAGTTCCCTTCATCTCCCTGCTGCTGGCAGTGATCGTGGCCCACGCCTTTATCGGCCCGTTCGGGCGCTGGCTGGGTGACGGCGTCGGCTTTGCCGCCAAGGCTGCCATGACAGGTTCGTTTGCTCCCATCGGTGCCGCCCTGTTCGGCTTCCTCTACGCGCCCCTGGTCATCACCGGTATCCACCACACCACCAACGCGGTGGATCTGCAGCTGATGCAGAGCATGGGCGGCACCCCGATTTGGCCGCTGATCGCCCTCTCCAATATCGCCCAGGCGTCTGCGGTGGTTGGCATCATCCTGATCAGCCGCAAGGAGAACGAGCGGGAGATCTCGGTACCTGCCGCCATCTCCGCCTATCTGGGGGTGACCGAGCCGGCCATGTACGGCATCAACCTCAAGTACAAGTTCCCCATGCTGTGCGCCATGGTGGGTTCCAGCCTTGCGGCCCTCATCTGCGGCTTCGCCGGAGTGATGGCCAACGGCATCGGGGTAGGGGGCCTGCCGGGCATCCTCTCCATCCAGCCGCAATACTGGGCCGTCTATGCCGTCGCCATGCTGGTGGCCATCGTCGTGCCTATCGTGCTGACTCTGCTGGTTTACCAGCGCCAGCAGGCGGCCGGCAAGCTGGCTCAGGCCAGCGCCTGACTCCACGCATCAGGGCGACCCGCAGGGGTCGCCCTCTCCCTTTTTCATTCGAGACAAGAGCAAGACCCATGAGCCAAACACCCTGGTGGCAAAGCGCCGTGATTTACCAGATCTACCCCAAGAGCTTTCAGGACAGTGGCGCGCGCGGCACTGGCGATCTCAAGGGGATCATGGCCCGCCTCGACTATCTCAAGACCCTCGGCGTCGACGCCCTCTGGCTGACTCCGGTGTACGTCTCGCCGCAGGTGGACAACGGCTATGACATCGCCGACTACCTGAATATTGATCCCGCCTACGGCACCATGGCCGATTTCGAGGCGCTCTTGGCCGCCGCCCACGCGCGCGACATTCGCATCGTGATGGACATCGTCGTCAACCACACCTCCACCGAGCACGCCTGGTTCAAGTCGGCGCTGGAGGACAAAAACAGCCCCTACCGCGACTACTACATCTGGAAAGACCCGGTGGAGGGTGGCGTGCCCAACAACTGGCAATCCAAGTTTGGCGGCAGCGCCTGGGAGCTGGATAAGGCCACCGGCCAGTACTACCTGCATCTTTTTGCCCGCGAACAGGCGGATCTCAACTGGGAGAACCCGGCCGTGCGCGCCGAGGTCAAAAGCATCATCCACTTCTGGGCGAAGAAGGGAGTGGACGGTTTCCGCCTCGACGTCATCAACCTCATCTCCAAGGATCAGCGCTTCCCGAACGACGACAGTGGCGATGGCCGCCGCTTCTACACCGACGGGCCGCGCATCCACGAATTTTTGCAGGACGTGAGCCGCGACGTGTTCGCCCCGGTGGGCGCCATGACGGTGGGGGAGATGTCCTCCACCAGCCTGGAGCACTGCCAGCGCTATGGCGCGCTGGATGGCTCAGAGCTCTCCATGGTGTTCAACTTCCACCACCTCAAGGTGGACTACCCCAATGGCGACAAGTGGACCAAGGCGCCGTTCGACTTCCTCGAACTCAAGCGCATCTTCAACCACTGGCAGAGCGGCATGCACGGCAAGGGGTGGTCGGCCCTGTTCTGGTGCAACCACGACCAGCCGCGCATCGTCTCCCGCTTCGGTGACGAGGGCGAACATAGGGTGGTAGCGGCCAAGATGCTGGCCAGCACACTGCACGGCTTGCAGGGCACCCCCTACATCTATCAGGGGGAGGAGATTGGCATGACCAACCCCGGCTATCAGCGCCTCGATGACTATCAGGACGTGGAGAGCCGCAACATCTTCGCCATCAAGCATGCCGAGGGGATGGGTGAGGCCGAGATCCTGGCCATTCTCGGCGCCAAGTCCCGCGACAACTCCCGCACGCCCATGCAGTGGAGCGCTGCGGCCAACGCCGGTTTCACGGCCGGCACCCCCTGGCTCAAGCCCGCCGCCAACTATCCCGAGATCAATGCCGAGGCGGCGCTGGCCGACACCGACTCGGTGTTCTGGCACTACCGGGATTTGATCCGCCTGCGCAAGAGTCATCCCATCTTCACTCACGGGGATTATCAGGAGCTGCTGGCGGGGCATTCGCAGATCTGGGCCTATGCCCGCCGCGCCGACGGTCAGACCCTGCTGGTGGTGAGCAACTTCTACGGCGAGCCGGCCACCTTCGCACTGCCGGAGGAGCTGGCCACCGGCAAGGGGCGCCTGCTGCTTGGCAACTACCCGGATAGCCCGGCCCGGCCGCAATCCTGTATGCTGCGCCCTTATGAATCCCTGATCTGGCTGGTGGAGTAGGCGATGAGCGAGGTGATGATGAAGGCAGCGGTGCGCGGCCCCGAGTGGCAGAAGATGGTGGCGGGGGAGCCCTATGATGCGGGCGACCCCGAGCTCAAAGCAGCGCGCGAGCGCTGCCGCAGGCTCTATCACACCTTCAACACCAGCTGGCAGGAGAAACCGGCGCGCGATGCCCTGCTCCATGAACTGCTGGGCGGCCGTGGCAAGGAGTGCGCCATCAACCCGCCCTTCTTTTGCGACTACGGGGCCAACATCTTCGTGGGCGAGAACTTCTACGCCAACGTGGGCTGCACCATCCTCGACGTGTGCGAGGTGCACATCGGCGACAACGTGCTGCTGGCGCCCGGTGTGCAGATCTACACGGCCGCTCACCCGGTGGCGGTGGCGCCGCGCATCAAGGGGGTGGAGTTCGGCAAGCCGGTGCGGATCGGCCACAACGTCTGGATCGGTGGCAGCGTCGTCATCTGCCCCGGCGTCACCATAGGGGACAACAGCGTCATTGGCGCGGGCTCCGTGGTGACCAAGGATGTGCCGGCGGGCGTGGTGGCGGCCGGCAACCCCTGCAAGGTGCTGCGGCCCATGACGGCAGCAGAGCTGGCTGGTGGCTAGTGGTACCGGCCAGCGCGCACTTTCCAACATCAAGGGCAGGTTATCCTGCCCTTTTTCTTGTCCGTCATTGGCTGAACCCGGGATGTACAGCCACTTCAGATTTTTTGAACATCTAGGCCAGTTTATCTCGCTAACAATGGCGAGCCTGGATGTTTAATATTCACTCAACGCTTAGGCAGGAACGCCAAGCGGCCAAATAACTGGTCGTTCAAGGCTGTGAGACCTTCAAATAGGAGGTCTGATGTTGGTGAAAGAACTACACACTATTTGAATAACCTCTTGCATGGATGCATTGATTCGGGGCCGTCGGCCCAGGCAATGACATAGAAACCAAGAGAGTGAATGAACATGAAAAACGTAATCAAGATGCTGGCCGTTGCAGGCCTGATGACCGCAGGTTTTGCCCAGGCTTCCGTTCCGGCTGACTTCAACGCCGCCCCGGGTGTGCTGTTTGTGAACTGGCACGCCACCGCTGCCGTCGAAGGCAAGGCCAACCCCATGCTGGAAGTGCGTGACGAGTCTGGTGATGTGGTTGCCTCCGTGCACGCCAACCTGATGGGCAGCCAGCAGGTGCAGATCCCGAGCCGCACTCAGGGCAACCTGACCGTGAGCCTGGGTGAGCAGAGCAGCGACTACCGCATTCCGTTCGGTATCGGCAGCGGGCGTCAGCGCTAAGGGATCCCCGGGCAACCGGATACCCACGCGAGACAAGACAGGGAGGCCGAGGCCTCCCTGTCGTCGTTGGCAAGAATATGCTCCAGCTCTGGCTACCGAGCTCAAAGGTGCAAGCCGGCCGTTGATCGCCATACGGCAGATCCTCGGCGCGGCCAGCTCGCAGCGCACTCTTGCGCCGCACTCTCGCGCCGCGAAGCGCGACAGATCCTCTCTTCCGATAGACCGCCTTTGATTTCCCTGCCCGACCATACCGTTGGTTGCGTACCCTCTGCCGGTTCAATGCATTGCGCGGGGCTGCTTGGCGACATCCATCCGCTGACAGCAGCCTGCCGCCTGCCGTTTCCCCGTTCCACAGAAGCCTATACTCCCTGAAGAACCTGTTGTGGGAGTGGTGATGATGCGTAGTCTCGTCTTGTTGGCCTGCTGTTGTATGGGGTCGGCCCTGGCTGCTCCGGTGCAGCTCAGGCTGCTGGAGTGGGGGTATCTGCCCGCCGGATATGAACAGCAATTTGCCGAGTATGCCAAGCGCGAGGGGGTGGAGGTGACGGTGACCCGGATCGAGCCGCTGCTCACCGACTTTGACAGCGTCTATCGTGCTCTGCGTACCCGCAGTGCCGACGTGGTGATGCCGACCAGCTACTTCTACAAGGCGCATCATCAACCCCTCTTCAAGCTGCTGTTGCCCATCGACTTTGGCCGCTTGCGCCATTACCAGGAGGTGAGGCCGGCCCTCAAGAATACCGAGTATGACAAGTTGGGGGAGCGCAACTATTCCGTGCCCTTCTCCTATGCCATGTTCAGTCTGGCTTACGACAGCAAGCAGGAAAACACCCCGCCCACCAGCTGGCAGGCGTTGGCCGAGCCGACGCGGCAGGGGCAATTTGCGGTTTTCTGCGATCAGTTTGAGCCCTTGCTCTTCTCCGTGCTGCTCTCCCTTGGCAAGTCACCCGCCCTCTTTGCCAGCGGTGAAATGCTGGCCGATAGCCCGTTGCAGAACGAGGTTGAAGGGCAACTGACCCGGCGGCTCAAGGCGAGCCGGGGCTTCTGGTTCAATCAGGCCAATCGGTGCGAGGATCTGCGCCATCAGCGCCTGGCCACCACCTGGGGGCTGGAGCTGGTGGAGTGCAATCGGCAAAACGGTCAGCAGTGGCGCATCGCCATGGTAAG
This sequence comes from Aeromonas sp. s2, assembly GCF_040907935.1. NCBI lineage: Bacteria > Pseudomonadati > Pseudomonadota > Gammaproteobacteria > Aeromonadales > Aeromonadaceae > Aeromonas > Aeromonas sp. s2. The sequence goes on along the minus strand of NZ_JBFOCR010000024.1, from coordinate 11,056 downwards.
GGAGGGGGCCATCTATGCCCTTGATGCCCTCTCGATTGCGCGGGATGTCGGGGATGATCCGGCCAGGCTCAAGGCGGCCTACCTGCTGATCGACTTCCTGTTGAGCGAACCCCTGCAGAGCCGCATGTTGATGGGCACACCGACGGTTTCCGGCAGCAATGGATCGGCCCGCCCCCCGCTGACCTCGGAGGAGCAGGCCGTGTTGCCGCCGCAGGCCCTGCCTGAATTTGACGAACGCCTGCTGGTGCCGGCCCTGCCTGCGCACATCAAGAATCGCTACAAGCGGATGGTGCAGCAGGCGCTGGCCAGCAGTGGCAAGGAGGGGCTGGCCAAGGTGTGTCCCTGGGATCTGGCGAACTGATGCCGGCGCTAGCGAGGTGTCAGGACGGGGCGATCGGAGAGGAGTTCCTGCACTAGTTGCACGGCCAGGTGGATATTGGACTCCATGGTATCGCCATCCTGCGCGTTGGCTTTCCAGCTGGCGGGGGCTTCCGGATGGGGCCCTGAGACGGCCACCTTGCCCCTGCCGTAGGCGCTCATCAATGCGGCGATCCGGCCATCGTCGAAGTAGGCAAGTTCACGCACCGGTTCGGTGCCTGGCTGCAGGGCGAAGGTAGGGCCGGCCTGGTAGTACATGCGGCGCACCTCCCCGAGCCAGCGAATGTCATAGATCTTGGGGGAGAAGTCCCCGTCATAGTCGTCTGACTCGGCAGGCACCAGGCCGAGCGCCTTCACATGGTTGCCCTCGTCGGCCCAGCCCAGCGAGGCGACAAAGGCACCGCCGCAGATCCCCAGATAGCGCCCGCCCTGGCGCAGGTAGCGTTTGAGCGCCCCGGCGATGGCCGGGGTGAACCGATGAACCAGGGGCTCTACGTCATCTTCGGTGCCACCGATGATAAACAGACGGGCGCCCGCCAACTTGGCCGGGAGATCGTCCAGGTTGTCGAGATAGACCACGGGGAGCCCGGCCTGCTTGACCACGGCGGCGATCGCCTCGTTGCTGTCCGGATCGGAGATTGGGCCGTTGTAGATAAGGGCGTAGTCTTGCGGGGTGCCGAGATTGGCCGGCGTCTTGCTCTGGGCCTCGCCGGCGAGGCAGCAGAGCATCACAAGGCTGGACCACAGCAGCCAGCGCACGGGTCGGCTCGCTGATGACCTCAACGCGTGAAGGCCAGGGTGTCGGTTGCTCAACATATCATCTTCCTGTGTGGGTCATCACTGTGGGGGTCAGGCCAGCTTATCGCCCTGACCGTACGGGGTATGGGACGAGCGGCTCGCAGCCCGAGTTGCGGACGCCTTGTCACCATGATGAAGAGACCATCCTCCTCGCTATAGCAGCGCTGATAGTGTTCGTCTTGGGTGGTGGCCACGAAGGCCGCCTCGTCGTCGAGGCGCATATCGCGCAGCCTCAGGCGTTCGGTCTCAAGGATAAACATGCAGGCCTCCTCCAATGAGCGGCCATTATGGGGCCTGGGATAAGGGAAGGGACAATCCCCAACCGGGGGGCGTCTCGGTGGTTGGTCGCACACCTCGCCTCGGCGAGGGTCAGGGGAGTCAATAGCGTGCCCCCATTACTGCCGCATCTTCCTTACCCGGTGTATTTCCAAGACGAATGAGCCCTCCCGGCCAGGGAGGGCTCATGCTTGCCACAGGCCAGGCGCTCGGTCGAGCGCCTCCTGATACGCCTCTACAACTTCACCATGATATGCCGCGGCACCGTGTAGTCCTCCAGGGCGTAGAGGGAGAGATCCTTGCCGTAGCCGGACATCTTCATGCCGCCGTGGGGCATCTCGGAGGTGAGCATGAAGTGGGTGTTGATCCAGGTGCAGCCGTACTGCAGGTGGCTGGCCACCTTGCTGGCAAGGCCCAGATCCCGGGTCCAGACCGAGCTGGCGAGGCCGTAGTCCGAGTCGTTGGCCCACTGCACCACCTGCTCGGCGTCGTTGAAGCGAGTCACCGACACCACGGGGCCGAATACCTCCCGGCGCACAATTTCATCCTCCTGACGGGCATGGGCGATCAGGGTCGGCTCGAAGAAGAAGCCGTTGCCGGGATGGATCTTGCCACCCGCCGTCACCTCCACGTGGCCGCTGCTCTGGGCTCGCTCCACGAAGCTCGCCACCCGGTTGCGCTGCCGGTCCGAGATGAGCGGCCCCATCTCCACCCCCTCCTCGCGCGGACCACCGACCTTGATGGAGGCCACCGCATCCGTCATGGCGGCGACAAACTTGTCGTAGATCTTGCCCTGGGCATAGATGCGGCAGGCGGCGGTGCAATCCTGGCCGGCGTTGTAGAAGCCGAAGGTGCGGATGCCCGCCACCACGGCCTCCAGGTCCGCATCATCGAAGATGATGACCGGCGCCTTGCCCCCCAGCTCCAGGTGGGTGCGTTTCATGGTACGGGCGGCGCTCTGCAGGATCTTCTGGCCGGTGGCGATGTCACCGGTCAGCGACACCATGCGCACCAGCGGGTGTTCCACCAGCGGCGCCCCGACGCTCTCGCCCCGGCCGCAGACGATGTTGATGACGCCACGGGGGAAGAGCTCGCTGGCGAGCTCCGCTAGGCGCAGGGCGGTGAGAGGGGTCTGCTCGGAGGGTTTGAGCACCACCGTATTGCCGGCGGCGAGCACCGGGGCCATCTTCCAGGCCGCCATCATCAGCGGATAGTTCCAGGGGGCAATACTGCCCACGACGCCGATGGGGTCGCGGCGGATCATGCTGGTGTGCCCCTCGATATACTCCCCCGCCAGCGGCCCCTGCAGGCAGCGGGCTGCCCCGGCGAAGAAGCGGAAGCAGTCCACCACCGCCGGCAGCTCGTCATTGAGCACCGCCAGATAGGGCTTGCCGCAGTTGAGGGATTCCAGCGCCGCAAACTCCTCGGCGTGGCGTTCGATGGCATCGGCCAGGCGCAGCAGCAGGGTACTGCGCTGGGCTGGCGTGGTGCGGCTCCACTGGGCGAAGGCGCGTTGGGCGCCGTTCACCGCCCGGTTCACCTGCTCGAACGAGGCTTCGGGCACCGAGGCGAGAAGCTCCCCGGTAGCCGGGTTGAGGATGGGCTCGGCCGGGCCGTCACCGGTGACGAACTGACCGTCGATCAAGAGTTGGGTAGAGAGTTTCATGGTTGCATCCTTGCGCACGCGTTGAGTCGTTATTTGCCACTGCCGGCGACGTCCTGGCCGTCGCGGGTGAGGTAGTAGGCAAGCAGAATGGGAATGGTGGTGAAGGCCACTATGATGAGTGCCACCACGTTGGTGACCGGCCTGTCCCGTGGCCGGATCAGCTCCTGATACATCCAGATCGGCAGCGTGGTCTGCTGGCCGGCGGTGAAGGTGGTGACGATCACCTCGTCAAAGCTGAGCGCAAATGCCAGCATGCCTCCCGCCAGCAGCGCGGTGGCGAGGTTGGGCAGGATCACGTAGCGCAAAGTCTGGAAGCCGTCGGCGCCGAGATCCATCGACGCCTCGATGAGGCTCTGGTTGGTACGGCGAAAGCGCGCCAGGGCATTGTTGTAAACCACCACCACGCAGAAGGTGGCGTGACCGATGACGATGGTCCAGAAGCTGAAGGGGATCTCCATCACCCCATAGGCGGAGCGCAGCGCGATGCCGGTGACGATGCCGGGCAGGGCGATGGGCAGCACCAGCAAGAGTGACACCACCTCCTGGCCGAAGAAACGGCTGCGGGCGATGGCCCCCGCCGCTAGGGTGCCGAGCACCATGGCCACCAGGGTAGCGAGCCCGGCCACCTCCAGCGACAGCTGGATGGCGCGCCACACGTCGGGGCGGTTGAGGGTCACCTCGAACCACTTGAGGGTGAGCCCGGGGGGCGGGAACTGGTAGCTCTTGCTCTCGCTGGTGAAGGCGTAGAGGAAGATGAACAGGATCGGAAAGTGCAGGAACAGCAAGCCGCCGATGGCCGCGTACTTGAGCAGGCCGGAGGGCTGGCTGCCATGGTCCCGTTTCATGGGTTGATTAGAGCGCATCGAAGGCCCCCAAGCGTTTCGCGATGGTCAGGTAGATGGCGATGATAAGGATCGGCACCAGCGAGAAGGCGGCGGCGAAGGGCAGGTTGCCCGCCGTGCCCTGCTGCATGTAGACCACCTGACCGATGTACATGGTGGAGTTGCCTATGATGCCGGGGATGATGTAGTCCCCGAGCGTCAGGGAGAAGGTGAAGATGGAGCCCGCCACCACGCCGGGCAGGGCCAGCGGCAGGATCAGGGTTCGAAAGGTCTGGGCCGGGGTGGCGCCGAGATCGCCGCTCGCCTCAAGCAAGGAGCGCGGGATCCGCTCCACCGCCGCCTGGATGGGCAGGATCATGAAGGGCAGCCAGACGTAGACGAACACGATGAAGGTGCCGATGCGGGAGAAGGAGAGCGACGGCCCGCCGATCACCGGCAGGGAGAGAATGGCGTCCAGCAGCCAATCCAGCCCCAGGGTGTCGGCCAGCCAGCTGATGACCCCCTCCTTGGCCAGGATCAGCTTCCAGGCGTAGACCCGCACCAGATAGCTGGACCAGAGCGGCAGCATGATGCCGACGTAGAACAGGGCCCGGGTCTTGCCGCTGGTGTAGCGCGCCATGTAGTAGGCGACGGGGAAACCGAGCAGGGCGCAGGCCAGGGTCACCAGCAGCGACATGCCGACGGTGCGCAGGATCACGTCCAGGTTTTCTGCTCGCAGCAGGGCGACGAAGTTCTGCAGCCCCAGCTCGTGGCGGATCTGGCCGCTGAACTCATCCAGCCCGAAGAAGGCGTTGGAGAGCAGCATCAGCAGGGAGCCGACGTAGATGATGCCGAGCCAGAGCAGGGGCGGCCCCAGCAGGATGGCCAGCAGCAGGCCGGAGCGACCGTAGAGCAGGGTGGAGAGGCGCCGCAGCGGCCTGACGCGAACGGAGTCGGTAGCGTGGCTCATGGCAAGGCTCGCACTGTGGGGGGCGCTCATGGTTGAGCTCCCTGGTGGGCGGTGTGCAAGCGATGGATCGCCTGCTCCGGCCAGCTGAGGCTGACCCGGGTGCCACGGGGCAGACGGACCTGGCCCTCGTTGGGGTGGTTGACGATGAGCTCGAGCTGTTCGCCGAGATCGACCCGGTAGCGCACGAAGGGGCCGAGATACTCCACCTCGCGCACCTCCCCGGACCACCCCGGCGTGCCGGCCTCGGCGAGCCGGATCCGCTCCGGGCGCACCATCATCTGGCGCTCATCGCCACACAGGCGGCGGGCCTGCTCTCCCTCGAACAGGTTGACGGTGCCGACGAAGCGGGCGACGAAGGGGGTGGCGGGGGCGTCGTAGATGGTATCAGGCGCGGCGATCTGCTCGATCTTGCCCTGATTGAAGATGCAGATGCGGTCGCTCATGGAGAGCGCCTCCTGCTGATCGTGGGTGACGAAGATAAAGGTGATGCCGAGCTGGCGCTGCAAGGCTTTGAGCTCGAGCTGCATCTGCTCGCGCAGCTTGAGGTCGAGCGCCCCCAGCGGCTCATCCAGCAAGAGGATGCGCGGCTGGTTGATCAGCGCCCGGGCGATGGCGATGCGCTGGCGCTGGCCGCCGGAGAGCTGGCCGGGCTTGCGGTTGCCGACGCCGGGCAGGCGCACCAGCTCCAGCATTTCGTCCACCTTGAGGTAACGCTCCGCCTTGGCGACGCCCTTGAGCATCAGGCCGTAGCCGATGTTGTCGCGCACATCCATGTTGGGAAACAGGGCGTAGTCCTGAAACACGGTATTGAGGTTGCGATCGTAGGGGGGGACGGTGGAGCAGGGCTCGCCGAACAGCCGGATCTTCCCCTCGCTCGGGTATTCGAAGCCCGCGATCATCCGCAGGCAGGTGGTCTTGCCGGAACCGCTCGGCCCCAGCAGGGTGAAAAACTCGCCGGCCGGGATCTGGAAGGAGATGTCGTCGACCGCCTTCACCTCGCCATAGTGGCGGCTGACCCGGTCAAATTGTACGGCGTTCATGGGACGTCCTTGTCTGTGTGGGAAGCGGGCCGGACTCCTGTCCGGCCCCATATCGACATTTACTCAGGCAACTTCAGCGACCACCCAGAATGGCGATATAGTCCGAGACCCAGCGGTAATACGGCACGCAGGTTCCCTGGCTCTTGCACTGGGAGACGGGAGTTCGCCAGAAGCGCACCCGATCGAAGTTGTCGATGCCATTGGTCTTGCATCCCTCCGGGCCCAGCAGGGCGTTGCCCTCGCAGGCGGCCGGCACCACGGGCACGGAGCCGAACCAGGAGGCGAGATCCCCCTGCAGCTTGTTGTTGAGGGAGTGCTCCAGCCACTTATAGGCACAAGTGAGGTTCTTGGCGTCGCTGTGCACCATGCTGGTGTCGGCCCAGCCGGTGACCCCTTCCTTGGGCACTGTGGTGGCGATGGGTTGCTTGTCGGCGATCAGGGTATTGGCCTGGAACGGCCAGGAACCGGAGGCCACCACTCCCTCGTTCTTGAAGTCGTCGATCTGGACGAAGGCGTCGTGCCAGTAGCGCCCCACCAGCTGACGCTGCTGGCGCAGCAGGTCGAGGGCAGCCTTGTACTGATCTTCGTTGAGCTCGTAAGGATCCTTGATGCCGAGCGCCGGCTGGTGGCTCATCAGATAGAGGGCCGCATCGGCGATGTGGATGGGGCCGTCGAACGCCTGCACCCGTCCCTTGTTGGACTTGCCGTCCGGCAGGGTCTGCTCCTCGAACACCACGCTCCAGGAGTCAGGCGCCTTGGGGAACACCTTGGTGTTGTACATCAAGATGTTGCCGCCCCACTGGTAGGGCACGCCGTAGTGCTTGCCATCCACCGTGTGCCAGGGGGCATTCTGCAGGCGGGGGTCTATCTTGCCGTAGCTCGGGATGAGCGCCAGGTTGAGCGGCTGGACCTTGCCACCGGCGATGAGGCGCAGGCTGGCGTCACCGGAGGCGGTCACCAGATCGAAGCCCCCCTCGTTCATCAGTGCCACCATCTCGTCCGAGGTGGCGGCCGTCTTGACGTTGACCTTGCAGCCGGTCTCTTTCTCGAAGCCGGTGACCCAGTCGTAGTTCTTGTCGGTCTCGCCGCGCTCCACGTAGCCGGCCCAGGCCACGATGTTGAGCTGGCCTTCACCCTTGCCGAGGGTGGTGGGGGCAGCCTGGGTCTGGCCTGCCAGCAGGGCGGGGATCAGGGCCAGGGTGAGGGGGGTCAGTTTCATCTTGCTCTCCTTGCTGGGGCGGGCACAGTGGTTATGCCACGCTGACAATTAACATCCTGTTAACCAGTCATGAGCGTAGGAGAAGCGCTGAGCAATGAGAATTTCAATTTTTAACGCCAGAGGTATCTGCTAAATAGATATCGAGTGCAGATGAATCTGAATTTTAGTGGTCGCCCGGCAAGATAGGGCTAGCGAGGGAGTGTCTGCCGAGTCCGCAGCCGGCTCTGATCCCGCACTATGTCAATGAACTCGCGGGCGGTCCACTCCAGCCGTGAACCACGTCGCCACACCAGGCCGATGTCGATGGCGGGAATGGGCTCCTTGATGGCGCGGGCCTCGACCCGCTCCTGCTCCAGCGACCAGGGGCGGTAGGCAAAGTCCGGCAGCAGGGCGAGCCCGAGCTGGCTGGCCACCAGGCTGCGCACCGCTTCTACCGAGGCGGTCCGCAGCACGATGCGCGGCGCTATGCCGTAGCGGCGCAGGCCGCCACCGATGATCTGGTCCAGCTGGTCGGCGGTCAGCGAGATCATGGGCTCTTCGCCGAGCGCCTTGAGAGAGAGGGTCGACTCGGCGCAGAGCGGGTGGTTGGCGGCGAGCCAGACCCGCAGCGGCGAGCGGGTCAGCAGCTCGGTATCGAACGCCTCCTGGCGGATGGTGCGGTTGGTCATCAGGATCCCCACATCCACCTCGCCGTTGACGATCTGGTGCTCGAGATAGGGCTGCTCGTCCTCCTTCACCTCGATCTGCACCGCCGGGAAGGCGCGGCGAAAGCGGCCGAGCGCCTCCGACAGGTAGTAGCCAGCCACCAGGGTCGTTACGCCGATAGTGAGCCGCCCCTGATCCTGCTGGGCCACCGCCTTGAGGGAGTGGCTCGCCTCGGTCATGGCGCCGAGGATGCGACGGGCATGGAGCAGAAACTGGTGGCCCTGAGTGGTTAGGCTGACCCCGCGCGGGTTGCGATCGAACAGGGGGGCGCCGAGCTCGCTCTCCAGCTCGCGGATGGCGCTGGTGACTGCCGACTGGGAGATGTGCAGCTCGGCAGCGGCGCGGCTGACCGAGAAGCTGTCGGCCACCGCCACGAAATAGCGGATCTGGCGAAAGGTGAAGTTCATCTGGGCTTCCTGCCGCGTGCGATCAAGGTGAGTGCCAGCTTAACCTCGAATCGCGCCCAGACAAAAGGCGCCGTGCTGGCGCCTTTGTCATGGTTTTTCCGGCGGTTAGCGGGAGCTGGCCGCCTCGATCACCGGGATCCGGTTCACCGCCTTGCCCAGATAGGCGAGGGTGATGGTCACAATGATGCAGGTGAAGCTGAGCCACATGTAGGGCAGGTAGTCGAGGGTGGCCACTCCCAGTACCCCGGCCATGAAGATACCGTTGTCGCTCCAGGGCACCATGCCGCAGGTGAGGGTGCCGCCGAACTCGGCGTTGCGGGAGAGGTTCTTGCGTGCCAGCCCCAGCCGGTCGTAGTTCTTGGCCATGATCTTGGGGGTCAGGATCAGCGACACATACATGGCCGAGCCGAACACGTTGGCCAGGAAGGCGGTGCCTATGGTGTGGGTCGTCAGGCTGCCGGCACCCTTGATGCGCTTCTCGAAGGCGCTGGCAATCACTTCCAGGATGCCGACCTTCTCCAGCAGGCCGCCAAAGCCCAGACCGAAGATGATGACGGCCACCGAGCCCAGCATGGACTCCATGCCGCCACGGCCCAGGATGTTGTCGATGAAGTCGACGCCGGAGGTGATGGCGAACGGGCTGTAGGCGGAGTGCATCGCCTTCACCGGATCCATGTCCTGGAACAGGATGGCCCAGACAAGGCCCAGCAGGGCGCCGAAGCTGATCACCGGGAAGGCGGGCTTGCGGTTGGCCAACAGGCCCAGCACCAGCACCACGGGCACTATGGCCAGCGGGGTGATGTTGAACTGCTTGTCGAGCGCCTCCATCACCAGGTTGACCTGCTCCAGGCTGACGTTGCCGGAGTACTGCATGCCGACCACGGTGAACAGGGCGGCGGTGATGACATAGGAGAACAGGCTGATGGGCAGCATCCCCTTGATGTGCTCCATCACGTCGACGTTGGACATGGTCGAGGCCAGCACCACGGAGTCGGAGAGCGGAGAGAGCTTGTCACCGAAGTAGACACCGGAGAGCACGGCACCGGCTACCAGCGGCGCGGGTACGCCGAGGCTGTGGCCTATGCCCATCATGGCGATGCCGGCGGTGGCGGCCGAGCCCCAGGAGGTGCCGGTGGCCAGCGAGGTGAGGGAGCAGATGATCAGGGTCGCCAGCAGGAAGATGGACGGGTGAATCACCTTGAGGCCGAAGTAGATGATGCTGGGGACGATGCCGCCGGCAATCCAGGTGCCGACCAGGGCACCGACGGAGACCAGGATCAGGATGGCCCCCATCCCCTTGGCGACACCGTCGACGGCCGCCTGCTCGAGGGATTTGTAATCATGGCCGAGCTTGATGCCGAGCCCCATGATGACGAACCAGGCGATGAACAGTGCCAACTGGATTGGCAGGTCGAGCACGCTGGTGAAGGAGAAGGCCAGGGCCAGGAAAATGGCCAGACAGGCACACACCTGCGACATGCCCGGCAATCGGATGTGGTTGTGTTGGTTTTGCATAGATACTTCCTAAACTCTTGCTCGCCACGGTCGGTCCCTCTCGTCCTGTGGATACACGTATCCCGAGGGGCCCACCCAAAAAGAGGCCGCAATCTACCACAAACCAGGGGGGACAAATCCCAACTGATTTGGCAAAAATGCAATTTTGATTGAAAAACTTACAATTTAGTTGATCTCATAACCCGTTTTTGAGTGCTCTGTCTGCCCCGATGGGACATTCGACTCCGATAGGAAAGTCCGATTGCATACTCCTAAAATACAAATGATAATTGTTATCATCTGTTGGAGGGGAGTGTGTCATGAGATGGATAGTGAGGGCCATGCTGCTGATCGGGCTGCTGGCCATCCTGATCTGGGGTCAGGAGAGGGAGTACGGGGTATGGAGTCTGGGCTTCTTGCTGGCCGCCTGGGTCATGTTCGAACCCAGGCTGAGGCCAGCGCTGATCCTGCTGCCGGTGGCCGGCATGACCGGAGTGGCGGCCCTTGTCTGGCAGCAGCCCTGGTTATGACGAGGTGGCCGGTGCGCTCTGCACCTTTTCCAGCGCCTGTTTGAGGGAGGTGATGACGTTCTTCTCCATCTCGTTGCGCTTGGCATCGGTCAGGAAGTAGATCATGTCGACGTCGTGGCGAATATAGTGGGAGGGGAGCTGGTTCAGGGTCAGGCAGCAGAGATCGGCCATCTGGTTGGCGCTCAGCGTCTGGCTGAGCCCCTGCTTCTCAATCTCCTTGAGCACCAGATGTTCGTAGAAGTTGTGAATGTCGGTATCCAGTATCATATGCATTCCTTGGCATGACGATGGGCGGTGAGTCGTCAAAAGCATAGTCATAACAAGGGTTAAAAACAAAAGGCCCGTCACTTTCGTGATGGGCCTTTTGCATAATGAATGGTGCGAAGAGAGGGACTCGAACCCTCACATCCGTGGGACACTAACACCTGAAGCTAGCGCGTCTACCAATTCCGCCACCTTCGCACACTGATTTTCTCCAGCTGGTTTTTAAATGCGATTGGAGCGCATTTTCTGCGTTTTACATGCCAGAAGCATGGTGCGAAGAGAGGGACTCGAACCCTCACACCCGGGGGGCACTAACACCTGAAGCTAGCGCGTCTACCAATTCCGCCACCTTCGCACATCGGGTTATCAGTCTGGATTTACATGCTGTCTGATAGAAGCATGGTGCGAAGAGAGGGACTCGAACCCTCACACCCGGGGGGCACTAACACCTGAAGCTAGCGCGTCTACCAATTCCGCCACCTTCGCAC
>NZ_JBFOCR010000023.1:0-118637 GCF_040907935.1 Aeromonas sp. s2 | reverse complement strand
ACGTACACTTCAGATTCGAACTTGGTGTGCGGCTTGATGGTGCCCGGCTTGGCCAGTACCTGACCACGCTCTACGTCTTCACGCTTCACGCCACGCAGCAGCGCGCCAACGTTCTCGCCTGCACGACCTTCGTCCAGCAGTTTGCGGAACATTTCAACGCCGGTACAAGTGGTCTTGGTGGTATCTTTGATACCAACGATTTCCACTTCTTCACCAACTTTAACAATACCGCGCTCTACACGACCGGTTACTACGGTACCACGGCCAGCGATGGAGAATACGTCTTCGATCGGCATCAGGAACGGCTGGTCAATTGCGCGCTCCGGCTCCGGAATGTAGGTGTCCAGGTGGCCAGCCAGTTCCAGGATCTTCTCTTCCCACTGAGCTTCGCCTTCCAGCGCTTTCAGTGCGGAACCACGTACTACCGGCAGGTCATCACCCGGGAAGTCGTACTCGGACAGCAGTTCGCGAACTTCCATCTCGACCAGTTCCAGCAGTTCTTCGTCATCTACCATGTCACACTTGTTCATGAACACGATGATGTACGGAACGCCTACCTGACGACCCAGCAGGATGTGCTCACGAGTCTGCGGCATCGGGCCGTCAGTCGCTGCTACTACCAGGATCGCGCCGTCCATCTGGGCAGCACCGGTGATCATGTTTTTAACGTAGTCGGCGTGACCCGGGCAGTCTACGTGGGCGTAGTGACGGGTAGCGGTGTCGTATTCTACGTGGGAGGTGTTGATGGTGATACCACGCTCACGCTCTTCCGGCGCCTTGTCGATCTGGTCGAAGGCGAAAGCTTTACCACCGAAGTGCTTGGCCAGCACGTTGGTGATGGCGGCGGTCAGGGTGGTTTTACCGTGGTCAACGTGGCCGATGGTACCCACGTTAACGTGCGGTTTATTACGCTCAAATTTTTCTTTAGACATGATCGTCCCTCTAAACTAACGCTGAGTACGCGGTGGCAAGCTAACCACAGAACAGTTTATATGATGGATTTGAATCTGGTGGGGAAGAGAGGCTGGTGCTGACAGGCTGGTTCGATTGCCGAACTCACCCTAGGGTGTGACTCTGCTATCGCCTGAGCCAATCAGCATCTTGGAGCGGGCAGCGGGAATCGAACCCGCATCATCAGCTTGGAAGGCTGAGGTAATAGCCATTATACGATGCCCGCATTTCTCTAACCCAAAGAACTCAAACCGCAGAGAAATATGGTGGAGGGAGAAGGATTCGAACCTTCGAAGGCAGAGCCGTCAGATTTACAGTCTGATCCCTTTGGCCGCTCGGGAACCCCTCCGTTACGTCAATGTCACAACGGTAATTCTGCTTGCACCCGTTGATTTATCGCTTTTGCTGGGCAAATAGACGACAGACATCTAAGCGTCGCGCATTTTATGGTAAGGATTTTGGGGATGCAACCATTGCGCCTTGCAAAATGTGCATTATTGCCAGGAACCAGGCAAAAAAGGACTCACTCTCCGCTCGAAACCGTCGCTTCTCTTGTCGCTCCCGCCCCCCTTGGTGTATGGTCGCCCTGCCCAAGAAACAGTGACGACACCATGACGACAGAGCATAACCCCTATCTGCAATTCACCCGCGAACAATGGGCGTTATTGCGCGACTCGGTCCCTTTGACCCTGACCGAGCACGATCTGCAGACCCTGCGCGGGATCAACGAGAAGGTGTCATTGCAGGAGGTGGAAGAGATCTATCTGCCCCTCTCCCGTCTGCTCAATCTCTACGTCAAGGCCAAGCAGCGCCGCAGCCGGGTGCTGGAACAGTTCCTCGGTCAGTCTCGCGGCAAGGGCACCTACATCATCAGCATCGCCGGCAGTGTGGCGGGCGGCAAGAGCACCACGGCGCGCATCATGCAGGCGCTGCTGGAACGCTGGCCGGAGCACCCGCGGGTGGAGCTGGTCACCACCGACGGCTTTCTCTACCCCAACAAGGTGCTGGAAGAGCGCGGCCTGATGCGCCGCAAGGGATTCCCGGAGTCCTACGACATCCGTCATCTGGTGGAGTTTGTCGCCAACATCCGCGCCGGCCACGAGAAGGTCGAGGCCCCCGTCTACTCCCACCTCATCTACGACATCATTCCGGATGAGAAGAAGGTGGTGGAGCAGCCGGACATCCTGATCCTGGAAGGGCTCAATGTGCTGCAAAGCGGCATGGACTACCCGCAGGATCCGCACCGCGTGTTCGTATCGGACTTCGTCGACTTCTCCATCTATGTGGATGCCGATGCCGAACTGCTGCGCACCTGGTATATCGAGCGTTTCCTCAAGTTCCGCAGCGGCGCCTTCTCGGATCCGGACTCCTACTTCCACCACTACGCCAAGCTGGCCGAGAGCGAGGCGACCAAGATCGCCAGCAACATCTGGCAAGACATCAACTATCTGAATTTGAAAGAGAACATCCTGCCTACCCGGGAGCGAGCCAACCTGATCCTGACCAAAGGCAACGAGCACGCCATCGAGCAGATCAAGCTGCGCAAGTAACGGCGGCAGCTCACCCATCAATGAAGAGGGGGCCAGCAGGCCCCCTCTTCATTGGGTGATGGTCAGTGCCGCCATCAGTCGCCCCGGCGCAGGGAGATCTCCCCGCCCAGATAGAACTTGATCCCCTCCTCCGTCTCCAGCCGCAGGGCACCGCGATCATCGATGCCGCGCGCCACGCCGCGGATCTCCTGCTCGCCCATCAGCAGTCGCACCGGCCGGCCGGCGAAGTGGTCGAGCCGGTTCCAATCTGCCACGAAGCTGGCGAGCCCCTCCTGTTCGAAGGTGAGCATGGCCTGCTGCAGATGTTCAATCACCCGGCCGGCCAGCAGATTGCGGTCCACCAGTTCCGGCTGGATGTGGCGCAATTCGGACCAGGCCTGATCGATCCGCTCCGCCTCCCGGCTCGGCATCGCCAGGTTGAGGCCGACCCCGATCACCAGGTGGCAGCTGGCGCCGGCGCTGCCGCTCATCTCCACCAGAATGCCCGCCAGTTTGCGGCCCTGATAGTAGAGATCGTTGGGCCACTTGAGCTCAACTCCCGGATAACCGAGGGACTCCAGCGCCTGCACCACGGCCACCCCGACCGCCAGACTCAGCCCCATGGCCGCCGCCATGCCCTGCTCCAGCCGCCAGTACATGCTCAAGATCAGCTGGCAGCCGAAGGGGGAAACCCAGGGCTTGCCGCGCCGGCCACGCCCGGCGGTCTGACACTCGGCCAGGCAGCTCTCGCCCGACTGCAGCTGGTTGACCCGCTCCAGCAGGTACTGGTTGGTGGAGTCGATGACCGGGAAGCAGTGTACCGGTGCCATGGGCGCCAGCGCCTGCAGCTGCTCTTCGTCATAGAGCGCCATCGGCACCGCCAGCCGGTACCCCTTGCCGGTCAGGCTGAAGAGATCCAGTCCCAGCTCCTTGAGCGCCGCCATGTGCTTGCTGACTGCCGCACGACTGATGCCGAGCTGCTCGCCAAGCTGTTCGCCGGAGTGGAACTGCCCGTCGCTGAGCAGGGAGATCAGGGTCTGCCGGATGGGAGTCAGGGTCATGCCAGTACCTCGTCGAGCCAAGTTTCACCACGGCGGCCCATGAAGCGCACCTCGTGCTCCAGCACCACCCCAAATTTCTGCTCCACGCTGTCACGCACGTGGGCCGCCAGCGCGATCAGCTCCATGGCGCTGGCGCCGCCCAGATTGACCAGCACCAGCGCCTGCTCCTGATGGACGGCGGCGCGGCCGATGGCAAAGCCCTTGAGGCCGCACTGGTCGATGAGCCAGCCCGCGGCCAGCTTGGCCAGCCCTTCACCCGCCGGATAGAGCGGCATCTGGGGATATTTCTGCTTGAGCGACGCTGCCAGCGCGGCAGGCACCACCGGATTCTTGAAGAAGCTGCCCGCGTTGCCGAGCACGGCCGGATCCGGCAGCTTGGCCATACGGGTGGCGCAGACGGTGTCGAAGATGGCCTGTGCCGAGGGCTGTTCGCCCAGTGCGGCCAGCGGACCATAGCCCTGGCTTGGCTGCCAGGCCTTGGCCAGTCGCAGACCGACCGCGGTGATGAAATGGCTGTCCTGATACTCGTGCTTGAAGATGCTGTCGCGATAACCGAAGCGGCAGTCGGCCGCAGCGATGCGCTCTATCTCGCCGCTCTGCCAGTTGAACGCCTCGACGTAGGCACAGACGCTGGCCAGTTCGACCCCGTAGGCGCCAATGTTCTGCACCGGTGCCGCCCCGACCGTGCCAGGGATGAGCGCCAGGTTTTCGAGACCGTACCAGCCCTGCTGCAGGGTGTGGCACACCAGCTCGTGCCAGTTCTCGCCGGCGGCTACGTGCAGCAGCCAGTGATCCCCCTCGTCCTGCAGCGCTATCCCCTTGAGCCGGTTGAGCACCACCACCCCGGCGAAGTCATCGCAAAACAGCACGTTGCTGCCACCGCCCAGCACCAGCCGCGGCAAGCCGGCCAGCTCGGCGTTGGCAACCAGCTGCGGCAGGTCGTCGGTTTGCTCCACTTCGGCCAGCCAGTGGCAGTGGGCATCGAGGGCGAGGGTGTTGAGCGTCAACAGGGAGGCGTGCGGGGTGAGTTTCATCTGCGTGTTCCGACAATGGCAAGCGGGCAGTCTACCTTATATTGCCGCCGGACGAAAAATCCCGCCCTCTTTTCGGACTCATATAGCTGGAGTAGAGTATCCCGCTCCGACTCTTGAGGAAGTACTCATGAACAACCAATTTGCCGTCATCGGCCTGGGGCTGTTTGGCAGCGCGTTGTGTGAAGAGCTGCAGCGCCAGGATGCCGAGGTGCTGGCGATTGACATCGACGAGAGCAAGACCCGCCAGATCGCCACCCTCTGCAACCACGTCATCGTGGCCGACGCCACCGACGAGGCCACCGTCGCCGAACTGGGCCTGGCCGACTTCGACATCGTCTTCGTCGCCATCGGTGACAACCTCGAGACAAGCATACTCACCACCCTCGTCCTCAAGGAGGCGGGGGTGAAGAAGGTCTGGGTCAAGGCGCGCGACAAGTTCCACGCCAAGATCCTGCAGAAGGTGGGTGCCGACAAGGTGATCAACCCGGAGTGGGACATGGGTCGTCGGGTCGCCCAGAGCATGCTGGATAACCGGCTGTTCGACTATCTGGAGCTGGGTCACGACATGGTGCTGACCGAGTTTGTCATCGGCCTGCAGTTGAACGGTCGGGCCCTCAGCGACTTCCATCTGCTGCAACAGAGCGAATTCCAGCTGCTCGCCATCAAGCGTGGCGAGACCCTGCACAACGTGCTGACCGGCAAGATGGAGCTGCAGCTGGGTGACATCCTGATCCTGGCCGGCAACAAGCACGCCATCGACCACTGGCTGGAAACCCTATGACCCGCTGGCGCAGCAGCTACGCCTTTGCCCTGCAGCGGGAAGATGAGTCCCGCTGGAGTGAAGCCAAGCTGATCCTCGGCAGTTTTCTGGTCATCCTGCTGATCGGCACCCTGTTTCTGGTGCAGCCTTCCAGCCACAACGGTCAGGTGAGCTTCATCAATGCCTTGTTCACCGCCACCTCGGCCATCAGCGTGACCGGGCTCGGGGTGGTGGACACCGGCACCGCCTTCACCCTGCAGGGGCAGATCTTCCTGCTGATGCTGATGGAGATTGGCGGCCTGGGCCAGATGACCATGACCCTGCTGCTCATCGCCATGTTCAGCAAACGGGTCGGCCTGCGCCAGCAGGTGCTGGCCAAGGAGGCTCTGGGCCAGGAGGGCTCGGTCAACATCATCCAGCTGGTGAAGCGCATCGTGCTGTTCGCCTTCATCGCCCAGCTCATCGGCACCGCCCTGATGGCCATTCGCTGGGTGCCCGAGATGGGGTGGGAGCGCGGCCTCTACGTTAGCTTCTTCCACGCAGTATCGGCCTTCAACAACGCCGGCTTCTCGCTGTTTGCCAACAATCTCATGGACTACCGGGACGACCCCGTCATCAGTCTGACCATCGCCGGTCTGCTGATCCTCGGCGGGATCGGCTTTACCGTCATCGTCGATCTGGTGCGCAACCGCCGCTGGCGCAAGCTCAAGCTGCACAGCAAGCTGATGCTGATCATGACCCCGGGTCTGCTGCTGCTGGGAACCCTGATGTTCTGGCTGCTGGAGCACAACAACCCGGGCACCCTCGGCAAGGTCTCCTTCGGTGGCCAGTGGCTGGCGGCCTTCTTCCAGTCTGCCAGCGCCCGTACCGCGGGTTTCAACACCATCGACATCGGCCTGATGACCCCGGCCGCCCTGCTGTTTCTGATGATGCTGATGTTCATCGGGGCGGGTGCCACCTCCACCGGTGGCGGTATCAAGGTGACCACCTTCGCGGTGGTGCTGCTGGCGACCAAGGCGTTTCTGACCAAGCGCCCTCATGTCACCGCCTTTGGCCGCACCCTCTCGTCCCAGATAGTGACCCGATCGCTGGCCATCATCATGGTCAGCACCATGGTGTTGATGCTGGCCATGTTCCTGCTGATGCTCACCGAGCAGTTGCCCTTCGACAAGATCATGTTCGAGACCATCTCGGCGTTTGCCACCGTGGGGCTCTCCACCGGCATCACCGCCACCCTGAGCGAGCCTGGCAAGCTCATCCTGGTGCTGGTGATGATCTGTGGCCGTCTCGGCCCGCTCACTCTGGCCTTCATGCTGGCTCGCCCGGTCGAAACCCGCATCAAGTACCCGGAAGAGACCGTCTACACCGGCTGATGACACCGGGGCCCGTCGCGGCCCCGGTCACTCGCGCTGCCGCGCCTTGAGCCAGCGCCCCGGGCTCATGCCAAACTCCCGCTCGAACGCCCGCCCGAAGGCTGTGCCCCCGCTGTAACCCGCCCCCAACGCCACCTGGGTAATGGACTCCCCCGCCAGCAGCAGCTGACTGGCCAGCACCATCCGCCAGCGCGTCAGATAGTCCAGCGGCGTCTGCCCGGTCAGCGCCTGAAAATGAGCGGCGAAGCGGGCGCGCGACATGCCCGCCTCCCGCGCCAGGGTCGCCACCGTCCAGGGCTCGTCCCCGCGCTGATGCATGACCGCAATGGCCCGTGCCAGTCGCGGGTCGGAGAGACCGGCCAACATCCCCTGCCGACAGAGCCCCTGTTCCACCAGATGGCGCAGCAAGAGGATCAGCAGCACTTCCAGCAGACGGGAGAGGATCGGCGGCTGACCGTAACGCTCGGCGAAGGCCTCCTCGAACAGCAGGGTCAGTACCGGCGCAATGGCCGGGATCGTCTGCAGCGGCAGCACCAAGGTATCCGGCAACGCCAGCTGCAGTGGTGAGTCTCCTGCCGGCCCGAACGACACGCTGGCACACACCAGGTCGCAGCCCGCCAGCTGGCGGGGTTCGAGCCTGTGAGCCTGCCCCCTGGCGTAGAGGATCAGGGTCGGCTCGGTCAGCAACAGGGGTTCACCCCCCTCTTCGCGCAGCAGCAGTTCGCCACGGCGCAACAAGTGCAGATGGCCGCCGGCGGGATAGTCGCTGCTGTGAGAGTGCTGACACAGGTTGCCGGCGAAAAAGAGACTGGCCTGGGGAGCGGCATGGGCCAGCAATATCGAGAGTGGATCCATATTTGAGACGCCTGGTAGTCAATGATGGACTCTGGGTGATAAACCGTACCATTAAAACCGGCATAGTGTCTCCCGTACCCAACCCAAACAGGAGCACATCATGAGTCGCATTCACGCCGTCGTGCAGCCCAAACCGGCAGCCGCCCCCACCTTCGCCGCTCTTAAAAGCAGCCTGGGCATGGTCCCCAACCTATACGCAACCCTGGCCCACTCACCGGCCCTGCTCAACGGTCTGCTCGGCTTTGCCGACGCGCTGGGCAAGGGTCGGCTCAGCGCCCGCCAACGGGAGCTGCTGGCACTGGCCATCGGTCAAGCCAACGCCTGCCAGTACTGCCTGTCGGCCCATACCCTGCTGGCTGGCCGGGCCGGTTTCGATGACGACGCCATCCGGGCTGCCCGTCTCGCTCAGGCGACGGATCCGCTCGATCACGCACTGTTGCAGCTGGCGGTCGCCCTGGTCACCCAGCGCGGTGTCATCAGTGATGCGCAACTGGCCGCCGCCCGGGCGGCGGGCGTGGATGATGAGCTGATGATGGAGGTGCTGGGGCAGGTGGTCATCAATACCCTGACCAACTACGGCAATCATCTGGCGGAAACCGACATCGACTTTCCGCCCGTCACGCTCACCCCATGACAGAGGAGCAAAAATGGAACGTCATGACCGAGGTTTTCTGATCGCCCTCGCGGGGGTGGTACTGACCCTGCTCTGGATCGGCGTGTTCAAGTTCACGCCGACCGAGGCGGCGGCCATCCGGCCGCTGGTGGCAAGCCACCCGCTGATGAGCTGGCTCTATGCCGTGCTCTCGGAGCAGGCAGTCTCCAATCTGATCGGGCTGGTCGAGATCCTGATCGCCGGCGGCCTGATTGCCGGTCTGTGGCGGCCACGTCTGGGCTACTGGAGCAGCCTAGGGGCCATCCTGACCTTCCTCGTGACCCTCAGCTTTCTGCTGACCCTGCCGGGCGTCTGGAAGCTGGTCGACGGGGTGCCGGTCACCGAGTTCTTTATTTTCAAGGATCTGGTGCTGCTCGGCGTTGCCTGGCACTACCTGAATTTGAGTCGCGCCAGACTGGCCGACGCCTGACGACAATGCCTTTTTGCGCCCCGCCAGGGGCGTTTTTTTTATCAGGCGGCCCTGGCTGGCCGCTTGCTCCCCCGCTTGCCAGCCCCTGTTGTGCCACCACTCGCCGGGCTGCGCTTGCGTTTGGTGAAGCGACGCTTGTCGGCCCCGGGCGCCGCCTTGGGCAGGGCGCTGAAGCTGGCCCCCGAATCCTGCCTGGCGCCGTCGATCAAACCGTTCAGCTGCTCGGTGAGCGGCCCCATGAACTGCTGATAGCTCGCCTGCCGCTCGGCAATCCGGCCGAGGTGCTGCTCCCACAGCGCCGTCATGTCCGGGGTGGTGGCCGTGGCCGGCAGGGCCTGGATCAACGCCCGCCCGGTCGGGGTCGCTTTGATGCTCTTGCCTTGACGCACCAGAAAGCGGCGCTTGAACAGCAGGTCGATGATGCCGGCCCGGGTCGCCTCGGTGCCGAGGCCGTCGGTTTCGCGCAGGGTCTTGCGGATCTCGGGATCCTGCACGTAGCGGGCGATGCCGGTCATGGCGGCCAGCAGGGTGGCATCGGTGAACGACTTGGGCGGCTGGGTCATCTTCTCCAGCAGCTCCCCCCGCTCGCACAGCAGCTGTTCGCCCTGACGCAGGGCCGGCAGGGTTCCCGCCTCCTCCTCGTCATCTTCCTCCACCCCCAGCAGCGCCTTCCAGCCCGCCTTGAGGATCCGCCGCGCCTTGGCCTGAAACTGCCCGCCGGCGATGCGCAGCAGCACCTTGCTGTCGTTGTACTCGAACGGCGGGTAGAACTGCAGCAGATACTGGCGGGCAATCAGGCCATACAGCCTGGCTTCATCGCCACTCAGGCTCCCCTCGTTGCCGTGCTTCTCGGTGGGGATGATGGCGTGGTGGGCATCCACCTTGCTGTCGTTCCACGCCTTGCTGCGGATCTTGCCGTCCGCCTCGCTCACCGCCCTGGCCAGCGCCGGCGCCGTGCTGGCGATGGCCTCCCGTACCTGGCCGGCTCGATTGAAGTGCTCGCTCGGCAGATGGCGGCTGTCGGATCTGGGGTAGGTGATGAGCTTGTGCCGTTCATAGAGGCTCTGGCAGACGTCCAGCACCCGCTTGGCGTCCATGCCGAACCGCTTGGCGGCATCGATCTGCAGGCTGGAGAGGTTGTAGGGCAGCGGCGCAGCCTGCTTGCGGGCCTGCTCCTCCACCTCTTCCACCAATGCGGGTTGACCCTGGATCCGCTCCACCACCTTGGCGGCCAGTGCCCGGTTGAGCACTCGCCCCTCCTCGTCCAGCCAGGGCAGACAGGCCTCGGAAGGCAGCCACTTGGCGCTGAAACGCTCGTTGCCCTCGGTCTGTAGATGGGCCAGCACCTCGAAGAAGGGTTTGGGCACGAAGGCTTCTATCTCGAGATCCCGCCGTACCACCAGCCCCAGCAGCGGTGTTTGTACCCGGCCGACCGAGAGAAGCTCGCTGCAACCCCCCTTGCGACCAAGCAGGGTATAGGCCCGGGTCATGTTGATGCCGTAGAGCCAGTCGGCCCGGCTGCGGGCCAGCGCCGACACCGCCAGCGGCACGAACTCCTTGTTGTCTCTGAGCTTGTCGAGGGCGCGGCGCACCGCCGGCGGGTTGAGATCGCTGATGAGACAGCGCAGCACCGGCCGGGTTTTGCCATAGCCGAGAAAATCGATCACCTCGTCCACCAGCAGCTGCCCCTCCCGATCCGGGTCACCTGCGTTGACCACGCAGTCGGCCTGCTTGAGCAGGCGCTTGATGACGGTGAGCTGGGTCTTGGTCTTCGGCTTGGCCACCAGCTGCCACTGGCTCGGGATGATGGGAAGGGATTCCATGCGCCACTGCTTGTAGGCGGCATCGTAGGCATCGGGCTCGGCCTGCTCCAGCAGGTGGCCGATGCACCAGGTCACCACATCCCCCTGCGCGGTTTCGATGAAGCCCTCCCCCTTCTTGTGGGGCTTGGGCAGCACGTCGGCAATGGCGCGCCCCAGACTGGGCTTCTCGGCGATGAAGAGTCGCATGGCAAATACCTGAACACTGTATATGCGAACAGTATATACCGGGCCCAAGGCAAAGCCCAAGCCCCTGCCAGGCGCGAGACGACAGGCTGCTGCACAGGCAAGAGAAGGGAGCAGGGAGTCATGGCCCAACGATAAAAAGTGGAGAGAAAGTGGCGCAGCGGCATCAATTACGCCTCAAACGAGGAGCAAAAAGACGGTAAAATCGCAGGATGTTAAATTAAATTCAGCTAAATGATAAATAACAAAATAATAATTGCATTTAAAATAACAATACAAAATATAAATCATGATAGAGGTCAATCAACTACCTCTCCATGGATACTACTATATTGGTAATATTTGAACGTAGGAAAACGCCGTCATGCTTGGAAAACTGTTGAGAAAAACCTGGTTCTGGCTACTGCTGCTCGGGGCCCTGCTGGGCGTTGCAGCGCTGGGGGTCACGGTGACCGTCATGCACAAGACCAGTTCCACCGAGTTCTGCGTCTCCTGCCACTCCATGCAGACCCCGCTGGCCGAGTATCAGGGCAGCGTCCACTTCCAAAACGTGAAGGGCATCCGCGCCGAGTGCGCCGACTGCCACATTCCGGGTGATCCCACCTCCTATCTGTGGACCAAGATCCGCGCCGTGAAGGACATCTATCACGAGGCGATCGGCACCCTCGACACGCCGGAGAAATACGAGGCCCACAAGCTGCGCATGGCGCAGTCGGTGTGGGACGAGCTGAAGGCCAACGACTCCGCCACCTGCCGCAGCTGCCACAGCTACGCGGCGATGGACATCCTGGCTCAGCGCCCCAACGCCCGCGCCGAGCACCCGGTCGCAATCAAGGAGGGCCAGACCTGCATCGACTGCCACCGCGGCGTCGCCCACATCATGCCCGACATGAGCGGCCTGGCCGCCGCCGG
Source organism: Aeromonas sp. s2 (assembly GCF_040907935.1). NCBI lineage: Bacteria > Pseudomonadati > Pseudomonadota > Gammaproteobacteria > Aeromonadales > Aeromonadaceae > Aeromonas > Aeromonas sp. s2. Next base: position 107,074 of record NZ_JBFOCR010000023.1, on the reverse strand, counting down.
TGCCAGCGAGCTGGCGCAAGCCGCCGCCCAGACCCCGGCCAACGTCACCACCCGTTACGCCATCGCCACCACCCCGCTCTATCTGGATGCCAGCGCCAAGACCGACGAAGGCACCCTGATGCCCTCCACCCAGGTGGAAGTGCTGGCCAACGACAACGGCCGCGCCCAGGTGCGCATCGACGGCTGGCAGCAGGACGGGGTGAGCGAGGTGTTCTACGCCGCCCCCGGCAAGCGCATCCTGAGCACCCTGCTCGGCGACAAGGCCAAGGCACAGCTCACCACCGGCAAGAGCGAAACCGACAGCGCCACCAACCTCACCTGGCATCAGGTCAGCCTGACCGCCTGGGTGGATCAGAGCCAGCTCATCGGCGATCAGGGCAAGCTGTGGCAGTACGCCTCCACCCTGATGTCCAACAACTGTACCGGCTGCCACGGCCTCACCGCACTGGATCACTTCAACGCCAACCAGTGGATCGGCGTCATCAAGGGGATGGAATCACGCACCTCCCTGACCCCGGAACAGGCTCGCATGTTGACCCAATACGTCCAGAAACATGCCAGTGACATGAACGCGGCGCACTAAGGCTGGCACAGAGGAAATCGTCATGACTTTTTTTACCGATAAGCAAACCAATCTCTCCCGCCGCAATCTGCTCAAGGGGCTGGGCGCCTGCGCCGCCCTGCCGCTGCTGGCCGGCGTCTTCCCGAAAAGCGCGCTGGCCAAGGCCATCAGCACGGCACTTGAACAGTTCCCGACCCTGGTGCCCGCCCAGAAAGGCATCCTGACCGGCGCCCACTGGGGGGCCTTCGAGGCCATCGTCGAAGAGGGCCGCATGGTGCGGGTCCAGCCGGTGGCCGATGATCCGGCCCCCAACGATCTCATCGACATGGCGCCGTTCCAGGTCCACGCCAAGAACCGCATCAAGTACCCCATGGTGCGCAAGAGCTGGCTGGAGCAAGGCCCGGGGGCAAAACCCGAGCTGCGCGGCGCCGACGAGTGGGTGCGGGTGAGCTGGGAGAAGGCCATCGCCCTGGTGGCCGGCGAAATCAGCCGGGTGCAGAGCGACTTCGGCCCGCAGGCGATCCACGCCGGTTCCTACGGCTGGAAGAGTGTCGGCATGTTCCACAACAGCCGCACCCTGCTGCACCGCCTGATGAACCTGGCGGGCGGCTTCACCGGCTATGCCGGCGACTACTCCGCCGGCGCCGCCCAGGTGATCATGTCCCACGTGATGGGTTCAATCGAGGTATATGAGCAGCAGACCGCCTGGCCCAACGTCATCGAGCACGCCGAACTGGTGGTGCTGTGGGGGGTCAACGCCCAGGTCACCCTGAAGAACAGCTGGAACATGCCGGATCACGAAGGTCAGGCCGGCTTCAAAGCGCTGAAAGATAAAGGCACCCGCATCATCAGCATCGACCCTGTCTACAACGAAACCGCCAAGCTGGCCGGGGCCGAGTGGATTGCGCCGAACGCCTACACAGACGTGGCCATGATGCTGGGGGTGGCCCACACACTCTACAGCGAGCAGAAGCACGATCAGGCCTTCCTCGACCGCTACACCACCGGCTTCGACAAGTTCCTCGCCTATCTGCTCGGCAAGGAAGACGGCCAGCCGAAGAGCGCCGAGTGGGCGAGCAGCATCTGTGGCGTCGATGCCAAGGTGATCCGCCAGCTGGCCCTCGACATGGCGTCCAAGCGCACCATGATCATGGCGGGCTGGGGCATGCAGCGGCAGCAGCACGGTGAGCAGCCCAACTGGATGCTGGTCACCCTGGCCGCCATGCTGGGCCAGATCGGCCTGCCGGGCGGCGGTTACGGCTTCAGCTACCACTACTCTTCCGGTGGCAGCCCCACCGCCAAGGGCGGCATCCTGGCGGGCATCTCCGCCGGCAATGCGCCGAAGAACGGGCCGGCGCCGATCCCGGTGGCCCGCATCGCCGACTGTCTGGCCAACCCCGGCAAGACCATCGACTTCAACGGCCGCAAGGTGACCTACCCGGACATCAAGCTGGTCTACGTGGCGGGCGGCAACCCCTTCCACCACCACCAGGACACCAACAACCTGGTCAAGGCCTGGCGCAAGCCGCAGACCGTGATCGTGCACGAGCCCTACTGGACCGCCACCGCCAAGCACGCCGACATCGTCCTGCCGGCCACCACCAGCTACGAGCGCAACGATCTGGAGATGGGCGGCGACTACTCCCAGCGCTACGTCTTCCCGATGCACCAGTGCGTGCCGCCCCAGTTCGAGGCGCGCAACGACTTCGACATCTTCCGCGACGTGGCCGCCAAGCTGGGCCTGCAGGAGCAGTACACCGAAGGCAAGGACGAGATGCTGTGGCTCAAGCAGATGTACGACGGCATGGCCGCCCAGGCCCGCGGCGCCCGGGTGGCGCTGCCGCCGTTCAACATGTTCTGGGAGTCCAACAACTACATCCGCTTCCCGGTGCCCGAGGCGAACCGCCAGTGGATCCGTCACGCCGATTTCCGTGAGAACCCGCTGCTCAACCCGCTCGGGACCCCGTCCGGCAAGATCGAGATCTTCTCCAGCACGGTGGCCGGCATGGGCTATGCCGACTGCGCCGGCCATCCCAAGTGGTATGAACCCAAGGAGTGGATCAAGAGCAAGGAGGCGACCCGCTATCCACTGTCGCTCAACACCTCCCACCCGACCCAGCGGCTGCACTCCCAGCTCGACAACACCCCGCTGCGGGACAAGTTCGCCATCGCCGATCGCGAGGCGATCCTGATCCACCCGGACGACGCCAAGGCGCGCGGCATCCAGGATGGCGATCTGGTGCGGGCCTTCAACGACCGCGGCCAGATCCTGGTGGGGGCCCTGCTCTCGACCGACATCCGCCCGGGGGTGGTGCGGGTGTGCGAAGGGGCCTGGTTCGATCCGGCCAAACCGGGCGAGGCGGGAAGCCTGTGCAAGAACGGCAACGTCAACTGCCTCACCTTCGACGAGGGCACCTCCAGCCTGGCGCAGGGCAACTGCGGTCACATGGCCCAGCTGCAGATCGAGAAGTACCAGGGCCCGGCCCCGGTCAACACCGCCCATGCGGTGCCGGCCAACGCCTGAGCAGAGGACTGAGCAACAAAAGCGGCGCCATCAAGGCGCCGTTTTCTTATCGCGGTTTGTGGTGTGACTAAGAAGTCACTCTCAACCATCTACTCTTCCGCATACTCCACCCGCCTTGCAGCCAGAGCGCAGACCAGGTGGCTTAGAAGTCCCCTTCCACCATGTACTCTTCCGCACACTCCACCAGCTGGGGCCAGAGTTCTTCCGGCACCCAGGCATCCGGGTCATCTTCATCCCCGTCGTACTGGCTCCAGAAATAGCGGCGCAGGCCGGAGGCGAAGTCATCGCTCAGCTCGGCCAGCTCGGAGAGCGGCCCCAGCCAGGCGATGCGGCGCAGGCCGGAGGCGAGATCGTTGATGGCGTCCATCAGGCCGCGATCGTCGAAGCTCTGCTCCACCAGCAGGGTGAAGCGCTCGCGCGCCCGCTCGGTCTGATCCTCATCCAGCTCGCCCACGTCGGCCAACAGGTCGACGAAATCTTCCAGCAGGAAGGCAATCAGGCTGTCGCGATCCTCAAACCACTGGATCTGGGCCCCCTTGGTGCCCAGCACGGAGGCATCGAACGAATCGTCGAGGTGACACAGTGCCCATGGATCATCGGTCATGGTTCTCTTCCTCAGGCTAAAACAGGTGCCATATCTTATGCCTAGCTCTCCACTCTTGCCACCTTGGGCAGCGAGAGGGAAGCAGCCAGCCCGCCCAGTTCGGCGCGTCCCATGATGAGGCTGCCGCGGTAAGCTTCCGCCAGATCGGAGACGATGTTGAGACCCAGGCCCGAGCCCGGCACCTTCTCGTCGAGGCGCACCCCGCGCAGCACCGCCTTGGCGATCTGATCCTCGCTCATGCCGGGGCCGTCATCCTCGATGCGCAGGGTGATCCAGCCCCCCAGCTCGGCGCTGGAGATGCGCAGCCGGCCGGCCGACCACTTGAAGGCGTTCTCCAGCAGGTTGCCCACCATCTCGTCGAAGTCCTGCTCCTCCACCCCGACCGCCAGGGTGGCCGGCACCTGCAGGTCCACTTCCCGGCCCGGATAGAGGCGGGAGAAGGCGCGGCAGATGTACTCCACCCGCGCCCGCACCGGGGTCGACACCCCGAGGATCTTGGCGGCGCCGGTCACCCTCGCCTTGCCGAGGTGGTAGTCGATGTGGCGCTGGATCTGATCGAGCTGCTCGCCGAGGGCGGCCTGATCCTCCGGTGGCAGCTGGGCCACCTGATTGCGCATGATGCTGAGCGGCGTCTTGAGGGCGTGGGCCAGGTTGCCGGTGTGGGAGCGGGCCCGCTGCAGCAGCTCGCCGTAGTGGTGCAGCAGTCGGTTGATGTCCTCCACCAGCGGCTGGATCTCCAGCGGATAGCGCAGCCGGAACCCCTCCTGATGGCCCTGATGGACCCGGCTCAATTCGCGCCGCAACAGATGCAGCGGCCGCAGGCCGTAGACGATCTGGAACATGAAGCCGAGCACCAGCCCGGTCGCGGCAAAGCCGAGGCCGAGGAACAGGCTGATGCGGGTTTTCTTCAGGGTCTGGGTCAGGGCGCTGCTGTCCTTGGCCATCACCAGGGTGAACACCCGATCCGAACCGGGCAGCAGCACGGTTCGGGTCATGATCAGCAGTGGCTCCTTGTTGGGCCCCTTGCCGACGAACAGATCAGGGTCGCCGAAGGCCGACTTCAGGCCGTGCACGTCGAGGTGCACATCCCACAGGGAGCGGGAGCGGCTGACCACGCTCTCCCCCAGCTCCAGCTGCCAGTAGTAACCGGAGTAGGGCTGGCGGAAGCGGGGATCGGCCATGGGTTCGGTGACCACCGGCAGGCCATCCGGCTGGATCTCGAGGCGGGAGAGCAGATCGTAGAGCTGCAGACGCAGGCCGTCGGCCTCCGCCTCCTGCCAGTAGTTGCGCATCATGGTCTGCAGGCTGAAGCCGGTGGCAAACAGGAACAGGCCGCACCAGACCATGGCGATGACCACCAGCCGCCCCCGCAGGGTGCGCACCAGCCTCATTCAGCCACTCCTGCGCAAGGGGGCATCAAGTGCCGGCTCATTCGTTGATCCGGTAGCCAAGACCGCGCACCGTCTCGATGAGATCGGCGTGGGTCTTCTTGCGGATCCGGCCGATGAACACCTCCACCGTGTTGGAGTCGCGGTCGAAATCCTGGGCGTAGATGTGGTCGATCAGCTCGCTGCGCGACACCACCTTGCCCCTGTGCTGCATCAGATAGCCGAGCACCCGGAATTCGTGGGCGGTCAGCTTGATGGGGGTGCCTTCGTACCACACCTGGGAGGCCGCCATGTCGAGCCGCACCCCGCCGATCTCCAGGATCGAGCTGGCGTTGCCCGCCGCCCGCCGCACCAGGGCATGGACCCGGGCCACCAGCTCGGCCACCTGGAACGGCTTGGTGAGGTAGTCGTCGGCCCCGGCGTTGAGCCCCTCGATCTTCTCGTGCAGCTGGCCACGGGCGGTCAGCACCAGCACCGGGGTGTCGATCCCCTTGCTGCGCCACTCTTTCAGTACGCTCAGGCCGTCGCGGCCCGGCAGACCGAGATCCAGAATGATGGCGTCGTAGGGTTCGGTCTCGCCGAGAAAGCCGGCCTCGTTGCCGTCGTGGCAGAGGTCGGTCACGAAACCGGACAGGCGCAGCTGTTCCGCCAGCTGGCCAGCCAGGGTCTTCTCATCTTCAACTATCAGAATTCGCATAAATGGGTATCCAAAGCAGGGTTGTGCCGGTACCGGCGGCGGTTGGGGGGACGAACCGGACGGTGGGTTCGCGGGCTCACGCCGTTACTCCTCTTCCGGGGGCGGACGCGGTTCGAACAGCCGCTCCAGATGGTGACCCTTGAGCCACACCATCTCCAGGTTGTCGGCCCGATAGCCCACCTTGATGACGCTGTTCTCGCTGTCGATCAGCTTGAGTTCGTACAGCCAGATGCCGTCCTCCTCCCCCAGATCGACCCGCAGCACCCGTACCGGCAGGCGAGAAGCCACCTCCATCACCTCATGAAAGGGGCGCACCCGTCCCTCGCTGACCGCCTGCTGCAGCAAGGCCTCGTTCGGCGTGGCCGCCTGTGCCAGTGCCGGCAGCAGCAACCCAAGCAGAGACAGGGCTCTATTCATGGATGATTCATCTCCCAAAACCTAACATAATGCCGTTTATAGTCTGCCAGCCATGAATCCGGAATGAATATGATCCGACGCAGTTTCCTGCTGATCCTTTGCCTCTTCTCCACCCTCGGCTGGGCGGCCGAAAGCCGTCTCGACATGGCCGGTCTGGTCAAGCTGCTGGTGGCCCAAGGGTATCACGACATTCGGGAAGTGGAGCTGGAAGGGGACAAATTCGAGGTGGAAACCCTGGATGCCCAGGGGCAGCGGGTGCGACTCCTGGTGGACGCCCATACGGGTGACATCAAAAAAGAGGCCGACTAGGCCTCTTTTTTATGGCAGGTTGCCGGGGCGGCGCACTGCCGGCCTCATGCCTCCCTCAGTTTCTGCGGCCGAAGCCGGCGCCAGGGGCGCAGCAGCTTGTCACGGCGCGGCACCAGCAGGGCGCAGGCCAGCAGCAGATAGATGAGCGGCTCCTGCCAGCCGCTCTTGAGCGACCACCAGTAGTGCACCGGCACCAGCAGGGCCACCGCATAGATCCAGTTGTGCAGCTTCTGCCAGGCCGGCCCCATGCGCCGCAGCAGGGCCGGGATCGAGGTGAAGCTGAGCGCCAGCAGCAACAGCAGCGCCACCATCCCCACCACGATATAACTGCGCTTGACCAGCTCGCCGCCAATCAGCCGCCAGTCAAACTGCAGATCCAGCCCCAGCCAGACCATAAAGTGCAGACCGGCCCAGGCGGCGCACCAGAGCCCGAGCGGGCGGCGCAGCTTGATGATCTGCCCCTGCCGCCAGCGTTTGGCCAGCGGCGACACCAGCAGGGTGAGCAACAGCAGATTGAGCGCCCCCTTGCCCAGATAGTGGGTCAGTCCCTGTACCGGATCCCCTCCCAGCAGGCCGCCGGGCACGGCCACCAGCAGCCAGAGCAGAAATCCCAGCGAGGCGAGGTGTACCAGCGCCCGCAGCAAGGTGATGTGACGCGCCGTCAGTCGCAGAGTCATGATGTCAGCTCCTTTCGTCTCAATACCACTTGCGCAGATCCATGCCCTGATAGAGGGACGCCACCTCGTCGGCATAGCCATTGAACATCAGGGTCGGCTGGCGCTTGGCGCCGAAGATGCCCCCCTCGCCGATGAAGCGCTCGCTGGCCTGGCTCCAGCGCGGGTGATCCACCGCTGGATTGACGTTGGCGTAGAAGCCGTATTCGTTGGGGGCCAGCAGGTTCCAGGTGGTGGGTGGCATCTCCTCCACCAGCCGGATGGAGACGATGCTCTTGATGCTCTTGAAGCCGTACTTCCAGGGCACCACCAGCCGGATCGGCGCACCGTTCTGGGCCGGCAGCGCCTTGCCATAGAGCCCCATCGCCAGGAAGGAGAGCGGATGCATCGCCTCGTCGATACGCAGCCCCTCAACATAGGGATAGTCGATGCCACCGCCGAGGGAGCGGGAAGCCTGACCGGGCAGCTGCTCCGGATCATAGAGGGTCTCGAACGCCACGAACCTGGCGCGGCTGGTGGGCTCGGCCCGGCGAATAAGGTCCGCCAGCGCGATGCCGCTCCAGGGCAGCACCATGGACCAGGCCTCCACGCAGCGCAGCCGGTAGATGCGCTCCTCGAGCGTGCTCTTGTTGATGAGATCCCACACGTCCAGGGTAAATGGCTTGGCCACCTCCCCTTCCACCTTCAGGGTCCAAGGCTCGGGCTTGAGGTAGTGGCCGTTGCGGGCCGGATCCCCCTTGTCGGTGCCCAGCTCGTAGAAGTTGTTGTGGGTGGTGGCCTTCTCCTCCGGCGTGAGGATCAGCCCCTCCGGCCGGGCGGCAGCGTGGATGTTGAGCGCCCGGGTGGCGACCGGTGCCGGCTTGTCGCCAGAGAAGAGATCGAGCACCCCGGCCTGGGTCGGCAACGCCAGGGTGGCGGCGCCGAGCCCCAGCCCTTTCAGGATCAGGCGACGATCCTGATAGACGGCTTCCGGCGTGACGTCCTGTTCGATGAGGTGATGGGCAGAGCGGCGCTTGAGCAACATGGAAAAACTCCCGGGGCGATGAGGGTAACAATCATAAGACCCGCCCCGGCCGAGTTTTATTTCACGGAAAATTACATGAACTGATAGAGGGGCAGTGCCTTGGCCATGGTTCCGACCAGAAACAGCACTACGAACACCAGCAGGGGAACGATCACATTTGGCACCATCAGACTCACTCCATGAGCAGGACAGGGCCTCTAACTATGGTGCAGACTCGACCGCCTCACCATGAATTTTTTTCGCGAGCGCAAGCGTATTCCTGAGTTGAAATGAGTGATGCAGATCACACACAATTCCGCCCCTGCTTGCCGCCCCCCCTGCGCGGGGTAGGCTCCCCTTTTTCCGGATTTCACTACTGAAGAGTCACGCCATGAGCCCATTGATCGCCATCGCCATCACGACCGGGATCCTCTCCGCCGTCTGGGGCTGGGTCGCCGTCACCCTCGGCCTCATCTCCTGGGTCGGCTTCCTCGGCTGCACCAGCTACTTCGCCTCCAGCGGCGGCTACAAGGCGCTGCTGCAAACCCTGCTGTGCAATGCCAGCGGCATGCTGTGGGCCCTGCTGCTGATCCATGGCGACGCCTGGTGGGGCGCCGGGGTGGCGGGTTACCTGATGACCGGGGTGGTGGCGACCCTGATGTGCGTGCAGGCCAGGCAACAGTGGCTCTCCTACATTCCCGGCACCTTCGCCGGTTGCTGCGCGACCTTCGGGGCAGCGGGAGAGTGGCGGCTGATCCTGCCCTCCCTGGTGATAGGTGCGCTGTTCGGCTACCTGATGAAGGCGAGCGGCCTCTGGCTCTCCCATAAGACCCAGAAAACCCAGGCCACGGCTGGCGTCACCGACCCGGCTTGAGCCGGCCTAACGTGACCGATTCGGTCTAAAACCAGAGGGGCGGCCCCTCATCAACGGGCCGCCCCTCTGTCATTTATCCCTTCGACTTGAAGTTCGCTGCTTCTATGCCGTGCCGGTTCAACAGCTTGTAGAAGTCGGTGCGGTTTCTGCCCGCCATGCTGGCCGCCAGGGTGACATTGCCCTCGGTGGTGCGCAGCAGCCGGATCAGATACTCCTTCTCAAACTCGGCCCGCGCCTCGTTGAACGAGGGGATGCCACCACTGCCGCCACTCAGGGCAGACTCCACCATGGCGGCGCCGATCACCGGGCTGCAACAGAGGCTGGCCAGCTGCTCCACCACGCTGTAGAGCTGGCGCACGTTGCCGGGCCAGGCCGCCGCCGCCAGCAACGCCAGCGCCTCCGGCGAGAAGCCGAGGGCGGCGCATTCGCCGTGGCGGCTGCGATACTCGTCCAGCGCCTGCCTGGCCAGCAAGGGGATATCCTCGCTGCGGGCACTGAGGGGCGGCATTGTGATGTTGGCCACGTTGAGCCGATAGAAGAGATCTTCCCGAAAGCGCCCCTCCTCCATCGCCGCCACCAGATCCTGATGGCTGGAGCTGATGACCCGCACCTCAGGCGTGCCCTGGCCGTACTCCTGCAATACCTGCAGCAACTTGGCCTGCAGTGACTCCGACAGATCCCCTATCTCGTCGAGAAACAGGGTCGCCCCCTTGGCCTGCTCAAACAGGCCGGACTGGCCATCCTCGCCGAACAGCTGCAGATCCAGCGCCGCCCAGGGCAGCGCGGCACAGTTGATCACAAACAGCGGCTGATCACGCCGGCTGCTGGCCTGGTGCAGCGCCTGGGTCATCACCCCCTTGCCGGAACCGGAAGGGCCCATGATCAGCACCGGCACCTCCATGGTGGCGATGCTGCTGGCCTGGATCAGCAACTGCTCCATCTGCGGGTTGCGGGTCAGGATCAGCGACTGCCACTCCTGGCGCTGCTTTGGGCGCGTCAGGCTCAGCGCATGCTCTATGGTGGCGAACAGCTCGTCCTTGTCGATGGGCTTGGTCAGAAAGCTGAACACCCCGGAGCGGGTCGCCTGAATGGCGTCCGGGATGGTGCCGTGGGCAGTCATGATGATGACCGGCAGCCCCAGCCACTGGGACTGGATCCGCTCGAACAGTGCCAGCCCGTCCATGCCGGCCATGCGCAAGTCGCTCAGCACCAGATCGGCCCGTTGCTGACGCAGCCGGTCCAGCGCCCCCTCGGCGCTGTCGGCGGTATCCACCTCATAACCCTGGCTGCGCAGACGCATGCTCATCAGCTTGAGCAGGCTGGCATCATCATCAACCAGCAGGATGCGACTCATTTCAGCGCCTCGCCGTTGCCGTTCAGCTTGCGCTGATTGAGCTGTTCATCGATGGCGGAGAGCTGCTCGATCTGGCGGCGCAGACGCTGCACCTCCTGACTCTGATCGTCGCGCCGGCTGTCACGGGCCAGCAGCTCCTCGCCGAGGGCAATCCAGCTGCGCAGGAAGGCCTGGGCATCCAAGCCGAGCTCGGGCAGCAGGCTCTTGAGCTTGTCCAGACCGGCTCGCCGGCTGGCCACCGATTCGGACGGGTGGGTGTTGACCATGGCCAGGCTGACCCGGCTCTCGAGGTCGGTAGCCCCCTTGAGACGCTGGCGCTCCTGAGCCCGTTGCTGGGCATGGCTGGCCAGCAGCCAGTCCGAGTATTGCAGGCGCACCTGCATCTCCTTGTTGGCAAACTCCATCCGCTTGGCGAGGGCAAGATCCGGCGACGCCGCCGGATCACGCGCTGGCAGCAGGGAACAGCCTGTGAGCAGGCTCATCATCAATACCGGAACAACACATTGTTTCATCTTGGGCTTCACTTCAACGTCAACCGGAAACAGACATCCGCCTGTTCATCTTCAACCAATACCAACTCGCCGCCAAGGCTCATCGCCGATTCCCGGGCGATGGAGAGCCCCATTCCGGAGCCTTTCAGCAAGCCCTGGCGCACAATACTGCCCTGCTCGAAGGGTTCGAAGATCCGCTCCCGTTCGGCCACGGGAATGGCGGGCCCCTCGTTGGCCACCTCCAGCCAGCTGCCGTTGCCATCCTGCCCGGCACGGATCCAGATCTGTCCCCCCTTGGCGCCGTAGCTGACCGCATTGGAGAACAGATTATCGAGGATCAGCCGCAAGCGATATGGCTCCGCTTTCAGCGTGATCGGATCGGTCGGCAAGTGTACACTGATTTGTTTGGATTCCAGCGCCAGTCGGTATTCTGCAGATAATTCTGACAGCAGGGGCGCCAGCGCCACCGGCGTCAGGGTGAACACCTCCTGCTGGCTGAGCCGGTTGAAATCGAGCAGTCGCTCAATAAGGGTCTGCAGACGCCGGCTGTTCTCCTCCAGCATCTGGCAGATCTCCTGCTGATCCTGGGTGAGCGGCCCTACAAGCTGCTCGGAGAGCAGATCCGCCCCCTCCCGCAGCACTGCCAGCGGGGTCTTCAGCTCGTGGGAAACGTGGCGCAGGAACTGGTATTTCTGCTGCTCCAGCTCCTTCAGTTTGTCGTGCAGCCAGCCGATCCGCTCCCCCAGCAGCACCAGTTCGGCCGGCCCGTCCACCGGCCGCTTGTCCGGCTCCACACCGGCCCCCAGACTCAAGATCCGCGACTCAATCTGACGCACGGGGTGGATGATCAGGTAGGTAAACAGCAAGACCAGCAGCAGGCTGAGCACCGCCACGAAGCCGCTGACCCACCAGATCTCGGTCATCAGGGCGGCGATGGTGGCCCGCACCTTGCTGACGTGATCGTCTACCTGGCTGCGAGTGATGATCTCGAGCTGCTGGTTGGCCTCGTTGAACTCGTCAAACTTGGGACTGTTGGATTCGGCCTTGGCACGGGCGAGATCCTGCAGGCTGTCGAGCCAGACGAGGGCCTGCTCGATGCCGCCATAGGCCTCGGCGTCAGGAATGGAACTCTGGTGGGCGGCCAACTGGTCGCGGTAGCTCGCCAGCTGCTGCTGGTAACTGGTCAGGATGCGCTCATCCCCGAGCACCGCATAACGGCGCAGGGTGCGCTCAAGATCGATGGCCTGGGTGGTCAGCAGAGTGGCCCGGCGGGTATCGCGCACCGCCCGCTCCAGCTCGTCGCTGGTCAACTGGCTGAGGTGGTCGAGGGCCTGGCTGTCATGCCAGATCATGCCACCCAGCGGCATCAACACCAGGACGAACCCCATCAATACCACTTGCAGCAGGGAGCGTGGGCGTACCTTGGTCATCTTGTGCGGTCTCACTTCATCTGGGGTGGGTCAGCATATCCGCACTCCCCCAAAAAGCAAAACCGGCCAGAAGGCCGGTTCATGCTCTCTTCCGGGGTCATGCCAGACCCACGGATACCACACAGATAATCAGGATCATGGCCAACGCACCCGAGGCGGTCAGCAGTGCCCATTTCAGTTCCACACTCATGCAAATCTCCTTTCTTGCCAAGATGATAGAGCCTGATCACAACAGACGAACAGATGTTAATGCATAGTTAAGCCGATAACCGTGAGCTGTGTAAGAATTTCAGATGAGCCCTATCAAAGGACTGATGACATGTTCTATCTGTGTAGCATAGGGTCGAATCTTGACCCCCACCAGCATGTCGGCCAGGCGGTTGCCGAGCTGCTTGCCCACTTTGGCCGCCTGCGGCTCAGTTCGGTGATCCAGACCAAGCCGGTCGGCATGCATTCAAGCCATGACTTTCTCAACTGCCTGTTTGTCGCCGAGAGCGAGCTGGCTCAGCCCAGACTCAAGGCACACTTCGTCGCCATGGAGCTGGCCCACGGCCGGGATCGCAGCGATCCGCACTGCAAGGTGCGGGACCGCCCGCTGGACATCGACATCCTGGCCAGCAGCGAAGACGACGACTTCTCCGCCGCCCGGGTTGACGCCTACCTCGACGAGCTGTTGGCAGAACTCTACGGCAAAGGAGAGGTGCACGACCCCAAGGTGACCCTGCCGCTGCACACCCGGCTGATGGCGGGCAAGGTGATCGAGGAGGGGCAGGTCGGCCTGGCCCCCGTCGCCCTGCAGCGCGACATGGCCATCCCCTGTTGATGGCTAGATGACGGCCAGACCGCGGCCACCATCCACCCGGATGCTGGCCCCGGTCATGTAGTCGTTCTGCATCAGCAACTGCACCGCCTGCCAGATGGGCGCCAGCCCCCCTTCCCGCGCCAGCGGCGTCTTCGCCAGCACCTGTTCACGCCACTCATCCCCATGCTCGTCGAGAAACAGAATGGGGCCAGGCTCTATGGTGTTGACCCGGATGGCCGGCGCCAGCTCGCGGGCAAAGCTCATGGCGAGCGAATGGGCCCCCGCCTTGGTGGCCACATAGCTGGCGAACTGGGGCGCCGGGGCGTGGATATAGATGTCGGTGATGAGGATGATGCTGGCGTTGGGATGGCGCGCCAGCTGAGGGGCCAGCCCCCGGTTGAGCTGGAAGGGGGCCGCCATGTGCACCCGATAGAATTGATCAAACTGGGCCAGCTGCGCCGCCGGCTCGCTCGCCTGCGGCTCAAAGGCCGAGGCGTTGTGGATCACCAGCGCCAGATCCGGCTGGGAGGCCAGCACCTCGATGAGCCGGCCCACCTCTTGCTCCCGGTTGAAGTCGGCCTGCACCAGCGTCACCCCTAGCGCCCGCAACCGTGCCAGCTCCGGTCGCTCGCTGCGATAGCTGCCGGTTACCTGCCAGCCTGCCGCCACCAGCTGTTCACACAGATAGAAACCGAGCCGACGGCCACATCCTGTCACCAATGCACGCATAATCCCTCCTCTCTTATCCGCAGGAATGCCTATCGATCCCCACGGCACAAGCCATTGGCCGTTGCCGCCATCCGGCGGGCATAGTGGCCCCATCATCACCTTACGGAGCCACTTCCATGTTGCAGATCCGCGATCACATGAGCCGTCTGACCCACTCCCTCACCCCGCAGCTCGGCCTGGCCGAGGCGCTGGACCGACTGCATGACGCCGGCCTGAGCGGCCTGCCGGTGCTGGACCCGCAGCAGCGGCTGATCGGGTTTCTCTCCGAGCAGGATTGCATCCCGAGCCTGCTCACCGGCAGCTATCACTGCGATACCCGCACCCGGGTCGAGGATCTGATGAACCGGGCCCCGCTCTCGGTCAGCCCGGATGACAGCATACTGGAGCTGGCCCGCCAGATGACCGGGGCCAAACCCAAGGTCTATCCGGTGCTGGAGGGGAACCGGGTCGTTGGCATCATCAACCGCCGGCAGGTGATGCAGGCCCTCAACGCCCAGATGAAGGCCTGCCTGCCCACCTAAATCTGGTAACGCCCCTTGTCGCCGATATCGAAGTGCAGGGGCATCCGCCACTTGGCCAGCGCGAGCAGGCAGAGCAGCGCGCCACACACCAGCGCCACCAGGGCGGCGGCCCAGCCGATGCCGGTCAGCTCCAGCAGCCACAACAGGGGTAGCAGCAGGGACACCGCCCTGATCCCCGGAATGGCGAAACAGAACTGCTCCTTGAAGGCCAGCCCCGCCAGCGTGGCCAGGGCCGCTCCCAGCACCAGCACATCCGGCGCACCGCTCGCACTGAGCAACAGGGCGCCCCAGCCCAGCCCCTGCAGCAAGAAGCGAATGCGCTTGTCATAGACATGCAGGCACAGGCCGCATACCCCGCTGGCCACTGCCAGCGCTGTCAGCCACTGTGCCGGCGTCAAAAAATCCTGCCCGATCAGCAAGCTTGCCCCTCGACACAGCAGCAGCAAGGCTGCCAGACTCAAGCCCAGGCGATAGAGGCAGACCGACAGCCTGTCGATGCCGTCCAGCTCGCTTTCAATTTCAGGGTTTGCCATATACAGTCGCCTCTACGAATCAGGGGCAACCCAATATACTGGTATCAGGTGCCAAATAATCTTCAAATGGGTTCAGGAGAGGTAGTTTGCGTGTAATCCACCTGCTTTGGCTACTGTTCCCGCTCAGCCCCTTTGCCAGGGAGCTGATCGTCTGTGGCACGATGGAACCCCCGCTCAAATACCTCGATGCCGCTCAGCAGCCCAGAGGGCTCGATGTCGACATCGTCACCGCCATCTTCGGCAGACTCAAGATCCCCATCAAGATCGAGCTGGCCGATTCCGGTGCCCGTCTCACCCGCAACGCAGAGACCGGTGTCTGCGATCTGGTGATGACCCACTCCTACAAGGCGGAGCGGGAACGCTACCTCATCTACCCCCAACAGGCCCATATCCGCCACAGCTGGCACTTTTTCGTGCGCAAAGCCGACCTGCTGAAGATCCGCTACGAGACGCTGGCCGACCTCAAACCCTGGCGCATCGGGGTGACCAAGGATTTCTCCTACACCCCCGAGCTGGCCGCCGCCCTCACCGATCCCTCCTATCACTTCCAGGAGATCACCATGAACCAGCTGCAGCTGCGCAAGCTGCTGGCCGGACGGATCGATACGGTCCCCATGCCGCTGGTCACCGCCTTCGCCCAGATCAGGGAGGAGGGACTGGAGGGCAAGCTCGACTACCTGCCCAAACCGCTCAAGAGCAGCCCCTACTTCAACACCTGGGCCCGCGCCCGCGCCGACCAGAATACCTCGGCCCAGATGGCGGCCTATGACGCCGAGCTGCTGCGCATGAAACGCGACGGCCGGCTCAAGGCCCTCTACGACAAGTACGGCATCCCCTATATCGAACCCTGATCGGCCGGTCAGGGCTTCATAGCCCGCAAGCTCGAGTTTTGCAGCGAGACAAGCGTCTCGCACGGGAGTGGATCTCTACATCCCTCTCATGCAACCCGGCTCAAGGTTTCACATCCCGCAGGATCGGGTTCTGCAGCGAGATCAGCGTCTCGGTGGACTGTATCTCGTCGATGGTCTGGATCTTGTGGATCAGCACGGTCTGCAACTCGTCGATGGAGCGGGTCATCACCTTCATGAAGATGCTGTAGTGGCCCGTGGTGTAGTAGGCCTCCACCACCTCGTCCAGCGCCTGCAGCTTGGCCAGCGCCGACGGGTAGTCCTTGGCGCTCTTGAGGTTGATCCCGATGAAGCAGCAGACGTCGTAACCCAGCTTCTTCGGGTTCACCTGCACCCGCGTACCCTCGATGATCCCCGCCTGCTTCATCTTCTCCACCCGCACATGGATGGTGCCCGGGCTGACCAGCAGTTGTTTGGCCAGCTCGGCGTAAGGCAGCCGTGCATTCTCCATCAGGGCGGTGAGGATGGCCTGATCGAGATTATCGATCCGATAATTTTCCGGCACTTTTTTGCACTCCCTTTGATGATTCATCATTAATCACCCGTGTATTTTGAAGAAAAAAATACACAAAGCCTATTTCTATTATCGAATATTGAATTTAGTTGGCGATCTGTTGAAGAATCCTCACATCCAACGGGTTCAAGACAGGTATTCAGCATGAAACAGCACTACATTCGCAGCCAGCAACAGATCAGCTTCGTCAAAGAGATGTTCTCCCGCCAACTCGCCCAACAACTGGGTCTGATGGAGGTACAAGCCCCCATCCTGAGCCGGGTCGGTGATGGCACTCAAGACAACCTCTCTGGCCACGAGAATGCGGTGCAGGTCAAGGTGAAGACCCTGCCTGAGCACAGCTACGAAGTGGTGCACTCACTGGCCAAATGGAAGCGCCAGACCCTGGGCCGCTTTGGCTTCGGTCCGGGCGAAGGCATCTACACCCACATGAAGGCACTGCGTCCGGACGAGGATCGCCTCACCCCCATCCACTCCGTCTACGTGGATCAGTGGGACTGGGAGAAGGTGATGCCGAGCGAGCGCCGCGATCTGGCCTACCTGCAGGAGACGGTGCGTGGCATCTGGGCCGCCATCAAGGCCACCGAGCGCGCGGTTTGTGCCGAACATGAGCTGACCCCCTTCCTGCCGGCCGAAATCCAGTTCGTGCACAGCGAAGAGCTGCTGACCCGCTACCCGGATCTCGACGCCAAGGGGCGCGAGCGGGCCATCGCCAAGGAGCTGGGTGCCGTGTTCCTGATCGGTATCGGCGGTGCCCTCTCCCACGGCGAGCGCCACGACGTGCGTGCCCCGGACTACGACGACTGGAGCAGCCACAGCGAGCTGGGTCTGGCCGGTCTGAACGGTGACATCCTGGTGTGGAACCCGGTGCTGCAGGACAGCTTCGAGATCTCCTCCATGGGGATCCGGGTCGACGCCGAGGCGCTGCGCCGCCAGCTCGCCATCACAGGTGACGAGGATCGCCTGCAGTACGACTGGCACCAGGATCTGCTGGCCGCACGGATGCCGCAAACCATCGGCGGCGGCATCGGCCAATCCCGTCTGGCCATGCTGCTGCTGCAAAAAGAGCACATAGGTCAGGTCCAGGTCGGCGTCTGGCCGGCCGAGATGAAGGCCGCCGTGCAAGGCATGCTGTAACGAATGAAGGCCAGGCCGGCGCGATCGCCGCCGGCATGGCGACAAGCAAGTGGCCGTCGGGGTTGAGCGAGCGCAACCCCGGCAGGCTGTAAGAGGCAAGACCGGCAGCGGCCTTGCTTCGCCATCGGGGGCTTGCCCCTGCGACCCGCTCAACCCACGTCAGGTCGCTTCACTACATTCCTCCCGGCAATCTTCGGATTGCCGTTTTTTTTACGCCGAAAACCGGTATTCGAAACCGGCTCCGATCTGGCACTGGCGCGGCAAATCCGCTTTCCTGCTGCCGGTGCAGTGGCAGGCAAACAGCTTCTCCACCGCCTCCTCCTGCAGATAGGCGCCAAGCGCCGCCGCCCGCTGCGGACCGGAAAACTTCAGGTGCAGACCACCGATGACGGCGTGGATCCGCTCATCGCCACACACCTCCCTGGCCCGCTCGATAATGTTCTCGACCCCGGCGTGACCACAGCCGATAAAGACGATCAGCCCCTGCTCACTCTTGTAGGCCAGCGCCGAATCGTCGCTGATAAGGTCTTTCTCCACCCGTCCGTCCCGCATGATGTAGCCAAGCAGCGAGGGGGCGGCCTGGTCGCGCCGCGCAATGCTGCCGAGGAACACCAGACGCTCCGAGAGCCACACCGGCTCGGCCGAGCAGTGGGGGAGCAAGCCTCTGGCCGCCAGCGACTCCCGTTCCAGCACTCCCGACAGGCGATAGAGGTTGCGCCGCCAGAAGGGAAGCGGCAGGAAGTAGCCCCGCTCGCAGAACACGTCCGGGCAGGCGATGAGAGGAATGGGGGTCGGATAGACGGGCAGCGAGCCTACCCCGCCCACATGGTCGTAATGACCGTGAGAGAGCACCACATGGGTGAGCGAGGCGAGATCGATCCCCATCACGGCGGCGTTGTGGCGCAGCGCCCGGCCACGGCCGCTGTCGAACAGCACCCTGAGGCCGTCGCACTCCAGCAGCAGCGACAGCCCCTTCTCGGGCAGACAGCCAGGCAGATGGACATCGTCATCCACCAGTACGGAAAAGGTGAGCATGCAATTACCCCTCAAAAAAACGCAGGCTCGGGGCCTGCGTTTTTATCAGCGATCCAGTTATTGGGTCATGGTGAGGCCGTTGCTGTCGGCCCCCAGCAGCAGTTTCTTGCCGGGGACGATGCGGCCGGAGAGCAGCGCCTGCGCCAGCGGGTTCTCCACCTTGTGCTGGATCGCCCGCTTGAGGGGACGCGCACCGTAGACGGGGTCGAACCCGGCGTGCACCAGCTTGTTCAGCAGCGCTTCGCTCACCTCCACCTCGTAGCCCTGAGCCTCCAGCCGGCTCATCAGGCTCTTGAGCTGAATGCGGGCGATGGACTTGATGTGCTCCTCGCCGAGCGGGTGGAACACCACTGTCTCGTCGATCCGGTTGATGAACTCCGGCCGGAAACTGCGTGCCAGCACCTCCATCAACATGGCTTTCATCTCGTCGTAATCCTTCTCGGAGTGGTGCTCCTGAATGAGATCCGACCCCAGGTTGGAGGTCATGATGACCACGGTATTGCGAAAATCCACGGTGCGACCCTGACCATCGGTCAGGCGGCCGTCATCCAGCACCTGCAGCAGGATGTTGAACACATCGGGGTGGGCCTTCTCCACCTCGTCCAGCAGGATCACCGAGTAAGGGCGACGACGCACCGCCTCGGTCAGATAACCGCCTTCTTCATAACCCACGTAGCCGGGAGGCGCCCCCACCAGACGGGCCACGCTGTGTTTCTCCATGAACTCGGACATGTCGATCCGCACCATGGCGTCCTGGGTATCGAACAGGAACTCGGCCAGCGCCTTGCACAGCTCGGTCTTGCCCACCCCGGTGGGCCCGAGGAACAGGAAGGAGCCGATGGGGCGGTTCGGGTCAGAGAGCCCTGCGCGGGAGCGACGAATGGCGTTGGAGACCGCTTCGACCGCCTCCTCCTGGCCGATCACCCGACTATGCAGCTGATCTTCCATCCGCAGCAGCTTCTCGCGCTCCCCTTCTAGCATGCGGGCCACCGGAATACCGGTCCAGCGTGCCAGCACGTCTGCGATCTCCACGTCGGTGACCCGGTTGCGCAGCAGGCTGGTCTCCTGCATCTCGGCCTGGGTGGCGAGATCCAGCTGTTTCTCCAGCTCCGGAATGCGGCCGTACTGCAGCTCGGACATGCGGCCCAAGTCCCCTGCGCGGCGAGCCACGTCGAGATCCTGACGGGCCTGCTCCAGCGCCGCCTTGATGTGCTGGGTGCCGGCGAGGGCGGCCTTCTCGGCCTTCCACACCTCTTCCAGCTCGTTGTATTCCCGATCTTTTTCACCGATCTCCTGATTGATGAGCTCGAGCCGTTTGCGGCTGGCGTCGTCATCCTCCTTCATCAGCGCCTGCTGCTCGAGTTTCAGCTGGATGATGCGCCGCTCGAGCCGATCGAGGGACTCGGGCTTGGAGTCGATCTGCAGCCGGATGCTGGCCGCCGCCTCGTCGATGAGGTCGATGGCCTTGTCCGGCAGCTGACGATCCGCGATGTAGCGGTGCGACAGCTGGGCCGCCGCCACGATGGCGGGGTCGGTGATCTGCACGTGATGGTGCAGCTCGTAACGCTCCTTCAGGCCGCGCAGGATGGCGATGGTATCCTCCACGCTCGGCTCTTCCACCAGCACCTTCTGGAAGCGGCGCTCCAGCGCGGCATCCTTCTCGATGAACTGGCGATATTCATCGAGCGTGGTAGCCCCGACACAGTGCAGTTCGCCCCGCGCCAGCGCCGGTTTGAGCATGTTGCCCGCGTCCATGGCCCCCTCGCCCTTGCCGGCGCCGACCATGGTGTGCAGCTCGTCGATGAAGAGGATGACGTTGCCCTCCTCCTTGGCCAGATCGTTCAGCACCGCCTTGAGGCGCTCCTCGAACTCGCCGCGATACTTGGCACCGGCCACCAGGGCCCCCATGTCCAAGGAGAGCACCCGCTTGTTCTTGAGCCCCTCCGGCACCTCGCCGTTGATGATGCGCTGGGCCAGCCCCTCGACGATGGCGGTCTTGCCGACACCGGGGGCCCCGATCAGCACCGGGTTGTTCTTGGTGCGGCGTTGCAGCACCTGGATGGTGCGGCGGATCTCGTCATCCCGGCCGATCACCGGGTCGAGCTTGCCGATCTCGGCCCGCTCGGTCAGATCGATGGTGTACTTCTCCAGCGCCTGGCGATTCTCCTCGGCGTTGGCATCCTCCACCTTCTTGCCGCCACGCACCTTGTCGATGGCCGCTTCCAGTTTCTCCTTGGTCAGCCCCTGGGCACGCAGCAGCTCGCCCAGCGTCCCCTTCTCGTCGAGGGCCGCCAGCACGAACAGTTCGGAGGAGATGAACTGATCCTTGCGCTGCTGGGCCAGCTTGTCGCAGACGTTGAGCAGCCGGCCGAGGCCGTTGGAGAGCTGCACGTCCCCCTCCACACCGCTGACACGCGGCAGGCGGTCGAGTTCTTCGCCCAGGCGCGAACGCAGGGCATTGATGTCCAGCCCGGTCAGGGTCAACAACGGGCGAATGGAGCCGCCATCCTGATTGACCAGGGCGGTCATCAGGTGAACGGGCTCAATGAATTGGTGGTCACGACCCAGCGCAAGAGACTGGGCATCGGAAATAGCAATCTGGAATTTGCTGGTCAGGCGATCGAGGCGCATTGCACTCCCCCTTCAAACAGGCAGACGCCGCTTGCGCGGCAAACAACATAACTTTCTGAGATGAAAGATGAGGCCCGTACGGACTATTTCAAGGGGTGAGGCTGGTTATTTTTTCTGCAGATGCAGGCGTGATGGGATCACGGCCCCTTGGCAAACAAGGGGCCGCTCAGTGTTTATTCGGCCAGCCAGATGATGGAGGCCATGCGGCCGGTCTGGCCGTCGCGACGATAAGAGTAGAACTGCTCGCTGTCGCTGAAGGTGCAGTGCTCGCCGCCATGGACGGCGGTAATGCCGGCGCGGGCGAGGCGCAGCCGGGCCAGCTGGTAGATATCTGCCAGCCACTTGCCCTCATTGGGCGAAGGGACGAACGCGGCCGCCGCCTCGGCTTGCTCCGCCATAAAGGCCTCGCGCACCTCGCCACCCACCTCGAAGGCCTGCGGACCGATGGCCGGGCCAAGCCAAGCCAGGATCTCGCCCGGCTCGCAACCCATGGCGGCGATGCTCGCCTCCAGCACGCCCCCCTGCAGCCCGCGCCAACCGGCATGGGCGGCAGCCACCACAGTGCCCGCCCGATCGCAAAACAACACGGGAAGGCAGTCGGCAGTCATCACGATGCAGGCCTGCCCCACCTCATGGGCGCAAGCCGCATCGGCATCCGGCACGGCATCATACTGGTTGCTGACCGGATGCACTGCGGTGCCATGCACCTGATTGAGCCAGTTGAGGGGGCCGGGAATATCCGCAGCCTGTTGCAGCTGGGCACGATTGGCCTCGACCCGCGCCGCCGCGTCCCCCACATGGGCGCCCAGATTGAGGCCGGCGAAGACCCCTTCACTCTCGCCGCCATCCCGGGTGGTCGACAGGGCTCTGACACGAGCCGGTGCCGGCCAGTCGGGTTCGATCCATTTCATCTGTGGCTCCTTTCATTTATTCGTATAAAAACGGGGCTCCTTAGCTGTTGCCAGTCAAGGAGCCCCGTTTCAGGCCTGATTCAAGGGCAGGGCTACGGCAGGAATCGTCGCAAGCGTGTCCTATTTATTATCAGTTCCAGACCAGATCGTCCGGATTGGCCAGGGTATCGGCCCGCAGCACTTCCATCAGCTCCACCATGTCCTGGGGCGTAGGGGAGTGCCACTGCATCACTTCACCCGTGATGGGGTGCGCCAGTTGCAACATGGTCGCATGCAGCGCCTGACGGTTGAAGTTGCGCAGGGCCTGGGTCAGCTCGGGGGTCGCGTTGCGCAGCGGGCGCAGGCGACCGCCGTAGGCCGGATCACCCACCAGCGGGTGCTTGATGTGAGCCATGTGCACACGGATCTGGTGGGTACGACCGGTTTCCAGCCGCAGCCGCAGCCGGGTGTGGCCGCGGAACTTCTCGTGCACCCGGTAGTGGGTCACGGAAGGACGGCCATTGGGCACCACGGCCATGTGGGTACGCTGGGTCGGGTGACGGCCGATGGGGGCATCGACGGTGCCGCCGGCGGTCATGTGACCGATGGCGATCGCTTCGTACTCACGGGTGATCTGGCGCGCCTGCAGCGCTTCCACCAGATGGGTCTGGGCCGGCACAGTCTTGGCGACCACCATCAGACCTGTGGTGTCTTTATCCAGACGGTGCACGATACCAGCGCGGGGCACTTCGGCGATGTCCGGGTAGCGGTGCAGCAAGGCGTTGAGGATGGTGCCATCGGGCGTACCGGCGCCCGGGTGAACCACCAGACCGGCCGGCTTGTCGATCACCAGAATGTGTTCATCTTCGTAAACGATGTTGAGCTCGATATCCTGCGCATCGAAGCGGGTGTCATCTTCCAGCTCGACATCCACATGTACCTTCTGCCCGGCCAGCACCTTCTCGCGCGGGGTATTGGCAACCTGACCATCCAGGGTCACTCTGTCCTGTAAAATCCACTCCTTGATGCGGGTGCGGGAGTAGTCTGGAAACAATTCGGCCAGGGCCTGGTCGAGTCGCTGCCCGAATTGGTGATCCTGGAATTCGCCTGTCAGTTCAATATGCTGGCTCATGTATGGTCTCTTGAGCGGGGGGTATCAATTCGAAATAATCCGGGTATTCTAGCTTTTCTTTTAGCCAAGCATAACGGATACTTTGCCAATTTCGTGGAAATGGACCGGATGTTGTTGATGGGAAAGAAGTCTCACCTGCTGATGTCACTCGCCTTGGTCGCTACCTTGATCACAGGCTGTTCCAGCACCAAACCCAAGGTACCGGACGAACCGCCGGAGACCCTGTACCAGAAAGCACGCGTCAAGCTGGATGCCGGTAACTACCTGAATGCTATCGAGTTACTGGAAGCGCTGGATTCTCGCTATCCTTTCGGTGCCTACTCCAACCAGGTTCAGCTCGACCTCATTTACGCCTACTACAAGCAGGATGACACTGCCCAGGCGATCGCCAATATCGACCGTTTTATCCGCCTCAATCCGGCGCATAAAAATATCGATTACGTCTTCTATATGCGCGGTCTGACCAACATGGCCGGCGATTACAACTTCTTCCAGGACTTCCTGGGCATCGATCGGGACGACAAAGACCCCTCCTATGCCCGTCAGGCCTTCCAGGATTTCAAGACCCTGTTGCAGAACTACCCCAACAGCGTCTACGCCGCCGATGCTCGTGCCCGCATGATCGGTCTGAAGAACCGGCTCGCCCGCTACGATCTGAGCGTGGCCGAGTACTATGTGAAGCGTGATGCGCTGATCGCCGCCGCCAACCGGGCCAAGCTGATCGTCGAGACCTATCCCGACACGGCCGAAACCGAGAAGGCGCTGGAGATCATGATCAACTCCTACGACACCCTGAAGATGCCGACCCTGGCCCAGCACGCCCGCGAAGTGCTGGCCAAGAACTACCCGGACAATCGTCTCGGTCGCAGCTGATCGCTTGCCGCACCATAAAAAAACCGGAGCCAAGGCTCCGGTTTTTTTATGGGCGCTGTTCATGAACGACATGCCCCTTTACCACCCCGTGCCGGCGGCATGGGGAAAGACGGCGCACATCAGCCACGCCGTCATGCCTTGTATTACTTGGCGACGTTGCCTGCCACGTTGAGCACATCCCAGGTACGGGAGAAGGGCGGCGCGTAGGCAAAGTCCAGCATGCCGAGCTGCTCCGTGGTCACCCCCATGGTGATGGCGACCGCCAGCGCATCGATGCGGTGTACCGCCCCCTTGCGCCCGAGGATCTGACCACCCAGCAGCCGCTTGCTGCCCGCCTCATAGACCAGCTTGACGTGGATGTCTGACTGATCCGGGCAGTAGTTGGTGTGGCACTTGTCCTTGATCACCACGGTGCGATAGTCGAGGCCCATCGCCTTGGCCTCCTGCTCGGAGAGGCCGGTACGGCCCGCCTCCAGCCCCAGCACCTTGAGCGCGGCAGAACCCAGGGTGCCCGGGAACTCCTGCCCGGCGCCCGCCAGGTTCTCGCCCACCATGCGTCCCAGCTTGTTGGCAATGGTAGCGAGCGGCACATAGACCTGCTGCTGCTTCACGCCGTGCCAGACGCTGGCACAGTCACCGGCCGACCAGACATTGGCCAGCGAGCTGCGCCCCTGCCGGTCCACCTTGATGGCACCGTTGCCGAGCCGCTCGATGCCGGTATCGGCCAGGAACTCGGTATTGGGTTTGACCCCGGTGCAGATCACCACGATATCGGCCTCGTACTCGCCATGGCTGGTGCGCACGCCGGTCACCCGGCCCTCTCCCAGCAGGGCTTCTACCCGCTCGCCGAGATGGAGGGAGACTCCCTGCTCACGCAGCTCGGTCTCGATATGCTGGGTGATTTCGCTGTCGAACGCCTCCGGGATGACCCGCTCCGCCAGTTCGATCAGGCGCACCTCCTTGCCCTGATGGACCAGCGCCTCGACCACCTCCAGCCCGATAAAGCCGGAGCCGATCACCAGGGCTCGGCGGTTGGCCTTTTCCTGCACGGCGGCCTTGAGGGCCAGCCCGTCGGCCATCCGGCGCAGGCAGAATACCCCTTGCTGCTGCAGGCCCGGGATGGGCGGCATCACTTCGCGGGCGCCGGTGGCGATCATCAGCCGATCGTAGCGATCGGTGAAGGTGTCGCCGTTATGCTCGACCTTCAGCGTCTGGGCGGCGGCATCCAGGCTCAGCACCCGGTGGCCGGTCTTGACCTCGATCCCCTTGGCGGCGAACTGCGCCGGGGTGAACTCGGCCATGTAGCCGGGCTCCTGAAACTCGTCGCCAACGAAATAGGGCAGACCGCAGGCACCGAAGGAGATCACCTCGGACGCCTCATACACCACTATCTCAGCCTCTTTGGCCAGTCGGCGCGCCTTGGCGGCCGCACTCATGCCGGCGGCTTCGCCACCGATGATCACGATTCTCATACTTGCTCCTGTCAATGACGCAGGGAGGGCATGCCCTCCCTGTGGTTGATGGCGGAAGGGATCCCCTACCGCGGCGGATCAGATGGTGGACTCTTCGCCGTCCAGGCAGACTTCCTGCTCGCTGTTGAACACCGCCATGTCGGTCTCCCCCAACAGACGGCTGGTGACGGTACCGGCGGTGATGGAGCCGGAGACGTTCAACGCGGTACGGCCCATGTCGATCAGCGGCTCGATGGAGATGAGCAGACCGGCCAGCGCCACCGGGAAGTCCAGCGCGGAGAGCACGATCAAGGCGGCGAAGGTGGCACCGCCGCCAATGCCGGCTACCCCGAAGGAGCTGACGGTGATGATGGCGATCAGGGTCATGATGAAGCCCGGATCCATGGGATTGACCCCCACGGTCGGCGCAATCATGACCGCCAGCATGGCCGGATAGATGCCGGCGCAGCCGTTCTGGCCGATGGTCGAACCGAACGAGGCGGCGAAGTTGGCGATCCCCTCAGGAATGCCGAGCGCCTTGGTCTGGGTCTGCACGTTCATCGGGATGGAACCCGCGCTGGTGCGGGAGGTGAAGGCAAAGGCCAGAACCGGCATGATCTTCTTCAGGAAGCGGGCCGGGTTGATACCCACCAGCGCCACCAGCAGCAGGTGCACCGCAAACATGATGGCGATGGCACCGTAGGAGGCCAACACGAAGTTGAGCAGGTTGATGATGTCGGCGTAGTTGGAGCCGGACACCACCTTGGTCATCAGCGCCAGTACGCCGTAGGGGGTGAGGCGCAGCACCAGGGTCACCATCCGCATCACGATGACGTGGGCCACCTGCATGAAGTGGCCGAAGCTCGCGAAGATCTCCGGCTTCTTGCGGGCGATGCCGGTGGCGGAGAGGCCGATGAAGATGGAGAAGATCACCACGGCGATGGTGGAGGTCTTGCGCGCCCCCGTCATGTCGAGGAAGGGGTTGGCCGGGATGAACTCCAGCACCATCTTGGCAAAGGACATGCTCTCGACGCTGCCGAGGGTAGTCTGCAAGGCCGCCCCGCGGGCGGTTTCGGCGGCGCCGGCGGTGAGCCCCTCGGCGGTCAGACCGAACAGGTTGGACATCAGGATGCCCGCCCCGGCGGCAATCATGGTGGTGAAGATCAGCACCCCTATGGTCATGGCGCTGATCTTGCCGAGGGCGGTGCCACCGTTGAGCTTTAGGATGGCCCCAATGATGGAGACCATGATGAGCGGGATGATGATCATCTGCAGCAGCTTCACGTAGCCGCTGCCGACGATGTCCAGGTAGTCGCCGGTCTGCACCAGCACGTCGGAACCGGCCCCGTAGAGCAGCTGCAGGGCGGCACCGAACAGGATGCCCAGCCCCAGCCCCGAGAAGACCCGGCGGGTGAAGCTGACGTGGGTCTGCTGCAACCGATAGAGAAACAGCAGCAACATGGCCAGGATGGCCAGATTACCTATAACGCTAAGAGTCATGACGATATTCCCCAAAATGATCGGGCCAGGCCCGAAGTGTGCGGACGAGTGCCCAGTACGCACTCCTCCCTGAAACCTGCCGCGTCGTGGCGGCGCGCCCCCCGGTATGGCCGGGGTGGCGTCAACTGGCAGAAAAACGGAGGGTGGCCTGCGCCACCCTCTTGCATCACTCGGCCTTGCCTTGCTGCTTGGCCCGCATGATGTTGATGATCTCGATATCGGTATCCAGCATCCCCTGCTTGGAGAGGCGGCCCAGGTTGGCGATGGTCTGATCCACATCGTCGGAGACGATGCCTTCGCTCTGGGGGACCCGCAGATTGTTGATGGCCATCAGCGAGGATTTCACCGCCGCCGAGGTGGAGGTAGAGACCTTCATGGAACAGGCGCTGCCGGCACCATCGCAGATGATACCGGAAACGTCGCCAATCATGTTGTTGATGCAGTGACTAATTTGCTCGAACTGACCACCCAGCAGCCAGGTGATGGCGGCCCCCGCCCCCATGGCGGCGGTGCTGGCGGCACAGAGGGCCGACAGCTTGTTCTGGTAGGTCTTGATGTAGATGGCGACCAGGTGGCTCATCACCAGCGCCCGGGTCAGCTGCTCGTCGCTCGCCTTGAGGAAGCGGGCGGCGGCCACCACCGGCATGGTGGCGGCAATGCCCTGGTTGCCGGAGCCCGAGTTGGACATGGCGGGCAGCATGGCACCATCCATGCGCGCGTCGGAGGCGGCGGAAGAGAGGCGCATGGCCAGAGTCATCAGGTCATCGGAGAGCAGCTTGCGCTCCACCTGCTCGGTGAGGATCTTGCCGATGCGCAGGCCATAGCCCTGCAACCCTTCGTCCGCCAGCGCCTGGTTCATGGTGGCCGCCTCGCGGATGAAGTCGATCTCGGCCAGCGGCACCTGCAGGGCGAACTCCACGATCTCGCGCAGGGTCATGGCGGGCTTGCTGGCAGGCGCGGCCTGGATCTGCACGCCAGGGGCACTGTCCTGCGCCATCAGCACCTCGCCATCGCGCTCCATCAGAATGATGCGGGTATGGTCGGTACAGATCACCACCCGGGCGCTGTGGCCGTCCACTTCCGCCAGCACCTCGGCGTAGAGCACGTCCGGCACATCCTTCACGTCCACCTTGATGGCGGGCAGCAGCGCCTTGGCGGCTTCGACCTGATCCGGCGTGAGGGTCTTGAGCACCTCCAGCCCGGCATCCGGGTTGCCGCCGGTGATACCGACAGCGGCCGCCACCGGTAGCCCTATCATGCCGGTGCCCGGCACCCCGACCCCCATGCCGTTCTTGAACAGGTTGCCGCTGACCCAGACGCTGACGCGGGTCGGCACCAGCCCCAGCAGCTTGCGGCAGTTGGCCGCCGCCAGCGCCACCGACATGGGCTCGGTGCAGCCAAGGGCCGGCACCACTTCACGCTTGAGCAGGGTAATAAAGTCGGTCCATTGTGCGTTCATTGCGATGTGTCTCATGTTCATGGTGCCCGCATGGGGCGTGTATTGTGCTGTCCTGCCCGCCGTGCAACGGCGGAGCGACATATAACCAGTATGGCGGGAGATGCCGGGCTGGCGGCAGCCGAATGAGGGCCACGCCTATGATCGGAGCCGCTGCGGCGCTGGGCAATCCGATCAACTTTTGGTAACTCTAAAGCAATAGGACTCAAATAAAATTGAGCCGACTCGCTTTTTGCGCAGGCATTATGCCCCACTGGCGGTGAAGTGCCACAAAATGTGAACAGGCGCACAACAGGGCGATAGCGGTCCGGTACCGCCGGTTCAAGACGGGGTCAGAGCCCGTAGCGGGTCAGCAGGGCCTGATACTCGGGGGTCTGCTTGAAGGCCTTGAGGGCGAGGGAGAACTGATAGGCCAGCCGTTCGTTGCCGGGCCTGTGGGTAAAGGCGAGAAAGTTGCGGTTGCTCTCGGTCACCATCTTTTCGCTGTGACCTACCTGATCCTGCAGCCCCTGCCCCTTGAGCAGGTAACGGCCCACTATCTGGTTCATCACCACCGCATCCAGCCGGCCGGCCATCATCAGGTGCAGCTGCTTGATCATGTTGCTCTCCCCGGTCATGGGCACCCGGGTGAACAGGGCCGAGGTCAGGAAGGGCTCGCCATAGGCGTAATCTGCCTGGGTGCCGATACGCAGCCCTTTGAGGCTCTCCAGGCTCTGATAGTCGACAGGCTTGCTGAAGGGGAAGAAGATCACTTCGCCGCTCTGGGAGAGGGGTTCATCCGGATAGTGCAGCCACTCCAGCCGGCGCTCCTCGAAGAAGACGTCGACCACGGCATCGCCGCGCTGGAACCTGGCCTCCTGCAGCACCCGCTTCCAGGGCAGCACCTTGACCGTGGTCTGGTAGCCCATCCGTTTGAGCACGGTGCGGGCCAGCTCAAGATCAGCACCGCCCAGACTGCCGTCGTCGAGGCGCATCACATAGGGCGGCCACAGCTCGGTGAGCAGGGTCAGGGTCGGCGGCTCGGCAGCCTGCACCAGGCTCCCCCACCAGAGACAAAACAGGATCCATCCTTTCCGCCACACCATGCCGCGCTCTCCCTCTGTGCATTGGCTGAGGATATACCAAAAAGTAAGTAATAAAAAAGGAGGCCGCAGCCTCCTTTTTGCTTTCCTCTCCGGCGCTTACAGCGCTTTCAGGATGGCCTCGACGCTGGCCTTGGCATCGCCGAACAGCATCTGGGTGTTCTCTTTGAAGAACAGCGGGTTCTGCACACCGGCATAGCCAGTGTTCATGGAACGCTTGAAGCCGATGACGTTCTGCGCCTTCCACACTTCCAGCACCGGCATGCCGGCGATGGGGCTGCCCGGATCTTCCATGGCAGCCGGGTTGACGGTGTCGTTGGCACCGATAACCAGCACGGTGTCGGTATCGCTGAAGTCTTCGTTGATTTCGTCCATTTCCAGCACGATGTCGTACGGGACTTTCGCTTCCGCCAGCAGCACGTTCATGTGGCCAGGCAGACGACCGGCAACCGGGTGGATACCGAAGCGCACCTTGACGCCGCGGTCACGCAGCTTCTGGGTGATCTCGGCCACCGGATACTGGGCCTGTGCCACCGCCATGCCGTAGCCCGGGGTGATGATGACGGAGCTGGAGTTTTTCAGCAGCTCGGCCACGTCTTCGGCGCTGGTCTCGCGGTATTCGCCCATCTCCTGGTCGGCCGTGGAGGCCACACCGTCGGAGCCGAAGCCACCGGCGATCACAGAGATGAAGGAGCGGTTCATCGCCTTGCACATGATGTAGGAGAGGATCGCACCGGAAGAACCCACCAGGGCACCGGTGACGATCAGCAGGTCGTTGGAGAGCATGAAGCCCGCCGCTGCCGCCGCCCAACCGGAGTAGGAGTTCAGCATGGAGACCACCACCGGCATGTCGGCGCCGCCGATGGAGGCAACCAGGTGCCAGCCGAAGGCGAAGGCGATCAGGGTCATCACCAGCAGGGCGAAGGTGGAGCCACCGGCGTTGACGAAGTGGATCATCAGCGCGATGGAGACCACCACGGCCAGCAGGTTCAGCTTGTGGCGGTGCGGCAGCATCAGCGGCTTGGAAGAGATCAGGCCACGCAGCTTGCCGAACGCCACCACGGAACCGGTGAAGGTCACCGCACCGATGAAGACGCCCAGGAACACTTCCACCAGGTGGATGTTCAGCATGGCGCCGGTCAGGTGCTCGACCTGGGCGACACTGTTGGCCTGTTCGAAGGCGGCGCGGGCCGCGGCCAGAGTGGCATCCAGGTTGGAACCGACAGAGACCACCACTTCAGCCGGAGCAGACGGGTGCAGATCGATGAAGCTGTTGAAGCCCACCAGCACGGCCGCCATACCCACGAAGCTGTGCAGCACGGCCACCAGCTCGGGCATTTCGGTCATCTCGACCTTGAGCGCCAGACGCACGCCGATGGCACCGCCGATCACCATGGCCAGGATGATCCAGTGAACGCCACTGGTTTCCGGGTTGAATACGGTGGCGAGCAGGGCGATGGCCATACCCGCGATACCGAACAGGTTGCCATGTTTGGCCGTCTCTTGCTTCGACAGTCCCGCGAGACTGAGGATGAAGAGCACGGCGGCAACGATATAGGATGCTGTTACCAGTCCTTGAGACACGTTAAACCCCCTTAATCCTTACGGAACATCTTCAGCATGCGCTGAGTGACGGTGAAGCCGCCGAAGATGTTGATACTGGCAATCAGCACGGCGATGAAGGCCAATGCGGTGACCAGGGTCGACCCTTGCCCAATCTGCAGCAGGGCACCGACCACGATAATGCCGGAGATGGCATTGGTGACCGACATCAGCGGCGTGTGCAGGGCGTGAGAGACGTTCCACACCACGTAGTAACCGACCACACAGGCCAGGATGAATACGGTGAAGTGAGAGAGGAACGCGGCAGGCGCCACGGCAGCAACCCAGCCGAAGGCGGCGATGCCGAGGGCACCGAACACGAACTTCTTGTTGGAGGGTTTGGCCTCTTCTTTCTTGGCAGCCGGTTTGGCGGCGGCCGGGCTCGAAGGGGCGGCAGAGACGGAGATGGCGGGCGGCGGGAAGGTCACTTCACCGGCCTGGATCACCGTCATGTTGCGCTGCACCACGTCTTCGAAGTCGATGGCGACGTTGCCGTCCTTCTCCTTGCACATCAGCTTCATCAGGTTGACCAGGTTGGTACCGTAGAGCTGGGAGGATTGGGCAGGCAGACGACCCGGCAGATCGGTGTAACCGATCACCTTGACGCCGTTGGCGGTGACATGCAGTTCACTCGATACCGTGTATTCGCAGTTGCCGCCAGCCTGGGCAGCCATGTCCACGATGACGGAACCCGGCTTCATGCTGTCCACCATCTCTTTGGTGATCAGCTTGGGTGCCGGCTTGCCCGGGATCAGGGCGGTGGTGATGATGATGTCCACTTCCTTGGCCTGCTGGGCAAACAGCGCCATCTCAGCCGCGATGAACTCTTCGCTCATGACCTTGGCATAACCATCGGAGGAGGAACCATCCTCGCCGCCGAAGTCGAGCTTGAGGAATTCACCACCCATGGACTCGATCTGCTCGGCCACTTCCAGACGGGTATCGAACGCACGCACGATGGCACCGAGGGAACCGGCAGTACCGATGGCGGCCAGACCGGCGACACCGGCACCGATCACCAGCACCTTGGCGGGCGGCACTTTACCGGCGGCGGTGATCTGGCCGGTGAAGAAGCGACCAAACTGGTGCGCGGCTTCAACGACGGCGCGATAGCCACCGATGTTGGCCATGGAGGAGAGGGCATCGAGGGACTGGGCACGGGAGATCCGCGGCACCATGTCCATCGCCATCACATTGATGTTGCGCGCGGACAGCTTCTTGACCAGCTCAGGGTTCTGGGCGGGCCAGATGAAGCTCACCAGAGTGGCACCATCTTTAATTTGTGCGATCTCGGCATCGGTCGGCGCATTGACCTTGAAGATGAGGTCGGCTTGCCAGACGCTCGGCACCACGCTGGCACCGGCAGCCTCGAAGGCGGCATCATCGAAGCTGGCCAGCAGGCCGGCACCGGCCTCGATAGCGACCTCGAAGCCGAGCTTTTTCAGCTGCTCAACGGTGGCCGGGGTCGCTGCGACCCGGGTCTCACCGGCGAGACTCTCTCTCGGTATTCCAATCTGCATGACTATTCCCTGATGGTTAATAAACAATCGCTGCCCAGTGTCGCATTTCTGGCGAAACAAGACATGACCAAAGTGCAGGTCACGGGCCCTTTGTTATGAAAATCAGTAGGCTTTACCTCAACCTCCTGTCATGGTCAGGCCCCCGCTTTTCAGGCGCGAAGGTGATTAGTATCAAATTTTGGAGTTTTATTACAACCGCAGTCCCGGCAGCGCGCGTACAGAATTCAGCCCGTCCCGGACCATGATTTAAAAAAACAAACCAAATTAGCGACTTATACCAGTAAAAAGCGCTGGAAAAAGTGATCCAACCAGTCAAAAAAAATGTTTTACCGGCCCTCTATCTTAGCGCTTTTTGTTCTTACGAAATCCGCACGGATCACAGATATCAGGCCGAAAACGAAAAAAGTAACTGTTTTGTAACAGACAAGGGGCCGTCTACCCGCCAAATAGGCGGATCCGGCCCCTGTTATTTAATCGTTTCGATGGTGACTGACCGGTGTGCCCGGCTTACCAGGCCGCCTCATAAATATGCTGGCTCTGCACCAGGTCGATATCGCCGTGCTCGCCGATGGCGGTCATGCCGTGTTCCGCCAGCTTGCCGAGCAGGGTATCAATTCCTGCGTCCGCCACGCCGTAATCCCGCAGCCGGGTCTTGATCCCCATCCGCTCGAAGAAGTCGCGGGTGGCGGCGATGGCGCCGTCGATGCGCTCAGCCTCGCTGCCACTGCGCAGATCCCACACCCGCTCGGCGTATTGCAGCAGCTTGGCGTGTTTCTGCTGGCGCTTGGCCTGCAGCAGGGCCGGCAGCACCACCGCCAGGGTCTGGGCGTGGTCGAGGCCGTGCAGGGCGGTGATCTCGTGGCCCAGCATGTGGGTGGCCCAGTCCTGCGGTACACCGGCTCCGATCAGGCCGTTCAGCGCCAGGGTGGCACTCCACATGATGTTGGCGCGCACCTCGTAGTTTTCCGGTTCCACCAGTGCCTTGGGGCCCTCTTCCAGCAGGGTCAGCAGCAGGCCCTCGGCGAAGCGATCCTGCACCTTGGCGTTGA
This sequence comes from Aeromonas sp. s2, assembly GCF_040907935.1. Classification (NCBI taxonomy): domain Bacteria; kingdom Pseudomonadati; phylum Pseudomonadota; class Gammaproteobacteria; order Aeromonadales; family Aeromonadaceae; genus Aeromonas; species Aeromonas sp. s2. The sequence continues at coordinate 73,382 of NZ_JBFOCR010000023.1, read as the reverse complement.
CCGGGTAGGTGAGGTACTGCTCCAGGATGTGCACGAAGGCATCCACCACCCCGTTGGCCACCTGACGGGCCGGCAGGGTGTAGGTGAGCACGGGGTCGAGCACGGCGAAGCGCGGCATCACGAACGGCGAGAAGAAGTGCACCTTGTCGCCGGTGCTGCGCCGTGTCACCACGGCGCCCATGTTCATCTCGGAACCGGTGGCCGGCAGGGTCAGCACGGCGCCGAGCGGGATGGCGGAGCGCACTTCGTTGCCCACGGTCTCGAGGATGTGCCAGGGATCCCGGGCCGGATCATAATGGGCAGCCGCGGCGATGAACTTGGTGCCGTCCAGCACGGAGCCGCCGCCGACAGCCAGCAGGAAGTCGACCCGCTCGGCGCGGGCCAGCTCGACCGCCCCCATCAGGGTTTCATAGGTGGGGTTGGGCTCGATGCCACCGAATTCAAACAGGGTCATGCCGGCCAGTTCGCTGCGGATCTGGGCCAGCAGGCCGCTGCGCACCACGCTGCCGCCACCGTAGGTGATGAGGATGCGGGCATCGCGCGGCAGCTGTTCACGCAGCTGGGCGACCTGGCCCTTGCCGAACAGGATCTTGGTCGGGGTATGCAGGGTGAAGTTGTTCATCGACATTGCCTCTTTAGTCTCTGGCGGCCAGGCCGCAAAAATGTGATTGCATTTTTCTCCAGACAACCAATACCATCAAGACAACATCCTGCTAGTTCTTTGCCTATTTCTACAAAGCAGCCAGAACAGACTCCAAGAGCATACCATGCAGACACGCTACACCGACCTCGCCGCCAAGCTGGCTCGCCACGTCACCGCTCCCGGCATCACTCCCTCGCCGGTGGATCAGGTGAGCCTCATCTACACCACCGAATACCACGGCCGCACCCCTGTGCTCTACCAGCCGCGGATGATAGTGATCCTGCAGGGACACAAGGTGGGCTATCTGGCGGACCAGGTGTTTCGCTACGACCCCAACCACTACCTGCTGATGACCCTGCCGCTGCCCTGCGAGTGCGAGTGCTTCGCCTCCCCCGAGCAGCCCCTCATCGGCTTCTCCCTCGAGATCAACCTGGTGACCCTGCAGGAGCTGTTGCTGGAGCTGGGGGATGCCCTGCCCGCCCCCGCTCCGCAAAAGAGCGGCGTGCACTCGGTGCCCCTGTCGGAGGCCATGTTCTGCGCCGCCGAGCGGCTGATCGAGCTGATGGACAAACCCCACCACGCCCGGGTGCTGGGGCCGCAGACGGTGCGGGAGATGCTGTTTTACGCCCTGCACGAGGGGGGCGGCCCGGCGCTGCAGGCGCTCGCCAACCGCCACAACCATGTGGGCCAGATCGCCCGGGTGCTGCGTATGATAGAGCAGCGTTTCGCCGACAACCTGACCATGGAGGAGCTGGCGCAGGAGGTGAACATGAGCGTCTCCGCCTTCCACCACCACTTCAAGGCGGTCACCGCTACCTCGCCGTTGCAGTACATCAAGTCGTTTCGCCTCCACAAGGCGCGGATGATGATGCTGCACGACGGCATCAAGGCGGGCACCGCGGCGGCTAGGGTCGGCTACGAGAGCAACTCCCAGTTCAGCCGGGAGTACAAGCGCTTCTTCGGCAGCACGCCGACGGATCAGGCCTCCCGCTTCCGGGAAGGCCAGCTGCGCATCATAGAGGGATAACCAGAGAGGAATTGTTCATGCGTACACTGCTTTGCCTGCTGACCGCCTGCCTGCTGACGGCCTGTACCGGCCTCGCCGACGGCATCCGCCCCGTTACCGGCTTCCAGCTCGACCGCTACCTCGGCACCTGGTACGAGATAGCCCGCCTCGACCATAGCTTTGAGCGCGGACTGGAGCAGGTGAGCGCCACCTACAGCCTGCGCGACGACGGCGGGGTCAGGGTGCTCAATCGCGGCAAGCAGAGTGACGGCAGCTGGCGCGAGGCAGAGGGCAAGGCCTACTTCGTCGCCAAACCGGACGAGGCACGGCTCAAGGTGAGCTTCTTCGGCCCCTTCTACGGCGGCTACAACGTCATCGAACTGGATCCCGATTACCAGCTCTCGCTGGTAACCAGCTACAACCACGACTATCTCTGGATCCTCGCCCGTTCCCCCAATCCGCCCAAGGCCAACGTGGATGCACTGGTCGCCAAGGCCAAGGGGCTGGGCTTTGCCACCGATCAGCTGATCTGGGTCACGCAGACCCCTGAGCCTGTCGTGAAATAAGCAAGGGCAGCCCGCGGGCTGCCCTTTTTCATGGACGTTCGAGCGATGATCAGAGCCGGAAGCGGCCAATCTCCTGCTCCAGCCGCTCGGTCAGCCCCTTCAGCTCGGCCGCCTGCGCCGCCTCCTGATTGGCCTGCTCGGCCAGCTCCTGGGAGACGTGGCGGATGTTCTCGGTGTTGCGGCTGATCTCGCTGGTGACCGAGGTCTGCTCTTCGGCCGCCGCCGCAATCTGGGTCGCCATGTCGCTGATGGAACCGATCGCCTCGTTGATCCGGGCCAGGCTCTGGTTGGCGGACTCCGCGTCCTCCACGCTGGTGCCCGCCAGCTGGCGGCTGGTCTCCATGCCGCTCACCGCCCGGCGGGTTGTCTGCTGCAGGGTCTCGATCATCTGCTGGATCTCGTCGGTGGAGTCGTGGGTGCGGCGCGACAGCACCCGCACCTCGTCCGCCACCACCGCAAAGCCGCGGCCCTGCTCGCCGGCCCTGGCCGCCTCGATGGCGGCGTTGAGCGCCAGCAGGTTGGTCTGCTCGGCGATGCCGCTGATGGTGGCCAGAATGCCGCTGATCTTCTGGGCATGGGCATCCAGCTCCACAATGATCTGGCTGGCGTCGGCCACTTCGTCTGCCAGCCCCGTGATGCTGCGCTGACTCTGACCGACCTGCGACTGGCCGGATACCGCCAGCTTGACCGCATCGCCCGAGGTGGTGGCGGCAAACTCGGCGTTGCCGGCGATCTCCTGGGTGGCGGAGGCCATCTCGGTCACCGCGGTCGCCACCATCACGATCTCGTCCTGCTGCTGGCGCACCCGCTGGCTGCGGGACTGGGCCCCGGCCGCCTGGGCGCGGGACTGGGCCGCCAACTCGACGGTGACATCGCGCAGCCGGCTGACGATACCGTGCAGCCGCGCCACGAACTGGTTGAAGCTCTCCGCCAGCTGACCCACCTCGTCCCTGCTGCGGGTGTTGATGTGGACCGTGAGGTCCCCCTCGCCGTGGGCGATGTCGTGCAGCGCACCAGCGACCCGACCCAGATCGGCAAACAGGTACTTGAACATGGCGGTGAGCAGGGCACTGAACACCAGCATCAGCACCAGAGTCAGCCCCACCAGCTGCCACAGCAGGGTGGCGAGCGGTGCCTCCAGCACGTCGCGATACATCACCATGGCCAGCAGCCAGTCGGTGCCCGCCACCGGCTGCACCGCCAGCAGCACGTCGCGCCCGTCGAGGGTGGCGGCGTGCAGTTCGTTGTTCTCACGCCCCCACTGCTGGAAGGTGGCCGCCGACAGCTCGGGAGATAGCTCGCCAATCTGCTTGAGCGCCAGCTCCTTGTTGGGGTGACCGACGATGAGGCCGCTGCTGTCGAGCAGCATGGCGTACCCATCCCCCTGCACCTGCATCGCCAGCACCTCGTCGATCAGCTTGTCGAGCGCCAGGTTGGCCCCCACGGCGCCGACCAGCTCGCCCTGATGGCGTACCGGCTCGGAGAGGGTGACCACCAGCTTCTGCATGGTGACGCTGACATAGGGGGCGGTGACAATAAGCTGCCCCGCCTTCACCGCGTCCTGATACCAGGGGCGCTCGCGCGGGTCATAGTTGCCGGTATTGAGGGAGGGGTCCTGGCGGGTCATCACCCCCTGGGTGGAACCAAAGTAGGTAAGCCCGAAGCCACCCGAGGTGTAGGCCTGCTTCAGGTGGGGCACCAGCTCGGCCTGCGGGTTGTCGGCGATCAGGTTAACCAGCGCGTGCACCGTGTTCTTGCGATCCGCCATCCAGTCGCCGATGGCGACCGAGTAGGCGTGGCCATAGTTGACCGCCTCGCTCTGGATGGCGCTCATGGTGCGGGATTTGAGGGTGTGAAAGGCAACGATGCCGAGCAGTGAGGCCATCAGCAGCACCACCCCCAGACTGGTGGCCAGCAGCTTGCCGCGCAACGAAAGTGTCATGACTACGGATCCTTGTTGTTGTGACGGGCCAGGGAGAGACCCTTGTTTAATCAAGGCTATCGGCCACATGCTGAACAGACTTTAGTGAATCCTGTCGATTTATCATGACTCGGCAACAGGTTGTGCCACAGCTCACGAAAAACCACCCACTCTTCGACCGATATCCGTCTCGACAAATGGCTATGCAGGACGCAATCCGTGCTAGGTTGGACTCCTTCAACCCCTGATGGATAAGCCTGCCATGCCCCGAAATATCGAGATCAAAGCCAGCATAGAGCGGATAGATGACCTGCTCCCCAAGGCACTCGCCATCGCCGATCAGGGCCCCGTCGAGATCGAGCAGGATGACACCTTCTTTCGCTGTGACGCCGGTCGTCTGAAGCTGCGAACCTTGTCCCCCTCGGCCGGCGAGCTCATCTTCTACCGCCGCGCCGATCAACAAGGCCCCAAGGAGAGCTTCTATCAGCTGACCCCGACACATGAACCGGATCGCCTGCGGGAGACCCTCAGCCTGGCCTGGGGCCAGATCGGCAGGGTGCAGAAGAAGCGCACCCTGTTGCTGGTCGGCAGAACCCGGATCCACCTAGATCGGGTGCTGGGGCTCGGCCATTTCCTCGAACTGGAGGTGGTGCTGGAGGAAGACGAGCCGCTTGAGGCGGGGATGCAGGAAGCCAACGACATCATGGCGCAGCTTGGAGTTGAGCCCTCCCGGCTGATAGAAGGCGCCTATCTGGATCTGCTTCTCCGGCAGCAGGCCTGAATGCAACAAGGCCGCCCGCAGGCGGCCTCCCATACTCTGCCCGGCAGGGCTACTTGACCCGTGCGATGGCGGTATTGAGCCGCATATTGGTCGCATCCAGCCCTGGGGTCTGGCCATGGAAGTCGAACTCCAGCCTGACGCCGGGGCGGAACAGCAGACAGTGGGTGGAGCCGCCGAAGTGGAACATGCCGAGCGGATCCCCCTTCTTCACCCTGTCCCCCGCCTGCACCGTGATCTCGCAGCTCGACACCTCGGCCATCCCCACCGGCACCACGCACATCAGACCGATTTTGGGGTTGTCCGCCTCGATGAAGATGAGTGCCCGGGTCGCCACCGAGGTGAGGAAGGGCTGGGAGTTGTTGGGGGCGCTGGGATCTGCCCCCTGCGGGTCGGCAAAGCCTTCGAACTGGTTCTCCAGATAGTAGGTGCCGTTGACGACGCGCACCTTTCGGATGGTGCCGCTCACCGGGCTGTGCCAGCGGTGGTAGCTGAGCGCGCTGAGGAAGGCCTGATAGACGGTGCCGCCCTCGAAACGGGGGGCCAGATCGTCAAAATCGAGCATGTTCTCCAGCGAATAGGGCTGCCCCTTGAGCCAGAACTGATCGCTGCGGCTCACCTCCTTGCGCACCTGCAGCGGCGCCGATTCGCAGGCGTTGACGATGACATTGTCATCCGTCGGCGCCGAGACCGGCCGCACCCCGGCCCGAAAACGCCGGGTGAAGAAGTCGTCCCAGCAGCCGAAGCCGTGGTATTCGGCGGCCGGCTCGCACTCGAAGATCTGCTCGAAACTGCCCGGCGTGGGGTTGGGCCCCTCCCCGACCGCTTCGTTCGCCACCTGCACCATCTCGGCCTTGGCTGCCTTGCCGAGCCAAGGCACCACCAGGGTCTCGCGATCCAGCCGGCTTACCGGCTCGGTCAGCACATAGCGGGAAGCCGGGCTTTGCAGGAACTGGGCCCAGTAGTCGAGGATCTTCTTGAACTGCTGGTTGACCAGGGCATTGGCAAAAAACTGGTAGCCGGAGCGGGTGGCCATGGGCCAGTCGAGCAGGGCATTGATGGGAAAGCCGATGAGGCCGGACGGTTCCTGGCTGGGGATGTCCTGATAGGCCTCGGGGGCCGTGGTCATGATGCCATTGAGCAGACCGAGGAACTCCTCGAACGAACGCACCTCAGGCTGACCGAGCGGGGTCTGGTGCTTGTGGCGCCAGGCCTCCTTGAACATGGCCTCGGCCTGGGCATGCAGCGCCGGGTCGGCATTGACCAGATCCCGCAGCTCGGCGATGGGGGGGACCAGCGCCCTCGGCTGCTGGTTCACGTAGTGCTTGATCCGCCGGATCCAGCGCTCGACATGGGCCCCATCCTGGGGGATCCAGCCGCCAGGTCGGGACTTGTTCAATCGGGTTTCCACTGCCTTGTTCATGGTTCGCTCTCCTCAGCTGATGTTCACGCCCACAATCCACGGCTTGAGCATTGAGTGCCGGCCTGCCAGCGGCATGCCAGGGCACCGACCCTGTTATGTAGCACAGGGGGCCCGGCAGCACGATTGCCAGAAACGACAGGGCAGAGTGGCGTAATAACGACTAGCGGTTGGGAGATGCGGGTATGGGGAGAGCAACCAGGCCAGGAGAGCAGGCGGCACAGGGGGATGTGCAAAAGGAGAGTGGCAGGCCCGGAAAAGCGAAAAGCCAGCTCAATGAGCTGGCTTTTCTGAAAATGGCAGGGGCGGCAGGACTCGAACCCGCAACCATCGGTTTTGGAGACCGCTGTTCTACCAATTGGAACTACGCCCCTGCAACAAACGAGGCGTAGTATACAAAGCGGGTTTCAAAGGTAAAGGCTTTTTTCTCACTTTCGGTGCGATTGCGCAAAGGACGAGCAGATCCCGCCAATTTATGCAGCTCCAATGGGTAACCTGCTGTATTTACAGCCTTGTTTGGGTAGGAAACTGACCGCAATGGGGGTAGGGTTAAAGTTGGAGCCAGGCAAGAAGGGGGCTGCACATGCTCAATTACCGGTTACTGCAACAACTTGCACCGCTCAACTTCAGGGATGAAAACAAAACCGAGACGCTGCCCGACTATCTGGCACGGGTCGCCCCGCTGGTGCCCTTCATTCCCGAAAATGTGCTCATCCAGTGGATTTATCGCCATTGGCGCGGTTTTGAGTCCAACTGGAGCTTTATCGATCTCGCCCGCCATCAGTTCGAGTGCGAGAGCTGGCCCACCGCACGGATCATCGACCAGATAGACTCCCGCCATATGGAGGTGATCGAACGCTGGGGCGAGATGTTGCGCAGCAACCGCTACGTGCGCAGCTCCTGGCTCGGGGAGAGGATGTTGCGCGAAGGGAGCTGGCCAGAACCCATCATAGTGCTGGCATCGACGGCAGGGGACAGCTACCCGAACGGACAACCCCTGCCCCACCCCTACTGTCTGCTGGAAGGGCACCACAGGCTCGGCTATCTGCGCGCCATGGTGCATGATGATGAGCCACTGCAGCCCCAGCATCAGGTGTGGGTTTGCCGACCTGTTCGCGGCACTTAAACGTTTTTTTGCGCAAATCTTGCCTTTGAAATAAATTTTTGACAATTCAAAATGCGACTCTATAATCTGTCCGGTTTGAAAAAAGGTCAGGACAGGACGATGCAGTTTTTGATGAAAAAAACAGCCTTGCAGACGGGTGGAGCGCACCAGAGCGGCCCCGTTGTTTCCGGTTCCCGACCCACAGATCCCCAATTGTTTTCAAAAAAAGCCCCTGTTTCAGGGGCTTTTTTTTGTGCCCGAAAAACCTTCATTGATGTCAAAGGGAATGCAGACGATGACCAATCCACTCTATAAGAAACATGTCATCTCCATCACGGACCTGACCCGGTCTGAAATGGAACTGGTAGTCTCAACCGCACAACGGTTGAAGGCCGAGCCCGACACCCGCTTGCTGAAAGACAAGCTGGTCGCCAGCTGCTTCTTCGAAGCCTCTACCCGCACCCGCCTCTCCTTCGAGACCGCGGTGCAGCGCCTGGGCGGCAACATCATCGGCTTCGCCGACGGTGGCAACACCAGTGCCAAGAAGGGTGAAACCCTGGCCGACTCCATCAAGATCATCGGCTCCTACACGGATGCGGTGGTGATGCGTCATCCGAAAGAGGGGGCGGCCCGCCTCGCCTCCGAATTCTCCCGCGTGCCAGTCATCAACGGCGGCGACGGCTCCAACCAGCATCCGACCCAGACCCTGCTCGACCTCTTCTCCATCCGCGAGACCCAGGGCAAACTGGACGGCCTCAACGTCGCCTTCGTCGGTGACCTCAAGTACGGCCGCACCGTGCACTCCCTGGCCCAGGCCCTCAGCCTGTTCAACTGCCGCTTCTTCTTCATCTCGCCGGAAGCGCTGGCGATGCCGGACTACATCTGCGAAGAGCTGGAAGAGAAGGGCATCCAGTTCAGCGTGCATGAAACCATGGAAGAGGTGATGCCTGAGCTCGACATCCTCTACATGACCCGGGTCCAGAAAGAGCGCTTCGACGAGACCGAGTACAAGCACATGGCCGCCAAGTTCGTGCTGGAACTGGCCACCCTGGAAGGGGCCAAGCCCACCATGAAGATCCTGCATCCCCTGCCCCGCGTCGACGAGATCGACGTCGCGGTCGACAAGACGCCCCACGCCTACTACTTCCAGCAGGCGGAGAACGGGGTCTATGCGCGCCAGGCACTGCTGGCTCTGGTACTGAACGAAACTGTCTAACGGAAAGGGGAACATCATGTCTGACAAGAACCAACTGCAAGTCGAAGCCATCCGTCACGGCTCCGTCATCGACCACGTCCCCGCCGGCCAGGGCATCAAGATCCTCAAGCTGTTCCAGCTGGTAGAGACCCAGGAGCGGATCACCGTCGGCTTCAACCTCAAATCCGGCGCCCTCGGCAAAAAGGATCTCATCAAGATCGAGAACACCCGCCTGACCGAGCAGCAGGCCAACCAGCTGGCGCTGTTCGCCCCCAAGGCGACCGTCAACATCATCGAAGACTTCGCCGTGGTGAAGAAGCACCAGCTCAAGCTGCCGGAGTTCATCGCCGGGGTGTTCCACTGCCCCAACTCCAACTGCATCTCCCACAACGAGCCGGTGGAGAGCTACTTCCGGGTGCGCGAGGTGAAAGGCGCGGTACGGATGAAGTGCAAATACTGCGAGAAGTCCTTCACCCAGGACATCGTCAGCGAACGCTACTGAGAACCAGACTCAAAAAGATATCCAGGTGGGCCCCAAGGGGCCCATTTTTGACCCCTGTCACATCACCAAATAACCAGTTGGTTATAATTTGCCATCCAAAGAGAGCTATTCCCGCTCATTTCCTGCCAGTGCATTGATTGCCAGTATTTTTTGCTGATATTCAGCAAATGCGGCAGATATCGAGCGTTTACCGTCGGTCATCATCAAAGGAATTCGCCGTGGTCAAAACCCTCAGCCGTCCCGTTGCCCAAGAGCCCGACCTGGCCCAGCTGGATGCCTGTCGCCAGATCATCGGCCAGCACTGCTACAGCACTCAGGAAGAGATCCGCCGCGAGCTGTCGGAGCGCGGCTTCGCCGACATCAGCCAGTCCACCATCTCCCGCCTGCTGCGCCGTCTCGGCGTCGCCAAGGCGCAGAATGCCAACGGCAAGAAGGTCTACACCCTGGTGGACGAACAGCTGGAACCCGCCGGCAGTACCCGCTCCATTCACGACATGGTGCGCGCAGTGGTGCACAACCAGCAGATGGTGCTGATCCATACCACGCCAGGAGCCGCCACCGTGGTGGCCCGTCTGCTGGATCGCAACGCCAATCCCGAGATCATGGGGGCCGTCGCCGGCAACGACGTGGTGCTGGTCGCCCCGCGCCACATCAGCCGCACCCGTCAGGCCCACGCCGCCGTGGTGCGCACCCTGGAGCAGGCGCGCTAGCCTTCCCCCAATGCAGCAAGGCGACCCAGGGTCGCCTTTTTGTTGTCTGCCAATCGGCTTTTTATCCCATCTGTGCGCTGCGCCTCGTGGTCGGCCATAAAAAACGGGAGCCAGCGGCTCCCGTTTTTACGGCTATGTCTGTCGGTGTTTATGCCAGCACGGCACCCAGGCTCAGGCAGACCACGATCAGCACGGTCAGCAGGCCGAGCAGCGGGGCTACCCATTTCAGCCAACGTACATAGGGTACCTTGGCGATGGCCAGGCCACCCATGACCACGGCGGAGGTCGGGGTCACCAGGTTCACCAGACCGGAGGCTGACTGATAGGCGGTGACCACCAGCTCGCGACCCACGTTGGCGAAGTCGGCCAGCGGCGCCATGATCGGCATGGTCAGCACGGCCAGGCCGGAGGAGGACGGCACCAGGAAGGAGAGCACCACTTCCAGCACGAACATCACGTTGATGAACACTACTGTGGAGAGGCCGGTCACTATCCCTTCTGCACTGTGCAGTATGGTGTGGGTGATCATGCCGTTGTCCATCACCACCACGATACCGCGGGCGATACCGATGATCAGGGCCACGCCGAGCAGGTCGCGGGCACCGTCGATGAAGTTGGAGGTCAGCTCCTCCTCGCTCATGCGGGAGATGACACCGACTATGATGGCGGCAGCCAGGAACACACCGGAGATCTGCGCCATCCACCAGCCCAGCACGGCCACACCGTAGATCATCACGGCGAAGGCGGCGACGAAGATGCCCAGCACTATCTTGCGAGTAAGAGTGAACTCCAGCATCTGGTCGCTCTTGTTGCCGAGGAAGTGGGCACGGTTCTCTTCCCACTTGTCAGCCACCAGGGATTTGCTGGGGTCGCTGCGCACCATCTTGGCGTAGCGCATCACATAGGCCACGCAGAGCAGCCAGCCGGCCACCAGCATGGCGACGCGCAGCCAGATGCCATCGGTAAAGGAGATGCCGGCGGCGTTGGCGGCGATCACGGTGGCAAACGGGTTGATGGTGGAACCCAGAGTACCGATACCGGCCCCCAGCAGCACGGTGGCGGCGGCGACGACCGGGTCGAAGCGGGCGGCCATCATCACAGGTACCAGCAGGGTGTAGAACGGCAGGGACTCTTCCGCCATGCCGTAGATGGTGCCCCCTGCGGCGAACAGCGCCATCAGGATCGGGATCATCCACTCTTCACGGCCGCGCAGGCGGTCGGTCACCCGTTCGATACCGGCATCGATGGCACCGGTCTTGGTCACTATGCCAAGAAAACCACCGATGATCAGGATGAAGAGGGAGACGTCGATGGCGCCTGCCTCGTAGGTGTCATGGTTGTAGAGACCATCGATCGGCGCCAGCAGCACGTCGACGATCCCCTGGGGATTGCCCTCTACCAGCTTGTAGGTACCGGCCACCGGCACTTCCTTGCCGAGGGCTTCGTTCATGGTCATTTCGTATTTGCCGGCCGGCACTATCCAGCTCAGGGCGGCCACCAGGGCGATCAGCACGAACAATATCGTGTAGGCTGACGGGAACTTGAATTTGGTCATGGTCCAGCTTCCTTCTGTGGGTGTGGTATCCATGCAGGCTGCGGGTCGTAGGGTTGGAGGTATTATGCCGCTGTCACATGGTCGAAAAGCCGGGGGTCACCCCCCGGCACCACTACTGCGACCTTAGTCGCCCAGCGTAGCAACCATCACTGCCTTGATGGTGTGCATCCGGTTTTCGGCCTCGTCGAACACGATGCTGTGCTCGGATTCGAACACGTCCTCGGTCACTTCCAGGCCTTTCATGCCGTATTTGTCAGCCACTTCCTTGCCCATGGTAGTTTCATCGTTGTGGAACGCCGGCAGGCAGTGCATGAACTTCACATCCGGGTTCTTGGTGGCGTTGATGACGTCCATGTTGACCTGATACGGGGTCATCAGTTTGACGCGCTGATCCCAGGCTTCTTTCGCTTCACCCATGGAAACCCAGACGTCGGTGTAGAGGAAGTCGGTACCCAGCACACCCTCTTTCACATCTTCGGTCAGGGTGATGCGTGCGCCTGTCTCTTCGGCGATCAGGCGGCACTTGGCAACCAGCTCTTCTTCCGGCCAGAAGGCTTTCGGTGCGACCAGGCGGATGTCCATGCCCATCTTGGCGGCGCCGACCATCAGGGAGTTACCCATGTTGTTGCGGGCGTCACCCAGGTAGGCGAACTTGATTTGATCCAGGCGTTTGCCCTTGCCGTGCTCCAGCATGGTCATGAAGTCGGCCAGGATCTGGGTCGGGTGGAATTCGTTGGTCAGACCGTTCCAGACCGGGACACCGGCGTGGGCACCCAGCTCTTCCACGATCTCCTGGCCATAGCCACGGTATTCGATGCCGTCATACATGCGGCCCAGCACCCGGGCGGTGTCTTTCATGGACTCCTTGTGGCCGATCTGGGAACCGCTCGGGCCGAGGTAGGAGACCTGGGCGCCCTGGTCGAAGGCCGCCACTTCAAACGCACAACGGGTACGGGTGGAGGTCTTCTCGAAGATCAGGGCGATGTTCTTGCCGGTCAGGTGTTTACGCTCATAGCCACCGTATTTGGCTTTCTTCAGGTCGATGGCCAGATCGATCATGTATTGGATTTCGCGCGGGGTGAAGTCCAGCAGTTTCAGGAAGTTACGGTTACGCAGATTAAAAGCCATGATGAGTTCTCTCTATATTTGTTTCAGACCAATTCAGGCAGTAGTGTTGACTACGCATTCTCAGTACAGATGTCGGTAATTACGCATTCACGGTACGGGTGGCGACGATATTGGTGCCGGCTTCGCCCTTGAGGATGGCCAGGCCATCGTCCAGTGCACCTATGCCGACCATGCCGCCGGTCGCCTTGACGAATTCACAGGAGGCTTCGACTTTCGGCCCCATGGAGCCTGCGTCGAACTTGACGCCGGCCAGCTCGTCCGGGCTGGTGATCCGCAGCGGACGCTGGGTCGGTTTGCCCCAGTCCAGGTAGACGGCATCGGCATCGGTCAGGATCAGCAGGGCGTCGGCCTTGATCTGCTTGGCCAGGTAGGCGGCAGACATGTCCTTGTCGATGACGGCTTCGATGCCGGTCAGGCTCTGGCCATCCCAGGTCACCGGGATGCCACCACCACCGGTACAGATGATGAGGTGGCCCTGGGCGATCAGGGTTTCGATGGCGTCGCCTTCGACGATGCGCTGGGGCAGTGGAGACGGCACCACGCGGCGGAAGAACTTGCCGTCAGCCTTGACCACCCACTGCTTCTCTGCAGCCAGGGCGCGGGCTTCAGCCTCTTCGTAGACGGGGCCGATAAATTTGGTCGGATTGACGAAGGCCGGATCTTGCGGGTCAACCTGCACCTGGGTCAGCAGCGCGGTGACGTTGCGGCTCGGCATCAGGTTCTTCAATTCCTGGATCAGCATGTAGCCGATCATGCCCTGGGACTCGGCACCCAGCACATCCAGCGGATAGGGGGATACCTTGGTGTAGGCACTGTTCTGCAGAGCCAGCAGGCCGACTTGCGGGCCGTTGCCATGCACCAGCACCACGTTGTACTCCTGAGCGATCAGGGCGATGGTCTTGGCGGCGGTGGCGATGTTCTTGCGCTGGATATCTGCTTCAAGCGGCTCGCCACGACGGAGCAGAGCATTGCCACCCAGGGCGACGACGACAGTTGGTTTTTTCATGAGTGTTACTCTCGAGTTTGGTGCTGTGTGGCGCCAGCCTCTGCCGGCGCCACGCCGTCTTGTTAGATGCCGTCGCGTTCCATCGGGCAGCTCATGCAGCGGGCGCCGCCGCGGCCACGTCCCAGCTCTTCACCCGGGATGGGCAGCACAGTGATGCCGGCCTTGTCGTACTTCTCGTTGGTGTAGGTATTGCGCTCGTAACCCACCACCACGCCGGGGCGCACGGTCAGCACGTTGTTGGCATCGTTCCACTGCTCGCGCTCGGCCTCGAAGGTGTCGCCACCTGTGGTGATGAGCTTGAGCTGATCGACACCCAGTGCCTTCTCGATGGCGGTGACGAAGTAACCCTCTTCCTTGATGTTCATGCCGGTGGCACCGCCCGGAGTCAGGCTCCAGCAGTTCACATCCTTGCGGATGACTTCCGGATAGACGGAGAAGGTGTCTATGTCCATGTGGGTCATGACGGTATCCAGGTGCATGCAGCTGCGGTGTTTAGGCAGTTGCATGGCGATGACCTGTTTGGCCTGGCCGTGCTTGAACAGGCCGCGAGCCAGGTGCTCGACCCCTTGCGGTGTGGTGCGCTCGGACATGCCGATGAGCACGGCGCCACGACCGATGACCAGTACGTCGCCCCCTTCGATGGTGGAGTTGTCGTAGTCGCGATCCTCGTCACCGAAGTATTTGATGAAGTCCTGACCGGCAAACTGCGGGTGCCAGCGATAGATGGCCTTCACGTGGTTGGTTTCGCGACGGCGGGCCGGTTTGGCCATCGGGTTGATGGAGACGCCACCATAGACCCAGCAGGAGGTATCACGGGTAAAGAGGTGGTTGGGCAGCGGCTCGATGATGAAGTCGGTCGGTGCGTGCATGCCCACTACCATGTTGACGCCGCTGTAGGGCATCTCGGAGTAGGTCAGGCCACCGGAGAGAATGCGGGCCAGCTCGCGGTGCGGCATGTCGGCCAGGAAGCAGCGTACGTCGTTGGCAAAAGAAGTGCCGAGGCGATAGTCGGAGACCTGATGTTGCAGCAGCCAGGTTTTGGCTTCCGGCACGTCCAAGGTTTCCGCCAGCAGATTGGTCAGCAGGAAAACTTCGACATTCTGATCGCGCAGTACCTGAGCGAATTTGTCGTGCTCCTGACCGGCACGTTCAACGGACAGGACGTCATCGAACAACAGATCCTGGCAGTTGGAAGGAGTCAGACGCTTCAGACTGAGGTTGGGGCGGTGCAACATGACACGGCGCAATTGGCCAACTTCAGAACCTACATAAAATTTGCTCATGATTATATTCCGTCTAGCAGTGGTCCCTGCGAGTGATTGAATAGATTCCTTCTATTCATGCTCGTGGCTAAGGCGGGATATTCTTTATGTAGGGTAATCGGCTTGTGTTCTATCCTGCCCTTGCCTTTCGAGACCGAGGTTAGACCTGCCAATCACGATAAACTTAGACATTGATCACATTCACCCAGAACTGAATAAATTCACGGTTTATTCTTTGATAGGGGTAACAGAACTGACAATCTCCCATTCACCCATCCCGTTTAAATACGCACTTTCTTCGGCACATATTTCATATTTTACCTTGTTTCATTCACGCCAAATATCTACAAAGGGATAAACGTAAAAACAAAAAACCTTTAATTTCATGAAGATAAAAATACAACCACCACAGAATGAATTTTATATGCAGATATTTGAATTTTCCGCGCTCTTTACGAGGCGCTCGCAGCAAATAAAAAGTCACGGCCAGGCTCCGCGCTGAATAATCTTTTTGTTGTTCCAGATCATGGAATCGCGTCTGTTCCGCTTGCCGGGCCAGACTACAGGCAGTGTTGCCTCTTCACCTCTTATATGGATATGCACGAATTGCGCATCTTGGCCGGCCAATTTTCAACTGGCCGGCACTGGGGCTTTTTCAAACTTTTTTCATTAGTTGAATTTATTTCAGCAACTTGCGTCACAAGCCGGCTCGGCTTAACTCAGAAAGTGATCAGGATCACACCTGTTATGTCACCAAGGAGATAGCCATGAAGATGAAGTCACTGCTGCTGCTTTCCACTCTGCTGCTGCCCATGACCCCGGCACTGGTCCATGCGGAGGGTGCCCCTGCCATGCCATTGGTGGTGTGCCATGTCGATCAGGCCCCCCAGATGCTGGTACCCGCCTACGTGTGTCAGTGGCATGGCGGCAGCCAGCACTACTGAGCGAAACCCCGGGAGGAGGTCTTCTCCTCCTGGCTTGTCATGGCCCAACCCCCTCCTATACTCAATGCAGCTGTTTTTCATAGGGATAGGAGACGGTCATGATCCTGCTGGTCGGTGGTGAGAAAGGAGGGAGCGGCAAGAGTTGTCTGGCCCAGAATCTGGCGGTCTACCTCAGAACCCAGTTTCACGGCGAAGTACTTTTGGTGGACTGCGATCCGCAGCGCACCACCTCGGACTGGATCCAGGAGCGCAACGACAATCCGGACCTGCCCCAGATAAACTGCGTCCAGCTCTACGGCAACATCCGCAACGATCTGCTCAGCCTGAAGAACCGCTATGACTACCTGATCGTCGACTGTGGCGGCCAGGACAACCGGGCACTGCGTTCCACCATGGCCGTCGCCACCCATGCCCTGATCCCGCTGCGTCCCAAGCGCCGCGATCTCAAGACTCTGCCGCACATGGAAGACCTCATCACCACCTGCAAGATGGTCAACCCGACCTTGCGGGCTGCCGTGGTACTGACCCAATGCCCCGCCCTACCCAACCAGGCGAAGCGGATACTGGAAGCCAAGGAGGTCTGCTCCTCCTTCGGTGTCGACGTGCTCAATTCCATCACCTATGGCCGCAACGTCTACGACGACAGCGAGGAGAAGGGATTGTCGGTGATGGAGATAGAGCCGGATGGCAAGTCTGCCGAAGAGATCCGCGCCATCGCCAAGGAGTTTCTGGAGCTGGGGGTATGAGATGGGACTTGCCGACCTGAAGAAGAAACACAATCTGCATCACCAGAAGAAGTTCACCATAGACGAGTTCATCGAGGACGCGGATTTCTATGCCAAGGGCAAGCCCAAGGTCGTCAGCCTGGAGCTGACCCTGCATCGAGACGAGGCTCTGACCGCACTCGCCTTCATCGAGAGCGGTGAACATCTCAAACCCAGCTTCAAGAAAGCCACCTTCTCGCTCAGCACCACGGCCATCGATGAGCTTGGCAACCTGACCCAGCAAGACGGCATGAACAAATCTCTGCTGCTGCGGTTGTTTACCCACTACTTCTCCTCCCTGAGCCCGGAAGAACGCCAGACCATCTATGAGCGGCTGCAGGTACACAACTGACGCTATCTTCCTCCAGCCATGCTTCGTTGCCAGCAGGCTCTTATCTGCTCGCCTCCCCCTTTCTGAATCCCAGTTGAACAAGGTGTAAGACATTCGCCATATCGGATGTAGGTAAAGCGCCAAAAAAGATCCCGCGATAGTCGGAAGATAAGATCGTAAAACATGAACAAAAAACACCTATACCAATGAAATTAAAGGATAAATGTTGAAACAAGTTTCCTTCGTAACGAGATACGTAAAAACGTTTTTCACTCTACCGTTGTCCCGCTCCCTGAAATCCTTATAGTTACTCCTGCACGGACGCAATGAAGTCGGTCAGGAAGACTGGCTGCCAGGGTTGGGCAAATGGACTCACCACAGGATGTGGTAAAGGACACCTCCCAGGACGGAGAAAGTGCGACGGGAACGGATGACTCGTCAGGCCATGATGGCTAAAGGACACCCCAAAGGATTGGGAAGGGGAAACCTAAAGGAAGAGGTATAGTCAGGGATTGCAGGGAGCAACTTCGTTCAAGGATATGAGCGATAAGACTATCGGGGGCGACGCAAGTCGCCCCCATCTTTTTTGGCCATTTTTACCTCGACCTACCTTTCTACCGACTCATTCCAGCCGGAAGTGCCCCACAATCTCCCGCAACCTGTCATAGGTCTGCTGCATCGAGTCGGCACTGGCCACCGTCGCCTCGCCGTTGTGGGTCAGCTGGCGGATCACCTCGGCAATGGCGCTCATGTTGCGATTGATCTCCTCGGCTACCGCGCTCTGCTGCTCCGCAGCCGTGGCGATATGGCTGATGAGATCGTTGATCTCCACCACCTCGCCCGCCATCAGATCCAGTGACTCGTTGACCCGAGTGGTGTTCTCGGCGGCGCCCTGACAGCTCTGCTTGGTATTGCTCATGGCATTCACCACGGTCCGGGTCCCCTGCTGCAGGCTGGCCAGCATGGTCTGGATCTCCGCCGTACTCTGCTGGGTACGGGCGGCGAGTGAACGCACCTCGTCAGCCACCACGGCAAAACCACGCCCCTGCTCGCCGGCGCGGGCGGCCTCTATGGCAGCGTTGAGGGCCAGCAGGTTGGTCTGCTCGGCTATGCTGCCGATGACCCCGAGCACCGAGCCAATCTGCTGCACATCCTGCTGCATCGCCTCGATGGAGCGGGCAGTGGCTTCCACCTCATCCACCAGCGCCATCACGCTGGCCATGGCCTGATCGACCACCTGACGGGACTGGCTCGCCAGTTGCTGGCTCTGGCCGGTGAGTTGGGCCGTGCTGGCCGCGCTCTCCGAGACCGAGACCGCGGTGCGGCTCATCTCGTTGATGGCGGTCACCACCTGCTCGGTCTCCCGCACATGATCCGCCAGCAGGGACTGGGCAGCACCGGTCTGGCTGGCCAATCCGGCAATGCCGCTATTGAGCTGGCCGCTGGCCTGGCGTACCTCGTTCATCATCTCCTGCAGCCGCTCGATGAAGCGGTTGATACCGGCCGAGATCTGACCGAGGTCATCCTTGCTGGTCACCGCCACTCGGCGAGTCAGATCGCCGCTGCCGCGAGAGAGCTCCAGCACCAGGTCCCGCAGCGAGAGAATCGGGCGATAGGCCACATTGAGCGCCAGCACGGCGAGCACCATCACCACCACGGCCACCCCGAGCAATGCCATGATGATCTGGCCGTTGAGTGCCCGGGTCATGGCCTGGATGTAGTCGAGGTCAATGTAGCCGGTCAGGGTCCAGCTGTTGCCGCGAATATCCAGCGAATTGGGGCGAGCCTCGTTCTCCCCCTGCGGCTTGCTGCTGTAAAGCTCATTGCCCTGGCCATCGGCCAGCGAGAAGTAGCGCCCCTCGCCACTGACGCTGGCCAGCAGGTTCTTGAACTCGCTCATGTCGAGGTAATAAAGGTAGGCAGAGTCGGCACCGCGCGGCACCAGAATCGAGATAACGGGCTTGCCGTCCACCTGCTGCAGCGGGCTGACGGTGATCTGGTTGTTGGCGGCAGGGATAAGCTTGCGCAGCGCGTCAACCTTGGCCGTATCGTTGATGACACCGCTCACGTCGAACGCCATGTCGCCTATCACCTTGACGATGTTGTGAAAGCCGGTCTCTTCCAGCGTCTTCTTGACGTTGGTCACCCCGAAGTTGAGGTTGGCTGCCAGCAGGATTTTCTGATTGATGTCGCCGGCCAACTTCTCTTTGACCAGGGAGATCTGTTCGTTGATGTTCTTGGTCGCCTGAGTGCGGATGTAGGCGCTGATGAAATGATTGACGCTGAACCAGGCGGTACCGATGGTGACCAGGATGGCCAGCAGCAACAGGACGTAAATCTTGACCTTGAATGGCATGGGATCCCTCCAGAAGAGAGGGCCGGCACTGCCAGCCCTCCCTGCCAATCGTTATTTCTTCTTGGCGTACTTCATGGAGTCCAGTGCCACCGCCAGAATTATGATGCCGCCCTTGATGATGAACTGCCAGTAAGGGCTGACGCCGATATAGGTCAAACCATAGTTGATCAGGGTGAAGATGAGCACGCCGGTGATCACCCCTGCGACCGTACCCACACCACCCGCAAACGAAACCCCGCCCACCACGCAGGCGGCGATGGCATCGAGCTCGTACATGAAGCCCAGGTTGTTGGTGGCGCTGCCGATCCGGCCCGCTTCCAGCATGCCGCCGAAGGCGTAGAAGACCCCCGCCAGCGCATAGATCATCACCAGATTGACCGCCACGTTGACACCGGAGACCTTGGCCGCTTCCGGGTTGCCGCCGATGGCGAAGATGTTCTTGCCAAAGCGGGTCTTGTTCCACAGTACCCAGACGAACACGCTGGCGATGGCGGCGTAGAAGGTCAGATAGGATAGCTTGAAGCCACCCAGCTTGATGAACCCCTGCGCGAAACTGGAGAAACGGGGGTCAAAACCGGCCACCGGCGAAGCCCCTACCGAGTCAAAGTAGAGGGAGTTGATGCCGTAGACGATGATCATGGTGCCCAGGGTGGTAATGAACGGGGTGACGTTCAGATAGGCCACGATGAGGCCGTTGACCAGGCCAATCAGGGCCCCCACTGCGCACACCAGCAGGATCACCACCGGGATGGGCACCTCGCCCAGGCTTGGGAACACCTTGTTGACGTTGGTCAGCGCCTGCAGCATGGTCGCCGCGATAAGCGCCGCCAAGCCGACCTGACGACCGGCCGAGAGATCCGTCCCCTGGGTGATGATGATGCCAGCCACCCCGAGCGCGATAATGACCCGCACCGAAGACTGGGTCAGGATGTTGCTGAAGTTGGTGAGACTCAGGAAGGAGGGTTCCTTGATCACGATGATCATGAGCAGCACCAGCAGCACCACGTAGATGCCGTTCTCCTTGAGTGCCCGCATCAGATTGAAATTTTTAGCCGACTCCATAAATGTCTTCCTGTCTCTAGAGGTACAGAGATGCCAGGCGCAGTATCTCGCTCTGGTCAGTTTCTTTGGTATTGACGATCCCGGCGACCCGGCCATTGCTCATCACCATGATGCGATCCGTGATGCCGAGCAGTTCGGGCATTTCCGACGAGATGATGATGATGCCCTTGTCCTTCTTCGCCAGCTCCAGGATGAGCTGGTAGATCTCGAACTTGGCCCCCACGTCGATGCCGCGGGTGGGCTCGTCCAGCATCAGGATCTCCGGCTGGGTCAGCAGCCAGCGGCCGATGATCACCTTCTGCTGGTTGCCCCCCGAGAGGGAGCCGATCTGGGTCTGCTGGGTCGGCGTCTTGACCCGCATGGAGTCGATGACCCACTGGGTGTCGCTCTTCATCTTGTTGTCGCTGAGCAGTCCCATGGAGCCCTTGTAGTTGTCCATGTTGGCGATCAGGGAGTTGAAGGCGATGTCGAGGCGCGAATAGATGCCGGTGGAGCGCCGCTCCTCGGTCACCAGTGCAAAACCGTTGCGGATCGCCTCGTGGGCGTTGTGGTTGGCCACCTCTTTGCCGTGCAGCTTGATGGAACCCTCGCTGCGGTCACGAATGCCGAACAGGGTCTCGACGATGTCGGTCCGCTTGGCCCCCACCAACCCGGCCACCCCGAGGATCTCCCCCTTGTGCAGGTTGAAGGTGATGTCCTGGATGGAGGGCTGGTTCTTCGCCGTCAGGTGCTCGACCTCGAGGATCACCTCTTTCGGCTGGTTGGTCTTCTCCGGGAAGCGCTGGGTGAGCTCGCGACCGACCATCATGCCGATGATCTGATCCATGGTCATGCCCTTGAGCGGCTGGGTCGCCACCCACTGGCCATCCCGCAATATGGTGATCTCGTCACAGAGCTGGAAGATCTCTTCCATCTTGTGGGAGATGTAGACGATGCCGCACCCCTTCTCCTTGAGCTTGTTGATGATCTTGAAGAGGTGGCTCACCTCTTTCTCGGTCAGCGAGGAGGTGGGTTCGTCCATGATGACGATCTTGGCGTCATAGGAGAACGCCTTGGCGATCTCGATCATCTGCATCTGGGAGACGGAGAGGGTACCGACCTTGACCCGCGGGTCTATGTCGATGTCCAGCTCGTCGAAGATATGCTTGGTGTCCTGATACATCTTGCCATGGTCGACGAACAGCCCCTTGGTGGGATAGCGGCCGAGCCACATGTTGTCCATCACGGAGCGCTGCAATACCAGGTTCAGCTCCTGATGCACCATGGAGACACCGTTCTCCAGCGCCTCCTTGGAGGAGGTGAAGTTGATCTCCTGCCCCTTGAAGAAGATCTTGCCCTCATCCTTTTCGTAAATGCCGAACAAGCACTTGAGCAGCGTCGATTTCCCTGCCCCGTTCTCGCCCATCAACGCATGCACAGAATGAGGACGGACCCGTAAATTGACATTATCGAGTGCCTTGACGCCAGGAAAGCTCTTACTGACGCCAATCATCTCCAACAGCCATTCTGATTGTTGCTGTGTTGTCATATCAGCCATCACATCTGGTTGAAAAAAGGGCAAGGGATCTCCCTTGCCCTGGAGGAGGGAATTATTCGAATTTGGACAGGTTGTCTGCGTCTACGCCAACGTAGGGAACACGCACGACCTTGTTGACGATGTTCCAGCTGGTGCCTTCACCGGCCGGTTTGCCTTCAGCCAGGTTCTTGGTCAGCTCGTAGGTCGCCTTGGCCTGGTTGGCGGCATCGTTCAGCACGGTACCGGCCATGGCACCGCTTTTGACCAGCGCCAGCGCTTCAGGCAGAGCATCCACGCCGAACACCGGGATGGCGGTCTTGCCCTGGGCCTTCAGGGACTCCACGGCCCCCATCGCCATGCCGTCGTTGTTGGCGATGACCACTTCGATCTTGTTGGCGTTCGGGCCGGAGATCCAGGCGTCCATCTTGTCCTTGGCCATGGCGGTATCCCACATACCGGTATCCATGTGCAGCTGCTCGGTCTTGATGCCGCCATCGTTCAGGGTCTTGATGACGTAGGTGGTACGGGCTTCGGCATCCGGGTGACCCGGCTCGCCCTTGAGCAGCACGTACTGGATGACGCCGTCCTTGTTCAGATCCCAGGCCGGGTTGGCCTTCCAGTGCTTGGCGATCAGCTGACCCTGAATGATGCCAGACTCCTTGGAATCGGTACCCACGTAGTAGGCCTTGTCGTAGCTGGCCAGATCGGCGGCATTGGGCTCCTTGTTGTAGAACACCACGGGCACGTCCTCGCCACGGGCTTTCTCGATCACGACCGGGGCCGCTGCCGGGTCAACCAGGTTGATGGCCAGCGCCTTCACCCCCTTGGCCAGCAGCACGTCGACCTGGTCGTTCTGCTTGGACTGGTCATTCTGGGAGTCGTTCATCAGCAGCTCCACCCCCGGGTTGGCCGCCGCTTCCTTCTCGATTGCCTTGCGCACTACCGCCATGAAGTTGTCGTCGTACTTGTAGACGGTCACCCCGATGCGGGTTTCGGCATGGGCGGTGGCTCCTGCCATCAGGCTCATCAGTACGGCGGCAATGGTCGTGATCTTTTTCATTGTTATGCTCCGATCTCTCTATCTGTTTTTGTAGGGAATGCTGTACACCAAGTGAACTGGCGCCAGCCTAATGTAATCAGTTTGTTGTATGTCGTTCTGTGATCATGACAACAAAATGAAAACGTTTACACTCTGTTACATAGCAATAAATCAATTAAAAATCATATAGTTATACTTAACCGGTAACGTTTCGGCTCTGAACGGAGCTCTTTCTTGTTAAGCAATCGCTCAGGTTCAGCGTAGAACACAGTTCCAATAGTAGCTGCCTGGTTGCAGCCAATATTCCGGTCGTACACTCTGGCTCCAGGAGTCATCCCCCCCAATCCCCATATGAAAACCATCCAGACAGAGATGGAGCCCGCCTGCGGCCACCAGGTCGGTCTGGTGGCGAGCCTGGGCCAGCTGCTGCTGGCTGAAACGGCTCAGGCTGAAATGAAACAGTCCCTCGACCTCGATGGAGCCGAATCGCAGCAGACGGGTGTCACAGCGCAGCCCGTTGTCGGTCGGGAACACATACGCGGTGTGCAGCGCATCGAGCGACGACTGCCAGCGACCGAGGTCGGCAGCCAGCAGGCGATCCGGATAGTTCTCGTGCGAACCGCGCCCCAGCCAGCTCACCTCCTCCCCTGCCGCCAGCACCTCGTCGGCCAGCCAGAGCCGGGCGCCGATGCGCGGCAGAGAGGGCATCTCGGCTGCCACCTCCACCTCGATGGCGAGGTGCATGGCACCATCCTGATCGAAGGCGTGACGCCAGAGGGTCAGCAGCTTGAGCGCCTCGCCGACGAAGTAGCCGTGACGCACCGTCACAGTCCCTTGGTCAGGGCTCACTACCAGCTCGAGGCAGCGATGCTGCAACTCATTGAGCCCGGCCGCCTGCCAGCGGGCAATCCAGGCGTTGGGATCGGCGTGGTCCGCCTCGCTGGTGCCGATGTCGTTGTCGAGCGGCGCCCGATAGAAGTGATCGGCGATGGCCTCCTTCAGCTGCTCGCGCCCCAGCTTGTGCCAGCTGTAGATGCGGCCGCTGGTCTTGTCCAGCCGCCACTCGCTGTTGGCCGCCCGGATCTGCCAGCCATCCGCCAGCTCGATGAAGGTGGCCGGCGTGCGGGTAGCGGGCAGTGCAAGCGGTGCAGGCAGCATGCATTGCTGGCGCGCCACCTCGTGACCGGCCGCTGACCAGGGCGTGGCGGCGGGCTGCACGATGGCGAGATCCAGCCAGGCGAGCGCCCCCGGCGCAAAGGCCGGCAACTGCTCCAGCAGGGTCAGCGTCACGCAGCCCTGCGGTGCCAAGTTGAGTGGGCATTCACCCTGGCTCACCACCACGCCGTCTTCGCACAATCGCCACTGCAGCCGCTCGTTGTCCGTCTCGCGAAACAGGTATTCGCTGCGGATCTCGACCGTCAGCGGCTGGCGGTGTTGCAAGGTCAGCACGAAGGGCTGTTGGGCCCGTTTTGCCTCGAACAGCGACGGATGGGGCGTGCGATCGGGGAACAGCAGACCGTTGCAGCAGAACTGGCGATCATTCGGGGTATCGCCGAAATCACCGCCATAGGCCCAGAAGTGGCGGCCGTCATCGGTCAGCTTGTCCAATCCCTGATCGACCCAATCCCAGACGAAGCCACCCTGCAACCGAGGGTGATCGCGAAATGCCTGCCAGTAGTGGGCATAGCCCCCCAGGCTGTTGCCCATGGCGTGGGCGTATTCACACAGGATCAACGGGCGGGTCTCCTCCGGCAGGCCGATCCACTTGGCCAGCGCCCACTTGGGCACCGCCGGGAAGGGCTGCTCCTGATGGGTGCGGGCATACATGGGGCAGATGATGTCGGTGGCCGGCGTATCGGCACCACCCCCTTCGTATTGCACCGGGCGGCTCGGATCCGCCCCCTTGACCCAGCCATACATGGCATCGTGGGCCGGGCCGTAACCCGACTCGTTGCCAAGGGACCAAATGATGATGCTGGGGTGGTTGAAGTCGCGGGCCACCATGCGGGTCACCCGCTCCAGGAAGGCATTGCTCCAGGCGGGATCCCGCGCCAAGCGCCCCATGGGGGTCATCCCGTGGGTCTCCAGGTTCGCCTCGTCCACCACATAGAGGCCGAGCCGGTCGCACAGCCGATAAAGCTCGGGGTGATTGGGGTAGTGGGAACAGCGCACCGCGTTGAAGTTGTGCTGCTTCATCAACAGCAGATCCTGCTCGATAGCGGCGGGCGTCACCACGTGCCCCGTTGCGGGGTGATGCTCGTGCCGGTTGGCGCCACGGATCAGCAGCGGCTGGCCGTTGACCCGCAGCAGACCGCCACGGATCTCCACCGCCCGAAAGCCCACGTCACAGGCTTCGCTCTCGATGGGCTCCCCCCGCTCGTCCAGCAGGGTCAGGGTGAGGCGATAGAGGTGGGGGGTCTCTGCGCTCCACTTGCGCGGGGTCGCCACCTCGAGCCAGCCCTCGGCACGATCGTCATACTCCCCTTTCTCGTCAATGGCTTGCGTGCCGATCGGCTGGCACAGGGTCGCCACCCGCTCGCCGCCGTCATAGAGGTTGAGCTCCACCGACAGGCCGGTCCCATTGGCTACCTGCAATGCGATCTTGAGGCGGGCATCCCGGTAGCAGGCGTCGAGCTCGGGCGTTACCCGTATATCCATCAGATGACGAGCCGGTTTGTGCAGCAGGCTGACGGAGCGGAAGATGCCGCTCATGCGCCACATGTCCTGATCTTCCAGATAGGAGCCGTCGGACCAGTGCAGCACCAGCACTGCCAGCCGGTTGTCACCACGGCAGAGGAAAGAGGTCAGGTCAAATTCGGCAGGCAGCCGGCTGTCCTGGGAGTAACCGACCCAGCGACCGTTGCAGAAGAGGTGAAAAGCGCTATCCACCCCGTCGAAGATGATCCGGGTCTGACCGCTGGCAAGCCAGTCGGCTGGCACATTGAACTCGCGGGAATAGCAGCCGGTGGGATTCTCGGCCGGCACCCGCGGTGGATCGCACGGAAAGGGATACTTGATGTTGGTGTAGATGGGTACATCCGTCGCAGGCCGCAACCCTGGGTAGGCCGCAGCCAGCTGCCAGTTGCCCGGCACCTGGATGGGACAGGCATCGGCCAGATCCTGTGCCAGCCACTGCTCCGGCACCAACTCGGGCGCCGCGAAGAAGGAGAAACGCCACTCCCCATCCAGCAGGGTGCGCGAAGGCGAGGCGAGATCATCCCGCGCAGCTGCTTCACTGCGCCAGCTGAACAAGGGGGTATGGGCGGGCAACCGATTCACTGCGGTAATCGCCTGGGTCTGCCAGTCCTGACGGGCCACTATCTCCCTGAGCATTCGTCTCTCTCCCTGCATGAACGCCGAAAACGTATGCAGTGTAGGGGAGATTTGCCCGGTGATCGGCGATCCCGCTCACACAGATGTAAACGATTACACTGAATTTGTTAAGTAAAACAGGGTAAAAATGCGCTAAATGCAGGTAAAAGACCAAGGCTCCGGAGCGAGTGCCTCAAAAACGACGATCCGGAGCGATAAACGGAGGTAAATGAAAGGGATCAGCTTCGAACGGGCGCCACCGAGTGGCGGTTGATCAGGGTCGGGGTGTAAATGCGGCTCTGTACCACCTCGCTTTCGCCCGCTGCCAGCTGCAGGGCCAGCTTGGCCGCCTGGGCTGCCATCAGTTCGATGGGATAGCGCATGGTGGAGAGCTTGGGTCTCAGGTATCTGGCATAGATGATGTCATCGAAGCCCACCACAGAGACCTCCTCCGGCACCTTGAGGCCGTTGTCCGCCAGCACCGAGATGGCCCCCGCCGCCATGGCATCGTTGTAGGCCACCACGGCCGTGATGGGCAGCCCCTTGGCCAGCAGGTTGAGCATGGCCCGCTCGCCGCCCTCCTCGTTGGGCATGCCGCTCTCCACCAGCTCGGGGTCGGCGCGCACGCCCGCCTCGGCCAGCGCATCCTGATAGCCCTGCAGCCGCAGGATGGCATCCTCGATGGCGTGATCGGAGCTCAGGAAGGCGATGTGACGGTGGCCCAGCTCCAGCAGATGCCGGGTCGCCGTGGCGGCCCCCTGCCGGTTGTTGAGGGCGATGCAGCGCCCCTTGAGTGCCGGGATGTCGCGGTTGATCAACACCATGCCGGGCACCCGCAGCGCATAGTCGATCAGCTCCTCGTCGCTCAGCGCCTTGCTGTGCACCACCAGTGCCTCGCACCGCTTGCCGATCAGCAGCTCGATGGATTCGCGCTCCTGCCGAGCCGTGTGAAAACCATTACCCATCAGCAGGTGCAGCCCCTGTTCCACCGCCACCGCGGCGACCCCCTTGACCAGGGCGCCGAAGAAGGGATCCGCCACGTCGCCCACCAGCACGCCCATGGTGTCGCAGGTCTGGCTGACCAGCGCCCGTGCGTTGGCATTGGGGGTGTAGCCCAGTTCGGCCATGGCTTTCAACACCACCTCGCGGGAGGCGGCACTGGCCTTGGGTGAGTTGTTCATCACCCGTGAAACCGTTGCCACCGATACGTTGGCCAAACGGGCGACATCCTTGATGGTACTCATGTTGTTTTCACTTATTTCACGGTTCGGGACGAGGCCATTATACCGAGCAATGTCACTGATAACAGGGGGAAAAACCATATTGCTGAAATGATGACCACCAAAACAAGTGTAATCGTTTACACATATTTGTTAGCCAGTTCACAGTTTGCCCGCCAGCCCCTCGGCTAGACTCCTTCACAGGCTTTTTTTGAGCGTGGAGATGAGGATGAAAGTACTGGTCACCGGCGGCTGTGGTTACATCGGCAGCCACACCTGCCTGGCACTGCAGGCGGCCGGCATGGAGCCCGTGGTGGTTGACAACCTCTGCAACAGCAAGGCCAGCGTGCTGGCCCGCATCGCCGCCATCAGCGGGCGCGAGCCCCGCTTCTATCGGGGGGACATCCGTGACCCGCTCCTGCTGGATCGCATCTTCAGCGAGCAACGGATCGACGCAGTGATCCACTTCGCCGCCCTCAAGGCGGTCGGCGAGTCCACCCGCATCCCCCTCGACTACTACGAGAACAACCTGAGCGGCACCCTGGTATTGCTGCAGGCGATGAAGCGGGCCGGCGTCCACAACCTGGTGTTCAGCTCGTCGGCTACCGTCTATGGCGACCCGGCCAGCACGCCCATCCGGGAAGATTTCCCGCGCAGCGCCACCAATCCCTACGGCCGCTCCAAGCTGATCATCGAAGAGATCCTCGAGGATCTGCAGCGGGCCGAGCCGCACTGGAGCATGACCCTGCTGCGCTACTTCAACCCGGTCGGCGCCCACGAGTCGGGCACCATGGGGGAGGATCCCCAGGGGATCCCCAACAACCTCATGCCGTTTTTGACCCAGGTCGCCATCGGCCGGCGCGACCGCCTCTCCGTCTTTGGTAACGATTACCCCACCGTCGACGGCACCGGCGTGCGCGACTACATCCACGTGATGGATCTTGCCGAAGGGCACGTCAAGGCGTTGCAGCACTGCGCCAGCAAGGGCGGCGTGCACGTCTACAACCTGGGTACGGGCAAGGGCCAGAGCGTGCTGCAGATGGTGGCGGCGTTCGAGGCGGCCAGCGGTCGCCCCTTGCCCTACCGCATCGAGCCAAGACGCCCGGGCGACATCGCCGAATGCTGGGCCGATCCCGCCAGGGCCGAGCGCGAGCTGGGCTGGCGTACCCGGCGGGATCTGGCCGCCATGTGTGCCGACAGCTGGCGCTGGCAATCCGCCAACCCGCAGGGGTACGAGGCGTGATGTCCGTTTTGCCCCCTTCTCCCGTTGTGAGAGAGGGGCCACAGATGAGAGGCGCACTCGCCCTCATCCCCGCCCGCATTTTCTTTTATTGAGCTTGAGGAGTGATGATGTT
Source organism: Aeromonas sp. s2 (assembly GCF_040907935.1). Taxonomy (NCBI): domain Bacteria; kingdom Pseudomonadati; phylum Pseudomonadota; class Gammaproteobacteria; order Aeromonadales; family Aeromonadaceae; genus Aeromonas; species Aeromonas sp. s2. The sequence continues at coordinate 44,686 of NZ_JBFOCR010000023.1, read as the reverse complement.
CAACCCGGTTGATCACCCCCACCGTCGTTTCAACCCGCTGAGCGGCCAATACGTGCTGGTCTCCCCTCACAGGGCCAAGCGCCCCTGGCAGGGCCAGATCGAGAAGGTGAGCCAGGCGCCGAGCCAGGCCCATGACCCCGACTGCTTCCTCTGTGCCGGCAACAAGCGCGTCACCGGCGACCAGAATCCCGACTATCGGGACACCTTCGTCTTTACCAACGACTTCGCCGCCCTGATGCAGGACACCCCGGCCGCCAGTGGCGAGCAGGATCCCCTGCTCAAGCTGGAAGCCGCCCGCGGCACCAGCCGGGTCATCTGCTTCTCGCCGGATCACGGCAAGACTCTGCCCGAGCTGCCTCTGCCCGCCATCGAGCAGGTGATCACCACCTGGATGGAACAGGTGACCGAGCTGTCGGCCCAGTGGGAGTGGGTGCAGGTGTTTGAAAACAAGGGCGCCGTCATGGGCTGCTCCAACCCGCATCCCCACGGTCAGCTGTGGGGCAGCGACTTCCTGCCCAATGAAATTGCCCGCGAAGAGCAGCACCAGCGCGCCTGGCTGGCGGAGCACGGCCGCCCGCTGCTGGTCGACTACGTGGAGCGGGAGCTGCAGGATCGCACCCGCATCGTGGTGGAGACCGAACACTGGCTGGCGGTAGTGCCCTTCTGGGCGGCCTGGCCGTTCGAAACCCTGCTGCTGCCCAAGCGCCATGTCCCCTCTCTGCTCGACCTCACACCCGAGCTGCAGCAGGATCTGGCCATCGCGCTCAAGGAGCTCACCAGCCGTTACGACAACCTGTTCGAGTGCAGCTTTCCCTACTCCATGGGCTGGCACTTTGCGCCGCCCCGCTCCGACTGCCCAGAGGCGTGGCAACTGCATGCCCACTTCTATCCGCCCCTGCTGCGCTCCGCCACGGTGCGCAAATTCATGGTGGGCTTCGAGATGCTGGCAGAGACCCAGCGCGACCTGACCCCGGAGCAAGCCGCGGAGCGCCTGCGTACCCTTTCCCCCGTTCATTACAAAGCCAATGAGGTGACCCCATGACCCCGAGCCAGCGCGTCAGCGCCGTCTTTGCCGAGCAGTTTGAGCAACAACCCGACCTGCTGGTGCGGGCCCCCGGCCGCGTCAACCTCATCGGCGAGCACACCGACTACAACGACGGCTTCGTGCTGCCCTGCGCCATCGACTACGAGACCTGCGTCGCCATCGGCCTGCGCGATGACAGCCTGGTGCACGTGGTCGCCGCCGACTACGGCAACCAGCGCGACCTGTTCGATCTCGGCCAACCCATCAATCATCATGCCGACCAGCGCTGGAGCGACTACATCCGCGGGGTGGTGAAGTACTTGCAGGAGCGCGGCTATCCCCTGCGCGGCCTCAATCTGGTGGTCTCCGGCAACGTGCCGCAGGGGGCCGGCCTCTCCTCTTCCGCCTCGCTGGAGGTGGCCATCGGCCAGGCCTTCAAGGAGGCGCTGGGGCTCGCCATCACGCAGGCCGAGATTGCCCTCAACGGCCAGCAGGCGGAGAACCAGTTCGTCGGCTGCAACTGCGGCATCATGGACCAGATGATCTCCGCCAGCGGCAAACAGGATCACGCTCTGCTGCTCGACTGCCGCTCACTGGAAACCCGGCTCATCCCGATGCCCACCGATCTGGCGGTGCTGATCGTCAACTCCAACGTCCGTCGCGGCCTGGTAGACAGCGAATACAACACCCGCCGCCAGCAGTGCGAAGCAGCCGCCCGTCACTACGGAGTCAAGGCGCTGCGCGATCTGGATCTGGCCGCGCTGGAAGCGGGCAAGGCCGGGCTGGATGAGGTCTGTTACCGCCGTGCCCGTCACGTGGTGGGCGACAACAGCCGCACCCTGGCCGCCGCCGATGCGCTGGCGCAAGGGGATCTGGTGCGCCTCGGCGAGCTGATGGCCGACTCCCACGCTGCAATGCGCGATGACTTCGAAATTACCGTGCCCGCCATCGACGGTCTGGTGGAGATCATCAAGGCCAGGATCGGCACCGAGGGCGGCGTGCGGATGACCGGCGGCGGCTTCGGCGGCTGCGTGGTCGCTCTGCTGCGCCCAGAGAAGGTGGCCGAGGTGATCGCCGCGGTCGATGCCGAGTACCCGGCCCGCTTCGGGCTCAAGGCCGACAGCTACGTCTGCCGCGCCAGCGCGGGGGCGGGAAAACTATGAGCCCGTTGATGATGCAGGCCGACGGCCATGTCTGCCGGATCGGCAACGCCGGTGCAGGCAGACTATGAGCGACGCCATGATCCCGTTCGAGCTGGAAAACGAGGAGGGGCTGCGCCTGCGCGGCCTCGACTTCGGGGCCACCCTCACCTCCCTCACCCTGCCGGTGGCGGGTGGGTGCCGTGAAGTGCTGCTGGGCTGCGCCGATGAGGCCTACCCCGCTCAACAGGTGTGGCTGGGGGCGGTCGCGGGACGCTTTGCCAACCGCATCGGCAACGCCGAGCTGCTGCGCGACGGCCAGCGCTGGCCGCTGGATGCCAACCAGCCCCCCCACTGCCTGCACGGCGGACGGGCGGGGTTTCATCGCCAGCACTGGCAGATCAAGGAGCGGGAGGCGGACCGGGTCAGACTGACCCTGCTCTCCCGAGCGGGGGATCAGGGCTTTCCCGGCAACCTGCGGGTGACACTGGAGTACCGGCTGGAGCAGTGCGATCTGGTGGTGGATTTCGTCGCCAGCACGGATGCACCGACCCCGGTCAGCCTCACCAGCCACACCTACTTCAATCTCGACGACAACCCGAACGGCGGCGATGTACGCGGCCACCTCATCCGCCTCAACGCCGACCGTTTCCTGCCCACCGACCAAAGCGGCCTGCCGCTCGCGATCGCACCGGTGGAGGGGCCGTTCGATCTGCGCCACGAGCGCCTTATCGGACAAGATTGGCTGAGCCACCCCCAGCAGCAACAGGCCAAGGGGTATGACCACGCCTTTGTACTCAACGGGCCGAGCGCCGAGTGGGCGGCGCGGGTGGTCTCGGGGGATCGCCAGCTGGCGATGGAGGTCTACACCAACCAGCCTTCGCTGCAGTTCTACAGCGGCAACTGGCTGGCCAATACGCCGGCACGCGATGGCCAGCTCCATCGGGATCACGCCGGTTTCTGTCTGGAGGCCCAGCAGCTGCCGGACAGCCCCAACCGCCCCGAGCTGGGCGATCCCTGGTTGCTGCCGGGGCAGACCTATCGCCACCAGACCCGTTACCGCTTTATCGCCACCAGCTGACCCCGGCCCCCTCTTCTCCCACCCAGACATGCCGAGCGAAGAGGGACCGGGGTCACCCCTCGCCTCTGCTCGCAAACAAGTCCACGCAAGGAGTCGTTATGGATGATCACTACCTCGCCGCCCCCGACCGTTACCAGCGCCAGCCCTATCGACCCGCCGGTCGTCACGGCCTGCGCCTGCCCGGCATAGCTCTCGGCCTCTGGCACAACTTCGGCGCCGAGAGCGATCCCGCCACCGCGAAAGCCATGGTGCACCAGGCGTTCGATCTGGGTATCACCCACTTCGATCTGGCCAATAACTACGGGCCGCCGCCGGGGTCGGCCGAGCAAACCTTCGGCAAGCTGCTCAAGGGGAGCCTGGCCCCCTATCGGGACGAGCTCATCATCGCCAGCAAGGCGGGATACATCATGTGGGATGGCCCTTACGGTGACGGCGGCAGCGCCAAATACTTGTTTGCCAGCCTGCACCAGAGCCTGCGCCGGCTCGGTCTCGACTATGTGGACATCTTCTATCACCACAGGCCGGATCCGCGCACCCCGCTGGAGGAGACCTGCCAGGCGCTGGCGCTGATGGTGCGTCAGGGCAAGGCGCTCTACATCGGCCTCTCCAACTACCCGGCCCCGCTCGCCGCGCAGGCCGCCGCCCGGCTGGCGGAGCTGGGCACCCCCTGTCTGGTCAATCAGCTCAAATACTCCCTGTTTCAGCGCGACATCGAGGCTGAAACCCTGCCGGTCTGCCGCGAGCACGGCATGGGGGTGGTCGCCTTCTCCCCGCTGGCGGGCGGACTGCTGAGCGATCGCTACCTGGCGGGCATTCCGGCAGATTCGCGCGCCGCCAGTGCCAGCCCCTTTCTCAAGCCCGAGCAGATCACCGCCAACAAGCTGGCCACCATCCGGGCCCTGCATGCACTGGCGCAGCAGCGGGGCCAACCGCTGTCGCAACTGGCGCTGCAGTGGGTCCTGCGCGACTCTGTGGTGAGCTGCGCCCTGATCGGTGCCAGCAACCCGCAGCAGATTGTCAGCGCGGTGGAGGCCCAGTCCCAGCCCCCGCTGGATGCGGCGCTGCTGCAGCAGATCGAGGGGATCCTGGCCGGTCAGGGCCCCGCCTGATCGGAGCCGCTGAGCGTCGAACGCCATGTAGGTCCGAATGAAAACCAACAACCTCGCCGTCGATCCCGCCGGCGGGGCCTGACGCCAACACAATATTCACTGGTTGCACGCTCGATTTTCCTCCATCATTGGTCGCCCCGGCTCGGCTCGGGGCCGACTTCAACCGGACCAATAATCAAGAGATCTGAAACATGACAGAGTCTTACGCCCTGTTTGTCGCCTTCGTGCTGGGCATAGTGGAGGGCCTGACCGAGTTCCTCCCCGTCTCCTCCACCGGCCACATGATCATCGTCGGCCACCTGCTTGGCTTCGACGGCCCCAAGGCTGCCACCTTCGAAGTGGTGATCCAGATGGGCTCCATCCTGGCGGTGGTCGCCGTGTTCTGGCGCCGCCTGTTTGGCCTCATCGGCATCCACTTCGGCCAGAAGCCGGCGCAGGGACACGCCACCCTCTCGCTGGTGCACATCATCCTCGGCATGCTGCCCGCCGTCGTCATCGGCCTCGCCATCCACAGCTGGATCAAGGCCCATCTGTTCGGCCCGCAGACCGTGATGTACGCCCTGGTGGCCGGCGGCATCCTGCTGATCATCGCCGAGAAGTTCCGCCCCGCAGTGCGCTCCGAAACCCTGGACGACATCAGCTACAAGCAGGCGTTCGGCATCGGCCTGTTCCAGTGCCTGGCACTCTGGCCTGGCTTCTCCCGCTCCGGTGCCACCATCAGCGGCGGCATGCTGATGGGGATCAGCCGTCAGGCGGCGGCCGAGTTCTCCTTCATCCTGGCGGTGCCCATGATGGTGGCGGCAAGCGGACTGGATCTCTACAAGAGTCGCGACTTCCTCTCCATGGCCGACTTCCCCATGTTCGCGGTGGGGTTCGTCACCGCCTTCGTGGTGGCCATGATCGCCATCAAAACCTTCCTGGCGCTGATCCGTCGCCTCGACTTCATCCCGTTCGCCATCTACCGCTTCGTGGTGGCCTTCGCCGTCTACCTGGTGTTTGTAGCCTGATAGCCGCGACACCATGCAAAAAGGGACCCGAGGGTCCCTTTTTTTATTGCTTTGTCGGCTCAGTAGAGGCGATGGCTGATGCCGTTGAGCAGCCGCGACAGCCCCTTGGTGAACTGTACCGGCGCGTCCTGCACCGTGTAACAGAGGCAGCCGTCCGGGGTGTGCGGACTGTGGGCGTGGCTGGCATCGCGCCAGATGAAGTCCCCCGCCTGATAGCGGGTGTCGCCATCTTCGATGGTGCCGGCCAGCAGCAGGGTCAGCTCATAACCCTTGTGAGTGTGCTCAGGGATGCGGCCGCCCGCCTCTATGTGCAGCAGGCTGGCACGGGCCCCCTGCTCGTCAAGCGGCAGGCTCACCTGCCGGATGGCGCCGATGTGGCGCCAGCTGGGGGCGTGGTGACGGGCCAGCACCCGCGGCAGCCGGTACGACTGGCCCGCCACCTGCAGCTCGGGCCGGGCCGCAGCCGACTGACTCAACGCGGCCGCACTGGCCACCGGCTGTTGCAGTATGCCGGCCAGCATGGCATCGAACTCTGCCGGCAGTGGCTCGCACTCTTCGGCCGGGGCCAGGTATTGCCGAGCCAGCTCCTCTTCGCAGGCCCGCAGCCGGGCCGCACACTCGGGGCAGAGCTCGCAGTGTGCGGAGACGCCGACGGCCAGCGGCAGGGGCAGTTCGTCGGCGGCAAAGGCGCGCAACATGGCCTGAACGGGATGGGCTTTAATCATGGCCTTGCTCCACTTGTTCCTTCAATTTCTGTAACGCCAGTCTGAGGCGGGATTTGATGGTGCCGAGCGGCACGCCGAGCCGGTCCGCCAGCTCCTGCTGGGAGAGCTCCTGCAGGTAGATGCCGCGCACCACCTGCTGTTGCGGCTCCGGCAGGGTGCCGAGGTAGTGGGCCATCTGGCGGGTCAGCACGGCGTCTTCGCCGCCGCTCAGGTGCTCCTCTTCCGCCCTGTACTCCAGCATGGGCCACAGCTCCTCGGCGCAGAGATCTTCCTTGCTGGCGCGGCGCCGGCGCAGCATGTCGAAGCCCTGGTTGCGCATGACGGTGTAGATCCAGGTGGTGGCGGCTCCCTTGTCGGGGTGGTAGAGCCGGGCCTTCTGCCACACCAGCAGCATGGTCTCCTGTACCAGCTCCATGGCGTTGGCCTCGCTGCCGAGGTGGCGCAGCCCGTAGCTGCGGATGCGCGGGGCAAAGTGCTGGAACAGGGTGGCGAAGGCGGCCTTGTCGCCATGCTCGGCCACCCGCACCAGCAGGGATTTCAGATCGCCGGCGGGGTCATCCATAGGGGGCGATATCCTGTGCGGAGTCGATTGTGATTGGCCAGTATATGCCATTGCGCCATGCCTTGAAGAGGGTGATGAGTGCCAATACGTGCGCCACGGCAAAAGGATCACCTGCGCCGTATCAAAGAGTGCTCAGTGGCTGGCGACCAGCAATCCGCTCAGCAGGGAGAGTGCCGGCTGGTTGTCTTCCGCCGCCACCAGCCACTGTTTCTGCTCAACGGGGATGGGCAGCACTTCCAGCCAGCGCTGGGCCACCCAGCTGGCATCGTCCCAGTCGGGGTTGCGGTAGAGGGCCGCATACTCCGGGTAGTCGTTGAACACCTCCTGCAGCGCCCTGGCCAACGAGTGCTGGTCGGCATTGAGCCGGCCGGTGCGCCAGGGGGGCAGCACCTCCACCTCTCCGACCCGCAAGCCGTCCGACTCCTGCCACAGATCGGTGATCCTGACCCGCTCCATGCCGAGCACCGTGATGCCGAGCAGACCGTCCGGCAGCTGATCGAAGTCGACGATCCGTACCAGGGTGGCGATTGGGTACATGTTGCGCAGCGCATCGGGCTGGCGGGGATCCAGCATGCAGATAGCAAACCCCTGCTCTCCCGCCTCGGCGATCATGCGCTGATATCTGGGCTCGAAGATGCGCAGCGGCATGATGCCACCGGGCAGCAGGTGGGCCGAGAGGGGAAACAGCGCCAGTTTCATCGACAGATTCCTCGGTAAAAGGTACCTGTTGATACGACCGGGGCGGCAGGGCAGATCATTCAGAACGAGTTGGAATAAAAAACCCCTTAACAATCAGGGGAAAATAGCCTGGACAAGCCGCTTCAATATGCAGTAGAAATGGATAAGCACCGTAATTTCCGTCCAATATTCTGGGATCTGGTGCCAAATGCAGTGAAATATCCGCCCGACCGCGAGCGGCGGGTCATCCCTATAGTTTTCTCGGGCCGATGCGGGTAAAATTCACGCCCTTATATATCAGTCATTTTTCGACGCGCAACCTTGGTGGTCAGTTATGAAAGAGCATATTCATCATCTACTTGAACAAACGGTAGCCAATCTCAAGTCAGCGGGCATCCTGCCGGCGGACCTGGAAGCCCGCGTGCAAGTAGACCGATGCAAGGAGAAGGCTCACGGTGACCTGGCCACCAACCTGGCCATGCTGCTGGCCAAACCGGCCCGCAAGAATCCCCGTGAGCTGGCCGCTGCCATCATCGAGCACCTGCCCGCCTCCGATCTGATCGCCAAGGTCGAGATCGCCGGCCCCGGCTTCATCAACTTCTTCTTCGACCCGAGCTGGCTGGCCGGTCAGGTAGAGGCCATGGTGACCTCCGCCAACGCCAACGTGAAGCTGCCAACCCCGCAGACCGTGGTGGTGGACTACTCCGCCCCCAACGTGGCCAAAGAGATGGCGGTGCATCACATCCGCAGCACAGTCCTCGGTGACGTGGCTGCCCGCGCCCTCGAGTTCCTGGGCCACAAGGTGGTGCGTGCCAACCACATCGGCGACTGGGGTACCCAGTTCGGCATGCTGATCGCCTATCTGGAGAAGATGGCCAACGAGCACGCCTCCGACATGGAGCTGCGCGATCTGGAAGCCTTCTACACCCAGGCCAAGCGTCACTACGACGAAGACGAAGCCTTCGCCGAGCGCGCGCGCAACTACGTGGTCAAGCTGCAGGGTGGTGATGAGTACTGCCGCACCATGTGGAAGAAGCTGGTCGACATGACCATGGAGCAGAACCAGCGCAACTACGACCGCCTGAATGTCTCCCTGACCAACAAGGACATCATGGGCGAGTCCATGTACAACGACATGCTGCCGGAAATCGTCGCCGATCTGAAAGCGCGCGGCCTGGCGGTCGAGAGTGAAGGCGCCACCGTCGTCTTCCTGGACGAGTTCAAGAACAAGGATGGCGAGCCCATGGGCGTCATCATCCAGAAGAGCGATGGCGGCTTCCTCTATACCACCACCGACATCGCCTGTGCCAAGTATCGTTACGAGACCCTGGGCGCCGACCGGGTGATGTACTTTATCGACTCCCGTCAGCACCAGCACCTGATGCAGGCCTGGACCATCACCCGCAAGGCGGGCTATGTGCCGGAATCCGTGCCCCTCGAGCACCACGCCTTCGGCATGATGCTGGGCAAGGATGGCCGTCCCTACAAGACCCGCTCCGGCGGTACCGTCAAGCTGGTTGATCTGCTGAATGAGGCAGAAGAGCGCGCCGCCGCCCTGCTGGAGAGCCGCAACAGCGACCTCTCCGCCGAGGAGAAGGCCCAGGTGGTGCACGCCATCGCCATGGGTGCGGTCAAGTATGCGGATCTCTCCAAGAACCGCACTACCGACTACATCTTCGACTGGGATCTGATGCTCTCCTTTGAAGGCAACACCGCGCCCTACCTGCAGTACGCCTACACCCGTATCCAGTCCATCTTCCGCAAGGCCGGCGTCGATGCCGATACCCTGGGCGGCAAGGTGGTCCTGAGCGAGGAAGCGGAAGAGACCCTGGCCCAGAAGCTGATCCAGTTCTCCGACGCGGTCAACGGCGTGGCGGACAAGGGCATGCCGCACCTGCTCTGTACCTATCTGTACGAGCTGTCCGGCAACTTCATGACCTTCTACGAAGCCTGCCCGATCAACAAGGATGGCGTGGACGAGGCGACTCGTCAGAGCCGTCTGCTGCTGTGCGCCGCCACCGCCAAGGTCCTCAAGCTGGGCCTGGGCGTACTGGGCATCCACACCCTGGAGCGCATGTAATAGATGGCGACCCGGGATTATGTCGGCAGCCGCCCGCGACGTCGGGCGGGTGGTCGCAACACCAAGAAAGCGGCACCTCGCCGCTTTCCTGTTATCCCGGCCCTGCTGGCCGTAGTGTTGCTGGCGGGGTTCGGCGGTTTCCTCTACATGATCAGTGGCAAGGGCAACGACGCCCCCACCATTGAGGAGCAGGTGAAAGCCAACAAGCCCAAGGCCCAGAGCAACGGCCTGCCGCAGGAGAAGTGGAGCTACATCGAACGGCTGGAGAACAAGCAGGTCGACATCGTCGAGCCGCCGCCCCAGCCGGGCGTGCTGCCGCCCCCCCCGGCGGAAACCATGACCCTGCAGCCGGAGAAGCTGCCACAGCCGGTGCCGACCAATATTCCCCAACCCGGAACCCCCATCGGCCAGGTACAGCCCTACAAGCCGCAACCGGTACAACCGGCCAAGCCGGCGACCGGCGCGCCGGTCGCCAGTGCCCAGGAGCAGGTGATCGACCGCAAGGCCGAACGGGATCGGATGGAGCGGGAGCTGCGCGCCGAACTGGAGCGGGAACGGGCCGCGGCCGCCAAGGCCAAGGCGGCGACTCCGCCTGCAACGGCCGACAACGAACGCTACATGATGCAGTGCGCCGCCCTGCGTTCGCAGGATTCCGCGGAATCCCTCAAAGCGCGCATCGCCTTCACCGCCGGGCTCTCCTCCAGCCTGCAGGTGGTCAACGGGGCCGGTGGCGCCGTCTACAAGGTGATGGTGGGCCCCTTCAGCGGCAAGGCGGCGGCCGACGCGGCCAACCGCAAGCTGCAGGGCTCAGGCATCAGCGGCTGCATCCCCAAGAAGGGGTGATCGCAGCGTCCATATACAGGGCCGGGTGGCAACACCCGGCCCTGTTTCTTTTGGTGCCAGTCGCCACCACTCCCAGCCAACCCCGTTGGCCGCGCCAGCGCGCAGGCTTGAAAAGCCGGATTGCCATCCCCATCTCTCTTGCCATGCACAGTCAGGCCGTCATTCGGCTCAAGCGAGGTAAGTAAAGTGACTACCATAGTTTCAGTTCGCCGCAACGGTCAGGTCGTCATCGGTGGCGATGGCCAGGTTTCTCTTGGCAACACCGTCATGAAGGGCAACGCCCGCAAGGTTCATCGCCTCTACAACGGCAAGGTGCTGGCAGGTTTTGCCGGCGGCACCGCCGACGCCTTCACCCTGCTCGAGCGCTTTGAAGCCAAGCTGCAGGCTCATCAGGGCAACCTGGAGCGCGCCGCCGTGGCGCTGGCCAAGGACTGGCGCACCGATCGCGCCCTGCGCCGCCTCGAGGCGCTGCTGGCCGTCGCCGACGAGCACAAATCTTTCATCATCACCGGCAACGGTGACGTGGTACAGCCGGAGCACGATCTCATCGCCATCGGCAGCGGCGGCAACTTCGCCCAGTCCGCCGCCATCGCCCTGCTGGAGAACACCGAGCTGGATGCCAAGAGCATCGTCGAGAAGTCCCTCAAGATTGCGGGCGACATCTGTGTGTTCACCAACGGCAACCACACCATCGAAGTGCTGGATTATTCAGCCAAATAAGCCGGCGAAATAGGGCCGCCAAATAAGGCCGCCAGCCAAACCCCATTTTCCAAGGGGTGGGCCCTGCCCGCCCCGGACACAGGAACACCATCATGTCCGAGATGACCCCGAGAGAAATCGTCCACGAGCTGGACAGACACATCATTGGTCAAGCCGACGCCAAGCGTGCGGTGGCCGTGGCCCTGCGCAACCGCTGGCGCCGGATGCAGCTCTCCGAGGAGATGCGCCACGAGGTGACCCCGAAGAACATCCTGATGATCGGTCCGACCGGTGTCGGCAAGACCGAGATCGCCCGTCGTCTGGCCAAGCTGGCCAACGCCCCCTTCATCAAGGTCGAAGCGACCAAGTTCACCGAAGTGGGCTATGTGGGCAAGGAAGTGGACAGCATCATCCGCGATCTGACCGATGTCGCCATCAAGCTGGTGCGCGAGACCGAGATGGAGAAGATGAAATACCGCGCCGAAGAGGCCGCCGAAGAGCGCATCCTCGACGCCCTGCTGCCCAACCCGCGCAACAGCTGGGGCGAGGAAGAGAAAGCCGACAACTCCAACACCCGCCAGATCTTCCGCAAGAAACTGCGGGAAGGTCAGCTGGATGACAAGGAGATCGAGCTGGAGCTCTCCGCCTCCCCGATGGGCGTTGAGATCATGACCCCGCCGGGCATGGAAGAGATGGCCAACCAGCTGCAGGGGCTGTTCCAGAACCTGGGCCAGAACCAGAAGAAGAAGCGCAAGATCAAGGTCAAAGAGGCCATGAAGGCGCTGATCGAAGAGGAAGCGGCCCGCCTGGTCAACCCGGAAGAGCTGAAGCAGAAGGCCATCGCCTCCGTCGAGAACAACGGCATCGTCTTCCTCGACGAGATCGACAAGATCTGCAAGCGCGGCGAGAGCTCAGGCCCGGACGTTTCCCGTGAAGGGGTTCAGCGCGACCTGCTGCCGCTGGTCGAGGGCTGCACCGTCAACACCAAGCACGGCATGGTCAAGACCGATCACATCCTGTTCGTCGCCTCCGGCGCCTTCCAGATCGCCAAGCCGTCCGACCTCATCCCGGAGCTGCAGGGCCGTCTGCCGATCCGGGTCGAGCTGACCGCGCTGACCACCGAAGACTTCGAGCGGATCCTGATCGAGCCGAACGCCTCCCTGACCGATCAGTACAAGGCACTGATGGCCACCGAAGGGGTCAACATCGAGTTCACCCAGGACGGTATCCGCCGTCTGGCCGAAGCGGCCTGGCAGGTCAACGAGCGCACCGAGAACATCGGCGCCCGTCGTCTGCACACCGTGATGGAACGACTGATGGAAGACATCTCCTACGACGCCTCCGAGAAGTCCGGCGAGACCTTTGTCATCAACACCGACTACGTCAACGCCCACCTCGGCAAGCTGATTGAAGACGAGGATTTGAGCCGCTTTATCCTGTAACAGCTTGATCGGAGACGAGGATCCGAGCGGTTTACTATCCTGCTCAACCCCGTAGCAAGACGCCTCCCCTGTGGAGGCGTCTTCGTTTTCAGCGCTCTCCCAGCTCGCAGCCTTCCCGGGTCGCATTGCCCGGCACGTCGCGCTCACCTCTCCCCACCAGCCAGAGTGCGCTCATCAGCAGCAGAGCCGTCAGGGCGAAGGTGGCCCGCATGGCGAACGCCAGCTCGCTCGCACTGGCGACGGCCGGATTGCCGCCTCCCGCCAGAGCGGCAAACAGGGCCCCCAGTCCCGCCGCCCCCGTCAGCTGGCCCAGATTGCGCGACAGGGTCAGCAACCCGGCCACGGCACCACGGCTCTGTTCGTCGGCGGCGCCGATCACCAGGCTGTTGTTGGCGGTCTGGAACAGGGCGTAGCCAGCAGTCAGCAGCAACACGGGCAGCAGGTATCCCATTGGGCCACCGCCGCTGCCCAGGGTGGCCAGCAGCACCACCGCCGCGCTCATCACCAGCAAGCCCAGTCGCACCACTGTGATGGCGCCGACCCTGTCCACCAGCCAGCCGGCTGGCATCCCGCTCAGTGCCGCCAGCAGGGGTCCACCCGAGATAAGCAGCCCGCTGGTCAGCGGGCCGAGCCCGAATACCCCCTGCAGATAGAAGGGACCGATCAGCAGGGTCGCCACCATCACCCCGGCCACCAGCGCACTGGCCGCCAGAGCGCCGCGCAGCCGCCAGGTTCGCAGCAACGCCAGCGGCAACAGAGGGGCGGGGGAGCCCAGTTCGCTGCGCACCAGCCAGGCGGCGGCCAGCAGCGCCCCGCCCCCAAGCCAGAGGGCCGGGACGCCTGTCGTAGTGAGCGCCAGCCCGTAGCCCAGCAGCGTCACCAGCAGCCACCCCAGGCTGGCCAGGTTGAGTCGTGTCCCCTGCCCGCTCGCCCCGTCATCGGGTAGACCGGCACGGGCACAGAGCAGCGCCAACAGGCCGAGGGGTAGCAGCGCCAGGAAGGCAGCCTGCCAGCCCGCCACTTCCAGCAGCAGGCCGCCAAACGAGGGTCCCAGCGCCGTACCGCAGGCAGACAGGGTGCCGAGCAATCCCATGCTCCAGCCCCGTCTGGCCGGCGACACCAGCCGCCCCACCATGGCCAGCGAGAGCGTCAGCATGCAGGCCGCACTCGCCCCCTGCAGCGCCCGTGCGACGATCAGCCAGCCGATGGTCGGTGCCAGCGCGCAGAGCAGGGAGGCCAGCGCAAAGCCCCCCATGCCACAGAGCAGCAACCGACGCCGGCCGAACCTGTCACCCAGCCGGCCGGCCACCACTGTCAGGCAGGTGAGTCCCAGCAGGTAAGCCACCAGCACCCACTGCAAGATGGCGAAGGGCAGATGAAAGGCCGCCCCCAATGCCGGCAGCAAGATGCCGCCCATGCTGGCCGCCAGCATGGGCAACAGGGTGGCGAGGCCAAGCGCCAGCAGACCGAGACGAGACGCCGCCAGGAGCGGGAAATGGGTTGGTGTTGACATGAGCCGGGCTCCACATAGGGGTGATGACGACAAGGCTAGTGGGGCCAGTGAGCAGGCGGAAGACGCACCAGTTGCAGCTTATCAATGCAGCGGACGCCATATGAGGATGCCCGTTCTCGGGTATGATGAAGCTGACCCCTCTGCTCCCACTCCGATGAAGGCATGCACATGAGCACTCCCGACCTCAACCTGCTGATCACCCTGGATGCCCTGCTGGACGAAGGCAGCGTGGCGGGCGCCGCCAGACGACTGGGCTTGAGCCCCTCCGCCATGAGCCGGGCCCTGGCAAGATTGCGGGAGACCACAGGCGACCCGCTGCTGGTGCGGGCCGGCCGCGGCCTGGTGCCGACCCCTCGAGCCCAGTTGCTGCGCGAGCAGGTCGGTCGGCTGGTGCAGGAGGCAGAGAGCATGCTGAGCCCCCGACAGGAGGTCGACCCGGCGCGGCTGGAGCGCACCTTCACCCTGCGCGCCAGCGAGGGGCTGGTGGAACTGTTCGGCGCCGCCCTGCTGAGCCGGCTCGCCACCGAGGCGCCCGGAGTACGGCTCCACTTTCTGGCCAAGCCGGACAAGGAGAGCGGCCCCTTGCGCAGCGGCGAGCTGGATTTCGAGACCGGGGTCATCAGCGCCACCACGGCGCCCGAGCTGCGTACCCAGGCCCTGTTTCAGGACCACTTCGTCGCCGTAATGCGCCCCGGTCATCCACTGTGCGACGGCCCACTCACCGCCAGCCGCTACGCCGGGGCGCGCCACGTGCTGGTGTCCCGCCGCGGCCAACCCCACAGCCCGGTCGATGAGGCGCTGGCCAAGCAGGGGCTCTCGCGCACCGTCGCCACCCTGGTGCCCGGCTTTGCCACCGCGCTGGCGCTGGTGCGCGGCAGCGATCTGGTGGCCACTGTGCCTGAGCGTCACTGCGCCGCCCTGCTGGGGGAGCTGGTTGTTCGTCCCCTGCCCTTCGCGCTGCCAGCGATCCGGGTCGCCCTGCTCTGGCACCCCAGGCTGGACGCGGATCCGGCCCACCGCTGGCTGCGCACCCTCATCCGCGATATCTGCGCCCAGGAGCCTTACCGCCCCCTTCCCTGACGCCCCCCGGTTCTGCTGGCGACCCATGGCTGCCGCCATCCCATGAAGGAATTTTTCACGCTTTTTGACGGTACGGGCATTTCTTTGCAGGGTCAGCCAGGCAGCCCCTGCAGCGGTGGCTCCGCTCCCCACGCCATAACCAATTGCACCACTGGTATACCTATTTATGTATAGCTTTGAATTATCAGGAATTACCCCTGAGGAGATATATAAATAGACACTTGATTTGCATCAATCGCCCGCCCCTGCCGACTGGGTAGCCTAGCCTCAGAATGATGTTTTATTACTCCAAACTAGAGGCAATCATGAGCAAAGTCAGACTGGTCGTTGTGGGCAACGGCATGGTGGGGCACCGCTTCATCGAAGAGTTGATCGAGCGGGCCGACCCGGACCGCTACGAGATCACCGTCTTCGGTGCAGAGCCCCGCCACGCCTACGATCGCGTCCATCTCTCCTCCTACTTCTCCCACCACACCAGCGAAGATCTCTCCCTCGTCAAACCCGGTTTCTACGACAAGCACGGCATCCGCTTGCTGCTCGGCGAAGCGGTGAAAAAAATCGACAGAGCCAACCGCGAAGTGCACTCCAACAAGGGCACTGTGGTCGAATACGACAAGCTGGTGCTGGCCACCGGCTCCTACCCCTGGGTGCCGCCCATTCAGGGCAGTCAGCACCACGAATGCTTCGTCTATCGCACCATCGAGGATCTGAAAGCCATCCGCAACGCCGCCAAGAGCGGCAAGAGCGGGGTGGTGATCGGGGGCGGCCTGCTTGGCCTCGAAGCCGCCGGCGCCCTCAAGGCGCTGGGTCTCGAAACCCACGTGGTTGAGTTTGCCCCTGTGCTGATGGCCGAGCAGCTCGACGGTCAGGGCGGCCAGCTGCTGCGCCGCAAGATTGAATCCATGGGCGTGCAGGTGCACACCAGCAAGAGCACCAGCGAGATCCTGATGCATGGCGGCGAACAGGCGAAACACCGCCTCGCCTTCGCCGACGGCAGCCAGCTTGAAGTGGACGTGGTGGTCTTCTCCACCGGCATCCGCCCGCAAGACACCCTCGGTCGCTACGGCGATCTGGCCATCGCCGAGCGCGGCGGCATCGTCATCGACGATCACTGCCTCACCTCAGACCCCGACATCTACGCCATCGGCGAGTGCGCCGCCTGGCAGGGTCGCTTCTTCGGCCTGGTGGCACCGGGCTACAAGATGGCCCAGATCACCGTCGACCACCTGCTCGGTGGCGACAGCCGCTTCGAAGGGGCGGACATGAGCGCCAAGCTCAAGCTGCTCGGCGTCTCCGTCGGCTCTATCGGTGATGCCCATGGCCGCACCCCGGGCAGCCACAGCTATGTGTTCCAGGACGACCAGGCCGGCGTCTACAAGAAGATCGTGGTGAGCGAAGACAACAGCCGTCTGCTCGGCGCCGTGCTGGTGGGTGACGTGGATGACTACGGCAACCTGCTGCAGATGATGCTCAACGCCCTGCCGCTGCCGAGCCACCCGGACACCCTGATCCTGCCCGCCTACGCCGGGGCCAAACCGACCCTGGGGGTGGATGCCCTGCCGGAGAGCGCCCAGATCTGCTCCTGCTTCGACGTCTCCAAGGGCAACATCGCCCAGGCGGTGGCCGAGGGGCACACCACACTCGCCGCCATCAAGCAGCACACCAAGGCCGGCACCGGCTGCGGCGGCTGCGTGCCCCTCATCAGCCAGGTGCTCAACGCCGAGCTGGTGAAGCAGGGCATCGAGGTCAACAACCACCTCTGCGGCCACTTCCCCTACTCCCGTCAGGAGCTGTTCCACCTGGTCAAGGTGGAGAGGATCAAGAGCTTCGACGAGCTGCTGGCCAAGCACGGTCACGGCCATGGCTGCGAGGTGTGCAAACCGACGGTCGGCTCCATCCTCGCCTCCTGCTGGAACGACTACGTGCTGAGCCCGCTCAACACCCAGCTGCAGGACACCAACGACATCTTCCTCGGCAACATGCAAAAGGACGGTACCTACTCCGTCATCCCGCGCATGGCCGGTGGCGAGGTGACCCCGGAAGGGCTGCTGGCGGTGGCCGAAGTGGCTCGCGACTACAAGCTCTACACCAAGATCACCGGCGCCCAGCGCATCGGCCTGTTCGGGGCCCAGAAGGATGATCTGCCCGCCATCTGGCGCAAGCTGCTGGCGGCGGGCTTCGAGACCGGTCAGGCCTACGCCAAGGCGCTGCGCATGGCCAAGACCTGCGTCGGCAGCACCTGGTGCCGCTTCGGCGTGCAGGACAGCGTCGGCCTCGGGGTCTTCCTAGAGAACCGCTACAAGGGCATTCGCACCCCCCACAAGATGAAGTTCGGTGTCTCCGGCTGTACCCGCGAATGTGCGGAAGCACAGGGCAAGGATGTCGGCATCATCGCCACCGACGCGGGCTGGAACCTCTATGTGGGCGGCAACGGCGGCATGAAGCCGCGCCACGCCGATCTGCTGGCGTCTGACCTCGACCGCGAGACCCTCATCAAGCTGATCGACCGCTTTATGATGTTTTACGTCACCAGCGCCGACAAACTGCAGCGCACCTCGGTCTGGCTCGGCAACCTGGAAGGGGGCGTCGACTACCTGCGCGAAGTGATCGTCGACGACAAGCTGGGACTGGCCGAGCCCCTGGAGCGCGATATCCAGACCCTCATCGACAGCTACGAGTGCGAATGGTCGCGCACCCTCAACGAAGAGCAGGCGCTGCAGCGCTTCAGCCACTTCATCAACAGCGACAAGCGCGACCCGGACGTCCAGTTCGTCAGCGAGCGTGACCAGCACAGACCGGCGACCCCGGCCGAGCGCATCCCTGTCTACCAGATCGAGGTGGAAACCAAATGATGAAACTTGCCTGCCAACTCAACGACATCCTGCCGGGAACCGGCGTCTGTGCACTCATTGAAGGGCGCCAGGTCGCCCTGTTCCGCCCAAGTGCTGCGGCCGAGGTGTTCGCCATCGACAACCGGGATCCCTTCTTCGCCGCCAACGTGCTGTCGCGGGGCCTTATCTGCGAACACGACGGCGAGCTCTGGGTGGCCAGCCCGCTCAAGAAGCAGCGCTTTCGCCTGAGCGACGGTCACTGCTTCGATAACCCGGCAATGTCAGTGCAAAGCTATCCCGTTGAAGTGCGTGATCAGCAAGTCTGGGTCGCTGTCTGATGTCGACAACCCCCAGATCTATGTCGGTACAGAGCTATCCCGTCGAAGTGCGCGACCAGCAGGTCTGGGTCGCCGTCTAAAGCCGATTTAACTCTCTTTCGGGCTGCCAGAGGGCAGCCCTTTCAAGGACTCACAAGATGTACACGGAAACCATTAACAAGTGCGCCGCCAACGCGGCCCGCATCAACCGCTTCGAGCGCAGCGACAAGCTCGGCTTCTGGCTCAGCTCCGCCATGGCGGGGGCCTATGTGGGCCTTGGCATCATCCTCATCTTCACCCTCGGCAATCTGGTGGATCCCGCTATCCGGCCGCTGGTGATGGGGGCCACCTTCGGCATCGCCCTGACCCTGGTGATCATCGCCGGCTCCGAGCTCTACACCGGTCACACCATGTTCCTCACCTTCGGGGTGAAGACGGGCAAGATCACCATGGGTGACCTGCTGCGCATCCTGCCGCAGACCTGGGCCGGCAACCTGCTCGGCTCCATCGCGGTGGCGCTCATCTACTCCTACGGCGGCAGCCTGCTGCCGGATGCGGGCAGCCTGGCCCACAAGGTGGCGCTGGCCAAGACCCAAATGCCCGCGATGGTGCTGTTTATGAAGGGGATCCTCTGCAACTGGCTGGTCTGCCTCGCCATCTGGATGGCGCTGCGCACCGAGGGTGCCGCCCGCTTCATCGCCATCTGGTGGTGCCTGCTGGCCTTTATCGCCTCCGGCTACGAGCACTCCATCGCCAACATGACCCTGTTCGCCCTCTCCTGGTTCGGCGCCCATTCCGAGGCCTACACTCTGGGCGGCATCGGCCACAACCTGCTCTGGGTGACCCTGGGCAACACCGTCTCCGGCGCCCTCTTCATGGGCCTCGGCTACTGGTATGCCACCCCCAAGGCTGAGCGCCCGGTCGCGGTGAGCGAAACCACCAGCACCGCCAGCCAGACCCAAACCGCCTGATCAGGAGGCCCCATGGACTACTTGCCCATCTTCTGCAGACTCGACAACAAACCCGTGCTGCTGGTCGGCGGCGGCGAGGTGGCGGAGCGTAAGGCGCGCCTGCTGCTGGATGCCGGTGCCCAGCTCACAGTAGTAGCTCCCGAGCTAGACCCCGAGCTGGCGGAACTGGCTGCCAACGGCAGCATCGAGTGGCTGGACGCCGAGTTTGCACCGGCGCACCTGACGGGCAAGTGGCTGGTGGTGGCCGCCACCGATCGGCGCGAGGTGAACGCCCTGGTCTACCAGAGCGCCAATCAGGCGCGGATCTTTGCCAACGTGGTGGATGACCCGAAACGCTCCAGCTTCATCATGCCGTCCATCATCGACCGCTCGCCGCTGATGGTGGCCATCTCCTCCGGCGGCAAGGCCCCGGTGCTGGCCCGGCTGCTGCGAGAGAAACTCGAAGCCATGCTGCCGCAACATCTGGGGGCCGTCGCGGCCTTCGCCGGCAGCCTGCGGGATCGGGTCAAGACGCGCTTCGCCAGCATGGGGGAGCGGCGCCGCTTCTGGGAACGGCTGCTCGGGGCGGATCGGCTCGGGCAAGCGCTGGCTCGGGGGGATAGCGCCTCTGCCCACCAGCTGGCCGATACCCTGTTTGCCGAGGAGAGCAAGGCTCACGGCGAGGTGGTGCTGGTCGGTGCCGGCCCCGGCGATCCGGGCCTGCTCACCCTGCACGCCCTGCGCCAGATGCAGCAGGCGGATGTGGTGGTCTATGACCGGCTGGTCTCCGACGAGGTGATGGCGCTGGTGCGCCGCGACGCCAAGCGCATCTTCGTCGGCAAGCAGGCGGGCAACCACTGCGTGCCGCAGGAGGGGATCAACCAGCTCTTGCTGGACGAGGCGAAGAAGGGGCAACGGGTGGTGCGGCTGAAGGGGGGCGACCCCTTTATCTTCGGCCGTGGCGGCGAAGAGCTGGAGACGCTTGTTGGTACTGGCATTGGCTTTCAGGTGGTGCCGGGGATCACGGCGGCGAGCGGCTGCGCCGCCTACGCCGGCATTCCGCTGACCCACCGCGATCACGCCCAGAGCGTGCGCTTCGTCACCGCCCACGGCAAGGGTGGCGCCCGGGATCTCGACTGGCCATTGCTGGCCAAAGACAAACAGACCCTGGTGTTCTACATGGGGCTCTCATCCTGCGCCACCATCCGCGAGCAGCTGCTAGCCCACGGCAAGGGGGGCGACACCCCGGTGGCGCTGATCGAGCGCGGCACCCAGCCGAGCCAGCGGGTCATTCGCGGCACCCTTGACCAGTTGCCCGAGCTGGCCATCGGCGTCGAAAGCCCGGCCCTTATAATGGTGGGCTCGGTGGTAACCCTGGCTGACTCCCTCGCCTGGTTCGGGCAAGGGGCAACCATAGAGACGGCGCTGGCTTCGGCCTGATATCACCTCATATGCAAACGCCACCCTGGGGTGGCGTTTCTTTTCCTGCATTTACTGTCATAACCTCTTGTTTTGAGTCTGGTATCCTATGGGATGTGTCAGCCGGACCACCGAATTCAGGAATTCAGTTTCATGTCTCTCCCCGCCAAGAACAACGCCAAGCAGCGTGAACAGGACAGAGCCCGCATCCTCACCCTGCTGCTCGCCGACGACGCCCTCACCGACAGCCTGCTCGACCCGCAAGGGGAGCAGGACGCCGAACTGCGGAACCAGACCAGCGAGCTCACCCGACTGGTCAACAGCCTGCCCGCCGCCGATATCGCCGATGCGCTGGAGTCCCTGCCGCCGGACGAGCGCCACGTACTGTGGCAACAGGTGGATGCGGACAAGCACGGCCAGATCCTGGTGGAGGCCTCGGAGACGGTATGGGACAGCCTCATCAGCGGCATGAGCGACAAGGAGCTGCTGCATGCCCTGAGCACCCTCGACATCGACGATCAGATCTATCTGGGCCAGTACCTGCCCCGCAACCTGATGGGGCGGCTGCTCACCTCCATGGCTCCCATGGACAGGGATCGGGTGCGGGAGGTAATCCGCTACGGCAAGCACACGGTTGGCGCCATGATGGACTTCGACCTGGTGACTGTGCGTCCGGACGTGACCCTGGCTACCGTGCAACGCTACCTGCGCCTGCGCGGCCAGATCCCCGACAACACCGACAAGTTGTTCGTCATCGACCGTCGCAACCGGCTGCAGGGAGAACTGCCGCTCACGACCGTGTTGCTGCACAGACCCGAGACCCGGGTGAGCGACGTGATGGAGAAGGATCCGGTCACCTTCGATCCGGAAGACAACGATGAGGCGGCCGCCCGTACCTTCGAGCGGGACGACCTGGTCTCCGCCGCCGTGGTGGATGCCAGGGGCAAACTGATGGGCCGGCTCACCGTCGCCGAGGTGGTGGATCTGGTCTATGAGGAGAGCGATACCGACCTGCGCCGGATGGGGGGGATCAGCGAGGAGGAGGACGTGTTCGCGCCTGTCTCCAAGGCGGTCAAGACTCGCTGGGCCTGGCTCGCCATCAACCTCTGCACAGCCTTCGTGGCATCGCGGGTGATCGGCCTGTTCGAGCACACCATCTCCCAGCTGGTGGCGCTGGCGGCGCTGATGCCCATCGTCGCCGGCATCGGCGGCAACACCGGCAACCAGACCATCACCATGATAGTGCGGGCGCTGGCGCTGCAGCACATCCAGACCGGCAACGTCTCCTTCCTGCTGTGGCGCGAACTGGGGGTGGCCCTGATCAACGGCCTGGTGTGGGGCGGCACCATGGGGGTCGCCACCTACATCCTCTATCAGGATGCGGCGCTGGGCGCCGTGATGACGCTCGCCATGATGCTCAACCTGCTGGTGGCGGCGCTGATGGGGGTCATCATCCCCATGACCATGAGCCGGCTAGGCCGCGACCCGGCGGTGGGCGCCAGCGTGATGATCACCGCCATCACCGATACCGGCGGCTTCTTCATCTTCCTGGGGCTGGCCACCCTGTTCCTGCTTTAATCAGCTTGGCAATAAAAAGGGAGCCTTCATGGCTCCCTTGTTCATTCGGTGCGGCCGCTATACCCGGTATTTGGCCACCGCCTGGTTGAGCAGCTTGGCCTGCTCGGTCAGGCCATGACTCGATTTGGCGTTCTCCTCCGCCATCAGGCTCGACTCCTGGGCGATGTCGCGGATGTTGTTGACGTTGCGGTTCACCTCGTTGGCCACCAGGCTCTGCTGCTCGATGGCGGCGGCAATCTGGGTGCTCATGTCCATGATGTGGGTGACGTCCTGGGTGATCTGCTCCAGCAGTTCACCCGCCATGCTGGCCTGCTCCGAGCTGCTGTTGCCCTGCTCGCGGCAGGTCGCCATCATGCCCACTATGTTGCCGGTCTGCTTCTGCAGCGAGCTGATGATGCCGGCGATCTCCTGGGTCGACTTCTGGGTGCGGATGGCGAGGCTGCGCACCTCGTCCGCCACCACCGCAAAGCCGCGGCCCTGATCCCCCGCCCGCGCCGCCTCGATGGCCGCGTTCAGCGCCAGCAGGTTGGTCTGCTCGGCGATGCCGCGGATCACGTCCAGCACAGAGCCGATGGTTTCACTCTCCTGCTGCAGCTGGGCCACTTCGCGGGAGGAGTTTTCCAGGTTGTCGGCCAGGGAGCGGATCTGGCTGACGGTGTTCTCCACCGCACTGCGCCCCTCCATCGCCTTGTTGTTGGTGGTCTGGGCATTGTTGGCGGCCTGCTCGGTGTTGCGGGCGATCTCCTCTATGGTGGAGCCCATTTCAGTGGAGGCGGTCGCCACCATGTCGGTCTCCTGCAGCTGGCGGGCCGCCCCCTCACTGGTGCGGCGGACGTTGCCTGAGAGGTGATCCGCCGCCTCGGTCAGGGTGTGCACGCTCTGCTTCACGTCGCCGATGAGGTGGCGAAAACCTCCCAGCATGACGTCCAGGTTGCTCGCCAGCTGCGCCATCTCGTCCGCCCCCTGCAACTCGATCTTGAGGCGCAGGTCATTGTCCTGCCGGATGCGGTTGACGGTGTCGTTCACCCGCGAGATGGGGCGATCGATGCTGCGGCCCAGCAGCATGCTCATGATGCCCATCAGCACTATGATGACGCCGCCACAGACCAGCATCAGGGTGTTGAGGCGCGAGGTCTGCCGTACCAGCTCGTCGGCGATGTGCTTGTCGACCGCGGCGAACCCTTGCTCGGTCTGGTGCACCAGATCCCGCATCTGGCTGCGCAGCCCTTCCCCCTCATTCAGCCCCAGCACCTGCATTCCCTGCACCAGGGCGATGAAGTCCTGCTTGTACTGCTCGCTGGCCTGCTCCAGCTTGCCGCGTTCAGCCTCCGGCAAGGTTGCCAGCCGCTGCTGGAAATCCTTGTGCAGGGTCTGGAAGCGCTCCAGATACTGGATGTCGGAGCGCAGCATGAAGTCTTTCTCCGCCCGCCGCAGCTGCAGCATGGTGATGAGCAGTCCCTGCTCATCCAGCTGCTTGAGCCCCTCCTCCACCTCGTGCACCGCCGTCCGCAGGCGACCGTAGAGTCCATCTTCCGGCCCCAGCCCGATCTTCTGCTGTTGGACCACCAGCTCGTTGAAGGCCTTGCCATAGGCCTCCATCTGCTGATCCAGCATGGTCAGCTCGCCCTGCACGGCACTCAGGTTGTCCTCCTGGCTCAGGGTCTGGTTGAGCCGGTGAAAGTCAGCCAGCACTTCATTGAAGCGGGCAACGAAGGTCGGATCCTTGCGGATCAGGAAGTCTTTCTCCGCTCGTCGCAGGTTGAGCATGGCGATCTCGAGGCTGTCCACATTGCGCTGGGCCTCGGTCAGATGGCGACTCACCTGGTTGGAGTAGAAAAACAGGCTGCTCAATACCAGCATGGCCACGGCGACCAGCGCGGTATTCAGGATCAATTTATGACGGATGAGCACGATGAACCTCTCACAAACATGGGGTGGCATGCATTGAGCTTATGCAGAAAACGTTATCCTTGTTGTTGTTCAAGGAATATTCATTGAAATGCCAGTCCCACTCCTTATACTGGATCCCACCTGTTTCCAGCGGTGGATTTGACACAATGGAATACAACACTTCAGAACTGTGCGACATCTATCAGGACATGGTGGATGTGCTCGAACCCATGCTCTGCTCCTTCGGCGGCCGCGCCTCCTTCGGCGGCGTCATCACCACAGTCAAATGTTTCGAATCGAACGGCCTGATCCGTGAACTCGTCAAAGAGAACGGCGTTGGTCGGGTACTGCTGATCGATGGCGGCGGCTCCATGCGCCGTGCCCTGATCGACAGCGAGATCGCCACCACGGCGGCGGAGAACGAGTGGGAAGGGATCGTCTGTTACGGCTGCGTGCGCGAGGTCGACATTCTGGAAGATCTGGATATCGGCATTCAGGCGCTGGCGGCCATTCCGGTGGGGGCCGACAGCAAGGACGTAGGCGAGACCGATCTGCCGGTCAACTTCGGCGGCGTCACCTTCCTGCCGGACGACCATCTCTACGCCGATACCACAGGGGTGATCCTCTCCCCCGATGCGCTCGACATCGAGTAAGCAGAGCAGAGTGAGAATGGGAGCCAAGGCTCCCATTTTTTATGCCCGCGTGCTGCCGGACGCGGACAAAAAAAGAGGGCCAGTAAAAACTGGCCCCTTAACTGGAAGCAATGTGAGCAATGTCGTGCCTTCACAAGAAGTCCATCACGTTGGAACGAATGAAGTCTTTCCCGGAAAACAAGGTAACAATAATCATTCTCATTTAACTAAGCAACCCTTATTTGCCATAAATGCAAAAAAATTGACCACCCCGAGGGGTGGTCAATGTCGTCAGGCTTGCCGTGTGGCCGTTTGCAGGCCGCTCAAACCGGCCTCGCCCACCAGCTTGCGGCTGAGATAACGCAGTAGCACACCGTAGAGGGGCACAAACAATCCCAGGCTTATCAGCAGCTTGAACACGTAGTCCACGGTTGCGATCTCGACCCAGTGTTCGGCCATAAAGGGATCCGTGCTGCGCCAGAAGGCGATGGTGAAGAAGGTGATGGTATCCACCAGATTGCCGAACAGGGTGGAGGCGGCCGGTGCCACCCACCAGGCTTTCAGCAGCCGCAGCCGGTTGAACACCACCACGTCCATGAACTGGCCCACCAGATAGGCCATAAAGCTGGCCAGGGCGATGCGTGCCACGAACAGGTTGAACTCGGCCAGATTGCCAACGCCCTGGAAGCTGCCCTCGAAGAACAGCACCGACAGCGCATAGGAGATGGCCAGCGCCGGCAGCATCACGGTCTGGATGATCTTGCGCGCCAGACCGGCACCGAAGATCCGCACCGTCAGGTCGGTGGCCAGAAAGATGAACGGGAAGCTGAAGGCCCCCCAGGTGGTATGGAAGCCGAAGATGGTGATCGGCAGCTGCACCAGGTAGTTGCTGCTGGCGATGATCAGGATGTGGAACAACGAGAGGCGCACCAGCGCCGTCTGGTGCTGAGCAGGGGTCAGATTCATATTGTGACCTTTTTGGTTAATGGGGTTAGGGAACCCATACCGCCACCATTGGCGATAATTGAGGGGCGGGATTATACGCCCCCAAATTGATAGTTCAATCTTTATGCTGTGGGTTGAGGCTGCGGCGCCTGCTCAGCCCTGATGCTGGCGGGCCAGCCAGAGCAACGCCTCGGCATCGGCCGGCTGCTCCGCCGCCAGCCAGCAGCCGCTGTAGTGTTCGTACTCGAGCCGAAAGCGGCTCCCCTCGAATTCCAGCAGCCAGCAGTGACGATCGGCGCCACACTCACGCTCGAGCGCCACCAGCTCCCACTCCTGCAACAGGGCATCGGCCAGGGTTGGAAAGCTGTCCCAGTCGAGCGCGGGGTGCTCCAGCGTCACCACCCCGGCCTCCCTGTCTGTCTGCGTGATCCGCCAGTTCATCGGCTGCTCCTCAACTGCTGCAAGAGAGCTCGCCACCGCAATACCATGCTGGTTGCGGAGTAGCGAGATCCTCATATTCGGGTTGTTCATCATAGGGATGCTGCAGGGCCGCAAACAGCCGCTCGAACGGCGCCATATCACCCTGCTCGGCAGCCTCAATCACCCGCTGGGCCAGCGCGTTGCGCAGCACATACTTGGGATTGACCGCATCCATCTGCCCCTTGCGCACAACATCCTCGCTTCCCTCCCGGGCGAGTCGCGCCCGATAGGCCTCAAGCCACCCTTGCCAGGCGGCAGGCTCCGGCAGCAGAGCCAGCAGGCTGGCGGGCCAATCGCCCTGAACGGTCAGCGCCCCCAGCCGACGCAGGAACAGGTGGTAATCCACCTTGTGCGCCGCCAGCAGCCTGAACAGCTCGCGAAACAGCGCCGGATCCTCCTCTTCCCACACCGCCAGCCCCAGCTTGGCGCGCATCAGCTCGGAATAGTGCAGCATCAGCTGGTGCTCGTACTGAGCCAGGGCCGACGCCAGCGCGTCGCCATCGACGTGACCGGCCAGCGCCTGGGCCAACTTCTGCAGGTTCCAGTAGCCGACCGCCGGCTGCTGATCCAGCGCATAGCGACCACCCGGATCCGAGTGATTGCAGACAAAGTCCGGCACATAGGCATCGATGAAGCCATAGGGGCCGTAATCCAGGGTCAGCCCGAGCAGCGACATGTTGTCGGTGTTCATCACCCCGTGGCAGAAACCTGCCGCCTGCCACTTGGCGATGAGCCGCGCGGTGCGGCGCACCACTTCGGCAAACAGCTCGGCCCCGTTCGCAAGCTCCTGGAAATGATGACGCAGCGCATAGTCGATGAGGGCCGGGATCTTCTCCCCCTGCCCACTCCAGGCGAAATACTCGACATGACCGAAGCGCAGATGACTCGAGGCGGTGCGCAGCACGGTCGCCCCCGTCTCCACCTGTTCGCGGTAAACCGGCTCCTGACTGCCCACCAGCACCAGTGCCCTGGTAGTGGGGATGCCGAGGGCATGCAGCGCCTCGGAGGCGAGATACTCGCGAATGCTGGAACGCAGCACGGCACGGCCATCGCCGAAACGGGAGAAGGGGGTCTTGCCCGCCCCTTTCAAGTGCAGGTCCCAGCGGCTGCCATCCGGTGCCAGCTGCTCCCCCAGCAACAGGGCACGGCCATCACCGAGACGCGGGCTGTAGCCGCCGAACTGATGGCCCGCATAGACCTGGGCCACCGGCTGCATGCCGGGCAAAGGCTGGCCATAACCACAGCAGGCCAGCCAGTCGGCCTCGCTCACCGCCCCCAGCCCCAGCTCGCCGAGCAGCGCACGGTTGAGGTGCAGCAGGCCGGGGGCATGCAGTGGTTGGGGGGCGACGGGCTCACAGGCCCAGGGCAGTTCGGTGGCAAAAGTGTTGATCAGCTTCATGGTGGTGCGGTTCGTCCCTGCGTATGCTCGTGTCACTCTTTATACCGCCGTCGGCCAGCAGTGGCT
Source organism: Aeromonas sp. s2 (assembly GCF_040907935.1). Lineage (NCBI taxonomy): Bacteria > Pseudomonadati > Pseudomonadota > Gammaproteobacteria > Aeromonadales > Aeromonadaceae > Aeromonas > Aeromonas sp. s2. Next base: position 17,197 of record NZ_JBFOCR010000023.1, on the reverse strand, counting down.
AACGGGCGATGCGCTATTTCATTTCAAGGAGAAGAAGATGCAAAGATGGTTGGGCGCCCTGCCCCTGTTGCTGTTGTTGTGGGGGCCGGCCCAGGCGGCCGATGTCGAGGCAGGCAAGGCCAAGGCCGCCGTCTGCGCCGCCTGTCATGGGGCCGAAGGCAGGGCCCTTGTCCCCAACTATCCCCATCTGGCTGGGCAAAACGCCGCCTATCTGGTGAAACAGCTGAAGGCTTTCAAGGATGGCAGCCGCAAGGAACCCCTGATGGTGCCCTTCATGGCGCCGCTCACCGAGGCGGACATGGAGAACCTGGCAGCCTATTACGCCAGCCTGAAATAATTCACGGCGTCCGGCCAACGGGCGCGATTCCCCTGATGTGCCGCCCAGGCCTGAGTCTGCCGGGTCGGTGACGCCTTGCTAATCTCCCCTAGCGGCGGCAGTAGTCGATGATCAGGTCCATAAAGGCTTCGCCGAAGCGTTCCAGCTTGCGGTGACCGACGCCGTTGATCGCCAGCATCTCGTCTTCCGTCATCGGCATGAATCGCCGCTGACCCCATCTCCACCAGGGTCGATCCTACCGACGGCAGTAGTCGATGATCAGGTCCATAAAGGCTTCGCCGAAGCGCTCCAGCTTGCGGTGACCGACACCGTTGATCGCCAGCATCTCGTCTTCCGTCATCGGCATGAGCTGCGCCATCTCCACCAGGGTGGCGTCGTTGAACACCACGTAGGGTGGCACCTCTTCATCCTCGGCGATCTGCTTGCGCAGGGCGCGCAGCTCCTTGAACAGCCGCTTGTCATAATTGGCGTTGTCGAGCAGGCCGTTGCGCTTCTCCTTGCGACTGGAGATGGGCTGCAGGCGGGGTACCGCCAATTCCAGCTTCACCTCGCCGCGCAGCACGGGGCGGGCCGCCTCGGTCAGTTGCAGCACCAGGTTGCGGGTGATGTTCTGGGTCAGCAACCCCTTGTGGATCAGTTGTCGGATGACACTCATCCAGTACTCGTGGCTCTGATCCTTGCCGATGCCGTAGGTCGAGAGCTTGTCGTGGCCGTGATCCTTGATGCGCTGATTGAGCGAACCTCGCAGCACCTCCACCACATAACCTACCCCGAAGTTCTGACCCACCCGCCAGACGCAGGAGAGCGCCTTCTGGGCGTCTTCGGTGCCGTCATAGCTCTTGGGCGGATCGAGGCAGATGTCGCAGTTGCCGCACGGCTTGTCGTTGTATTCGCCGAAGTAGTTGAGCAGCACCTGACGGCGACAGGTCTGCGCCTCGGCGAAGGCCGCCATCACGTTGAGCTTGTACTGCTCCACCTGCAACTGCTGGGGGTTTTCGATGTTGTCGAGCAGCCGGCGCACCCGCCCGATGTCGGCGGGATCGTAGAGCAACAGCGCCTCGGCGGGGGTGCCGTCGCGCCCGGCCCGACCGGTCTCCTGATAGTAGGACTCGATGTTCTTCGGGATGTCGTAGTGCACCACGAAGCGCACGTTGGGCTTGTCGATGCCCATGCCAAACGCCACCGTCGCCACCACTATCTCGATGTCATCCTTGAGGAAGGCCTCCTGGGTCTGCTGGCGCAGCTCGAGGGGCAGGCCGGCATGATAGGGAGCTGCCTTGCAGCCGTGACGGGAGAGCCGCTCGGCCACCTCCTCCACCCGGTTGCGGCTGGAGCAGTAGACGATGCCGCAGTTGCCCTTTTGGCTCTGCACATAGCGCAGCAGCTGCTCGGCCGCCTTGAACTTCTCCACTAGGCTGTAGCGGATATTGGGCCGGTCGAAACTGGCGGTGTGGATAAAGGGATCGTTCAATTCCAACCGGTGCAGCATGTCGCTGCGGGTTGCCTCGTCAGCGGTGGCGGTCAACGCCACCACGGGCACCTGGGGAAACCACTGCTTGAGCCGGCCCAGTGCCGCATACTCCGGCCGAAAATCGTGCCCCCACTGGGAGACGCAGTGCGCCTCGTCGATGGCGAACAGGCCGAGCGGCAGCTCCGCCAGCCGGTCCATGAATTCGTGTTGCAGCAGGCGTTCGGGGGAGACGTAGACGATTTTTATCTCGCCGTGCCGCATGGCGGCAAAGTTCTGGATCATCTCCTCCCGGCTCAGGGCCGAGTTGATGTAGACCGCCGCCACCCCGTTGGCACGCAGGCTGTCCACCTGATCCTTCATCAACGAGATGAGGGGAGAGACCACCACCCCGAGCCCGGGTCGCAGCAGCGCCGGGATCTGGTAGCAGAGCGACTTGCCACCGCCGGTGGGTTTGAGCACCAGCGCATCGCGCCCCGCCACTATCTGCTCGATGATCTCGAGCTGACCCGGCCGAAACTGCTGATAGCCGAACACCGCCTGCAACAGGGCAAGGGGGTTCTCTGGCTGAGGGTCAGGCAGGGTTTCGGCAATGACGGTCATGGGCTCTCCTTTGGGGTCGCCATTCTAAAGCAGCCGCCGCCCACAATAAACCTGCCATTGCGACTGTTAAGGAAGTGTTGCAGACTGGCTGGAGTTTTTACTCGGCTATGCCGACAGGGATTGGACTCAAGGAATGAAACAGATGCTCAAGAAGATGGCGCTCAGTGGCATTGCCAACCTGTTCGCCGAGAGGATGCCCTTCAACAAGCTGATCGGCATGCAGGTCACCCACTACGACTTCGACAAGGTGGAGTTGCGCATCAAGATGGAGGAAAAGCTGATCGGCAATCCCTTCCACAACATACTGCACGGCGGCGTCACCGCCAGCCTGCTCGACGTGGCCGGCGGCATGATAGTCGCCGCCTCCTGCATCGACGAGCTGGAAGACTTCTCCCCTAGCTATCTCAAGGAGCGCTTCTCCCGCCTCGGCACCATCGATCTGCGGGTGGACTATCTGCGGCCGGGGCGCGGCAACGAGTTCATCGCCACCGCCCACATCATCCGGGCCGGCAGCAAGGTCGCGGTTGCCCGCATGGAACTGCACAACGAAGAGGGCACCCATATCGCCTTCGGTACCGGCACCTATCTGGTGGGCTGAACCCGCTCATTGCATAAAAACAGCGCTGCTAATCTGATTTTAATCATTAGAAACCTTACCCCCTCTGCCGCCACGGGGTTCATACTGAAAGTCGGGATTGTGTGCAGAGGGAGGATTGCAGGCGATGAGTGCGAAACTGGCCACCAAACCATCCAGAGCCTTGTTGAGGCAGCTCGAGTCCATGCTCGACGAGGTGCAGACACCCGAGTGTCGCCACTGGCTGGAACAGGAGCTTGAGGGATACTCTCTCTGTTCGCCCCTGCCTTGGTATCGCATCATAGCCTGTCGGCAACGCGGTCACTTCTTGGACCTGAAGACGGGAAAATACCTGACTTGTCATATCAACAGTCAAACGCTAAGCCAACGCGATCTGGCCCAGATTCAGTTCATCTATGCCCGTGAACCCGCCGCCCACTATTTGCTGCAACGCAATTCCGGTATTGAACCCTGGCCAGAACAGCTGCTGGAAGATTATCAGGAGCAGCTGATCCCTGGCCATCTGTGCCTGCAAGCCTGGCATGAGCCCGTGTCTTCATTACGCGAACAACTGATGGAGGGAATAGAACATTTCATTAGTGAGTACCCCAAGCACGCGGCTTTGCAACCTCAACACAGCTTCAAGGCATTGCGGCATCAGCACTGGCATATCTAACAGGCGCCTGGCGCGCAAGGAGGGCACCATAGACAGAACCCAACGAGAGATTGCCACAATCTAGAATGCCGGAGTCAGGATCAGACTCCACTCTGGGCCACCGAGCGGTGGCCCTTTTATTGTCAGGTTCCAACAAACGAGACAGCGAGACAGCGAGGCAGCGAGGCAGCGAGGCAGCGAGGCAGCGAGGCAGCGAGGCAGCGAGGCAGCGAGGCAGCGAGGCAGCGAGGCAGCGAGGCAGCGAGGCAGGAAAGCATCGCATACCATCGTACGACTGCCAGCGCTGGAGCCAGCCTCTGTTGAGGCGAAAGCCAAATGCGAAAAGGCCGCTCTATTGAGCGGCCTTTTCTAATGTGGTCGGTGTGAGAGGATTCGAACCTCCGACCCCTTCGTCCCGAACGAAGTGCGCTACCAAGCTGCGCTACACACCGATGTCTGCGGGACGGGAATTTACCGAAAGCCCCGACCCGACACAAGCCTTTTTTGCATTAAAAAGGAAAAAAAGTGCTGTTCGCTCAACTATTCAGCACTCTCCCCGCCGTTTTACCGAAATGCAGCCGGACAGTGACATTTCGCTAACCCAGCCTCAGGGCAGGCGAAGCGACTCAGGCCCCAGCAACCGGCGTTGCCAATCCGCAATCGTGCCGTGCTCCAGCCAGTCCGCCGCATGCTTGCGCCAGTTGGGCGAGAGGGCCGGATTTTCCAGCAGCAACAGCAGGTCCGCCTCGTTGCGTAGCTGATTGAACAGGATATCGGCAGTACGCTTTACCGTGAGCTCAGGGTAGGGTCTGTCTACCAGCTCCAGCCGCTCCTGCGGCATCACCATCCCCTCCTCCAGCACCCGCAGCAACCAGCCGCAGCGGCCGTTGAGCTGCATCACCTGCGACATCTGGCCATAGCCGAAACGCTGGTTGAGCTTGAAACAGGGTGATCTGGGCTGGCTTATCTGGATCAGCGCCTCGCCGAGTCGATAGACATCGCCGATGCAGGCCTGCGCCTCGGTCAACCCGACCCCGGAGAGGTTCTCGCCGAAGGCGGCGGGCTGCCAGGGGGTACGCGGGGCCGCCAAACCCAGCGCCATCTGCCAGTTATGCCACCAGGGGTAGTGATCGGCGGGATAGTAGTGCAGCGCCCGATCCGGGCCGCCATGGTGGCGCTGGTCGCACTGTTCGTCGCCCGCGAGACCGCTGACGCCACACCAGAGCGGTATGGGGGTGGCTTGTTTGTGGATGGCACTGACAAGGCCGGGAACCAGTTCGGCACCCTGGCCGCTAAAGATGGAGATCCGCATTCTCATCCTCCGGATTGACGAGAGAATGCGGATCTTATCATGTGAGGGGTCAGGCGACTGCCTGCATCTGGGTGGTCATGGCGATCTCGGCACGGCGGCGTTTCTCCGCCTTGGCCATTAGATACCAGCTGCCGAAGGTGAACAGCGACACCGACAACAGGATCAGGCTGGCCACCGAGTTGATCTCGGGTTTCACCCCGAGCCGCACCGCCGAGAAGACCTCCATCGGCAGGGTCGTGGAGCCCGGGCCGGAGACGAAGCTCGCCAGCACCAGGTCATCCAGCGACAGGGCAAACGACATCATGCCGCCCGCCGCCAGCGAAGGGGCGATCATCGGGATGGTGATCAGGAAGAACACCTTCCAGGGTTTGGCCCCCAGATCCATGGCCGCCTCCTCGATGGAGAGATCCAGCTCCCGCAGCCGCGCCGACACCACGATCGCCACATAGGCGGTACAGAAGGTGGTGTGGGCTATCCAGATGGTCACCATGCCCCGCTCGGCAGGCCAGCCCACCAGCTGGGCCATGGCCACGAACAGCAGCAGCAAGGAGAGACCGGTGATCACCTCGGGCATCACCAGCGGCGCCGTCACCATGCCGCCGAACAGGGTCCGACCGCGGAAGTGCGGGATCCGGGTCAGCACGAAGGCCGCCACCGTCCCCAGCGCCACCGCCGAGATGGCGGTGTAGAAAGCGATCTCCAGCGAACGCAACACGGAGCTGATCAACTGCTTGTTGTCGAGCAGGCCGAAGTACCACTTGAGCGACCAGCCCCCCCATACCGTCACCAGCTTGGAGGCGTTGAAGGAGTAGATCACCATGATGATCATGGGCAGGTAGATGAACAGCAGCCCCAGCCACAGCATCAGCTTGGCAAAACCGAAACGTCTCATCATGCCTTGCCCTCCAGCTCTTTGGCCTGGTTACGGTTGAACAGGATGATGGGGATGATCAACACCGCCAGCATCACCACCGCCAGCGCGGAGGCCACCGGCCAGTCGCGGTTGTTGAAGAACTCCTGCCACAGCACCTTACCTATCATCAGGGTCTCGGGGCCGCCCAGCAGCTCCGGAATCACGAACTCGCCCACCACCGGAATGAACACCAGCATGCAGCCGGCGATGATGCCGTTCTTGGAGAGCGGTACCGTGATCCGCCAGAACCGGGTCAGGTTGCGGGCGCCGAGGTCGGAGGCCGCCTCCAGCAGGCTCTGGTCATGCTTGACCAGGTTGGCGTAAAGCGGCAGCACCATGAACGGCAGGTAGGAGTAAACGATGCCGATGTAGACCGCCAGGTTGGTATTGAGGATCTGCAGCGGCTCGTCGATGAGGCCGATGCCCATCAGCAGGCTGTTGAGCAGGCCGTTGTTGCTGAGAATGCCCATCCAGGCGTAGACCCGGATCAGGATCGCGGTCCAGGTCGGCATCATGATGAGCAGCAGCAGTACGGTCTGGGTCTCCTTGTTGGCCCGCGCAATGGAGTAGGCCATGGGATAACCGATCAGCAAGCAGAGAATGGTGCTGACCAGGGCCATCTTGAGGGAGCCGAGATAGGCTGCGATGTAGAGCTCATCCTCCCGCAGCAGCAGGTAGTTGCCCATGTTGAGCAGTATGGTGAGCTGATTGTCCGCCCAGCTCACCACGTCGGTGTAGGGCGGGATTGCCACGTCCGCTTCGGCGAAGCTGATCTTCACGACGATGATGAAGGGCAGCAGGAAGAACAGGAACAGCCAGAAGAACGGGATGCCGATCACCAGCTGCCGCCCCCCCAACGACTTCAGTCGTTTCAATGCCATCATGATTGCAGCACCACGCCGCTGTCATCTTCCCAGTAGAGGAACACCTGGTCATCCCAGGTCGGCCGCTTGCCGTGGCGTTCGGCGTTGGCGATGAAAGCCTGAACGATTTTGCCCGAGGGCAACTGGATGTAGTAAACCGAGTGACCGCCCAGATAGGCGATGTCGTAGACCTCGCCCTTGGTCCAGTTGAAGTCCGGGTGCTCGATCTCCACCGGCTTTTGCAAGCTCATCAGCAGCTTTTCCGGCCGCAGGGCATAGGTCACCTTCTTGTTCTCGGCGCGGGAGCTGATGCCGTGGCCCACGTAGATGGGCTGCTCCAGATCGGCGCAGGCGATGGTGGCGTGGTCCTGCTCGTCCTCCACCAGCAGGCCGTCAAACAGGTTGACGTTGCCGATGAACTCGCACACCAGCCGGCTGGCCGGGGTTTCGTAGATATCCATCGGGCTGCCGATCTGCTCGATGCAGCCCAGGTGCATGATGGCGATCCGCTCGGCCATGGTCATGGCCTCTTCCTGGTCGTGGGTCACCATGACGCAGGTAACCCCGACCCGTTCGATGATCTCGACCAGCTCCAGCTGCATCTGGGAACGCAGCTTCTTGTCGAGCGCCCCCATGGGCTCATCCAGCAACAGCAGCTTGGGCCGCTTGGCCAGCGAGCGCGCCAGCGCCACCCGCTGACGCTGGCCGCCGGAGAGCTGATGGGGCTTGCGGCGGGCATACTGGGTCATCTGCACCAGCTTGAGCATCTCCTCCACCCTGGCGTCGATCTCCGCCTTGGGCAGGTTGTCCTGCTTGAGACCGAACGCGATGTTCTGGGCCACCGTCATGTGGGGAAACAGGGCGTAGGACTGAAACATCATGTTGATGGGACGCTCATAGGGCGGCATGTCGGTGATGTCGACGCCATCGAGGAACAGCCGTCCCTCGGTGGGGCGCTCGAACCCCGCCAGCATCCGCAGCAGGGTCGACTTGCCGGAGCCGGACCCGCCCAGCAGGGCAAAGATCTCGCCCTTGTGGATGTTGAGGGACACGTTGTCGACCGCCAGCGTTTCATCGAACTGCTTGCTTACCCTGTCTATCTTGACCAGCACTTCTTTGCGTTGCTGGCTGCCCTCGAGGGCTTTCTTGTAGGCACTGGAGGCTATCGCCATTACCAAACTCCCAAAGGTAATACCGGCCGGGGCCGATCCATAAAACAGTCTGGCGCCCCGGGACGGGCGCCAAGGTTAGGTTCCGGACTTGATCCTGGTCCAACTCCGGGTGATCAGACGCTGCACCGCACGGGGATGTGCCTGCTGCACATAGAGCCGTTCCAGCACCGCCTGGGGTGGATAGACGGATTCGTCTTCGCGCACGCGTTTCTCCATGAACTCTCCCGCCCTGCTGTTGGGGTTGGCATACCCCACGTAGTCGCTCACCTTGGCGATGACGTCAGGCTCGAGAATGTAGTTGATGAGGGCGTGCGCCTCTTTCACGTTGGTGGCATCGGCCGGGATCGCCATCATGTCGAACCAGAGGTTGCCCCCCTCCTTCGGAATGCTGTAGGCGATCTTGATCCCCTTGCCCGCCTCCTCGGCCCTCGCCGCCGCCTGCAGGATGTCGCCGGAGAAGCCGGCCGCCACGCAGATGTTGCCATTGGCGAGATCACCGATGTACTTGGAGGAGTGGAAGTAGGCCACGTAGGGGCGCACCTTGAGCAGCTGCTCTTCGGCACGCTTGAGGTCTGCCGGCTCATGGCTGTTGGGGTCGAGCCCCAGATAGTTGAGCGCCGCCGGGATCATCTCGTCCGCCGAATCGAGGAAGGCCACCCCGCAGTGGGAGAGCTTCTTCATGTTTTCCGGCTCGAAGATGGTCGCCCAGGAGTCGATCTTGTCGACCCCCAGCACCGCCTTGACCTTCTCGACGTTGTAACCGATGCCGTTGGTGCCCCACAGATAGGGCACGGCGTATTGATGGCCCGGATCCACCTTGTCGAGCTGCTTGAGCAGCACGGGATCCAGGTTGGCCAGATTGGGCAGCAGGGCGGGATCCAGCTTCTGGAAGGCCCCCGCCTTGATCTGCTTGGCCAGGAAATTGTTGGAGGGCACGACCAGATCGTAACCGGTACGGCCGGTCAGCAGCTTGCCTTCCAGCGTCTCGTTGGAGTCAAACACGTCATAGACGGTCTTGATCCCGGTCTTTTGCTGGAAGTCGCTGAGGGTGGTCTCGCCGATATAGTCGGACCAGTTGTAAAAATGAACCACAGGGGCTGCCTGGGTCAGATTTGCAAACCCCAGGGTCAGGGCCAGCGTAGCTATCTTGGTCATGTGCACTTACTCAGTCCTCTTTATGTGTGATTTGCCAGTGCGCATCCATACGCGCCGTCCAACCTGTCGGGTGGGTCACCACCCTCCCGGCCGAACTGCGGACCGGGAGGGGCACTCTTCACTTACTTGCCTGACTTGATCTTGGTCCAGCTACGAGTCATCAGACGCTGCACCTTGGCCGGCAGATCCGGGAAGGTGTAGATCTTCTTGAGGGTCTCGTCGCTCGGGTAGATGCCCGGATCGTTGCGGATCTTCTCGGACACCAGCGGCACGGAGGCCTTGTTCCCGCTCGGATAGCTGACGGCGTCGGAGATCTGGGCGATCACCTCGGGCTTCATCAGATAGTTCAGGAATACATGGGCCGCTTCCACGTTCTTGGCATCGGCCGGAATGGCCAGCATGTCGAAGAAGCTGCCTGCCCCCTCTTTCGGGATCACGTAGGTCAGATTGATGCCGTTCTTGGCCTCGATCGCCCGGGACTTGGACTGCTGCAAGTCACCGGAATAGCCGACCGCCACGCACAGGTTGCCGTTGGCCAGATCCGAAATGTACTTGGAGGAGTGGAAGTAGGCGGTGTAGGGACGGATGGAGAGGAACAGCTCCTCCGCCTTCTTCAGCTCGTCCGGCTTCTGGCTGTCCGGCTTGAAGCCCAGGTATTGCAGGGCGGCTGGCAGCATTTCAGTCGGCGAATCGAGGAAGGAGACACCGCACTCCTTCAACTTGGCCATGTTTTCCGGTTTGAACACCAGATCCCAGGAGTCCACCGGCGCCTTGTCACCCAGCACGGCTTTCACCTTCTCCGGGTTGTAGGCATAACCGATGGTGCCCCACAGGTAAGGAATGGAGTACTGGTTACCCGGGTCGCTCGGTTCGAGCGCCTTGAGCAACGAGGTATCCAGGTTTTGCCAGTTGGAGAGCTTGGACTTGTCCAGTTTCTGGAACACGCCCGCCTTGATCTGCTTGGCCAGGAAGGGGTTGGACGGCACCACGATGTCATAGCCCGAACTGCCCGCCAGCAACTTGGCTTCCAGCACCTCGTTGCTGTCGAACACGTCGTAGACCACCTTGATGCCCGTCTCTTTCTGGAAGTCTTCCAGGGTGTTTGGCGCGATATAGTCGCTCCAGTTGTAGACGTGCAACACCTTCTCTTCGGCCATCGCCGCGCCGCTCATCATGACCAGCGCCACCGAGGCTGCAATCATTCCCGTTTTGAAAGACATCGTCCTTGTCTCCTAAGCAAATTGTATGCGCAAGCCAACCTGCCCGGCGCCCGCCTATCCCCGCAGCTTTGCCGCCGTCAGATCCAGACTGAGCCTGGCCAGATTGACCAATTCATCCACCTGTTCCTCGGTGATCACCAAGGGGGGCGATATGATCATGGTATCGCCGACCGCCCTCATCACCAAGCCATTGTTAAAGCAGAACTCCCGACAGGTCATACCGGCCTGCAGCTCAGCCGGGAAGCGGCTGTTGGTCTGCTTGTCCTGCACTATTTCCAGCGCGGCCACCAGGCCTTTGCCACGGGTTTCGCCCACCAGCGGATGGTCCGCCAGCTCCGCCCAGCGACGCTGCAAATAGGGGCCGATACTATCATGAACTCGCTTAACTATGCTTTCGTTTTGCATAAGCGTAATGTTGGCAATGGCCACGGCGCAGGCCACCGGATGACCGGAGTAGGTGAAGCCGTGGTTGAATTCGCCCCCCTCTTCCACCAGCACCTTGGCGACCCTGTCCCCCACCATCACGGCCCCCATCGGCAGGTAGCCGGAGGTGATCCCCTTGGCCAGGCACATGAGGTCCGGCTTGATGCCAAAACCCTCGCTGGCGAACCAGTGACCGGTGCGGCCAAAGCCGCAGATCACCTCGTCGGCGATGAGCAGGATGCCGTACTTGTCGCAGATGCGCTGGATCTCGGGCCAGTAGCTGTCGGGCGGGATGATGACGCCGCCGGCGCCCTGGATCGGCTCGCCAATGAAGGCGGCCACCTGGTCCACCCCCAGCTCCAGAATCTTCTCCTCCAGCTGACGGGCACGGGCCAGCCCGAATTCGTGGGCGCTCATCCCCTGCCCCTCGCCGAAGTGATAGGGCTGATCGATGTGCACTATGCCGGGGATCGGCAACCCGCCCTGAGCGTGCATCCCCTTCATGCCACCCAGGCTGGCCCCTGCCACGGTGGAGCCGTGGTAGGCGTTGTGGCGGCTGATGATCACCTGCTTCTCCGGCTGCCCCTTGCTGGCCCAGTAGTGGCGCACCATGCGCAGCACGGTATCGTTGCACTCGGAACCCGAGCCGGTGAAGAAGACGTGGTTGAGGTGGGAGGGCGTCACCTCGGCCAGCAGGGTCGCCAGCTCGGCGGCAGGCGGGTGGCTGGTCTGGAAGAAGAGGTTGTAGTAGGGCAGTTGTTGCATCTGGTGGGTGGCGGCGTCCACCAGCTCCTGGCGACCGTAACCCAGGTTGACGCACCACAGACCCGCCATGCCGTCCAGAATGCGCTTGCCTTCGGAGTCTTCCAGATAGACCCCCTCGGCACGGGTGATGATGCGGCTGCCTTTCTTGTTCAGCGCCTGAAAATCTGTAAACGGATGCAGATGATGGCTGGCTTCCAGTTGCTGCCACTCACGGGTGGTGTGCTGCATTGCTTGCTCCTCGGTTCCTTCGATGTAAGCGATGTTTGTTCGTCAACGGATGAGGGAGGGGGGCTCCCCCACTCACGTATGGGAGAGCCTGACCTTGGCCCCGGCATTGTCGATATGAGCGGGAACGCCCTCGGGCGCTCCCGGCAGGCCGATGCGCGTCAGGCGCGCACCCGGGTCACACGTTCAGCAGCAGGAACTCCCGTTCCCAGCGGCTGATCACCCCGAAATAGGTTTCATACTCCTTGCGCTTCACCGCCACGAAGGCGCGGGTAAAGCGCTCGCCCAGCATCTCCTTGATGGGGTCGCACTGCTCCAGGTGGCTCAGTGCCTCCTCCAGCGAGCGGGGCAAGCTGTAGGGCAGCTCATAGGCGCTCGACTTCATCTCCGGCAGCGGCTCCAGCTTCTCCATCATGCCGAGGTAGCCGCAGGCCAGGGTGGCGGCCAGCGCCAGATAGGGGTTGGCATCGGCGCCGGCGAAGCGGTTCTCCACCCGGCGGGCGCTGGCCTCGGAGAAGGGCACCCGCAGCCCGCAGGTGCGGTTCTCCACCCCCCACTGCACGTTGCGCGGCGCGCTCTCGCCGAAGGTGAGACGGCGGTAGGAGTTGACGTTGGGGGCCAGCAGCGCGGTCACCGCCGGGGTGTATTTCTGCAGGCCGGCGATGAAGTGCATGAACAGCTCGGAGTTGCCGCCGTTCTCGGCCCCGAACAGGTTACGACCGTTCTCATCTTCCAGGCTCTGGTGAATGTGCATGGCGGAACCGGGCTCGTCGCTCATCGGCTTGGCCATGAAGGTGGCGTAAATCCCGTGACGGTGGGCCGCCTCGCGCATGGTGCGCTTGAACAGGAACACCTGGTCGGCCAGATCGATGGCATCCCCGTGCAGGAAGTTGATCTCCATCTGGGCGGCACCGGATTCGTGGATCAGGGTGTCCACCTCCAGCTCCTGCGCCTCGCAGTAGTCGTACATGTCCTCGAAGATGGGGTCGAATTCGTTCACCGCGTCGATGCTGAACGACTGGCGGGCCGTCTCCGGGCGACCGTTGCGGCCGGTGGGTGGCACCAGCGGATAGTCGGGATCTTCGTTGCGCTTGACCAGGTAGAACTCCAGCTCGGGGGCCACCACCGGCTTCCAGCCCTGCTTCTCGTAAAATGACAGGACCCGACGCAGCACGGAGCGCGGCGCTATGTCGATCAGCTTGCCATTGATGTCGAAACAGTCGTGGATCACCTGGGCGGTGGGCTCCAGTGCCCAGGGTACGAAACGAATGGTGTTGGGATCGGGATAGAGCTGCATGTCCCGCTCCAGCGGGTCGATCATGCTGTCGTCATCCGGATACTCGCCGGTCACCGTCTGGGTGAAGATGACCTCGGGCAGGCGCATGCCCCCTTCGCGCAGAAACTTGTTGGCTGGAATGATCTTGCCTCGGGCATTGCCGGTGAAATCCGGAAACAGGCACTCCACTTCCGTGATGCGATTGCTCTCCATCCAGCCCTTGATACTGTCCATGTTAAACCCCGACTCTACGGTTGCCATTGGCAAGGGTGTCTAATATATGGAACACCCTTGTTATCAAATTGTAATCAACACCACCATAAAAGCCCGCCATCAGGGGCAATGTCAAGCGGTGGTGTTTAAAAAACTATAAATAACGGCGCATATAATGACCATGGCGGGGACAAATACTAAACACCCTGTCATGGTAACGACCCACTGCAAAGCCGGTGCCAACGAGGCGTGTTACCCCCGTATGTTCTCAGTCAGACCCTGTCGGAATCGGGCCATTTTTTTGCAAGGGCGCACAATCCTTGTCCTCTTTGCTTTGCATGCCTGCATTTTTTTGGTACAAGGCCCGCCCTGATTTGCACTCTCCTGCATGGATTTGGTGCAAATACAGGACACAGGGCTTGGTCTGCAGGCAGACAGCCCCCATAAACAGGGATAATTGGGTTAGTAAACTGACTGGTAGTAAATCGTATGTGTGATTTCATGACTGAAGACCAACTGGCCTTTTACAAGGGACAGATCGAGCGCCAGATCCTCGAACTCGAAGATCGCCTCAACTCCCAGGCCAGCCAGGCCATCGCCACCGATACCAACGAGATGGCTGATGAAATTGACCGTGCCAGCATCGAGGAAGCCCGCCGTCTGGAGCTGAACCGCATCGAGCATGACAAGCTGCATCTGCGCAAGCTGCGTGGTGCGCTCAAGCGCATCAGCGAAGGGGATTTCGGTTACTGCGAATCCTGCGGTGACGAGATCTCCCTCAAGCGGCTGCAGGCGCGTCCCGAGTCCCGCTTCTGCGTCGAATGCCAGAGCACCAAGGAGTTCAACGATACCCACGTGTATCGTCGCGTCGCCTGACGCCTCGCTGCTCCGTCACTGGCGCTCGCCGGCGGGATGACGAGCAGGCCCTGTCTGCCTCGATGCAGGCGGGGTTCCCTGCCTCGCCGCTCTCCGCGCCACGGCGGCGCAGCAACAGAGTGACAAGTTCTGTTAGACTCCGGGCAAGCCCCGGAATCTACAGGAGAGCAGAGAGTGAAATGGTTCCTCAAACTGTGCTTGTGTCTGCCGTTGCTGGCACAAGCACAGACCCTCACGGTCAAGGTGCCCAGCCGACCGATCAACGACATCGACAAAGAGTATCAGCTCAAGCTGCTGGAACTGGCCCTCAACCATGCCGACCAGCCGTTCCGCATCCAGCAGGTCGAACTCAACCTCAACCAGTACAGCCTGCAGCAACAGCTGAGCAAGGGCAAAACCATCAATGTGTTCTGGATGGGAACCTCCAGTGCCCTCGAATCCTCCCTCATCGCCGTGCCGATCCCGTTGTTTCGCGGTCTGGAAGGGTTGCGGCTCTCCTTCATCCACGCCGATGCCCAGGAGAAGTTCAACCAGATCAACTCGCTGGCCGATCTCAAGAAGCTGAAGGCGGCGCAAGGGGTGGGCTGGGCCGACAACAAGATCCTGGAGAACGCGGGCATCCCCACCTATTCGGGGCGCTACAGCAACCTGTTTCGGCTGATCAACGACGGCGACAAGCTGGACTTCTTCCCGCGCAACCTGGTGGAGATCTTCGCCGAGCGCAGCGAGCTGGTGGCGCAATACCCCAACCTGGTCATCGATCAGCATCTGCTGATCCGCTACCCCTTCGCCGAGTTCTTCTTCGTCAGTCCCGAGGCGCCGAAACTGGCCAAAGCGATTCAGACCGGGCTTGAGCGGGCCTATGCCGACGGCAGCTTCATGAAGTTCTTCCGGGAGAACCCCAAGATCCGCGAGGCGCTGGCCAGTGCCAAGCTCGACCAGCGGGTCACCATCGCCCTGCCCAATCCCGACATGACCCCCTTGCTCAAGAGCATTCCGGCCCAATATTGGGAGTATCCCCCGCAGGGATGACGAATCGGCCACCTCAACCGGGGTGGCACCCACAGCGCGCCAGGGAGGTGCCATGAAGGGAATCGAGGAGTGGTTTGAGCTGTACGGCCAGAGCCACCAACACCCGGTCAATGTGACCATCCACAAGCTGGCGGTACCGGGTATCTATCTCTGCGCCCTGGCCCTGCTCTGGTGCCTGCCGGCCGGGCCGCTGCCACCGTCGCTCAACTGGGCTGCGCTGGCTGCCATTCCGGTGCTGGCCTTCTACCTGCGGCTGTCGTTTGCGCTGTTCGTGGGGATGGTGGTGCTGACCGCGCTGGGCTTGGTCGCTTGCCACAGCTGGCAGGGCCCGCTGCTGTGGCCGGCACTGGCCGGGTTCGTGCTGCTCTGGATAGCCCAGTTCGTCGGTCACAAGATCGAGGGCAAGCGCCCCTCCTTCCTTGCCGACCTGCAATTTCTGCTGATCGGCCCCGCCTGGGTGCTGGCCAGCCTCTATCGTCGTTTGGGCATTCCCTACTGAGGGAAGCCAACAGGAGAGACCATGAGATACCGTTACACCCTTGCTCGCGCCCTGCCGCTGCTGCTGGGCGCATTGATTGCCGGCCCGGCACTGGCCGACAAGGCCGACCCCGTCGGCGAGGTGAGCACCGCCTTCAAGCTGTTTGGCCCCAACCACAAGATCCTGGTGGAGGCGTTCGACGACCCGCGCATCGACGGCGTCGCCTGCTATCTGGCGCGCCCCAAGACCGGCGGCGTCAAGGGCGGACTCGGGCTGGCGGAAGACCCCTCCCATGCCTCCCTCTCGTGCCACCAGATTGGTCCCATCACCCTGCCTGCCAAGCTGAAGGCAGGGGAAGAGGTATTCGACGTCAGCACCTCGCTGGTGTTCAAGGAGCAGAAAGTGGTGCGCTTTTACGATCAAAAGCGCAACGCGCTGGTCTATCTGACTTACAGCACCAAGCTGGTGGATGGTTCTTACAAGAGTGCGGTCAGCGCCGTGCCCATCATGCCGTGGGGCTGAACCTCCACCATTTATCCCGTGATGACGACCCATATTTGTTGTAATTTAACTACATCATAATCTGCGGAGAGCGCACCATGAGAGTCGCCGTTTTCAGTACCAAGAGCTACGACAAAGAGCACTTCAATCAGGCCAACAGCCAGTACGGTTATGAACTTGAGTTCTTCGACGTGCGGCTGGAGGCCAAGACTGCCCGGCTGGCCCACGGCTTCCCCGTGGTGTGCCTGTTCGTCAACGACGATGCCGACCGCGAGGTGCTGACCGAGCTGGCCGCCAACGGCACCAAGGTGATCGCCCTGCGCTGCGCCGGCTACAACAACGTGGATCTGGCCGCCGCCAAGGAGCTGGGGCTGAAGGTGGTGCGAGTGCCCGCCTACTCCCCGGAAGCGGTCGCCGAGCACGCGGTGGGCCTGATGATGACCCTCAACCGTCGCATCCACAAAGCCTATCAGCGCACCCGTGACGCCAACTTCTCGCTGGAGGGGCTGGTCGGCTTCAACATGCACGGCCGCACCGCCGGCATCATAGGCACCGGCAAGATCGGCATTGCCACCCTGCGCATCCTCAAGGGCTTCGGCATGCGCCTGCTGGTGAGCGATCCCTATCCGAACCAGGCGGCCATCGATCTCGGTGCCGAGTACGTGGATCTCGATACCCTGTTCCGCCAGTCCGATGTCATCAGCCTGCACTGCCCGCTTTTCAAGGAGAACTACCACCTGCTGAACAAGGAGGCGTTTGCCAAGATGAAGGACGGGGTGATGATCATCAACACCAGCCGGGGTGGCCTGCTCGACTCCAACGCCGCCATAGAGGCGCTCAAGACCGCCCGTATCGGCGCGCTGGGGCTGGACGTCTACGAGGAAGAAGAAGATCTCTTCTTCGCCGACAAGTCCAACGAGGTGATCACCGATGACGTGTTCCGCCGCCTGTCGGCCTGCCACAACGTGCTGTTCACCGGCCACCAGGCCTTCCTGACCCGCGAGGCGCTGCACGCCATCGCCGACACCACCCTCAGCAACATCCGCGCCATCGACAGTCAGGGCCGTTCTGACAACGAGGTGGAATAAGGGGCCGACCCTGCCCCTTAGCGGTTCATTGCCGTGCGCCGGGTTGTG
>NZ_JBFOCR010000022.1:0-75457 GCF_040907935.1 Aeromonas sp. s2 | reverse complement strand
ACCACCTGACCCCATGCCGAACTCAGAAGTGAAACGCTGTAGCGCCGATGGTAGTGTGGCATTCGCCATGCGAGAGTAGGACACTGCCAGGCACCTAATTAAACGGTGATGTGAAAGACATGACCGGCTGCGAGGATGACACCTCATAAAGAAGCGGCAAAAGATTTAGCGAAAGCTAACCGAATGCGGAGCGGTAGTTCAGTCGGTTAGAATACCGGCCTGTCACGCCGGGGGTCGCGGGTTCGAGTCCCGTCCGCTCCGCCACTACTTAAGAAGCCCAGTCGAAAGACTGGGCTTTTTTTCGTTTCCGACACCGTCCTCATTTCCCCCGAAATGCCTCTTTTTCCTCAAGCGACTCAGTAAAACACGCAGAGCCAGACAGTGGTCATGTCGGGATGGGTCCACTCGACCCTGTGCTTCTGGCGGGCAGGGATATTGATGTGATCGCCCGGCCCCAGCTGGACCAGCTGTTGTTGTTGGGTTTGCGGATCGATGAACAGCAGGCTGGCTTCACCCTGCACCACCAGGATCCACTCATGTTCGTCCTGATCGTACCATTCACCGGGGGCCGTCTGATGGCCGTGGGAGAGAATGCGCTCGATCCTCAGGTGATTGGTGCTGACCAGATCCTGAAAGAGTTCGGTGGGGAGTGGCGAGGGGATATCGTTCAGCAGATTGCGGGTGTGCATGGGTATCTCCCGTCTGGCGGCGTGAAGGGTTACCTGCAGTATAGGTGGGTCGTTTACGCTCGCAGGGGAAGAGGGGCTGCCTGAACCCGTCATATCTGTGCCCGAACGAGAACGTTCCCTGTGATTTTGATGAAAAAATCAGGGAAATCGCTGCAATCCGGATAAATTCTTGCTATTTTGCGCGCCATTCACGCAAACGATTTCCTTCACACTTTCAGGATTAGTTATGGCAAAGCAAGATATGGCCGCCCAATCAGGGAATGGCGGCTTTCTGGACTCTTATTTTTCCATTTCTGCGCGCGGCAGCAGCGTGCGTCAGGAGCTGGTCGCAGGGCTGACCACCTTCCTGGCCATGGTCTACAGCATCATAGTGGTGCCGAACATGCTGGGTGCTGCCGGCTTTGAGCAGGGGCCGGTGTTTGTGGCGACCTGTTTGATCGCCGCTTTCGGCTCCCTGCTGATGGGGCTGTGGGCCAAGCTGCCGATGGCCATCGGGTGCGCCATCTCCCTCACCGCCTTTACCGCCTTCAGCCTGGTGCTGGGGCAGGGGCTGAGCATTCCGGTGGCGCTGGGCGCCATCTTCCTGATGGGTGTGCTGTTCACCCTGATCAGTGTCACCGGTGTGCGCCAGTGGATCCTGGACAACCTCCCCTCCGGCATCGCCCATGGCACCGGCATCGGTATCGGCCTGTTCCTGCTGCTGATCGCCACCAACGGCGTCGGTATGGTGATCAAGAACGAAGGAGCCGGTCTGCCGGTACAACTGGGTGAAGTCACCGCCTTCCCGGTCATCATGACGGTGCTGGGTCTGGCCGCCATCTTTGGTCTGGAACGTCGCAAGGTGCCGGGCGGCATCCTGATGGTGATCATCGCCATCTCCATCCTCGGCCTCATCTTCGACCCGAAAGTGACCTGGCAGGGCTTCTTCGCCATGCCGAGCCTGACTGGCGAGAAGGGCTCTCTGGTAGGCAGCATGGATCTGTTGGGTGCCCTCAATCCGGTGGTGATCCCCACTGTGTTGGCGCTGGTGATGACCGCGGTGTTTGATGCCACCGGTACCATCCGTGCCGTGGCTGGTCAGGCGGGCCTCATCAACGAGCGTGGCCACATCATCAGTGGCGGCAAGGCATTGACTGCCGACTCTGTCAGCAGCATGGTGGCAGGCGCCGTCGGTGGTGCACCGGCTGCCGTCTACATTGAATCCGCTGCAGGCACTGCCGCCGGTGGCAAGACCGGTCTGACCGCCACCCTGGTCGGTGTGCTGTTCCTGCTGATGATCTTCCTCTCGCCGCTGAGCTATCTGGTACCGGCTTACGCCACCGCACCGGCGCTGATGTACGTCGGCCTGCTGATGTTGGGCAATGTCACCAAGCTGGACTTCAACGACTCGGTCGATGCGCTCTCCGGCATGCTGTGCGCCGTCTTTATCGTGCTCACTTGCAACATAGTCACCGGCATCATGCTGGGCTTCGTGGCCCTGGTGATCGGTCGCCTGTTTGCCGCCGAGTGGAAGAAGCTCAACATCGGTACCGTCATCATCGCCGTGGCGCTGGTTGTTTTCTATGCCGGTGGCTGGGCCATCTAACCCGTCAGCTTATTGCGGTTGTAGCGAAGGGTCCCCGCGGGGCCCTTTTTGTTGGCTGTGAGGCGGCTAACAGTTTTCCTCTTATTTGCTCTGCACTGTTTCAGATTGAAACGCCAACCCCTCTTCTGCTGTTTCAAATCCGAACCAAACAGCCCGTCATTTTTATCCTCTTTTCTGCCGTTAGACTGGCTCCATCAACCATTTGCCCACCCGAGCGGTGGCAAGCCAAGGAGTGAGCCATGAAGAAACTGATCAATGCCGTCGATGCCGTGGTCCGTGAACAGCTGATGGGGATGGCAGCCGCCCACCCCGAGCTCAAGGTGCGTATCGAGCCCCACTTCATCACCCGTGCCGATGCTCCCGTGATGGGCAAGGTGGCGCTGGTTTCCGGCGGTGGCAGCGGCCACGAGCCGATGCACGGTGGCTTGGTGGGCAAGGGGATGCTGGATGGTGCCTGCCCCGGCGAGATCTTTACCTCGCCGACCCCGGATCAGATGTACGAGTGCGGCCAGGCGGTCGACGGCGGCGCCGGCGTGCTGTTTCTGGTGAAGAACTACACCGGCGACGTGCTCAACTTCGAGACTGCGGTCGAGCTGCTGCACGGTGACGGGGTCAAGGTGGGCTTCGCCCTCATCGATGACGATGTGGCGGTGAAAGACAGCCTCTATACCGCCGGTCGCCGTGGCGTTGCCACGACCGTGCTGTGCGAGAAGCTGGTCGGTGCCGCCGCCGAGGCGGGCTATGATCTGGCGCGCTGCGAAGCGCTGGCCCGCCGCGTCAACAACCAGAGCCGCACCATAGGGGTGGCCATGCATGCCTGCACAGTTCCCGCTGCCGGCAAGCCCTCTTTCACCCTGGCGGACAACGAGGTGGAGTTCGGCGTCGGCATCCACGGCGAGCCCGGTATCGAGCGCCGCCCCTTCACCGACCTCAATGCCCTGGCGGACGACATGTTCAAGGAGCTGGTCGACAACACCCCCTATGGCCGCACCCTGCGCCACTGGGACAGAGCCTCCGGCAGCTGGCAGGAGGAGCACACCTTTATCGAGCCGTTCAACAAGGGCGACCGGGTCATCGCACTGGTCAACAGTCTGGGTGGCACCCCGATCTCCGAGCTCTACGGCGTCTATGGCCGTCTTGCAACCCTGTGTGAAGAGGCGGGCATCCATCTGGTGCGCAACCTGATCGGCCCCTACTGCACCTCCCTCGACATGACCGGCATCTCCATCACCCTGCTCAAGGTGGATGACGAGCTGATGACCCTGTGGGATGCCCCCGTTCACACCCCCGCCCTGCGCCGCGGCTGCTGAGGAATATTCATGTTAAGCAAGCATCAGATCGTCAACTGGCTGCTCGACTGCGAGCACATCTTCACCGAGCAGCGTGACTACCTCACGGCGCTGGATACCGACATCGGCGACGGTGATCACGGCCTCAACATGCAGCGCGGCTTCGCCAAGGTGGCCGAGAAGCTGCCGGCAGTGGCGGACAAAGACATCGGCCAGGTGCTGAAAACCACTGGCATGACCCTGCTCTCCTCGGTCGGCGGCGCCAGCGGCCCGCTCTACGGCACCTTCTTCATCCGGGCAGCGGCCAGCAGCGATGCCTGCCAGAGCCTGACCCTCGGCCAGCTCGGCAAGATGCTGAGCGACGGGGTGGAGGGGATCGTCTCGCGCGGTCGCGCCGAGCCGGGTGACAAGACCATGTGCGACGCCTGGTGGCCGGCCCTGGCGGCCCTGCAGCAGGCGGAGCAACAAGGCTTGTCGCTGCCTGAGGCGCTGGACAAGGCGGTGGCGGCCGCTACGGCTGGCACCGAGGCCACCATCCAGATGCAGGCCCGCAAGGGGCGCGCCAGCTATCTTGGCGAGCGCAGCATCGGCCATCAGGATGCCGGGGCCACCTCGACCCTGCTGCTGCTGACCGCCCTGCGTGACAGAGCGAGGTTGTGACATGATCGGAATCGTAGTGGTGTCTCACAGCGCCCAGCTGGCGGCCGGCTTGAAAGCGCTGGCCGACCAGCTGGGCAGCCCGGCGAAACTGTTGCTGGCGGCCGGGGTCGATGACCCCGACCACCCCATCGGCACCGACGCCATCGCGGTGATGAGTGCGATTGAAGAAGCGGACGACGGCAGCGGCGTGCTGGTGCTGATGGATCTGGGCAGCGCCCTCTTGAGCGCCGAAACCGCCCTCGAGCTGTTGCCCCCGCAGCTGAGTGCCCGGGTGCGGCTCTGCCCGGCCCCGCTGGTCGAGGGCACCCTGGCTGCCGTGGTGGCGGCCGGATCCGGTCTGACGCTGGACGAGGTGGCCGCCGAGGCGCTCGGCGCGCTGGGCCCGAAACAGGCGATGCTGCCGGGCAAGGCGGAGCCGCAGGATGTCGAGGCCGCTCCTGCGCCCGACGACGGCTGGCTGCGCTGCGAGGTGGTGGTGGATAACCCCCACGGCCTGCACGTGCGCCCTGCCGCCCGCCTGGTGGCGGCACTCAAGCCTTTTGCCGCAGAACTCAGGCTGCAAAAGGAGGAGAAAGAGGCCAACCCCCGCAGCCTGACCCGGCTCACCATGCTCAACGTGCGTCAGGGTGACCGACTCATCCTGCTGGCACGCGGGGAGGATGCCGAGGCCGCCTTGGCCTGCTTCCAGCAGCTGGCTGCGGAGCGCTTCGGCGACTGACGCCACTGTTTCAAGGCGCTGCACTCGCTCGCTGAGCCTGCGCAGCGCCATTGTCATGCAAGTGAAAGACGAAGGAGTCCCCGGCACTGCCGCCCCTTCGCCCCTGTTAGTTTCAAAAGATGTCTTATGAACTAGAGAGAGGGATAAAATATGGACCGCATCATCATCAGCCCCAGCAAATACGTGCAAGGCAACGGGGCCCTCGCCAACATCGGCAATTATGTCAAGACGCTCGGCGCCAAGCCGCTGATCCTGGCCGACGCCTTCGTCACCAAGCTGGTTGGCGATACCGTGGCCACCAGCTTCCACGGGGCAGGCATCCAGCCCGAATTTGACTGCTTCAACGGCGAGTGCTCCCGCCCCGAAATAGACCGCCTGCTGGCTCGCTGCAAGCAGACCCCGTTTGACGTCATCATCGGCATCGGCGGTGGCAAGACGCTGGATACCGCCAAGTCGGTCGCCTTCTACCAGCAGGTGCCGGTGGTCATAGTGCCCACCATCGCCTCCACCGATGCCCCCACCAGCGCGCTGGCGGTCATCTACACCCCCGAAGGGCAGTTCAGCGAATACCTGATGATCCCGACCAACCCCAACATGGTCATCATGGACACCGGCGTGGTCGCCCGTGCCCCGGTGCGGCTCTTGGTCTCCGGCATGGGGGATGCGCTCTCCACCTACTTCGAGGCGCGTGCCAACAAGGTGTCCGGTTGCCAGACCATGGCCGGTGGTGCCTCCACCCTGGCGGCGCAGGCCATCGCCGAGCTCTGCTACCAGACCTTGCTGGCCGATGGCTACAAGGCCAAGCTGGCGGTGGAGCAGGGGCTCTGCACCAAGGCGGTGGAGAACATCATCGAGGCCAACACCTATCTGAGTGGTATCGGCTTCGAGAGCAGCGGTCTGGCCGCCGCCCACGCGGTTCACAACGGCCTGACCCAGCTGGCCGAGTGTCACCACCTCTACCATGGTGAGAAGGTGGCGTTCGGTACCCTGGTGCAGCTGGTGCTGGAGAACGCCCCGATGGCGGAGATCGAAACCGTGTTGGGTTTCTGCCGCTCGATTGGCCTGCCCACCAACCTGCATATGATGGGGGTCAAGGAGCTGGACATGGCGCGCCTGATGGACGTGGCCAAGGCCTCCACTGCGGAGGGGGAGACCATCCACAACATGCCGTTCAAGGTCACCGCCGAGGACGTACTGGCGGCCATCGTTACCGCTCACCAGCTGGGGCTGTAACGACCAGCCAGCTTGCCATAGAAAAGGCCCCGCATCTGCGGGGCCTTTTTCATTTTCTGCGAACCGGTATGCAATGGTTCAGGCCGGCGTCAGCCGTGGTAGTCGGCGGGATCGATCTCGAGCAGTTTGAGCCGCCGCCAGAGGGTGGTGCGGCTGATGCCAAGATGCAGGGCCATCTGGCTCACCTGCCCCTTGCAGGCGTGGGCACAGCGCAAAATGGCCTGGCGTTCCAGCTCGGCCAGGGTGAGCAGCGGCTGCCCCACCACCTCGTCCGCCACCTGCTGATAGCCGTGCCGAATGGCGGCTGGCAGCGCCTCCGGCGGGATTGGCCCCTGACTGGCGTGAAGCAGGGCATGCTCGATGGCGCTGCGCAGCTCCCCCAGATTGCCGGGCCAGGGGTAGGCGAGCAGGCAGTCGAGAGCTGCCGGGCTGAACTGGCGCCCCAGCTCGCGCCCCTGCGCAGCCAGCTGCTGGCTGATGAGGCCGGGTAGATCGGCGCTGCGCTCGCGCAGGCCTGGCAGCCACAGCTCGCACGCCTGCAGGGCATAGAGCAGCTGGCGGCCGAAGTGCCCCTCCTGCACCTTCTGCTCCAGCGGGGCGCTGCTGGTGGCGATGATCCGCACCTTGAGCGGCAGGATACGGGCCGAGTCGAAGCGCTGGAGGCGACCGGTCTTGAGCAGTTGCAGCAGCGCCGCCTGCATGGGGGCAGAGAGGCACTCCACCTGCTCCAGCACCAGGGTGCCGCCGTGGGCCAGTTCGAACTTGCCGGCCCGCTCCTGTCCGGCCTCATCGGAGCCCATCAGCTCCAGCGCCATTCGCTCGCTCGGCAGCGCCTGACAGTTGAGGGTGATGAGCGGCCCGGCGGCCCGTTCGCTGCCGAAGTGGATGGCCTCCGCCAGTTGGGCCTTGCCCACCTCCTCCTCGCCGCGCAGCAGGATGGGGCCCTGGCTTTGGGCTGCCTGCCGGGCGTAACGCAGCAGCTTGCGCATGGCGCTCGACTCCCCCACCAGCGCCGACAGCTCGGGTACCGTCTGGCGCAGCTGACTGATGGCCCGCAGCCGATCGACCGGGTGCAGCAGGGCGATAAAACTGACCCCGTCCGGCCCGGGTAGCGGCTTGAGGCTCACCAGCGCATTGATGAACTCCCCCTCCTGAGCGCCGAGCTTTTCCAGCGTCACCTCCACATGGCTGAGTGGAGTCTGCCCCTTGATGGCGAGCTGTAACCGCTGGGGCAACAGCAGGTGCTGCTCCAGCGGCTGGCCGAGGCAGAGCGCCGGATCGAGCCGCAGCCGATTGGCCGCCAGCGCGTTGAGGTAGCGCAGCCGGCCCTGCGGATCCCAGGCCAGTACGCCGTCATCCATGCCGTCCAGCAGGGCGTAGAGCTCGCTCAGGTGGTGCTGGGACTCCTGCATCAGGGTCTCCATCTGCAGCAGGTGGGCCAGCTCGCGTCCCGCGCTGACGGTGAGCGCCAGATCGCCGGCGCTCGCCTCCTCCACCTTGCAGGTCAGCGCCATGATGGCGACCTGACGGCCGTTGCTGTTGTAGACCGGGCTGGCGCAGCAGTGCCAGGGGTGCAGGGTCTGGTTGAAGTGTTGGGGGCCGCTGACGCAGAGCGGCATCCCCTCCAGCGCCGCCAGGTTGATGGCATTGGTGCCGATGCGCCCCTCGCTGAAGAAGGCTCCGGGGCCAAACCCCAGCGTCGCCAGCTCGCGCAGGGTGTCGGGGTGACCGGTCTGGGCCAGCAGGCAGCCGCTCTCGTCGGTGAGCAGCAGGGCGCAGGGGCGCCCCTCCATGAATTCGTAGAGATCTTCGAGGGCCATCTCGCCGGTGGTGAGCAGGTCGCGCTTGCGCTGGCGCAGGCTTTGCAGGGTCTGCCCCTTGGCGCTGTGGGGCGGATGCCAGAGGGTGGCGCTGGTCTGGTGAGCGCAGCGCAGCCAGGAGGCCTGCAGATAGTCAGGCCAGTCCCGGGCTGGCGGCATGGAGGCGGACAGGATGGTCACGACAAGATCCGGCAAAGAGACGAACGCCTATTTAACCACCCTTGCCGGCCCGATTCAGTGACCTGCCTCAGAGGGATGGCAACCCCGTCATCCCTCCGATCGGGTTCGCCCCCGAATTTGGCGACAAGGTCGCCGCCGGTGGCGGCGGCATTCACTGCATCACCCTGCACCAGCCAGCCTGATACTCCCTTGCCATGAGCTGACGGGGCGCTTCGGCGTCCCTGTTTTCCTCTCAGCAGTCCTCAGATCCCTGTCATGCCGATCTCGTCCAACTGCACATGGGCGGGTTGACGCAGGGTGTAGAGCACGGCCTCGGCCAGATCCCCGACCTGCAACCAACCGGGTTTGCGCTCATCAGCACAGGCCGGTGGTGGCACCTGGACCAGGCCGGGACAGAGGGTGTGAACCCGAATGCCCTGATGCTGGACTTCTTCCCGCAGCGCCTTGGCAAACCCCAAGACGGCAAATTTGGCGGCGCAGTAGACGCTGGCCCTCGCATAGCCGTTTTTGGCGGCCTGGGAGGCGATGTTGATGATGGTGCCGTGGCGTCGAGACAGCATGTCCGGCAGGCAAACCTGGGTCAGCAGGAAGCTGCCCTTGGCGCAGGTGTCCATCACTCTGTCCCACTCCGATTCCGGCAGATCCTGCACCAGATAATCGCTGCCGACCCCGCTGTTGTTGACCAGCAGATCGATGGGGCCGAGCAGTGCGCTGGCCCGGGCATGCTGGGCTCGAACCTGGGGAGCATCGCAGACATCCAGCACCAGAGGCAGGACTCTTACCCCATATTGCGTCGAGATGCGGGCAGCCTCTTGCTCCAGCAGGGCGTGGCGGCGGGAGGCCAGCACCAGCTCCACCCCTTCCCGAGCCAGCGCCTCGGCGATGGCCAGCCCAATGCCGCTTGCGCCGCCGCTGATCAGGGCGCGGGTTGCTCTCAGTTCGTTCATCTGTTGTTCCTCCTGAATGGTGGCGCCATTGTGGTGGGCGGCAGCGAGAGGGAACAGGGGGAGAAAGGGGTTGGCTCGAACCTTGGTTCGGATTTGGCGGAAAACGTTCGAACTTTGGTTCTGTGCCGGCACAAGGCCTTGCTCTTTGGCTCTTGTCTTTAAAACAACAACGCCGCCCTCTCTGGCGGCGTTTGACCTTATGACAGTGCCTTGTCATGAGGTGGGGCGTCTACTTTGTCACCGGTAGGGTGGTCACCCTCCTTGATCCAGGCATCCAGCAGGGTGTAGCCCACCGCCAACACCACCGGGCCGATAAAGAGGCCGATGATCCCCATCGCCAGCAAGCCGCCGATAACCCCCACCAGTATGAGGATCAGCGGCAGGTCGGCGCCGCGCTTGATCAGGAAGGGACGCAGGAAGTTGTCCATGGTGCCCGCCAGCAGCGACCAGACCAGCAGGAAGGTGCCCCAGGTGGTGTCGCCGCTCCAGTAGAGGTAGCCGACACAGGCCAGCAGCACCGGGAAGGGGCCAATCTGGGCGACGATCAGCAGGAACATCACCACCACCAGGATCATGGTGTAGGGGATGCCGGCAATCAGCAGACCGATACCGGCCACCGAGGATTGCACCAGGGCGGTCACCACGACCCCCATGGCCACGGCGCGGATCGCCTGTGAAGCGAGCACGGTGGCGTTGTCGCCGCGCTCGCCGGCCAGCCGGTGGGCGAAGCGGCGAATGCCGGTCGCCACCACTTCACCGGAGTGGTAGAGCAGGCCGCAGATGCCGACGGTCAGCAGGAAGTGGACGAACAGCAGCCCCAGGTTGCCCGCTTGGGAGGCGAGCCAGCGGGCGGTCTGGCCGAAGTAGGGGGCCAGCTTGGCAAACAGCACCTGACCACCGCTCGCCAGGATCTGCTGCCAGAAGTCGTAAAGCTTGCCGCCCACCAGCGGCACCTGCTGCAGCCAGAGCAGCTCGGGGGGCGGGGAGTGGCTGATGGTGGTGCCCAGCTCGATCAGCATGGGCGCCTTCTCCGCCACGTTGGCCAGCGCCATGAAGAGCGGGATGACGAACATCAGCAGCAGCACCAGGGTCATGAAGAGGGCCGCCAGGGCGCGCTTGCCCCACAGCAGGCGCTGCACCATCAACATCAGCGGCCAGGTGGCGATGGTGATCATGGTGGCCCACACCAGCGCGGGCAGGAAGGGGCGCAGCACCATGAAGCAGGAGACGATGAGGAGGCTGATAAACAGCACTCCCAGGGTTATCTTGGCTAAATCCACTTTTTTCATATTCATAGCAATCCCTTGTCAGGGCCTGGGCCCTTGGGTAGCGGGTCATTATTCACGAGAGAGAGTATCCACCAGAGACCGGCGCTCAACCAGAGCCCCAGGCAACAATAAAGCAGCCACTGGCCGAGCAGAATGAGCCAGGAGCTGGTCAGCCAGAGCGGCAGCGCCCACCACAATGCCCCCAGCGGCAGGCCACCGAGCAGGGCCAGCAAGGGGAGGCGCCAGCCGGCCGGCGCCGTGCGCGGCAGCGGCAACATCATGCCGAGGGTCAGCCCCAGGCTGAAGGTGGCCAGGCCCGCCAGCGCCGAAGATTGGCTCCACCCGGCGGCCAGCGCGCAGGCGAGGGTGAGCCCGGCCCAGCCCCAACGACTGGCTGCCAGGCCGGCGAGGCGGGGATACAGGGCCAGCAGCAAGGCGCCAAGCAGCAAACCGGCCGCCACGTCCGACAGGAAGTGCACTCCGAGCCAGACCCGGGCCAGTCCGGTCAGGGTCGCTAGCAAGAGAGCGAGCAGCTGGCTGCGCCAGGGGTTGGCGGGCCAGCAGGCTCTCAGCAATACGCCCCAGAACAGCAGCGCAGAGGCGGCGTGGCCGCTCGGCATGCCGAAGCCCTGGGCGCTGCCCTGTGCCAGGGGTGGGTCGAGATGGAAGGGTCTGGGCCAGCCAATCCCCTCCTTGGCTAGCTGCACCAGCAGGGTGAGGGTCAGCATGGCCAGCAGCAGCTGGCGCACCCGGGGCCAGCCCAGCCAGGGCAGCAGCAAGGGTAGCAGGGCAAGCTGAAAGGCGGCTGAACCGAACAGGTTGCTGACCTCGAGCCAGCGCACCTGGGCACCGAGCCAGCTCTGCAGCTGGTGGATCAGCGGGACTTCCATACGGTGCAGTGCATTGCCTTCGCCACGAAAATCGGGCAGCCACAGCACAGGGCTGTCGGGCATGGCGGCCAGTTGGGGGGCCAGCCAGTTGAGCTGGGCCGGGAAACGGCGTTGATCATCCGGCAACCGGGCCGGCGCGATCAGCCTGGCATTGAGGATCTCGCCGCCCAGATTGGGGGCCTGCAGCAGGGAGACAAAGCCAGAGCCGGTCTGTGCGCGGATGGGCTCCAGAGTCTCACAGGCAAACAACAGGGCGCGCTGCCATGGCCCCAGCTCGGCGATGACCCGGCCCCGCAGGCCGGTCTCTTCGTACAGCTCCCGCAGCGCCGCCTGCTGCGGCGTCTCCCCTGCATCTATGTAACCGCCGGTCAGGCTGTAGCGGGAGGAGACCCTGTCCTGCACCAGCAACAGCTGCTGCTGGTGCTTGACCACGCAGACGGCCGCCGTCGGGGCGGCAAGGAGGGGCGGTGACGACAGCAGGAGGCAGAGCAGCAAAAAACAGTAGCGTGACATGACTGCCTGGCGAGTGAGGGGGAATGAGCACAAGCGTCACAGAAATCAGATAGTTGGGCAATGGTTTCCGGTCAGGGTTCCCTACTTGGGGCGGCCTGGCGAGGGGGCGGCTGGCTGCGCAAGGATTGCCGTGGGGTAAGGCAGTCCCTAGTATTGGCAGCTATGTTATTTCCATGCAGCAAACCTTGGGACCTTCCATGAAACAGTTTGGTTTTTTTCTGGGCATCGCCATCGGTGTCATCCTGATCCTGTTCGGCAGCATCGTCATCTTCCAGGCCCTGCCTGCCGCGCTGGACGTGCTGGAGATGCCGAGCCGCATCCCCTTCGTGCGCGAGGTGTACACCTGGCTGATGACCAGTGCCAGCGGCCTGACCGGCCAGCTGGAGCAGAACTTCCTGGAGGCGTTCCAGACCGTGCTCAAGCTGATCCTGCTCATCACCTTCATGTGGGTCTGCGTCAAGCTGGTCAACATGGGGGTCTTGATCATCCGGGCCGGGGTGGACCTCATCCGCACCGCCATCGAGCACAGCGAGGGCGCCCAGACCAAGAAGTCCGAGCACGACCATCACTTCCAGTGAGCGGCTCGCACCATGAAACAGGCCACCTTCGGGTGGCCTGCTTGCATCTGGTACTTACTCTATTCGCGGCAGGTGATCGGCCGGAGGTGGTTGCACCACATCCTGGTAGCGGGCGATGAGCTGCTTGAAGGCTTCCCCCTGTCTGACCTTGTCGAGCGCCTGCTGCAGGCGGGCGACCTGCTGTTTGTCCGCCGCCGGGTTGAAGGCGAAGCAGTTGTCCTGATCCGCCAGGGTGGCGACGGTGACGAAAGTCTCGGGGGCAAAGCCCAGCTGCCTGGCCTGATGAAACAGCATCACCTCGTTGCCGGCCACCAGATCGGTGCGGGCCATGATGAGCTGGCGTACCACCTGATCCATGCGTTCCACCGACATCAGGTTGGCGGGGCTGATGCCCCGGTTGAGCAGCAGCTGCTCTCCCACGTCCGCCTGCATCACCCCGATCTGAAGCCTGGTGAGATCGGCCTTGCCGGTCACCTTGGGGGCATCCCGCTTGCGGCCCACCAGCGATACCCGCGAGTGGCTGATGGGGCAGACCCAGAGGAAGTGGGGATCCCGCGCCCGGGTGTGGGCCGTGGTGAACAGCACGGCATCCGGCTGCTGGGTCAGCAGGTACCAGGCCTTGGCCCAGGGCATGAAGTGGATGGGCTGCTCCGGCTCCCCCATCTCTTGCCACATCAGTCTCAACAGCTCTACCGCCAGGCCGGTGCTGTTGCCCTTCTCATCCTGGCCGTTGAACGGCATGTTCTGCTCGGAGTAATAGGTGAACGCCGAGGCGGGCAGGGCGGCCCCCAGACAGCAGCAGACAAACAGACCGAGCAGACGCGACATGGCAGCACTCCTTGCGAAAAGTCGTCTTCATCCAGTTTAGGGAGTTATGCCGAGAAGTTCATGATTTCCGCTGCCAGGGAGCGGGCGGGAGGGGAGTGCGGGAGGGGAAAACGACCAGGCCATCTTGCGATGGCCTGAGGAGGGGTTATTTGAGCAGGGCTTCCATCTCGGCTTCGGCGGCGGCGCGCGCGGCTTCGGCCTTGGCAGCCGCATCGGCGACCGCCTTGCCGGCGGTGGTGGCATCCGCGCTGCTGACCGTCTGCTTGGCCGGTTCGGTCACGGTCTTGGCGGCCTGCTGCTGCACGGTGGCCGTGGCGTTGCTGACCGCCTGCTTGGCAGGCTCTGCCACCGTCTTGGCGGCCTGCTGCTGCGCGGTGGCCGTGGCGCTGCTGACTGCCTGCTTGGCGGGTTCGGTCACCGTCTTGGCTGCCTGCTGTTGCACGGTGGTCGTGGCGCTGCTGACTGCCTGCTTGGCGGGTTCGGTCACGGTCTTGGCGGCCTGTTGCTGCACGGTGGCCGTGGCGCTGCTGACCGCCTGCTTGGCGGGCTCGGTCACTGTCTTGACAGCCTGTTGCTGCACGGTGGTCGTTGCGTTGCTGACCGCCTGCTTGGCAGGCTCGGTCACTGTCTTGGTGGCCTGCTGTTGTACGGTAGCAGTGGCACTGCTGGCTGCCTTGCCGGCTTGTTGCTGGGCCGAGGTAGCGGCGCCGTTCACGACCTGCTGGGTGGTGTCAGCCATGGTCTTGCTGGCGCCCTGCTGCAGGGAACCCAGCACGCTGCCGAAGAGCGAGCTGCCGGTGGCCGTGCCGCTCAGGCTGTTGGTGGCACCGGAGAGCGCACTGGCTGCCGGATTGCCCTGCGCCTGCCAGTTCTGCATCTCGCTGGGCCAGCTCGGAGCGCTGGCCGCCAGGTTCTCGCCAAAGACCTGGGGCGTGCCGTCGCCCTTGAGCAGCATCACGGACATCTGGTTGGTCTGCGAGTTCCAGACCATGCCTGCCTGCTTGGCCACCTCGGGCATGGGGGCATAGCGGGAGACCACGTAGAACAGCGGCCCCTCCTGCTGCAGCTCGTTGGCGGTCTTGAGCAGCTGCATGGTGCTGTCGTAATTGGGGCCGAGGATGGCGGTCATCCGGTCCTTGATCAGGGGCTGTTCAAACAGGTTGGCCTGGTTGGGGTCGAAGCCGACCAGGGGTTTGAGCAGGGCCCACATCAGCTGGCTGGTGGGGCTCATCATCAGCAGGGGGGCAACGCAGGCGGACAACATCAGGCTCAGGCAGGCCGCCTGGAGCAACGGCATGATACGCATTGGGATAATATCCAAATAACGATTTGATTAATAAGGTTATATTTGTCTGGGGCCGACAAATTCAACGGGTTTTCCTGGCCCGGTTCTGAGACGGGCGGGCAGGCGCTGGCAGGCTACCATATTGGCTTGGGAATGCCAGAGAGGGCACCGCTTATTAATCAAGTTTGTGCGGCTGCCGGTCGCTTCCATTCTTCATCAAGCGAGGAGTGACATCATGAATTCAGGCAAGAGGGCAGGCGGCTGGCTGCTGCTGGCACTGCTGGGCGGTGCGACCGGTATCGGCGTGGCGGCAGAACCGAAGCGGACGGAAGTGGGCAGCGAGCTGGTGTTGCCGCTGGGATCGCTGCCGGAGCGGGTCTGCTGGTATCAGGATCAGAAGTATTCGGCAGGGGCCCGGATCCGGCAGGGTGATGACTGGCTGGAGTGCGCTGCGCAAACCGAACAGGAGAGCAACGGGCCTCTGGTCTGGCGCGAGCCACAAAGGGCGTCGGATGCGGCTGGCAAGGCGACGCAGAGAGGCACCATCACCGTGGGCCAGTGAGGCTTTTCTTGATCCAGCTAAAGACATGGACGTGACCTCTATCGCATAATGCGGCTCTTTTCCTCTCTTGACTGGGACTTCAGAAATGGCTCGTCGCTCTTCCAACACTCAACGTCGTCGCAACAGCTGGTGGTACAAACGCCTGTTGGTACGGGAACGTGCAGAGCGCGAAGCGCGTTCCGTTCGAGATTGATACTGCAGTGAAACACGGAGCCTCTGGCTCCGTTTTTTATTCATCATGCGCCGTGATGATGCGGGGGCCCTTGGGCCCCCGTTTTGTTTGTCCGCCGCCCGGTGCAGCCAGCGGACGGGGCCGTTCACCTGGTTCGGCTCGCGGCGCTGACCCATGACGATAGTTGCCGGATCGTCCGCGCAAATAACCGTGGCAGGGGGATGACCGGACCCTTCTGATACTGCATGATGAAGTTTTCGAGAAGGAGCCTCAGATGCAGATCATCATTCGTCACGCCGAACCGGCCGATGCCCCCGCCTTGCGGGATCTCTATGCCATGCCCAATGCCCAGGCGGGCACCCTGCAACTGCCCTATCCGACCCAGGGGGTCTGGCAGAAGCGACTGGAGAGCGGCAGCGTGGTGGCGCTGGTGGCTGAGGTCGACGGTCTGCTGGTGGGGAATATTTCACTCCATATCGAGCCCAACCCGAGGCGCAAACACGTGGCCTGTATCGGCATGGGGGTGCGGGATGACTGGGCGGGCAAGGGAGTGGGCTCCGCCCTGTTGGGGGCCGCGCTGGAGATGGCCGACAACTGGCTCAACCTGCGCCGCATCGAGCTGACCGTCTATGCCGACAATGCAGCGGCGCTGGCGCTCTATCGCAAGTTCGGCTTCATCGAGGAGGGGCTGGCCCGTGGTTTCGCCTTTCGCCAGGGTGAGTATGTGGACGCACTCTACATGGCGAGGATCCGGCCATGATCGACTACCGCCGCCGGCTCATCCCGGTGCTGCGGGCGCTGGAGCAGGATCCGGATCTCTCCATCGAGGCGCTGGCGGAGCGGGCCTGTCTCTCCCTCTACCATTTTCACCGGGTGTTCACCGCCGTGGCGGGGGAAGCTCCGGGCGAGATGTGCCGGCGCCTGCGCATGCAGCGTGCCGCCTGGCAGCTCTGCTACACCGACGCCAGCGTCACCGCCATCGCGCTGGGGGCGGGGCTCGGCAGCTCCCAGGCGTTCGCCAAGGCGTTTCGTCGCTACTATGGCTGTACCCCGGGGGAGTTTCGCCGCGACAAGGGCAAGAATGGACACCTGGAGAGCAAGGATGGACACGCATGGGATGGTCTGTCCCCTTATGCTGAAGGCCACTCATCAGCAAGGAGCAACACCATGAAAACCGTCGAGATGGATGCCCGTACCCTGGCCTATGTGCGGGTCACCGGTCCCTATGGCGAAGGCTATGACGCCGTCTGCGGCCGCCTGCACCAGTGGGCCGCCGCCCGCGGGCTGGAGGGCGGGGAGTGGATCTTCATCTACCACGACAACCCTGAGGTGACGCCGCCGGCCCAGTGCCGCACCGATATCGGCATCACTGTGCCGCCCCAGACCCGGGGCGAGGGGGAGGTGGAGACCCAGCTCATTCCGGCCGGCCGTTATGCCCAGTCCCGCTACCTCATCACCGATCGCAGCCAGTACGGGCCGCGCTGGCAGGAGCATGTGGGCGACATAGTGGCGGCCGGGCTGGAGTTCGGCAGCGGTCCCTGCTTCGAGCTCTACCACAGCGTGAGCAACGATCCCCTGCGCGACGACGTGAGCTTCTGCTCCAGCGTGCGCTAGACGTGCGGCAATAAAACGAGGCGCCTGTGGCGCCTCGTTTTATTTGGGATGAAGGCTGACCGTTACCTCATCAGGGCTGGCTGGGCACCTTGTCCCGCCGGGATTTCCACCACCAGCGCAGGCGGATCTGGGAGATCAACATGCCCGCCAGCATCAGGGCGCAGCCGACGAAGGCGCGCTCGTCCAGGGTTTCCCCCAGCAGCAAAACGCCACCGATGGCGGCGAACACCGTCTCCAGGCTGAGGATGATGGCGGCATGGGCCGGGTGGGCGCCACGCTGGCCGACCACCTGCAAGGTGTAACCCACCCCCACCGACACCAGGCCGGCATAGAGCAGCGCCTGCCAGCCGGCCACGGCACCGGTCACCGAGGGGGTCTCGATGAGGAAGGCGGTGGCCAGGCTGAGCAGGCCGCACACCACGAACTGCACCCCGGCGAGACGAATGGGGGCGACTCGGCTCGAGTAGTGATCCAGTACCAGCAGGTGTACGGCCCAGAACAGGGCCCCCACCACCTGCAGCAGGTCGCCGTAGCCGATGGTGAAATCCTCGGTGACGCTGAGGTAGTAGAGCCCCGCCATGGCGATGAGGGCGCCAACCCAGGTGTTGGCGCCCGTCTTGTGGCGCAGGGCCAGGCCGATGACGGGCACCAGTATGATGTAGAGGCCGGTGATGAAGCCTGCCTTGGCGGCCGTGGTGTAGAGCAGCCCCACCTGTTGTAGCGATGCGGCGCTGAACAGCACGGTACCGGCGATGAGGCCGCCGGTCAGCAGCAGGCGGCGATCTCCGGCCTGCCCGCCCGGCTGGCGGGATTTGAGCCACCACAAGAGCGGCAGCAAGGAGAGGGCCCCCAGCAGAAAGCGCAGGCCGTTGAAGGTGTAAGGCCCCATGTGGTCCATCCCGAGCCGCTGGGCGACGAAGCCCAGCCCCCAGATGGCGGCGGCCATCAATAACATCATGTTCGAACGCATAGATTCATCCCTGAAAGACGGACGGGCAGGGCCGTGCCGCAAAGCTCCAGTCTCCAAGATAACCGTGAGCGGGGGGATTTGTCTTGCGCTGTCGGTGAGGTTGGCGGCGTGAGCGGTTATCCCGCTGCACTGCCGCAGGCCGGGGGAGTTAGCCGTTGGCGATTCTGGCCAGCAGGGGAATGAGGGCGAGCAGCAAGAGGTTGCCGCGCAGGATCCAGATCACCCAGAACTGCTGTTGAATGGAGACCATGGGGGCGCGTCCCTGACGCAGGGAGCGGCGCCAGCGATAGAAGAGGCGGCTGGGGTAGCCAAAGCTGATGGCCATCACGAAGAACAGCAGCAGCTTGGTGCGGTAGCCCGGATTGGCAAGCAGCACGGCCGGTTCGTCGGGGTGAGCGAGCACCTGTAGCACCCCGGTGATGAAGATGAGCAGCAGGGCCAGCGCCGCCAGGCCGTCAGCCAGCAGCAGCTTGCGCACCTGCTCGATGGACATGCCGCGGCGGAACAGGAAATATTCGGAGGTGATCGCCCCGGTCAGGGTGATCACGGCGCAGTAGTGCAGCGCCATCAACAGGTCCGGGTTCAGCATCCGTGTCGATTACCTCTAATTGAGCAGATAAACAGCTTCCTTTTGGACGCCATCTCGCGCTGCTGATATTCTGACACTACGCGTGGTCTGGCAATAGCAGGAGTCAGGATTGGTTAAACGAGCGGTCGCCAAAAAAACCTGGTCCCTGGTAACCAGGATGCGTATGGGCCTGCTTTTGCTGTTCATTCCGGTGCTGATGCTGGGTGGCATCTACTACCTGCACATGGAGCGGAGTCTGCAAAGCGAGCTGCAGCAACGCCTGCTCGCCACCAACCACCAGCTTCGTCACGTCTTCATCGAGCCCTATCTGCACGAGATGGAGCGCCAGTTCACCCTCATCTACGACAGGGTCAAGGTTGAGGACATCAGCGGCCCCCGCCTGCTCAACACCGAGACCTATCTGAAGGAGTGGCAGCTCTACAAGGGGATCATGGCCGATCTGGTCTACATCTATGTCGGCACCGCCGAGCGCCAGATGCTGATCTACCCCGATTGGCAGGCGGATGCCAACTTCGATCCCAGGGTGCGTCCCTGGTATCAGCTGGCCAGCCAGCACGTGGGCAAGATGGTCTGGACCGAGCCCTATTACGACTACACCAACGGCAACCTGGTGATCGCCCTGGCGCGGGCCCTGACCGACAGGGAGGGCAAGGTGCGCGGGGTCCTTGCGGTCGATGCCATCCTGGCCCCCTTCTCCGCCCAGCTGAATCGTCATCTGGATGAGGGCTACCAGATGATCGTCAACCAGTCCGGCAAGGTGCTGGCCCATCCTGACGCGGCCCAGCTGTTCAAGCCCATGGCCCACCCAGAATGGCTCGCTCGCTTCACGCAGGAGGACGGCATCTTCCTGGACAAGGACTCCCGTCAGTTCGTGGCCTACATCTGGCTGCCCGAACGCAACTGGGTGCTGATCAGCGTGCAGCCGGCGGCCAGCGTGATGGCGGTGGTGGACAGGGTCTCCCTCAACGTGCTGCTGATGGTGGCGCTGGCCTGTGTGCTCTACCTGATGCTGGCGCTGATCTGGTCCCGCTATTTTCGCCGCATGCTAGACGAGATCTCGAGCATGATCCGGGCCAGCCGGATGAAGCCAGACGGGGTACCCCAGGGGGGGATGCGCGAGCTCAGACACGTCTATGCCGAGCTGGCCGAGGTGAGCAAGGATTATCACGAGGCGCGCCAGCAGGCCAATCTGGACAAGCTGACCGGTCTCTACAACCGCCGCTTCTTCGACGAACGTCTCAACCGACTACTGCAGGAGCAGCAGCCGTTCTGCCTGGCCATGGTGGATCTGGACGACTTCAAGCGGGTCAACGACACCTTCGGCCATCAGACCGGGGATGTGGTGCTCAAGCGGGTGAGCCAGCTCGGCCGGTCCCTGCTGGGGGATCACGGCTGGGTCTGCCGCTACGGTGGCGAGGAGCTGGTGGTGTTGCTGGTCAACCCGGACATCCACTTCTGCCAGATGCTGCTGGAGCAGTTCCGCAAGGGGGTGGAGTCACTGGACTGGCGCGAGCCGGGGCTCAGGATCACCTTGAGCGGCGGACTGGTAGCCAGCCGGACTGGGATGGATGCCAAGGCGCTGCTGACGGCGGTCGATGCCGAGGTGTATCGTGCCAAACGCGACGGCAAGAACCGTATCTGTTTGGTTCGGTCGGAGGGGAAGGGGCAGGAGGAGACGCCCCCTGCCGACGATGCACTGCTGAGCAACGAAGAGGCCTGAGGGCCTCTTCTTCATTCAGGAGGCCAGCTGCCAGTCGAGGGTGGGCCAGGCCTGTTCGGTGGCGATCTGGCGCAGCCCCGGGGCGGGATTGACCGCGTGGGGGTGGGTCACCGCCTGCAGCAGCGGCAGATCGTTGTGGGAGTCGCTGTAGCCGTGGCTCTCCCGCCAGGGGTCGGCGCTTGCGGCAAACAGCTGGTTGATGCGGGCCACTTTGCCCTCGCGAAAACTGAGGGTGCCGCGGGTCTGGCCGGTCAGCATGCCGGCCTCTTCATCCAGCAGGATGGCCACGCAGTGATCCATCCCCAGCATCTGCGCCATGGGGGCCACCAGATGCTCGCCGGAGGCGGAGATGAGCACCAGCTCGTCGCCCCGCTTGCGGTGCCATTCGATGCGCTCCACCCCCTCAGGGTAGATGCGCTCGCGCAGCACCTGCTCGGCAAAGCGGGCACAGAGCGGGTCGAGCCATTGGCGCGACTTGCCTGCCAGCGGCTGCAGGGTGAAGGCCATGTACTGGTGCATGTCCATCTTGCCCTGATGGTAGAGGGACATCATCGCCTGCTCCTCGGCGATCATGCCGGCCGGGGCCAGCTCCTCGGTCACCATGTACTCCAGCCAGAGGCTGGCGGAATCCCCCGCAATCAGGGTCTCGTCCAGATCAAACAGTGCCAGTGCCATGGGTGCTCCTCGCAGTGAAAATGGAAATGTAATGGGGCGTCATGCTACCTCACAGAGTTGATCCCGGGCCACCGCCAGGGTCACGGCGCCGCCCACCGGCAGCAGATCCCGGGCCGAGCGGTTGAGGCAGTCCACCGTCAGCATCCCCGCCGCACAACTCACCTGATAGCGGATCACGTTGCCGAGCAGCTGTTGTCCGCTGATAACCCCCGGCAGGTGTGGCTCGTCGCTGCGGACGCCGGCCGGCAGCAGGGAGAGGGACTCCGGCCTCAGCGCCAGCTTGCCGCGACAGTGCTGGCCGAACAGGGCCTTGGCCTGCTCGCCATCGAGCAGGTTGTAGTTGCCGATAAAGCCAGCCACGAAGGCGTCGGCGGGGCGGGTGTAGATCTCCTCCGGCGTGCCGCTCTGGACGATGGATCCCTTGTTCATCAGGAAGATCCGGTCCGACATGGTTAGCGCCTCCTCCTGATCGTGGGTGACGAAGATGGTGGTGAGCTCGAGGCGCTGCTGGATCTCGCGGATCTGCTGGCGCAGGCTGCGGCGGATGCGGGCATCCAGCGCCGAGAGCGGCTCGTCCAGCAGCAGGATCCGCGGCTGCACTACCAAAGCCCGGGCCAGCGCGACCCGCTGGCGCTGGCCACCGGAGAGCTCGGCCGGATAGCGGCGCTCGAAGCCGGTCAGCTCCACCAGCGCCAGCGCCTCCTGCACGCTGGCGGCCAGATCCCGCCCCGGCTGGGGCTTCATCTTGAGGCCGAAGGCGACGTTATCCCGCACCATCATGTTGGGGAACAGGGCATAGCTCTGGAACACCATGCCGATGCCCCGCTTCTGGGGTTCCTGCCAGGTGATCTCCTCACCGGCCACCCGCACCTGACCGCCATCCACCGGGGTGAGCCCGGCCAGCGCCCGCAGCAGGGTGGACTTGCCGCAGCCGGAGGGGCCGAGCAGGGTCACCAGCTCCCCCTTGCGGATGCCGAATTCGATCCCCTCGAACACCCGGGTGTCGCCGTAGGATTTGTGCAGTTGATTCACTTCTAGATGGAACATCTTGATTCACCTATGAAATCTGTTCGCCGCCCAGGTGAGCAGCAGGGTCAGCAGGAAGTAGCTCATCACCAGCGCACTGGTGAAGTGGCCCGAGGTCGAACGCATGTTGTAGAGGTAGACCTGCAGGGTCTCGTAACGGGTGCCCACCAGCATGTTGGCAAACACGAACTCGCCGAGCAGGAAGGAGAGCGAGAGAAACAGCGCCGCCAGCAGCCCCTTGCGCAGGCAGGGGATCACCACCAGCAGGAAGGCGCGCCGGCTGCTCGCCCCCAGCAGGTGGGCGGCATCCATCAGATCTTTCAGCGGCACCCCCTGCAGGCTGTTGGCCAGCGCCCGGTACATGAAGGGGAGCACCACGGTGAACCAGGTGCCGATCAGGATCCACGGCGTGCCGATAATGGGCAGAACGCCGTCGGCGTAGATCTGCAGCAGCCCTACCGAGGAGACCACAGGCGGCACCGCGAAGGGGAGCAGGATCAGCAGGTTCATCCAGGGATCCAGCTTGGGGAAGTAGTAGGCCACCACCAGCACGGTCGGCACCAGCACCAGGGTCCCCAGCAGCAGAGTGGCGAAGCAGACCAGCAGGCTTCGGCCAAACGCCGCCAGAAAGCGCGGGTCGCCCCAGAGCTTGAGATACCAGTCGAGGGTGAAGCCGTCTGGCAGCAGGGTGGCCCCCCAGCGGGTGGAGATGGAGTAGAGGAAGGTGGCCAGCAGCGGCAACAGCAGGGTGGCCACCAGGGCCCCCAGCACCCAGCGCGGCCAGCCAGGTTTCAAATCATGCATGGGATTGCCCCTTGTTCACGTAGCTCTTTTTCAGCAGCCACTGGTTGGCGGCCGTCACCACCCCCAGCAGCACCATCAGGATCACCGCCAGCGCCGCCGCCATATTGGGCTCGAGGAAGATGTCGCCGGAGACCAGGCTGGCCACCCGGATGGTCACCAGGTTGAAGTTGCCGGTGGTGAGGGCGTAGGCGGAGGCATAGGCCCCCACCGCGTTGGCAAACAGGATGATCAGGGTGCCGAGCAGGGCGGGGGTGAGCACAGGCAGCGCCACGTGCCAGACATATTGGCTCTTGCTCGCGCCGAGCAGGGCGGCGGCCTGCGGCCACTCATCCTGCAGCGCATCGAAGGCCGGGTAGAGCAGCAGCAAAGCGAGCGGGATCTGGAAGTAGGTGTAGATGAGGATGAGGCCGCTGCCCGAGTAGAGGTTGAAGCCGTCGATGAGGCCCCAGGATTTCAGCAGCAAGGTCACGGCGCCATTGATGCCGAGAATGATGATGAAGGCGAAGGCCAGCGGCACTCCGCTGAAGTTGCCGGTCATGGTGACAAAGGCCAGCAGCAGCCGTTTTACCCGCTCGCCGCTGTGGCGCAGCGCGGCGGCCCCCAGGGTGCCGATGGCAAGCCCCGCCAGGCTGGCGATGCCGGCGATGCGCAAGGAGTTGCCGAACGATTGCAGGTAGAAGGGGGAGCTCAAAATCTCCCGGTAGTAGTCGAGGCCCCAGCCATCCGGGGTCTGAAAACTGCCCACCAGCACCCATACCATGGGGGCGAGCTGGAACAGGATCATCAGGAGAACGAACGGCAGCAGCACCAGTGCGGGCAGCCAGTGGCGGCGCAGCCGGCGCCGGGTGACGGTCGGTTGATCCGCGAGGATCTCGGTGGTGGCGGGCATCATCAGTGTACCTCCGGCAGGTTGCCGGCCTTGAGCAGCGGCGGGCAGCCCGGCTTGTCGTGGGAAACTCCCAGCAGGTCGGCCATCAGGGCGCAGAGCTGGGTCTGCTGCATGACGGGACCGGCCGGCCACTGGGCCACGAACGCATCGCCAAACAGCCAGAGCGGTACCCGGCGCTCTTCGGTCAGGGTGCCGCCGTGGCTGAGATCGTTGTTCATGCCGTGGTCCGAGGTGATCACCACCTGATACCCCTCCGCCAGCCACTGCGGCAGCAGGTCGGCCAAGAGGCTGTCCATCCGGCGCGCCTGATTGCGGTACTGACGGGAGTCGAGGCCGAACTGGTGGCCCGCGTCATCCACCCCCATCGGGTGGATCAAGAGAAAATCGGGGTCGTACTGGCTGCGCAGCCACTCGCCATCCATCAGCAGGTGGCTGTCGGGGTAGCCGTCATCCCAGTAGAAACAGCCGTGCTGGATGGGCAGTCGCTCGTCATGGGTGAAGCGATCGCGGGCCGCTTGCCAGGGGCTCTGGTTGTAGAGCTCGCTCACCCAGTGATAGGCCGCGGCTGCGGTGCGTTTGCCGCCCGCCCGGGCCAGATGGAAGATGGACTCCTGCCGACTGAGACGGCTCACCCCGTTGTGGGTGATGCCGCTCTCCACCGGCGTCGCCCCGGTCAGGATGCACTCGTAGAGGGGCCGGGAGAGGGAGGGCAGGGCGCAGCTCAGGGTGGCCTGCAACCCCTGTCCCGCCTCCACCATGCCCGCGAGGTAGCCCATGCAATGGGCTACCTCGGCAGAGAGGCCATCCACAAGTACCACTATCACCTTGTGTTGCACTGGCCGCTCCTTACTGCATGTTGATCATGACGGTTTCCTGCCACTGGCGCGGCAGTGCCTTGGAGCTCTGCTCCCAGGCGGCGTGATCCTGGACCGGTTTGGCATTGGCGTACTGCTCGGCCGGCAGCAGCTTGGCCTTGACGTCATCCGGCAGGGTCACGTTGCTGCGGATGGGGCGGGCGTAGCCGCGTGCCAGGTTGATCTGGCCGGCGTCGGAGAGGATGTATTCCCGCGCCAGCTTGGCGGCGTTGGGGTTTTTGGCCCACTTGTTGATGATGGTGGTGTAGCCGGCGATGACGGAACCGTCGCTCGGGATCACCACATCAAACTTCTTGGGGTCGATCTGGTCGCGGTAGTTCAGGGCGTTGAAGTCCCACAGCACCCCCACTTCCACTTCGCCCTTCTCGATGTTGGCGATGGTGGGGTCGTTCAGCGACAGACGGCCCTGCTGGGCCAGCTTGCCGAACAGCTCCAGCGCAGGTTTCAGATTCTTCTCGCTGCCGCCGGTGGCATAGGCCGCCGCCAGCACGCCGTTGTTGGCCTGGGAGGCGACACCCACGTCACCCAGGGTCACCTTGTAGTCGCCGCCCAGCAGGGATTGCCAGCTGGTGGGGGCGGCCTTGACCAGATCCTTGTTGATCAGGAAGGCGATGGTGCCGGTATAGGCCAGCATCCAGTGACCATCCGCATCCTTGGCCCAGTTCGGAATGTCGGCCCAGGTGGAGGGTTTGTAGGGCTGGGTGACCCCCTGCTTGACCGCCACCGGGCCGAAGGCGCCGCCCACATCGCCGATGTCGGCGGTGGCGTTGCCCTTCTCGGCGGCAAACTTGGCGATCTCCTGGGCCGAGCTCATGTCGGTGTCCTGATGCTTGATGCCGTAGATGCTGCCGAGCTGCTGCCAGGTATCCTTCCAGTTGGCCCAGCTGTCCGGCATGCCGACGCTGCTGAGCTGGCCTTCACCGCGGGCGGCCTTCTCGAGATCCGCGATGTTCTCGGCGGCAAACAGTGGCTGACTGATGGCCACCAGGGCCAGTGCACTTGCGATCACGCTTTTCATCATTCCATCCCTCTGGACTAGGTCAGTTAAGGTTCGAGAGGGATGCTAGAGGGAAAATATGACGGTGGCGGGGCGCTTTGATGGCAGTTTGATGACAATCGTCCTGTCATGGCGCTGTCATCCTGCACGGTTACAACTCTCAATCCGAGTGAGGCTGGACTACTCCAGCGAGAGTTGAGTCAGCCACGGCAGCCAGGATGATCGACAGGAAGATGAGCGTGATCGAACCGAGATTGAGCGAGCGGGCAGTGGCCGATGGCCGCGCCTCCAAGTGTGAACAGATTTGCCAGACCCTGCGCCGCTATATCGGCAGCGGTCAGCTGGCGGCGGGGCAGCAGCTGCCCGCCGAGCGGGCCCTGAGCGAGCGCTTCGCCACCACCCGCATCACCATCAAGGAGGCGCTCTCCAGCCTCGAGGCGGATGGCCTCATCTACCGGGCCGAGCGGCGCGGCTGGTTCGTGGCACCGCCCCGCCTCACCTACGACCCCGCCATCCACACCCACTTTCACCAGTGGATCGGCGAGCAGCAGCGCACCGCCGAGACCCGGGTGCTGGCCCACGGCGGCGAGCTGGCCAGCAGCGAGCTCTGCCGCTGGATGAGGCTGGAGCCTTTCACCCCGCTCTATGAAATCCGCCGCCTGCGCCTTATCGACGGGCGCCCCGTGCTGCACGTCAGCCACCACCTGCTGGCAAGCCGCTTTCCCGACATCGCCAGCGCGCCGCTGGCCA
Organism: Aeromonas sp. s2; assembly: GCF_040907935.1. Classification (NCBI taxonomy): domain Bacteria; kingdom Pseudomonadati; phylum Pseudomonadota; class Gammaproteobacteria; order Aeromonadales; family Aeromonadaceae; genus Aeromonas; species Aeromonas sp. s2. The sequence goes on along the minus strand of NZ_JBFOCR010000022.1, from coordinate 49,331 downwards.
GCTCCCTCACCGAGCTCTATCGGGAGCGCTATGGCATAGGCCAGGGGGGGGCGAGCCTCGAGATCACCCCCTCGGCGGCGCGTGGCGCCATTGCCCGCGCCCTCAATCTGGCGGAGGGGAGTGCCGTGCTGCGGCTGGTGCGGGTCAATTATGACGAGCGGGGAGCGCTGGTGGATTGCGACATCGAGCACTGGCGACCGGATGCCATCCGCATCTGTCTCGATACGCGAGCATTGCAGCCCCTCGCAGGCAAGCAGCAGCAAACCCGGCTCGTGGATCAGGGGTGAGCCGGCAAGCAACGCCAGCCTGGAAAGGAGGGGGAGCGGATCCCGCGGGATCCGCCGGGATCAGTTGTCGATATTGGGGATCAGATCGTCGAAGCTCTGATAGCCGCAGTCGGCCAGTTGCAGCGACATGGTGTAGGTCTTGCTGCCCTCCCGCTGGCCGATGGCGGGGCGGTTGAGCTTGAGTTCCTGGTGCCAGTACTCCTTCATCCGCTCGATCAGCGCCATCGCCTCGCTCTCGTCCAGGTGGAGCTGACACAGGGCCATGTAGTTGTTGGGCCTGTGCATGTTCTCCACCAGATAGTCCCCCAGCACCGACATCGCCTGGCGCGCCTGCTGGCGGGCGAAGCGGCTGTGCTGCTCGAAGCTGATCCGCTCGCTGATGAGGAAGTGGTAGCTGTTGTCGATGCCGAGCTGCAGGATGCCGAGCTTCTCCAGCTTGCGCAGGTAGAGGTAGCAGGAGGCATCGGTCAGGCCGTACTCCCGCTTGAGATCGATTAACGTCTTGTCGCGCCAGAAGATGTTGGCGAGAAAAGCGTAGAGGCCGGGCTCCCTGTGGAACGCCTCGTCCTGCTCCTGGGTGAAGACGGCGCGCCGGCTCTGGGCGTCCTGGGTGCGGTCCAGCAGCTCCTCGAACGAGAGCCCCACCAGGTGGCACACCTCCAGCAGGGTGTCGAACGGCAGGGAGGGCTTGTTCATCATCCGTTTGACGGTGGCGATGGAGACCCCCATGGCTTCTGCCAGGGTCTGATAGCGGATCCCCTTGTCGGTCAGGGTCTTCTTCAGGGTGTCGAGAATATTGTTGGCCAGGGTCTGGCTGTAGGTCATGCAACTATTCCTTTATCTGCATTTTTATGTTGTGTCAGAAATTGAGTTCTTTTGTCGCTGTGGGCTCAGATATTGACACTTTAAAAAACCAGAGGAAACAAACCCGACCTAATCGATTGAAATGGCCAGACCAGTCGCGCTCGAAGGTTGCAGATAGTGATACTCTGCGGTGCATATCCTTCAACCGTTCAACATTTTGCTGGTGGCGCATAAAACATCGCGCATAATTCAAAACGAATCGGATTCAAGACCTTCCTGGTTGAGAAATCGATTGTTTGCTTCCAATTTAAGGGTTTTTTAAACCGCAAGGTTTTTTATTCTTTCCTGGCATTGAGCGGAACTCGCAAGAGGGCCGCTTTTTTCTTTTCCTAGAATCTGAGCCCGCCGTCAAGACAGGGGCTCAGTTTCGGCACTTCCTGCGCCGTCGCCCTCGCGCGACAGACATTTATTCCCCCTTGCAGGGAAACAGCTTGGGTATCTCCCGGATCAGCCAGCTCTTGGCCTTGCCCATGGTGTCGCGCCGCCAGGCCAGCACCACCTGGATCTGGTGGCGATACTCGGGGCCGATCACCTTGAGCCGTCCGGCCCGGATGTCCTCTTCAATCCAGCTCAGCGGCATGGTGCCGACCCCGATCCCCGCCAGCAGGGCGTCGCGCTTCTCACCCATGGTGCTGACGGTCAGCCGCGGCTGCTTGTCGAGCAGACGATAGGTGAGCACCGGTTTGCGCAGCGCCGTGTCGGCCACCGCGATGGCCCGGTAGCGGCGCAGGGTATCGTCCGCCAGGGGCTCGGGTTCCTGATGCAGGGGGTGATCCGGGTGGGCGACGTAGAGCATCACCTCCTCCTGCAGCGGCTGGTGCTTGATGCCGGTCATCATGATGTCGGGATTGAGGGAGGAGATGAGCAGGTCGGCCCGGCCATCCTCCAGACACTCCCAGCTGCCCGCCAGTACTTCGGCCCGCAGCCGCAGCCGGGTATCGGTCAGCTCGGCCAGCCGCTCCACCAGCGGGTAGAGCGCCTGCAGCGGCACCAGCGCATCGACGGCGATGGTGATGTCGGTCTCCCAGCCGCGGGCCAGCGCCCGGGTCTCGCCCACCAGGTGTTCGGCCGCTTCCAGCAGTATCCGGCCGCGCTCCAGCAGCATGCGGCCCGCCGGGGTGAACTTGGTTCTGTGGCCGCTGCGGTCGAACAGCATGGCGTCCAGCTCGTCTTCCAGCTTCTGTACCGTGTAGCTCAGCGCCGAGGGCACCTTGCCCAGTTCGTCGGCCGCCGCCGCGAAGCTGCCGCGGCGATCGATGGCATCCAGCACCCGGATGGCTTCCAGGGTCAGTGCCCGTTCCTTGTTCAGTTCCTTGGCCATAAATTGCCTTCAATTTTTTTGAACATGTTTGCCAGTTTATCTCGCTAACAAGTTAGGCCAAGTGTCTTTAATATTCAATCAACGCTTAGGCAGGAGCGCCAAGCAGCCAAATAAACGGGTAGTTCCAGACTGTGACCCCCTCAATCAGGGCGTCTGACTTCGGTGAAAGAACAACACACTATTTGAATGACCTCTTGCATGGATGCATTGATTCTGGCCACAGCGGCCTTGGCAATGACATAAAACCAAGAGAGTGAATGAACATGAAAAACGTAATCAAGATGCTGGCCGTTGCAGGCCTGATGACCGCAGGTTTTGCTCAGGCTTCCGTCCCGGCCGACCTCAACGCAGCCCCGGGCGTGCTGTTTGTAAACTGGCACGCGACCGCCGCGGTGGAAGGCAAGGGCAACCCCATGCTGGAAGTGCGTGACGAGTCTGGCGACCTGGTTGCCTCCGTCCACGCCAACCTGATGGGCAGCCAGCAGGTCCAGATCCCGAGCCGCACCCAGGGCAACCTGACCGTGAGCCTGGGTGAGCAGAGCAGCGACTACCGCATTCCGTTCGGCATCGGTAGCGGCAAACAGCGTTAATCAACCGTATCGGTACGTGAGGAGCACACCATGATGAAATTGAGAGCCGCAGAAGCGCGCGGCAAGGCCAACTTCGGCTGGCTGGATGCGCGCCACAGCTTTTCCTTCGGGCACTACTACGACCCGGACTGGATGGGGCATTCAGTGCTGCGGGTCATCAATCAGGATCTGGTGGCGCCGGGTGGCGGTTTCGCGACCCACCCTCACGCCAACATGGAAATCCTGACCTGCGTGCTGCAAGGCACCATAGAGCACAAGGACAGCCTCGGCCATGCCGAGCAGATCCCGGCGGGGGATTTCCAGCTGATGAGCGCAGGCTCCGGCATCCGGCACAGCGAGTACAACCCCTCGCAGACCGAGCCGCTCTCCCTGCTGCAAATCTGGATCGAGCCGAACGAACACGGCACGACACCCGGCTATCAGCAGAAGAAGATTGAAGCCAACCCGGGCATGACGCTGGTGGCGTCACCGGACGGCGAAGCAGGATCCTTCAGGATCCGCCAGCAGGCCCGCGTCTGGCGGTTGCAGCTTGAACCGGGTGAGAGCCTCACCTGGGAGCTGGCCGGCCGACACGGTTACCTGCAGATGATTTCAGGGGAGCTTGCCGCCAACGGTCTGGCTGCCCGACCCGGCGACGGGGTACTCAGTCGTGATGAGCCCAAATGGGATCTGGTGGCCATGAGTGCCAGCCAAGCCCTGTTATTTGACCTACCCTGAAGCAGTCAGCGGTGATGTGACGCAAAACGAGGATATTGAAATGGACAAGATGAAAGATTTGGCACTGCTGGTGGGTCGCGTACTGCTGGCTCTGATGTTTGTGATTGCGGGCTGGGGCAAGATCGGCGGTTACGCCGGTACCCAGGGGTATATGGAAGCCATGGGCGTGCCCGGTTTCATCCTGCCGCTGGTGATCCTGCTGGAGCTGGGCGGTGGCCTCGCCATCATGCTGGGCCTGTTTACCCGCAGCCTCTCCGTGCTGATGGCCGGTTTCACCCTGATGGCCGCCTTTATTTTCCACTATCAGCCTGCCGACCAGATGCAGATGCTGATGTTCATGAAGAACGTCTCCGTGGCCGGTGGTTTCCTGGCCTTGGCGGCGGCCGGTGCAGGGGCCTTCAGCCTGGATGCCCGCCTCGGCAAGAACTGGTAAACCCCGCAGGTTCGAGTTTTCCAACGCCTTTTGGCCGGTGCAATTACACCGGCTTTTTTATGCCCGTCACATTTGCCTGTGGCAGATGGGCGATGTGATCGGCGACAACAAGCGCCTTTTGCATCTTATCCCCCGATCCCCGACAATCCCGATACCTGTGACGTGACGGGGATCCTTGAGGTTTTCCCGCGCTGACCCCTCTTTTGCACTGGCGGGAATTGCCCATGTTTACCCTCTACCACTCCAATCAGCTGGATCTGCTCAAAGAGTTGCTGGTGAGCCGCATCCGGCAGACCCCCCTCGCTCACCCCTTCGAGCACGAGCAGATCCTGGTGCAGAGCCCCGGCATGGCCCAGTGGCTCAAGCTGGAGCTGGCCAAGGCCTTCGGCATCGCCGCCAACATCGACTTTCCGCTGCCCGCCAGCTTTATCTGGGAGATGTTCACCCGGGTGCTGGCGGACGTGCCGCGCCAGAGTCCCTACAACAAGGGCTCCATGAGCTGGCAGCTGATGACCATCTTGCCCGCCCTGCTCGATCGCCCCGCCTTTGCGCCGCTGGCCGCCTATCTGGGCGGGGATGACGCGGATCCTTCCAAGGATCCCGAGCAGGTGCGGCTGTGGCAGCTCTGCCAGAAGGTGGCGGATCTCTTTGACCAGTATCTGGTCTACCGGCCGGACTGGATCGCCCGCTGGGAACAGGGGGAAGGGTTGAGCCAGGAGCTGGCCGGGGTGAGCGGTCAGGATTGGCAGCCGGAGCTCTGGCGCGAGCTGGTGGCCCGCACCCTGGCGCTGGCACCCAGCGGCTACCACCGTGCCAACCTCTACGAGGAGTTTATCCACGAGCTGGAGCGCACCCCGGATCTGCCGGGCAAGCTGCCTCGGCGGGTCTTCGTGTTCGGCATCTCGGCGCTGCCGCCGCGCTACGTGGAGGCGCTGCTGGCCCTCGGCAGCCGGGATGAGGTGGAGGTGCATCTGTTCGTCACCAACCCTTGCCGCTACTACTGGGGTGACCTGCTCGATCGCAAGACCCTGGCGCGCCTCGAAAACAAGCTCAAACCCGGCACCGATCTCGACACCCTGCAGGGCCCCGCCAACCCCTTGCTCGCCTCCATGGGCAAGCTGGGGCGCGACTACCTGCACCAGCTGATGGAGCTGGAGGTGCCGCAGATCGAGGCCTTCGTCGATATCGACGACACCAGCTTGCTGCGCGCCATCCAGCAGGATGTGCTGGAGCTGGCCGAACGGGGAGCTGGCGAGTTTGAACTGGATAGCAGCCAGCACAAGGGCCCGATCGACGCGAGCGATGGATCCCTGCAGATCCACGCTTGCCACGGCCCGATGCGCGAGCTCGAGGTGCTGCACGACCGGCTGCTGGCGCTGTTCGAGCAAGATCCCACCCTCACCCCGAAAGACGTGGTGGTGATGATGCCGGATGTGAACAGCTACGGCCCCTATATCCAGGCGGTGTTCGGGGCGAGAGGCCAGATCCCCTTCGCGGTATCCGATCGGGCGGCGAGCCAGGAGAGCCCGCTGCTGCAAAGTTTCCTCGCCCTGCTGAGACTCCCCAACGCCCGGCTGGGAGCCGGCGAGCTGCTCGCCATCCTCGAGGTGCCCGCCGTGCTGCGCCGCTTCGATCTCGATGACGACGAATTCAACCAGCTGCGACGCTGGGTGCAGGAGACCGGCATCCGCTGGGGGCTGGATGACGGCTACCCGGAGCGCTTCGATCTGCCGCGCCTCTCTGGCAACAGCTGGCTGTTCGGCCTGCGCCGCATGCTGCTCGGCTTTGCCATGGGGGACGGCGAGCCGGTGGCGGGCATTTTGCCCTACGCCGATATCGAGGGGCAGCAGGGGCTGGCGCTCGGCAAGCTTGCCTGGTTTGTCGACTCCTTGGCGGAATTTTTGCCCCGCCTGCAACAGGCGCAGTCGCTGCCCGAGTGGATCGCCTGCCTCAACGAACTGCTGGAGCGCTTCTATCTGGCCGACGAGGATGAAGAGCGCCAGCTGCAGCTTATTCGCAGCCAGCTGGCTGACTGGCTCGCCCAGCTTGGCGAGGCCCGCTTCGAGCAGCCCATCAGTGCCGACCTGCTACAGGATTACCTCGGCAGCGTGCTGGGGGAGTCCCGCTCCAGCCAGCGCTTCCTCGCCGGTCAGGTCAACTTCTGCACCCTGATGCCGATGCGCTCCATCCCCTTTCGGCAGGTCTGTCTGCTCGGCATGAACGACGGCGTCTACCCGCGCACCCTGCCCCCCATGGGGTTCGACCTGATGGCGGTGGCGGGCCGGCGCGGGGATCGCTCGCGCCGCGACGACGACCGCTACCTCTTCCTAGAGGCGCTGCTGAGCGCCCAGCAGGGGCTTTACATCAGCTATCAGGGCTTCAGCGCCCAGGACAACAGCGAGAAGGTGCCCTCCGTGCTGCTGGCGGAGCTCATCGACTATGTGCGCCAGGGCTTCGTGCTGGCGGGGGATGAGGGCCTAGATGACGAGACGTCCGGCAAGCGGCTGCTCGAACACCTGATCGTCGAACACCCGCTCACCCCCTACAGCCGCAGCTACTTCTATCCAGAGGCGGATTCCGGCCTCTTCACCTATGCCGCCGACTGGCTGCCGGCCCTGAGCCCGCAGCGCGGGGCCGCCAACTTCCAGAGCGGCGAGCTGCCGCTGCCCCCCGAATGGGGGAAAGAGCAGGGGTTGGAGCTGGCGGAGCTGCTGCGCTTCTATCGCCAGCCCGCCAAGTATTTCCTCAACCGCCGCCTCAAGGTGTGGTTCGAACTGGATGAGGCCGAGATCGAGGACAGCGAGCCGTTCGAGCTGGACGGCCTGCAGCACTACCAGCTCAAGGCGTTGCTGCTCGATGCCCATCTGGCGCAGGGGGAAAGCGAGGAGCGCCGCCAGCGCCTGCAGCTCTCCGGCCTGCTGCCCCAGGGCTGGTTCGGCAGCCTGCTGCTGGATGATCTGGATGCCGAGATGGGCAAGCTGGCGGCGCGCCTGCGCCCCTGGGTGGCGGCCAATGAGGCGGACAAACAGGCGGTGGAGATCGATATCTCCCTGACCCAGGGCCAGTTGCAGGGGTGGATCGACACCCAGAAGGGGCGCTTGCTGGTGATCAAACCCGGCAGCTTCAACGGCAAGGATCTGTTGCTGGGCTGGATCCAGCACCTTTGCCTCGCCCTGAGCGATGCCCCCGGCGACACCCTGCTGTTTGACGCCAAGCAGAGCCTGCGCCTGCCCAGGCTTGCGGCCGACGAGGCTCGGCCCAAGTTGGCGGCCCTGGTGGCGCTCTGGACCCAGGGGATGAAGCGGCCGCTGCCGTTTTTCCCGAGCACCGCCTGGGAGTGGCTCAAGGGGATCGAGAAGGATCCGGAGAAGCCGGAGGCCGCCGACAAGGCGGCCCTCGCCCGCTTCAACGGCGGTTACATGGTGACGGGGGAGGGGCAGGACGTCTACGTCGCCCGTTGCTTCCCGGAACTCGATGACGAGGTGCTGGCCCAGCTGCAGGCGCTGGCCCGCGAACACCTGACCCCGCTGCTCAAGGCGCTGGAGGAGTTGCAATAATGGCCAATCCGCTCAATACCCTGCGTTTTCCCCTCCATGGCGAGCGGCTGATCGAGGCTTCTGCCGGCACCGGCAAGACCTACACCATCGCCGGTCTCTACCTGCGCCTCTTGCTGGGTCACGGCCCGCTCATTGAAGAAGGCGCCGATGCTGGTCAGGCGAGCGCCCACGAGCGGCCCCTGTCGGTGACCGAGATCCTGGTGGTGACCTTTACCGAGGCGGCCACTGCCGAGCTGCGCGGGCGGATCCGCGGCCGCATCCACGAGGCGCGCCTCGCCTTTATGCGCGGGCAAAGCGGCGATGCCCTGCTGGCCCAGCTGCTAGCCGAGGTGGAGGATCACGAGCTGGCGGCCCGCCGCCTGCTTGCCGCCGAGCGGCAGATGGACGAGGCGGCCGTTTTCACCATCCACGGCTTCTGCCAGCGGATGCTCAAGCAAAACGCCTTCGAGTCAGGCGCCCTCTTCGAAACCGAATTTCTCACCGACGACAGCCAGCTCAGGTTGCAGGCGGTGAGCGACTACTGGCGCGCCGAGTTCTATCCGGTGGATAAAACCCTGGCGAGCGCCGTGCGCGCGCTCTGGCCAAGCCCCGCCGCCCTGCTGCGGGAGATGAATGGCTGGCTCGACAACAGCGAACTGGAGATGCGCCCGCCGGCGGGGGACGAGACCCTGGCCGCCCGCCATCAGGCAGCCATGGCCCGCATTGAGGCGGTGAAGCGTGAATGGCTGGCGCAGGTGGACGAGATCCGCCGCCAGACCGACGGCCATATCAGCCGCTACACCGGCAAGAACTACGAAGGCTGGCTCGCCAAGATAGCCGACTGGGCACAGATTGATGCCAGCGGATACGCCATTCCCAAGGAGCTGGAGCGCTTCGGCCAGACGGTGCTGGAGGAAAACCTCAAGAAGGGGGGCGCTGTGCCCACCCTGCCGCTGTTCAGCGAGATCGACGCGCTGCTGGCGAGCCGTCCCGGCATCCGCGACCTTATCCTGCAGCGGGCCGCCGTGATGGTGCGCAGCCGGATGCAGGCCAGCAAGCGCCAGGCACATCAGCTCTCATTCGACGATCTGCTCAAAGACCTCGACGGTGCGCTGGGCTCTCCCCTTGGCGAGCGGCTCTGCGATCGTATTCGCGCCACCTACCGGGTGGCCATGATCGATGAGTTTCAGGATACCGACCCCCAGCAGTACCGTATCTTCCACCGGCTGTACGGCGGCCACCAAGACACGGCGCTGTTGATGATCGGTGACCCCAAGCAGGCCATCTACGGCTTTCGCGGCGCCGACATTTTCACCTACATTCAGGCGCGGCGAAATGTGAGCGCCCACTACACCCTGGGGCGCAACTGGCGTTCCAGCGGCGCCCTGGTGGCGGCGGTCAACGGTCTGTTCGAGCGGGCCAAGGATCCCTTTATCTACGAGGCGGATATCCCCTTCCTGCCGGTGGAGGCGCAGGGCAAGAGCAAGGCGCTGCGCCTCGATGGAGAAACCGCCCCCGTGCTGCACTGCTGGCAGCTCACCGGCCAGCCCACCTTCAACCGGGGGGATTACCAGAGCAAGATGGCCCGCGCCACAGCGGCGGAGATCCACCGCCTGCTGACCCTGGCCCGGGAGGGCAAGGCGCTGATCGGCAGTGAGCCGGTGAAAGCGGGGGATATCGCCGTGCTGGTACGCACCGGCGCCGAGGGCAAGCTGGTGCAGCAGGAGCTGGCACGCCTCGCCATCGCCTCGGTTTATCTGTCGAATCGCGAGAGCGTGCTGGAGCAGGTGGAGGCGCGGGAGATCCTGCTCATTCTGCACGCCTGCCAGAACCCGAGCGAGGAGAGGAGCCTGCGGGCGGCCCTCGCCACCGGCCTGTTCGATCTCGATGCCAAGGCCCTCGACGAGCTTGCCAGTGACGAGCGGGCCTGGGAGAGCGCGGTGCAGGAGTTTATGGAGTACCGCAAGGTCTGGCATCGCCGTGGCGTGCTGGCCATGCTGCGGGCCCTGCTGCACCGGCGCAATCTCGCCGCATCGCTTTTGGCGAGCCCCTACGGGGAGCGGCGGCTGACCAACTTCCTCCATCTGGGGGAGCTGCTCCAGCAAGTGAGCAGCGAGCTGGACGGCGAATACGCCCTGCTGCGCTGGCTGGGGGAGGCGGTGAACCGCCAGAGCGGCCAGGATACGGAGCAGATACTTCGCCTGGAGTCCGAGCGCAAGCTGGTGCAGATCGTCACCATCCACAAATCCAAGGGGCTGGAGTACCCGCTGGTGTTCCTCCCCTTTATCTGCAGCCACCGCAGCGCCGATACCCCCCTCTATCACGAGGCCGATGAGGCGGGCAATCGCACCATTCTCGATCTCACCGGCGCCGAGGAGTCCCTGGCGGAGGCCGACAAGGAGCGCCTCGCCGAGGATCTGCGGCTGCTCTACGTGGCGCTGACCCGGGGCGTCTACGCCACCTGGCTGGGGCTGGCGCCGGTGCGCTCCGGCAACGGCAAGTCGGAGAAGACCGACCTGCACCAGACCGCCATCGGCTACCTGCTGCAAAAGGGGGAGGAGGGGGACGCCGCGACCCTGGCCACCGCCCTCAGTTCGCTTGCTGAAGATCTGCCCGGGGTGGCCGTCGGTGAGCCCTCGCTCACCCGCCCGGCCCCGCTGCCGCCAGAAGAGGAGCAACTGGGCGAGCCCCAGGTGCGCCGCTTTGGCGGCACCCTTGAGCGGGACTGGTGGATCAGCTCCTACACCGGTCTCGCGGCCCAGGGCCACGGTCACAGCAAGGGGGTGCTGGCCAATCCCGGCTTCGATGACGAAGTGGTGACCGAGGCGGCCGCGCTGGCTGCCGAAGAGCCAGTGCAGGCGCCCCAGCCCTCCATCTTCACCTTCCCGAAGGGGGCGCGCCCCGGCACCTTGCTGCACAGCCTGTTCGAGACCATCGACTTTCAAAGTGCCGCAGGCGACTCGCTGGCACAGCATATCTCCACCCTGCTGGCGCAGGACGGCTTCGACGAGAGCTGGGCTCCCGTGCTGCAACAGCAGGTGGAGGCGGTGCTGGAGACGCCGCTTGAAACGGGCTTTGGCGAGCCGTTACGGCTGCGGGATCTGGCCCCCGAGCGCAAGCAGGTGGAGCTGGAGTTCTTCCTGCCCATGGGGCGGGTGACGGCACCTGCGCTGACCGCGCTTTGCCAGCAGCACGACCCGCTGTCGTGGGGCAACAAGCCGCTGAGCTTCGCCACCGTGCAGGGGATGCTCAAGGGCTTTATCGACCTGGTGTTCGAGTGGCAGGGGCGCTGGTATCTGCTCGACTACAAATCCAACCACCTCGGCATGAGCCCGGCCGACTACAGCCGGCCGGCGCTGGAGCAGGCCATGGTGGAGCATCGCTACGATCTGCAATACCAGCTCTATTCCCTGGCGTTGCACCGGCTGCTCGCCCTGCGTCTGCCGGGCTACGACTTCGACCAGCACTTTGGCGGGGTCTTCTATCTGTTCCTGCGCGGCATGCCACAGGGGGGGATCTTCCATACTCGCCCCAGCCGCGAGCTGGTGCAGGGGCTGGATCGGCTGTTTAGCGAGGGGGCAACGACCGCCTCTGCACAAGAATGGGATAACGGGGTAGAAGCATGAAGAGCGCAATGATGATCGAACGGCTCAAGGCCCTGGCGCTGGCGGGGCGCATCCGCCAGCTGGATCTGCAATTTGCCAAGCTGGTGGCCGACCTTGGCGGCACTCCCGAGCTGGTGCTGGGGGCGGCGCTCGCCTGCTTCGAGCTGGGGCGCGGCCATGTCTGCCTGCCGCTGGAGATGTTATCTGCCGGATCCTTGCGCCCGTTCGGGCTGGATCCGGATCAGGGCCGGGATCTGCTGGCCGATCTGGCGGATCCGGCCCGGTGGCCCGCCCTGTTTGCGGCAAGCCCGCTCGTTGGCACTGAACAAGATGAGGGGCAAGCCCCGCGCTGGCCGCTGCGGCTCTGGCACGGCCGTCTCTACCTCACCCGTTACCACGATCACGAGCAGGGAGTGGCCCGCCATCTGCGCGCCTTGAGCGAGCGCGCCGAATGGCCGGAGATTGCCCCGGCCCTGTCGCGTCTCTTTGCCCGCGACTACGGGTTGGTGTTCGGTGCACTGCTCAAGGCCCGCCTCGCACCGGATTTTTCGGCCCGCCACTTTACCCTGAAGTACCTGGATCTGGTGTTCCCGAACGAAGTGGAGTGGCCTGCCATCGAGGCGCTGCTGGCCAGTGCTCAGGCCGCAAACGACCTGAACAAGCTGGATGCGCTGGTGCCCGAGTCGCTCTGCTGCAACGGCCAGAAGCTGGCGGCGGCCACCGCGGCGGCGCGCCCCTTTGCGGTGATCTCCGGCGGCCCCGGCACCGGCAAGACCACCACGGTCGCCAAACTGCTGGCCATTCTGGTGGAGACCGGCCTGCAAGCGGGCAAGGCCCCTGCGATCCGGCTGGTGGCCCCCACCGGCAAGGCGGCGGCGCGTCTGACCGAGAGTATCGGCGCTGCCCTGCAGGCGCTGGACTTGCCCCCCGAGTGGGTGGAAGCCATCCCCACCGAGGCGGGCACCCTGCACCGGCTGCTCGGGGTGATCCCGGGGCGCAGCCAGTTCCGCCATCACAAAGGCAACCCGCTGCACCTGGACTTGCTGGTGGTGGATGAGGCCTCCATGGTGGACCTGCCGATGATGGCGCGCCTGCTGGACGCGCTGCCAAGCCACGCTCGCCTGATCCTGCTCGGTGACAAGGATCAGCTCGCCTCGGTGGAGGCGGGGGCCGTGCTCGGCGATATCTGCAGCTTTATCGAACAGGGCATCAGCCCCGCCCAGGCGGATTGGCTCTCCCGCCAGACCGGCTACCGCTTGCAGGGCACGCCCGCGGGGGCCCCGGTGCGCGACAGCCTCTGTTTACTCTCCAAAAGCTGGCGCTTTGATCAGCACTCCGGCATCGGCCAGCTGGCGCGCGCTTGCAACTGCGGCGATGCGGCGGCGGTGGAGGCGGTCTGGGGCGCGGGTTTTACGGATATCAGCCTGCACCCCTGGGCGGGGGAGGCCTATGACGAGTTGATTGCCCAGGGGGTGGCCGGTTACGGCAGCTATCTGAAGGCGGCCCGTGCGGGGGAGGCACCCGCCGCCGTGTTCAAGGCATTCAACGGCTTTCAGATCCTCTGCGCCCTGCGGGGCGGCCCGTTCGGGGTCGAGGGGCTCAACGAGCGCCTCGAACTGGCCCTGTCACGGGCCGGGCTGATTGTCCGCGACGGCGACTGGTATGCGGGCCGCCCCGTGATGGTGGTGCGCAACGACCACGGGGTCGGCCTCTACAACGGCGATATGGGGCTCTGCCTGCCCGATGAAAGCGGGCGACTCAAGGTCTGGTTCGAGCAGCCGGACGGCACCCTGCGGGCCCTCTTGCCCAGCCGGCTGCCGCCCCACGAAACCGTCTACGCCATGACCATCCACAAATCCCAGGGCTCGGAGTTTGCCCATACCGTGCTGGTGCTGCCCGACAGTCCCAGCCCCTTGCTGACCCGCGAGCTGGTCTATACCGGCATCACCCGCGCCAAGGCACGGCTCGATCTCTACGGCGATCGCGCCCTGCTGGCCCAAGCGGTGCGGAAAAAGACCGAGCGTTATTCAGGGTTGGCGGAGAGGTTGGGGGAGTGAGCGATGGTACGGCGGTGAAGGGCGTTGCCGTTGACCCGTTACGCAGTGCTAATTGGACCAACAGTGCTGTGGCAATGAGCTGTATGTTTTATGACCGTGACGTGAGGTAATGGTGTCTGTCATTTTTGACACTTAAGGCATTGATTTTTAATGGGTGTTGTCTCGATGCGCTTTTTGTGGATGGCAACATGTATTTTTGTTTTATAAATAGCGCAGCGTGACATGTCTCACAGGGAGGAAGGTCGTGATTGAAGATGCACTTTCGTATAAGAATCTTGGTCCTTGTCTGAGCAGTGATTTGGCCGCATACCTTGTAGAGAAGCATGGATTAACACACGAAGCTGCTCGCCAACGGATCAGGCGATCAAGTAATCGAGTAAAACAGCTCGCATATTTAACATTTTCTAGAGGGACTCGTTTTACATATTTAGAACAAGATTATGGTTCTCCTATGTTCTGGGGACATTTGTTTAAAGCAATTTATAGCCAGAAAGGTGCGTACGCTTTAGCTCTGGGGGCTGTACAGGCTAGGGGCATTGTTCCTATCGATCATTTTTATACCGTTTGTGGCTCACCAAAAGCTCAGCAGAAAAAAATTAGTGCACTTGGTGTATTGGAAAGAATGCTTAGTGCGAAGATTTTTGTAAAAGACGAAGTGGATGGCATAGGGGAGTGCATCCTTACCAAGGATTTATATGACAACAATGAATTGAAAGAGTTGGAAATAGTTTCTGTTCGTGCAAGGTTACTTGCTGAAGAGATATTTATTGGCGCTATAAAAGAGTGGCTCCGTAGGTTATCTATAGCAAGTTTTGATTGTATTAAAACAAGATCTGATATCAAGATCCCGCCAATGGTGGGACCATTTTTTTGGGATCTTTCATCACCTAGTTACTTAGCACCATTAGTTGATTGGAATAAGCAAGAAAAGCCTAACCCTGGCTTTGTTGTTTGTGATGTTTTATTTTCAGAAAGTGTAGGGATCAATCATATAGAGCCATTTTTAAATAAAATAAATTCACTGCAAGCATTAAAGAAAATAAATAAGGTTATTTATATTTTTGTTGCCCTTAGCTATGAAAAAGAAGCACTAAAAAAACTCAAAGAAAAAGGTGTTATACCAGCAACACCAGAAAGTCTTTTTGGCAAAGATATAGCCGAAGCATTCATATCTTTAATCGATATTACTAAAAAATCAGCTACAGGAGAGATTGAAAGTAAAGCTTTTGATGAAGTGATCACAAGGCTAGGCAGTCTCGAAGGTGCTATGGGTAATATGCGAGGCGCATTTTTTGAAATGCTTGTCAGCCACATAATAAGAAATTCTACTAATGGCAATGTCTATCTTAATAGAATGTTCAGAGACAATAATGGAAAAAAGGCCGAGGTTGATGTTTATGTAGTTCCTCAGGTCGGTGAACCAAGAATCATCGAGTGTAAAGCCATGAAACCAGGTTCTTTTGTGAGTAACGAAGAAATAAATAAATGGCTAGATGTTAGAATTAAACGAGTCAGAGAGCATTTACAGAGACTAGAAGTAATTAATGCAAACAGCGGCATTCCTAATTTTGAGTTGTGGACAACTGGACGTCTTTCTGATGAGTCCATTACTCGCATTGAAAGGACTAAAGAAGCAAATAAAAAGAAATTTAATGTTGTTGTTTTCGGACCGAGTGAAATAAGGCATGTGGCTGGTTCTGATGATGCAGTTTTGAAAATATTGAGAGAGCATTTTCTTCCTAAGCTTTAGCATATCTCGTATGTTGGGCTTCGCAGGCTCAGCACCAACCTACCGATTATGTAGGTTGTGGCNGAGCCTGCGAAGCCCAACGTTTACCGCGAAATCTCTTTTTCCTTCCCCTCATCCCCAACCCTTCTCCTCCTTTTTTAATAAACGGGAGAAGGGAGGCTGGGCATCATTTTATATCTTTCGCACCACGGGATTATCCGGCATTTGTAGGTTCGATTAGCGAAGCGTAATCGGACGGTCGCGTAATCGGACAATCGCGTAACCGGATGGTCGTGTAATCCGACGATCACCTGATTGGAGGCTCCCTTGGCCGGGGTTTCGGCAAGCCAGAGATTCGAGTGTCGAATATCCACCCCCCCCAACCGCCTCTGGCTTATGGTTCGGCCTGCATATCCGGTTGGCAGCCGGGGCCTTGGGCGACCTCCTCCTTGAGCCAGTCGGTAAAGCAGCGGATCCGGGTCAGTCGGGGAGAGTCGGGATCCCAGATCAGGTGGTAGTCGTTGTCGGGGTTGTAGCTCTTGGTGAAGAGGCGGGTCAGCAGGCCGCTGGCGATCAGATCCCCCGCCAGCACGTTGCGGCTCAGGGCGACCCCCTTGCCGGAGAGCACCATGTCGATCGCCAGGCTGTTGTTGTTGACCTCGAAGCGCTTGATCCGGCTCAGGTCGAGCCGATAGCCCGACTCCTGCAGCCACTTCTCCCACGAGACTCCGGCGTAGTCGGGCCCGGAGACGATGACGGTGTCGTAGAGATCCTCGATACGCTGCAGCCGCTCGGCCAGGGCCGGCGAGCAGACCGGAAAGACGCACTCCCGGATCAGCAGGCAGGAGCTCAGCTCGGGGTCGACCCGGTTGCAGTAGCGGATCGCCAGATCCATGCCACCCCGGCCTATGGGCTGCACCTGGGGGTTGGCGTTGAGGCGCACTTCGACCTCGGGATGGCGTTCGACGAAGCGCCAGAGCCTCGGCATCAGCCAGCGGCTGGCGAAGGAGGGGATGACGGTGACGTTCAGCACCCCTGCCAGCGGCTCACACTCGAGGGCGGCCATGCCCTGCTCGAACGCCGCCATGCCCTGGCTGACCCAGGGGAGCAGGCGTGCACCCCGCTCGGTCAGGCGCATGTTGCGCCCCTCGCGGACAAACAGCTTGACCCCCAGACTCTGTTCCAGCCCCCGGATCTGCTGGCTGACCGCCGCCTGGGTGATGAACAGCTCCTCGGCGGCGCGGGAATAGCTGCCGTGGCGGGCCGCCGCCTCGAAGGTGTGCAGGGCGCCGATCTGGGCGATGTATAACTTGCGCTTATGTGTCTGGTTAGCTTTCATCGTTGGCCTTCCTGGCCCGGATTAATAACACTCGACGTCCAATCAAACGGCGAAATAAAGGCGAGGTTATCATGGAAACGGCAGGAAGCAATCTGATCGAATCGATCATGAAAATATTGACCAGAAGGGCCGACAAGACCCGCACATTCAAGCAGGAGAATATGCCAGACTGGTTGCGACATGATATGGGGCTGCACGATGATGACAATCAAAAGCAGCACCACGCCAGAGACAGGATTAAATATTGAGACGTTGTTTTTGGTACCGTGTGCCAGATTAATATTTGTTTTTCTGAATATGATATTGAGCGGCGCTGGTGTCACCCTGTCTGAGATATAGTATTGCGCCTCAGGTGATATGATCTGGCGATTGGTAGTCCCGTATATATTTCTGCTCGAGGCCCGCATCAATCAATCTGGTGCGAAGGTGGTGGCTGAACGAAGCCCAGTGTTTACCGTTAAATCTATTTTGCCTTCCCCTCATCCCCGACCCTTCTCCCGCAAGGGGAGAAGGGAGCAAATACGCTGTCCGATTACGCTTCGCTAATCGAACCTACCTGGCTGATGGTATTGCGGTTAACTGAATCGGTGTGGTGAGCGATCATGCTCCCGATACCGCATGATCCCCTCTCCCGTTGGGAGAGGGCAGGGTGAGGGGAGCTCTCTGGGATTAGATGGTGAGCTCCAGCCGGTTGCCTTCCGGGTCGAGGAAGGTGCTCTCGTAATAGCCGTCGCCGGTCCAGCGGGGGCCGTCCAGGTGTTTCACCTCGGCCCCCTTGAGTAGCTTGAGGCGGGCGGTCATCTTGTCCACCTCCTCTGTGCTGCCGAGGGAGAAGGCGATATGGGCCAGCCCCTGCAGCGGGTGTGGCAGGCGCAGATCCGCCGGAAATAGGATGGGGGTGTGCATCAGCTCCAGACTGGCCCCCCCTTCGAAGCGCACGAAGTAGGAGCTGAACTGTTTGCTTGGATTGTGGTAACGCTCATTGGCCTGCCCGCCAAACAGGGTGCAATAGAATGTTGTGAGCGCCTCCAGATCCTGCGCCCAGATGGCGACGTGATGGATATGCATGGCTGGTCTCCTGTGACTTGATGCCCTTAATGCTATGCTGGGGCCTGCCCCTTCGACATGGTTGAGTCCGTCCTGATGATGTCTGAAACTGCCAACATCGAGCTTATCGATGTCTCCCCCGACTGCCGCGAGCAGATCTGCTGTGACAGCCTGCTGCCGGCCCTCGCGCAGGAGCAGGTGTGGCTGGCGGGCTATTCTCGCCTCAAGACTCGCTACCGCATCGCGCGCCGCTTTGCCGATATGCACTGCTTCTTGCTGACCCTGGGGGGCGAGGGGGAGGTGCTGGTGGGCGATCGCATGGCGCGGCTGCAGGTGGGTGAATGGGCTCTGATCCCGGCCGGGGAGCCGCTCTGCTATCAGTTGAGAGAGCAGCTTAGTGAGCAGCTTAGTGAGCAGCTGAGTGAGCCGATTAGTGAGCAGTTGAGAGAGCCACCGAGCGAGCCGTTGAGCCAACAGTCGAGCGACTGGGAGCTGGTGTGGCTGCTGCTGCACAAGGACTCCCCCTGGGATGCCTTCGCCAGCCAATCCCGGCTCGGTTGCACCTCCCAGCAGGCCACTCTGCTGCGCACCATCGAGAACCTCTATGCGGAGCAGGAGCGCCATCAGGACCCGCTGCTCAGTGCCCTGCTGGTAGAGCAGCTCGGCTTCTATCTACGCCGTCTGCTGCAGAAGGGGGAGGGGCAGCGGCGCGGCGAGCGGCTGGCGCTGCGCCTCGAACTGCTGCTCAAGGAGGCGCTGGCCGAGCCCTGGGACATAGCGCGCATGGCCGGCGCCCTGCATCTCTCCGAGCGTCAGCTCTACCGGCTCTGCCAGCAGCACTTCGCGCTGGCGCCCATGGCGCTGCTGCAACGGCTGCGGCTGCAACGGGCGGCGTTGTTGCTGGCCAGCCGGGCCGATTCGGTCAAGCTGCTGGCCGAGCAGTGCGGCTTTCGCAACGAGTACCACTTCTCCACCGCCTTCAAACGCCAGCATGGCCTGGCGCCCAGCCACTATCGCCACCGGCATCATCCCGCCTTTAAAACCGGAAAAGGCTAGTGTATTGAGTCACACTGGTTGCTACTGTTGTTCAGACGAACCTGATTGCGGCCGATAACCGGAGACGGGCCATTAGCCGGCTGGCCGCGACAGAGTTGGGTTTCATGGGAGTCGTCTCCCCATAATCGTTTTTCTTCAATCAGATTGCATTTCCCGCAGTTGGGGGTGAGAGGGCAAGGATGGTCTCTATGCTGCAAGACAGTGACACGATCAGGATCTCGGACGTCAGCGAAGCCGTGGTGCACGGCATCCTGGCGGTGGTGAGCGACGGTATCTGGGACTGGAACGCCAACACCGGGTTCGTCTATCGCAATCCCGGCTGGTACCGGATGCTGGGCTACGAGCCCCACACCCTCGGCAACACTGTCTTCACCTGGGAGAGCGTGATCCATCCCGACGACATGGAGCAGGTGATGGCCTGCTTCGACGCCTACCTGAGCGGCGCCGCCCCCGACTACCGGGTCGAGTATCGCTGCCGCAGCCGCGGCGGCGACTACATCTGGATCGAGGATTGCGGCCGCATCATAGCCCGCAACCCGGACGGTTCTGTGGCCCGGATGATCGGCGCTCACCGCAACATCCACGCCCAGAAGCTGCTGCTGGAGCAGCTGGAGCGGCGCAACCACACCCTGGAGCAGCAGATTGCCTTGCGCACCGCCGAGCTGGTACGGCTCAACGAGGCGCTGCAGCAAAAGGCGGAGGAGAATCGCCAGCTGGCGGAAACCGACGCCCTGACCGGTGCCGCCAGCCGCTACCGGCTGGAGCGCACCATTCGGCAGGAGTGCGAGCGTGCCAAGCGTTTTCAGCAACCCTTCTCCGTCATCGCCATGGACGTGGACGACTTCAAGCAGATCAACGACAGCCACGGTCACCAGGCGGGGGATCAGACCCTGATCAACATAGTGGCGCTGGTGCGGGCACATATTCGCGAAATAGACCTGATTGCCCGCTGGGGCGGGGACGAGTTCATGGTGGTGCTGCCCAATACCGGCCTGGCCGATGGCTGGCGGGTGGCCGACAAGCTGCGGCAGTTGCTGATGGCGACGCCGGTGTGCGAGCACTTCCCCATCACCATGAGCTTCGGGCTGGCCGAGTACCGGCCGGACGAGAGCATGGGTCAGCTGATGGTCAGAATGGATCGGGCCCTCTATCAGGCCAAGCAGACGGGCAAGAACCAGATCTGCCAGTAGCCGGCCGCCCCGCCAGGCCGCTGGCTGCCGAATGGTGCTAATCCTTCCCCCCGAATGCGCCTTGACCGCAGCCTCATCTTGACTCCGTACGGGTACGCTGGTCTGATGCGCGCTCTTTAATCCCCGTGAGACATGAAACGATGAAAAAGAGCATCCTGGTTGCCCTGACTGCACTGCCCCTGATGGCCAACGCCGGCCTGATGGACTCCCTGACCGACACAGTGACCAGCAGCGTAACCAGCACTGCCAAAGAGATGGCCGGCACCGCCATGGACAGCGCCTCCAACGAGGCGATCAAGAAGGCGCTGGACATCAAGGAAGGCGGCTCCAACAAGCAGGCCATCAAAGAGAAGCTGGGTGCACCGGCCAGCACCAAGACCGAAGCCGGTCTGGAAGTGTGGACCTATGATCTGGGCGCCCTGAACAAGGTCTCCCCCATGCTGGCAGAGACCTCCAAGAGCCTGTTCAAGGAGTCCGAAGTGGCCCAGAAAACCGTGCTCATCAAGTTCGAAGGCGAAACCGTCAAGACCCTGAACCTGGCCGACAAGACCAAGGCCTGAGTCTGAACGACGTGCATGAAAAAAGGGGCCCGCGGGCCCCTTTTTGCTGCTTTCGAATTACTGGTGCGCTTCGGCGAACTGCTTCATCGCTTCGGCGTGCTTGGTCATGCCGTCGGCACGCAGATTCAGGTTTTTCACGAACTCGGCCTTCTTGGCCGGATCTTCGATCTTGTCGTAACGCTGCTGCAGGTGAGTCTGGATCTGCTCAGGCGTCATGTTCTGCATGCGGGCCATCTTGTCGTGGCGGCCGCCATGGTGCTTGCCGCCCATCATGCCGCTGCCGTCCATCGGGCAGTCGGTCATCATGCCGGGCTGGGCAGTGCTGACGGCTTCGCTGGCGGCATAGGCGCCAAGCGGCAGGCCAAGGATCAGGGTGGCGGTCAGCAGGGTCTTGGTCAGTTTTTTCATGGTCTATCTCCTTGCGGATTGAGTTCGGGGTCGGCTTGCTCGCCTTGACCCTGATTACACACCAGACAGGTGTCTGAACTTTGCCAGTTGAAGCCTATTTTGTAGCAGAGTGTGACACCATGACCCTGTACTGGGCATTGACCGGACCCATGCTGGCGGGCAATAAAAATACCCCGTCAGTGTCTGTCACTGGCGGGGTATTTTTCCGGATGGGCGGGCTTAGCGCTGGCGACCGCTACCGACGTTGTAGGGCATCCGATAGCTGCTGCTCTCGCCATCCAGGCTGAGGGTCAGGTCACCCTGGGCCCGCATCGGCAGGCGTACCTGCTGCATGCCGTTCAGCCGGGCAGGGACCCGCTTGATCAGATCGCCGGCGGCATTGTGGACCTCCAGGGTCGGATGGGCATCGCCGCTGCTGGCGGTGTCGTGCCAGTTGACGAACAGCAGGCCGGGGGCAACGCTGACGTCGGCCGGCAGGGCGGCCTGGGCCAGCCCGGTGTGGGCCAGTCCGGCAAGCATGAACAGGGCCATGGTCTTGTTGATCATGAGTCGATTCTCCTTGATGAGATGCCGCAGGGGCGGCGGGAAGGTCAGGGTGCGCACCGGAGGGGGCGCATCATGACGAAGGGGGCTCGGTCGCCTGGTCGGCGGGCACACTGATATCGTCTGCTGCCGCGTTGACGGCGCTGGCTTGCACCGGGTCGGTCTGGCCGGATGTGCGCCTTGCCTGTCTGGCAAGGGCTTCGCTGGCGGCAAAGGCCAGCAGCAAGGGGGTGGTGAGGGCCAGCATGGCCTGTCTGCTCCTGCAACCAATGGGGTGGTCACAGTAAACAGCCGGTCTGTGTCTCAACTTTGCCGAGCGGCCGCTTTTTTGTAGCAGAGTGTGGCATCTTGCTGATCTGGCACACTTTGACACAAACCGCCCGGCGGATTTTCGTATACTCGTGCCAGCTCTAACAGGAGGTCCCCATGAATCAAAACAGCACCCACATTCTGGTGGTCGACGATCACAGCGAGATCCGCGATCTGCTGAAGCGTTTTCTGGAACAGCACGGCCTGCGGGTCAGCTGTGCCCGCGATGGCAAGGAGATGAAGCGGCTGCTGGAGGAGCGGGAGTTCGATCTGCTGGTGCTGGATCTGATGATGCCGGGGGAGGATGGCCTGACCCTGTGCCGCGAGCTGCGGGCCAAGTCCAGCCTGCCCATCATCATGCTTACCGCCATGGGGGAGGAGACCGACCGCATCATAGGGCTGGAGATGGGGGCCGACGACTACCTCGCCAAGCCGTTCAATCCGCGCGAGCTGCTGGCCCGCATCAAGGCGGTGATGCGCCGCACCCAGGTCGAGCCGCAGCCGGTGGCCGAGGCCTTGACCCGGGATCTGCGCTTCGATCGCTGGCTGCTCGACATCAACCGGCGCGAGCTGGTGGATGAGGAAGGGGTGGGGCTGAGCCTCTCTACCGCCGAATTCGACCTGCTGCGGGTCTTTCTGGAGCGCCCGCAGCGGGTGCTGAGCCGGGATCAGCTGCTGGATCTGGCCCGCGGCCGCGAGGCGGTGGCGTTCGACCGTGCCATCGACACCCTGGTGAGCCGGCTGCGGCGCAAGCTGGAGCGGGATCCCAAGAATCCCGAGCTTATCAAGACCATCTGGGGCGGCGGTTATCTGTTTGCTGCCGATGTGACCCAGGTATAAGGCGGTGGGGATGTTAAGACGCGGCTGGTCGAAGCTGTGGCCCAAGGGGCTGACCGGCCAGATCATCCTGGTGGCGCTGGCCGGGCTGGTGCTGATCCAGCTGCTCAGCATCCAGATCTATCGTACCGATCGGGAGGAGGCGCTCGGCTACGTCAACAGCCGCAACGCCATGCAGCGCATCGTCTCGGTGGTGCGGCTGCTGGCCCTCTCGCCCCCCTCCCTCTATGACGAGATCCTCAAGGCGAGCCGCAGCGAGACCCTGCTGCTGCGCATCGCCGACGAGCCGCTGCAGCCGGACAACCGCAGTCCCCGCTTCGAGCAGCTGGTGCGCTCCCGGTTGGGTTACCCCTCGAGCCTGATGGTGGAGATCAGCGCCGAGCTCAAGCAGGATGCCCAGCGCAGCAGGGCCTGGCAGCACCACAACCGGATGATGAAGGACCGCAAGGGGGGGCCGCCGCCGCAGGACATGCGGCTGTACGGCTCCATCCAGCTGCCGCGCGGCGGCTGGCTGCAGTTCAGCTCGCTGGTGGACAAGGAGTCGGCCAGCTGGTCCTGGCAGACCACCTTCAACCTGATGCTGGTGGCGAGCCTGGTGATCGGCATGATGATCTGGCTGTTCCGTCGTGCCACCCGGCCGCTCAAGCAGCTGGCCGCCAACGCGGACCGGCTCGGCCGCGGCGAGGACATAGAGCCGCTGCGGGAGGAGGGGCCGACCGAGGTACGCGAATCCATCCAGGCCTTCAACCGCATGCACACCCGGCTCGATCGCTTCGTGCAGGACCGTACCCGTATGCTGGCGGCCATCTCCCACGATCTGCGTACCCCCATCACCAGCCTGCGGCTGCGCACCGAATTTCTGGACGAGGGGGAGGACAAGGAGCGGATCCAGCAGACCCTGCAACAGATGGAGCAGATGCTGGCGGCCACCCTCAGCTTTGCCCGGGAGGAGGGGCAGCAGGAGGCGACCCGGGAGCTGGACCTGGTCAGCCTGCTGGAGAGCCTGTGCGACGACTATGCCGACACAGGTCAGCCGGTTACCTGTCTGGCAGAGGGCAAGCAGGTCTACGCCTGCCGCGCCAACACCCTGCGCCGGGTGCTGCAAAACCTCATCGGCAACGCCATCAAGTATGCCGGCAGCGCCGAGGTGTCGCTGGAACGCACCGACAGCGAGCTGGTGATCCGGGTCTGCGATCAGGGGCCCGGCATCGATCCGGCCCGGCTGGAGGATGTGTTCAAGCCGTTCGTGCGCCTCGACGAGGCCCGCAACACCGAATCCGGCAGCGTAGGGCTGGGACTCTCCATCGCCCGCACCCTGGTGCACCAGCATGGGGGCGAACTGACCCTGCACAACCGGGAGCAGGGCGGACTGGAAGCGCGTATCAGCCTGCCGCTGTGAGGGGCGAACGAGTCGATGGAAAGGGCGCCTGTGGGCGCCCTGTTCGTTTTTGGTCTTGCACTGGTCCGGCCGGCATCACGCTCGTTTCATACTCGCTCATGCTTGTTCTCCTATGCTGAAGATGGTGATAATCGATGGCCGCGCAGACGGCTAAACAGCAGGGTCGGTACAGGGATGGCAGGTGAGTCGGGAGTCAGGTGGCGAGGATACGGGTGGTTGCTGCTGCTCTGTGCGCTGGTATTGCCGGCATGGGCGAACACAGCGCCCAAACCGCTCATCGTGGCCAACTCCAAGGCCTGGCAGCCCTTCTCCTATCTCAATGAAGCGGGTCAGCCCGATGGCCTGCTGATCGATCTGTGGCGCGAGTATGGCCGCGTCACCGGTCGCCCCATCCAGTTCAAGCTGGTGGACTGGCAGAGCTCGCTGGATCTGGTTCGCAACGGCCAGGCCGATGTCCATGGTGGCCTGCTCTGGTCGCCGGAGCGCAATATGGTCTACGACTATGGACAGGCCCTCTCCCACCTCGACGCCCAGCTCTTCTTCGCCAACTCCCTGCGCGGTTCGGACGTGAACTACTACCTGCTGCACGAGAGCGTGGGGGTGGTGGCGGGAGGGTTCGAGGAGTACTACGCCCGCAAGAACTTCCCGCGCACCCGGCTGCGCACCTTCGATGACAACGACGCCATGCTGCGCGCTGCCTTGAACGGCGAACTGGAAGCCTTCATCGCCGACCTGCAGGTGGCCAACTTTTACATCTACACCGCGGCGGATCCCACCCGCTTCATCCCGGTGCGCCACCTCTACAGCGATGACGTCCGCTTTGCCGTCGCCAAGGGCAATCAGGCGCTGCTGCAGGAGCTGGAGCAGGGTTTCACCCGCATCGGCGAGGCGGATCGGGAGCGGATCATCCGCAAGTGGATGCATATCGAGACCGTCTACCCGGCTCATCTCTGGCCCTGGCTGCTGGCCGCCGGCGGCCTGGTGCTGATGGCCTACATCATCCAGCTGCGGCGGGCGGTGGCGAGCCGTACCGCCGAGCTTATCCAGGCCAACGCCAGGCTGGAGCGCCTCGCCAGCACCGACTCCATGACCGGCATCTTCAATCGGCGCGCCTTCTTGCCGCTGCTGGAACAACGGCTGAGCAGCGGCGAGCCGTGTGCCCTGCTGCTGTTCGATCTCGATCGCTTCAAGGGGATCAACGATCACTTCGGGCACGGGGTCGGCGACGAGGTACTGTCGGCCATGGTGGCGCGCGTGCAGCGGGTGTTGCCCGCCAGCGCCCTGTTCGCCCGCATCGGCGGCGAGGAGTTCTGCATCAGTCTGCTGGTGGTCGACATGGCGACGCTGCAGCAGTGGGCCGAGCGGATCGGGCGGGAGGTCAATGGCCGCAAGCTGTCGACCAGCGCCGGGGAGCTTGGCATCTCCATCAGCACGGGGGCGGTGTGGGTGCCGGCAGAGGTGAGGGCAGAGGGCCGACGAGTGCTGCTGCAGGCGGATCAGCTGATGTATGGCGCCAAGTCGCTGGGGCGCAACACCTGGCAGGCGGCAAGCTATGTGAAAGAGATGGCAGACGAGGCGGGGCAATAAAAAACCGCCGCCCAGGGTGGGCGGCGGTGAGTCATCAGAAGTTGTAGGTCATGCCCAGGGTGTAGCGGCGACCATCCAGCACTGTGCCGAAGCTGCTGTAGTCCACCGTCTTGTCGAACAGGTTGTAGACGCCTGCGGTGACGTTCAGATGTTCGTTGGCCTTGTAGACCAGACCCGTGTCGAAGAAGGTGTAGGAAGGGGTGCCGTCGGCCATTCTGACCCGGCTCAGGTAGTCCGAGGTCTTGCTGCGGAAGTTGACCCGTGACCAGAGGCTGACGTCATCGGTACTCTTCCAGTCAACCGTGGTGTTGAACATGTGGCGCGGCATCTGGTTAAGCGCCTTGCCCTCGTTCGGACCGCTCTTCTGCTCGGACTGGGTGAAGGTGTAGCTGGAGGCCAGCGACCACTTTTCGTTGATGGCCCAGTTGGCCGTGCCTTCCACCCCGCGCATGTTCGCCTTGTCGACGTTGATGCGGTCGCTGATGAAGTCATAGGTGTGACCGTTCAGGGTGCAGGAGGGGTCATCCTTGCTGGTGCAGCGGCGGATCTCGGAGATCTTGTCCTCGAAGTCGGTATTGAACAGGGTCAGCCCTGTGCTCAGCCCCTCCTGACCATCCCACAGCAGGGCGATCTCCTGGCTCACGCTGGTTTCCGGTTTGAGCTGCGGGTTGCCGACCAGCATGCCGTCCTGGGTGCCGCCGCCGGTGGCCTGGCCCCAGTTGGCGGCTGACATGCGCAGATCCGGTGAGCGGTAACCGGTGGAGACCCCACCCTTCAGGGTCCAGAATTCGGCCGGGTGCCAGACCCCGTACAGACGCGGGCTCCAGTGGGTGCCGTAGTTCTGGTCACGGTCCATCCGCACGCCGCCGGTGAGGGCGAAGCTGTCGGTCAGCGACCACTCGTCTTCCACGAACAGGGCCCAGCTCCAGCGGGTCAGCTGATTGGCACGGTTGGCCACGTTGAGCTGGTTGCCCTCATCCTGCAGATCCTCGTGACGGTATTGACCGCCCACGCTCAGGTAGTGAGCCCCCAGTTCGAACTGGGTATGGGTGTCGGCGATGGTGTTGATGAGCTTCATCTGACGGCCGGGGTTGGTGTTCTCTTCCCGCTGTAGGTAGCTGGTGGAAGAGCCGAAGTCATAACGGCCGTCGTGGGTGATGGCGTAGTTGGTGCGCCCGTAGGTGTTCAGGCTGGGCTTGGCCTTGGCTGCCAGAGAGTCGCCTGGGGTCCGGTTGCGATCCTGCAGACCGCGGCTGGCCTCGAAGTCAAAGCGGTTGTGCTCGTCCGGCGTCAGGCTGAACACCACAGTGCCGCTGCGCATCTCCTGTTCGGCGAACCCGTTCTGGAACTGATCCTCGCCGCGGTGGGAGAGCAGACCGTTCACTCGCACCCCCAGCAGGCCATCCACCAGGGCGCCAGCGGTGTAGGCGTTGCTCTGGAAGATGTTGCCGGAGTCCTTGTTCTCCTGGAAGGTGGAGTCGGCCTGCACCGAACCTTGCCAGGCCGTCATGCTGGCGGTCTTGCGGGTGATGATGTTGATGACGCCGCCCATGGCGTCGGAGCCGTAACGGGAGGACATGGGGCCGCGTACCACCTCGATCCGCTCGATGGCCTGCAGCGGCGGCAGCCAGCCCTGCTCGATGCCGGGGCCGTCGCTGTTGGGACGGGTGCCGCGGCTGTCGACCCGCTTGCCGTCGACCAGCATCAGTGTGTACTTGGAGCTCATGCCGCGAATGCTGATGTCACTGCTGCTGCCGCCGCCGGTGATCACCACCCCCGGCACGTCCTTCAGGGCGTCGGTCACGTCACGGTAGGCGCGTTTCTCCAGTTGCTCGCGCGTCACCACCGAGATGGAGGCGGCGGTGTTCTCGATCTTCTGCTGGAAGCCGGAGGCGGTCACCACCATGACCTCCTGTTCGGCGGCATGGGCGTTGGCGGCGAGGACGGCGAGAATGAGCGTGGTCAGCTTGTTGCGGTGCATTGTTATCATGTTGGCCTGAACTCTTTTTTAGTAAGAAGATGCATTCATCCTTTGGGTGAATCGATGGGGGGTCTCGCCGCATCCCGCGTGAAACCCGGACCAGGCAGGTTCAATCGAATAGTGATCCCGGCGGTCGGCAGGCATTGTAGTGATCACTGATGGCTGTGTAAATGATAATTAATCTCATTAATATTGTGCGGTTATCCTCTCGCCAGCAGAGAAGCGGAGGTATGCAAGGATGGGAGCAGGGCGGGGATGGCGGGCAGGGTGAATTCGAGGCAACAAAAAACCCGCCGAAGCGGGTTTTTTCAATTCTTGCAGTGGATCCGTTCAGCCGGCAGAAGCGGGGTGACGGTATCCCTGACTTGAATTACAGGGCAACTACGTTGGCAGCAGCCGGGCCTTTCTGGCCTTGCTCGATGGTGAACTCAACGCGCTGACCTTCTTCCAGGGTTTTGAAACCGTTGGACTGGATAGCGGAGAAGTGTACGAACACGTCTTTGCTGCCATCAACCGGGGAGATGAAGCCAAAACCTTTTTCGGAGTTGAAGAATTTTACGGTACCAGTCACTTTGGACATAATAATTACTCTCAAATTTAGTGTTTGAAATGCCATCAGATGGCAAGTTTTGATTTTTCGTCAGCAATACGTAGGGGAAGCACTAAAGAAGGAGAATTATTCGTCAAGCATCATCGAAATAACACTTGCACTAATCACTGCTTTACTAAAATGACTGCCTAACATAATCAGGACTGAACTGCCGAACTATCGCTGTCGATTAGAACACGCACGCTTTGTTAAAGCAAACTTTATCTCTCAGTTGGCACTCTGTGCCGGATGACTGGATTTTCAGGACGATTTTACCTTTTATATCAATAGCATGAATATCCATTTCAGGTGCGTTTCGGGTTGGGGTGAATCCCTTTGTGCGCAGAAAAAACGAGATAAAGGGTCATGCGAGTCGACAGATAATGTCACGTCAAGGGTCAGAACCTTCCCCTTCCATCATGAAAAAGCCAGCCCGTCGACAGGGCGTGGGCTGGCTACATTCGGTTGAAACGGCATGATCAAGGCTTCTTTCGAAAGCGATTGCTGACGGAGTCAACCCAGCTGAATGTCTCGGGCAGTACCTGATTGGCGGCCCGTTCCTTGGCCTTGTCTCTTGCGAGTTGTGCCGCCGCTTTCGCAGCTGCTGCCCGGTCTGCGACCACCTTGAGCCGGCCTTCCTCGCGTATGCGATTGCGTTCGGCATTGGTCAATGGGTGGTCCGCGTTGGCCTGTGCTTTTTGCAGCAGCAGGGTGATCCCGGCCTTTTCGGCGTCGGTGAGATCCTTCATTTCCAGCTTTTTCACGGCGTGTACCTGATGACGGGGAGGGAATACCCTACCACGTCACCTGGCTGTTTATTGTGCTGTCGATGGCATTCCCGATGATTTCCCCGGTTGGACTAGGCGTGACCGGTTGGTTCGACATGGATCAGCACGATGGCGTGGGGCAGATGGCGCTGGATCCCTTGCTCTATGCGGTCACAGATGGCGTGAGAGTGCTCGATGCTCATCTCCTTGGGCAGTGTCAGGTGGAAGTCGATATGGCGGCGACGCCCCGCCTGACGGCTGCGCAGGTCGTGGAAGCCGCCGTGCTCCGGGCAACACTCCTCGATCACTTGGGTGGTGATGGCCAGCTCCTCCTCGCTCATGCTGTGATCCAGCAGGGGCTGGAAGGCCTGGTTGAGCATGGCGATGGCTTCTCTGAGGATGAAGAGCGCGACCCCGATGGCGACGAGGGGATCCAGCAGATAGAGGTTGTAGCCCAGCGCAGAGGCGATCCAGATGCCGAGCAGACCGGCAGCCACCCCGAGCGAGGTCAGCACATCCGCCTTCAGATGCAGGGCATCGGCGGCCAGCGCCACCGACTCTTCCTCCTTGGCGACCCGGTAGAGATAGGCGGAGACGCCGCTGTTGACCAGCGCCGACAACAGCATGACCAGCACGCCGAGTCCGACGCCTTCGATGGGAGTGGGGGTGATCAGCTTGCCGACGGCCTCGAAGATGATCCAGCCGGCGGCCAGCAGGATCAGCAGCGCTTCGATCACGCCGGAGACATTCTCTATCTTGTCGTGGCCATAGGGGTGGCGCGGGTCGGGTGGAATATCCGACTTGCGCACGGCCACCAGCGCGATCAGGGCGGCCACCAGATCCATGGCCGAGTGGATGGCTTCGGAGATGATGCTGACGGAACCGCTCAGTATGCCGGCAATTATCTTCATGACAATCAGGCTGATATTGGAGCAAACCGAGACCAAGGCGGCTCTGGTTTTTCTGGTCATGGGATATCCCTATTCTCGATGAAATAGTTTGAAAATAAGGCCTGATAATATCAGCTTGCGTTAATAATGACTTCTTGAGGTTGTAACTTTTTGTTTCCGGCGATAGTGAGAATGCTTATCCAAATTAACACTGCTCGTTTAAATAATAGTTATTTTGGTTTTTGGTGATTTATTTCAGGTGGTCACCAAATAATATTGATAATCGCTACTTTATAAGGCTTCCGGTGTTTTTACGGCCGTTCCTTCCCCGCCCAGGAGTGCCTGACGGGGGTCATCGGCCCCGGTTTGGCGCGGCGTGACGGATGAGGGTGGATTCTTGCGCAAGATTGGGGGTATGCTGGATTGAGTGCGATCTTGGGATCGTCACTGAAAGCGTACTGTAGTCTACGATTCGGATGGCATGCTGGAACCTGGGTTCCAACTGTCTGGGTAACATTTTTGGAGTTTGATGATGAGTAACAAAGAACATCACAACGGCAAAGATGCCAAGAAAAAACCGCAGATGTCACTGAAAGAGAAGCGCGAAGCCAAACGTCAGAAAGCAGAACTGAAAAACGGCAGCGCGATGAAGTAACGCTCCCCATGCTGTAGTTCCTTTGGAGCCAGTAACAAAAAGCCAGCCTGTTTCGGGCTGGCTTTTATGTTTTTGGCGTGGGCTCAGGGGGTGGCGCCGTAGCTGGCAAATATCCGTTCGTAGCGGCCATCAGCCCGCATCTTGCCGAGCTGGCGATCAAACCAGCGTTGCTGCGCGGCCTGGCGAAAGGCGAAATGGTAGTGGGTGGGGGCGAACAGATCATATTGTCTGACCCGGCTGGGGGCATAGAGCTCGGCGCCATACTTGCTGGTGGCCAGTTGCGCCAGATAGTAATAGAACACCCGTTGCTCCAGGATCACCGCATCCACCCGCCCCAGCATCAGTCTGTGCACCTGTCCCTGCTGCTTGGCGACCTCCTCGTAACGGGGATTCTGGTCGGCCATGCTGGCGAAGGCTCCCCCCAATACCTGGCGTGCCCGCTGAAAGGCGCTGACCCTCAACTCTTTCATGTCGTCCAGCGTGGCGATATGGGTCTTGCTCAGGGTGAACACCCGGTTGTGAAAGGCGATGACGGGCTGCGACAGGAAGACGTTGTCCAACATCCCGGGTTTGACGTTGATAATGGCATCGAGCCTGCCGGACTCCAGCATGCGAAAGGTGCGCTCCAGCGGCAGATATTCGAAGCTGGGCTCGTAGCCGCTGCCACGAAAGGCTTCCCGCAGCAGATCGAGCTCGATGCCGCGTCCCTCTTCCTCAATCACATAGGGGGGAATGGCGAAACTGACCCCCACCCGCAGTGGCTCGCCGGCCAGCAAGAGGGGAGAGCGAAACAGCACGGCAAGGCTTGCCGCGAGCAGCAGGATACGAGACAAAAACCCCATGCGTTCTCTCTGACAAACGAATTGCCCTGATGATAAACCTTGGGCGGGCGACAGGGGGAGCAGGGTCGGCAACTCTGGTCGGGGGAGCCGGCTTGCGTGCCGCGCCTGCGTCAATAACGGGCAAAAAAAGGCCCTGCGTGAACAGGGCCCTCTGAACTGTGAGCTTCCCTTAGAACGGGATGTCGTCGTCGAAATCCATCGGCGGCTCGTTGTATACCGGCGGAGCGGACTGCGGCTGCTGGGCCGGACGGCCATAACCGCCCTGCTGTTGCTGCATGTTCTGCTGCGGAGCCGGGCGGGACTGGTTCATCGGCTGCTGGGACTGCATGCCCTGTTGCGGCTGACCCCAGTTGCCCTGGGACTGACCGCCCATGCCCTGACCGGCGCCTTGCGGACGGCCACCCAGCATCTGCATCACGCCGCTGAAACCATCGACCAGCACCTCGGTGGTGTAACGCTCCTGGCCGCTCTGATCCTGCCACTTGCGGGTCTGCAACTTGCCTTCCACATAGACCTGGGAACCCTTCTTCAGGTACTCGCCTGCCACTTCGGCCAGCTTGCCCATGAAGACCACGCGGTGCCACTCGGTGCGCTCTTTCTGCTCGCCGGTCTGCTTGTCGCGCCAGGTGTCGGAGGTGGCCAGGGTGATGTTGGTCACGGCACCGCCGCTCGGCATGTAGCGCACTTCCGGGTCTTGCCCCAGGTTACCGATCAGAATGACTTTGTTGATGCCTCGACTGGCCATAATCTCTCTTCCACCCTTTGTATTCCGGCCAGGCCATATGCCCGGACCAATTCAACATTTCGTTTGTTTTCTGCGAGATACGCAAGAACGCCGCAGGCGCTTGCGACTCATGTGATGACTGAACCCGGGTTGGCTCGCCTGTCGACTGCCATGCCGTTTCCAGATTTTGCCCGCAATAGTAACAGTTTTTGGGGAGAAAGACGTCTTCTTCGTCGCCAGCTTCTCCGGACCGAGGGGTTAACTTACACGAGGCGGGCCTTGGCCAGCAAGTGAGCCGCAGAGGGGGACGCCTAGCATCGAAACCCGGGCGCGAAAAGTGAATTCGATGACGCTACGACAGCCCCTGTCTGCCCGGATGCCAGCATTCCACCCAAATGGGGGGGGGCTGCTAGTTATTTGTATTGCTTGGAAAATTGGTGAGTTTCAAAGGAGGCGCATCGCCGTCTAATACTTTTTTAATGCTGCACCCCACGGGGGGCTTGGTACTCTCTGCTGCCGAAAAAAACCATGGCCGCAATGTTCAAGGACCAGCCTTTCATGAGCACCCCATATCCCATCGTACTGGTAACCGAAAACAATGTGCAGGCAACCAGCTTCCAGAGCTATCTGGCCGAGCAGCTGGCACTGCCCATTGTGCTGGTAAGCACCCTGGAGGAGCTGCCGCAACCGGACGAGCTCGAGCCTCGTCCGCTGTTTCTGGTCGATCTGGACTACCTCAAGTCGAGCCAGCAGGCAGGATGGCCGCGGGAGATCTCCAGCCGCTTCGGGGAGGCCAATACGGTGCTGCTCAATGCCCCGACCAGCACCGATCGGGAATTGCTGCTGATGTGGCCCCATACCAGCGGACTCTTCTTCTGCCAGGATCCGCTGGATCGGCTGGTGCTCGGCATTCGCAAGGTGCTGGAGGGGGAGTACTGGATCCCGCGCCACCTGCTGTGCGATCTGGTCAACTACTACCGCAAGGGTGGGGAACATCACCTGCGCAACCAGACGCTGCTGACCGTGCGCGAGCAGGAGATCATCCGCTATCTGATGACGGGCGCCTCCAATACCGAGATCGCCGACAGCCTGTTCGTGAGCGAGCACACCATCAAGTCCCACCTCTATAACGTCTTCAAGAAATTGAACGTGAAGAACCGCTTGCAGGCGGTGAGCTGGGCCAAGGAATATCTCTGAAATCGATGGGGATGATGGATAAAACCTGTCTATTCATCCAGTAGTCTCTATGCCATACTGACTCGCTCAGGTTTCCGTATCGAGCGTGCAACAAGATGGAAAAGATCGTGGTCCGGGGTGCTCGCACCCACAACCTCAAGAACATCAATCTGACCCTGCCCCGCGACAAGCTGATCGTGGTCACCGGCCTCTCCGGTTCGGGCAAATCCTCTCTGGCGTTCGATACCCTCTATGCCGAGGGGCAGCGCCGCTACGTGGAGTCGCTCTCCGCCTATGCCCGCCAGTTCCTCTCCCTGATGGAGAAGCCGGACGTCGACCATATCGAGGGGCTCTCGCCCGCCATCTCCATCGAGCAGAAGTCCACCTCCCACAACCCGCGCTCGACCGTCGGCACCATCACCGAAATCTACGACTACCTGCGCCTGCTGTTTGCCCGGGTCGGTGAGCCGCGCTGCCCGACCCATGCCATTCCGCTCGCCGCCCAGACCATCAGCCAGATGGTGGATCAGGTGCTGGCACAGCCGGAGGGGAGCAAGCTGATGCTGCTGGCCCCGGTGGTGCGTGACCGCAAGGGTGAGCACACCAAGCTGCTGGAGAACCTGGCGGCCCAGGGCTACATCCGTGCCCGCATCGATGGCGAGGTGTGCGACCTGTCTGACCCTCCCGCGCTGGAGCTGCACAAGAAGCACACCATCGAGGTGGTGGTGGATCGCTTCAAGGTGCGCGATGACCTGGCCCTGCGTCTGGCCGAGTCGTTCGAGACGGCGCTGACCCTCTCCGGCGGCATAGTACTGGTGGTGCCCATGGACGGCGAGGAGGGGGTCGCTCCCATGACCTTCTCCGCCAACTTCGCCTGCCCGGAGTGCGGCTACTCCATGTCGGAGCTGGAGCCGCGCATCTTCTCCTTCAACAACCCGGCCGGAGCCTGCCCCACCTGTGACGGCCTCGGGGTGCAGCAATATTTCGATCCCGCCAAGGTGATCGGCGATCCGGCCATCAGCCTGGCCAACGGCGCCATCCGTGGCTGGGACAAGCGCAGCTTTTACTACTTCCAGATGCTCAAATCCCTCTCCGAGCACTACAAGTTCGATCTGGATACGCCCTGGGAGGATCTGCCGGTCAAGACCCAGGAGGTGATCCTGCGCGGCTCCGGTCGTACCGAGATCGAGTTCCGCTACATGAACGACCGCGGCGATGTGGTGGTGCGCAAGCACCCGTTCGAGGGGATCCTGCACAACATGGAGCGCCGCTACCGGGAGACCGAATCCAACTCGGTGCGTGAAGAGCTGGCCAAATACATCGCCAACAAATCCTGCACCAGCTGCGGTGGCAGCCGGCTGCGGGAAGAGGCGCGCCACGTCTTCGTCGACAACCGCAATCTGCCGGCCATCGCCGAGCAGTCCATCGGCGATGCGCTGGCCTTCTTCGAAGGGTTGAACCTCACCGGCCAGCGCGCCCAGATTGCCGAGAAGATCCTCAAAGAGATCGTCGAGCGGCTCGGCTTCCTGGTGAATGTGGGTCTCAACTACCTGAGCCTGTCCCGCAGCGCCGAGACCCTCTCTGGTGGTGAGGCGCAGCGGATCCGGCTGGCCAGCCAGATCGGGGCCGGTCTGGTGGGGGTCATGTACGTGCTGGATGAGCCCTCCATCGGCCTGCACCAGCGGGACAACGAGCGGTTGCTCAAGACCCTGACCCACCTGCGGGATCTCGGCAACACCGTGATCGTGGTGGAGCACGACGAGGACGCCATTCGCCTCGCCGACCACGTGCTCGACATCGGCCCGGGGGCGGGGGTGCACGGCGGGGCCATCGTCGCCCAGGGGACGCCGGAAGAGATCATTGCGAACCCCGAATCCCTGACCGGTGACTACCTCTCCGGCCGCAAGCAGATCGCCATCCCGGCCGAGCGCACCCCGCTCACCGGCAAGTGGCTGAAATTGAAGGGGGCGAGCGGCAACAACCTGCGCAACGTCAACCTGGACCTGCCCATCGGGGTGATGACTTGCGTCACCGGCGTCTCCGGCTCCGGCAAGTCGACCCTGATCAATGACACCCTGTTCCGTATCGCTCACCGCGAGCTGAACAAGGCGACCGAGTCCACCCCGGCTCCCTATCGCAGCGTCGAGGGGCTGGAGCACCTGGACAAGGTGGTGGACATCGATCAGAGCCCCATCGGCCGTACTCCGCGTTCCAATCCGGCCACCTACACCGGTCTGTTCACTCCGATCCGCGAGTTGCTCTCCGGCACCCAGGAGGCGCGTTCCCGCGGCTACCAGCCGGGCCGCTTCTCCTTCAACGTGAAGGGGGGGCGTTGCGAGGCGTGCCAGGGGGACGGTGTCATCAAGGTGGAGATGCATTTCCTGCCGGACGTCTACGTACCGTGCGACGTCTGCAAGGGCAAGCGCTACAACCGCGAGACCCTGGAGGTGAAGTACAAGGGCAAGAACATCCACGAGATCCTCGAGATGACGGTGGAAGATGCCCGCGAGTTCTTCGATCCGGTACCGGCGGTGGCGCGCAAGCTGCAGACCCTGATGGACGTGGGCCTCTCCTATATCCGCCTCGGCCAGTCGGCCACCACGCTCTCTGGCGGCGAGGCGCAGCGGGTCAAGCTGGCGCGGGAGCTCTCCAAGCGGGATACCGGGCAGACCCTCTACATCCTGGACGAGCCGACTACAGGGCTGCACTTCCACGACATCCAGCAGCTGCTCAAGGTACTGCACCAGCTGCGGGATCGCGGCAACACTATCGTCATCATCGAGCACAATCTGGACGTCATCAAAACCGCCGACTGGATCGTCGACCTGGGGCCTGAGGGGGGTGCCGGTGGCGGCCGCATCCTGGTAACGGGGACGCCGGAACAGATCAGTCGTTGCGAGGATTCTCATACGGCCCGCTTCCTGGCACCTCTGCTGGCCAGATAAAGCGTTCAATAATTGTGACAAGGGGCCCTGGGCCCCTTGTTTTTATTGTGGTAATTCAGTGACCTCTCGGCGGGCCTATCCTCCATACTTGGGGCAAGACCCTTCCCGCTTCGCATTGCCATTCAAAGGATATTGGCGCCCATGGCTCAACCGTCCCGCTCCATCGACCATCTGCTGGCCTACTCCATGTTTCCGGTCTGGGCCGGAGCCATCCTGATGCTGCTCATCGTGATCGCACTGGCCCAGGTGCCGGCGGCGCAGCGGGTCGAGGAGCGACGGATGGAGGAGCACCTGCAGCGGGTGATCAGAGCGGTGCAGAACGACATCGGCGCCATGAATGCTTTTACCCGGGACTGGGGGATCTGGGATCAGAGCTACCATTTTCTGGCCCACCCCAACCAGGCCTACATCAACTCCAATCTGCTGGTCGACACCCCGATGCGGGACTTTGAACTCAACGTGTTGAGTTACATGGATTTGCAGGGCTCGGAGATCTGGACCCGCACCCTGTTGCCAGATGCGCCGGACGCGGATACCACCCTGTTGCCCTCCTTTCTGGACGATCTCAAGCTGCAGCTGCTGCGCGAGTCACGGCAGGCGGGCATCAGCAGCCTGAGTGGCGTCAGACGCTCCCAGTGGGGACCGCTCATCTTTTCGCTGCAGCCGGTGACCGATACCCTCGGCAGCGTTAAACCCAACGGTTATCTGCTGGCGACTCGCTGGCTGGACAAGCGCTATCTGCAGGATCTGGGGGAACGGAC
Source organism: Aeromonas sp. s2 (assembly GCF_040907935.1). Taxonomy (NCBI): domain Bacteria; kingdom Pseudomonadati; phylum Pseudomonadota; class Gammaproteobacteria; order Aeromonadales; family Aeromonadaceae; genus Aeromonas; species Aeromonas sp. s2. The sequence continues at coordinate 12,587 of NZ_JBFOCR010000022.1, read as the reverse complement.
CGCGCTCACGCTGACCATAGCCCAGCCAAGAACGCGCGAGCATCTGGGCTCCTTCAAGCCACTTGGGCCGCATATGAGCTACCGGCTGGTCGATCTCGGGTTGCAGCAGGTCAGAGGGGAGGGGTTGCTGCTCGACAACGACGGCGAGCCTGTATTGACCCTGATCGTGGACGAGGAGCGGGACGTGTTGCTGGGGGCGATGGAGGGGGCGATCTGGACCTTCATCGGCATGCTGCTGATAAGCTTCGCCTGCATTCTGATGGCACTGGCCCGGCTGCGGGCCATCGTGCTGGGGCCGATCGGCGAGCTGGTGGGGGCGCTGCACCAGTTTACCGAAAAGCAGGACGCGAGCGTGCTGCCCATCATCGACAGCAGCCAGGAGATGGCGCTGCTCAGCCGCAAGTTCCGCGAGATGGCGGCCAGGATCAGCCTGCACCACAGTGCCCTGCAGGCCCACTCCTCCCGCATGGAGGTCGCCGCCTATACGGATCCACTGACTCATGCCTTCAACCGCCGTTATCTCGATGAGTGGTTGCTGAACCGCCAGGATCCGGCGGCAGGCTGGGTGCTGGTGATCCTGGATCTGGATCACTTCAAACGGGTCAACGATCGCTTCGGCCACGACATCGGCGATCTGCTGTTATGTCAGCTGGCCGAGCTGTTGCGAGGGGCGCTGGATGAGGAGGAGCCGCTGATCCGGCTGGGTGGCGAGGAGTTCATGCTGTTGCTGGCCAGAGAGGAGCCAGGACAAGTGGCGGAACGGATCGAGCGCCTGCGCCGCAAGATCGCCGACTGCCGTTTCGGGCGGGAGGAGCTGCCGCTGCGCATGACCGTCTCGTTGGGATTCTGCGATTATCCTCTGCATGCGGAGCTGGAGGACTCTTTCTGGAGTCTGAGTTTCAAGCTGGCGGACATGGCCCTGTACCGGGCGAAACAGGAGGGCCGGGATCGCTGGCGTGGATACAGCGGCGAGCTGGGGCGGGCACAGTGGAGGTTGAGCCCGGAGCAGCTGGCGGAAGGGGAGTGGCTGTTGTGCCAGGCCTCCCACGCCAACCAACCGGTCTAATGGGTCAGGATCAGCAGGGCCATGCCGAGCACGAAGCCCAGCAAAATAAACAGAAAAGAGCCAATGCCCCAGATGGCTGCCAATATGGCTACTATTTTGTCCCTTCTGGTTTGTGGTTTCATAAAGAATTACTTACAGCCCGGCTACATGGCCCGCAAAAATACTCTTGTTGGACGAGTGAAACAACCGTTTTCAGTCGTTTTTATCCGCAATAAGATATGTTGAAATTATTTCTTATTGTAGTTGTTAAGGCGGCAAATCTCTCCAGTTAATTGTTTTTATTTGATATTTTTGGTGTTTTTCACGATGCTCAGCGTGGTTGTAAGCTGCTGTACACATCCATCTATTTCTTGGTAACGTTTGAGCTAAATCAATAACTCGGCATTCACATCCCTTTATAGTTTTCGGGCTTGCAACATATAAAACGAAAACTAAAAGGAATACGTGATGAAAAAGATCCTTCCTCTGATGATCGCAGCAGCGCTTGCGTCCCCCGTCGCCATGGCTCACCAGGCCGGCGATTTTCTGGTGCGTGGCGGCCTGGCTTTCGTTTCTCCGCAAACGAGCAGTGACAACGTGCTGGGTACCGGCGAGCTGGAAATCGACAGCAATATGCAGCTGGGTCTGACGCTCTCCTATCTGATTACCGACAACTGGGGTGTCGAGCTGCTGGCGGCCACGCCCTTCTCCCACTCCGTCTCCACCGCCGGCCTGGGCGAAGTGGCCAAGGTCAAGCACCTGCCGCCGACCCTGATGGCGCAGTATTACTTCGGTGATGCCAACAGCAAGGTTCGCCCCTATATCGGTGCCGGTATCAACTACACCACCTTCTTCGACGAGCAGGGCCGCGGTGCGCTGGATGGTACCGACGTGAGCGTTGACTCCTCCTGGGGCATGGCCGGTCAGGTCGGTCTGGACATGGCGATCAATGACCGCTGGTTCGTCAACGCTTCCGCCTGGATCATCGATATCGATACCGATGTGCACACCGCCGTCGGGACCATCAATACCTCCATCGATCCCATGGCCTTCATGTTTGGTGTCGGCTATCGCTTCTGATAGGACACAGGGTTGGCCTCCCCACGGGCCATTACAGCTAGCATGTCTCTTTGGCCCGGCACAGTCCGGGCCCTTTTACGTTCAGGCCACTCCCCGCCAACTGTGATCCAACCCCATATAGATCAATAAAATACCCTCGGTCTCCCCTCTATAATTCGCCCCTTGTGCCGATAGTGTCTATGTTCACGTTACCTTTCCCCCACGAGTGAGGATGTCTCCATGGGTTTATCTATTGTGCAGCGGATCATCGCCGGATTTGTGTTGATGCTGCTGCTGTTGATCCTGCTGGGTGTGATCAGCACCCTGAAGATCAGGGGCATCAACGACGGTTTGTCACAGGTTTCCGACCGGGCAACCCCCCTGGTGATTGCAGTGGCCGGTCTGAAGGGGGCCCTACAGGACAGCAACCGCTGGGTGCTGGTCTACCGGACCAATGAGGATGGCAGTCAGTTACCGCAGCTGGCCAGCCAGTTCAAGGAGCAGCAGGCGCGTTTCAGTCAGCTGAGCCAGGAGATGGACAAGTTCAGTGGGGTGACCGAGGCCGGTTCCCGCTTCCAGCAGGTCGATGCGGCGACCAAGCAGTTCTACGGCCTGGCCGAACAGGTGCTCTCCCAGCACAGTCAGTGGGTCAATGCCCAGGATCAGCGCCACAAGCTGGAGATTGCCTTCATCCGGCTGGAAGACACCTACCAGTGGGCGGCCGATCTGCTGCTGCAGCAGACCGCCAGCAAGCGCTCCATGCGCAACAAGGCGGAGCTCATCACCTCGGGCATCGCGCGCGACCTGAAGAACATTCGCCGGGCCGATGCCAAGACCGACCTCAACGAACTGGAGAAGGTGCTGAGCAAGGACATCGAGATGGCGCGCAAGCGGCTTGACCGGGTGCTGGTGCCGGATGACGTGAAGCAGCGCTTCGTCTCCAACCTCGACCGGATGCAGGAGCTGGCGCTCGGCCCGCAGGGGCTGCTCGCCACCATGCGCAATGCCCAGCAGCTGGCCGCCTCGCTGCAGACCCTCAATCAGCAGCTCGACGCCAGCCTGATCAACAGCCTGGGGCTGCTCGACGAGATGGGACAGTCGGCCGGCTCGATTGCCAGCCAGAGCCGTACCACGGCGGATGACGCGGTCAGCAGTGCCAGCTTCTGGATCCTGATCGTGGCCGCCATCTCGGCTGCCGCCGCCCTCATCATCGGCTATACCACGGCGCGCAGCATTCAACGTCCGCTGCAGATGATCAACAAGGAGCTGGATTACATGGCGGCCGGGGACATGACCCGCCGCATCAATTACCGCAGCAGCTGCGAATTCGGCGCCCTGGCCCGTTCCATCGATGTGCTGGCCGGCAAGACCGGCGAGCTGCTCTCCCAGATCAATGCCGGCTCCCGTCATCTGGTGGAGGAGGCAAGCCGCGCCGCCGAGATCAGCGAAAGGGCGGTATCCCGGGTACAGGATCAGAAGAGCCAGACCGATCAGGTGGCTGCCGCCATCACCGAGCTGGAGGTGAGCGCCACCGAGGTGGCTCGTTCCACCGACGGCACCAAGCGGGAAGTGGATCTGGCGGATGACGAAGCTAGAACCGGTCGCCAGAAGGTGGCAACCACCCGTCGCATCACGGAACAACTGGCCGGTGCCATGGAGGAGGCCGTCGGTATCACCTACAAGCTGGGCGAATTCAGCGACAACATCGGCAGCATTCTCGACGTGATCCGCAGCATCGCCGAACAGACCAACCTGCTGGCGCTGAACGCGGCCATCGAGGCGGCGCGGGCCGGTGATGCTGGCCGTGGCTTCGCGGTGGTGGCCGACGAGGTGCGGGCGCTGGCCAACCGGACCCAGACGTCGACCGAAGAGATCCAGGCGATGATCGAAAACCTGCAGAGCTCGAGCAAGCTGGTGGTGGAGGTGATGGGGCGCAGCCAGGAGCAGACTCACAGCTGTGTCGAACAGACCCGGGAGATGGATGCGGCCCTGCAGTCCATCGCCGACCGGATGAGCGCCATCAAGGCGATGGCGGATCAGGTGGCGCACGCGGCTCAGGAGCAGATCTCGGTCAGCCAGGGGGTGGCACGCCATATCTCCGGCATCGCCGAGGTGGCCTACGAGACCGAGCGGGAGGCACGGGAGTCGGCCAGCAGCAGCGAGGTGCTGGCGGATCTGGTGGCCAAGCAGCAGCAATTGATCGCACATTTCAAGGTTTAGGAGGGCTTATGTCTAACAAGTGGATCGGGGCCCTGAGTCTCCTGTTGTGTGGTCAGCTGATGGCCAGCGAGCTGGTGATCGAGAGCTGGCGGATAGATGACAAGGCCTTGTGGGAGCAGAAGATCATCCCTGCCTTCGAGGCCTCCCACCCGGGTATCCAGGTAAAATTCAACGGGGTGCAGAATGTCGACTACATGCCGACCCTGTGGGCCAGCCTGAAGGAGGGCAAGGCAGGGGATCTCATCACCTGCCGGCCGTTCGACGACTCCCTGGCCCTGTTCAAGGCGGGCCATCTGGCGGAGCTGACCGAGATGTCGGGGATGGAGAACTTCCCGAGCTTTGCCCAGTCACCCTGGCAGACCGACTCCGGCGCCCAGACCTTCTGCGTGCCCATGGCCTCGGTGATTCACGGCTTCTTCTACAACAAGAAGATTTTCAGTGAGCTGGGGCTGAGCGTGCCGCAGACCCGGGATGCCTTCTTCGCGGCGCTGGACAAGGTGAAGGCCGATGGCCGCTACGTGCCGCTGGCCATGAGTGGCTCGGAAAGCTGGGTATCCTCCGAGCTCGGCTTCCAGAACATAGGCCCCAACTACTGGAAGGGGGAGGATGGCAGGCTGGCGTTGATCGGGGGGCAGGAGCGCTTTGACAACCCGCCCTACATCAAGGTGTTCGAGGAGCTGGCGCGCTGGCGTCCCTACCTCGGCGAAGGTGGCGAGAGCCGCGACTATGCCGCGACCAACGAGCTGTTTACCTCGGGCAAGGCCGCCTTCTACGTGGCGGGTTCCTGGGAAATCGCCCCCTTCACCGGCAAGGTGGACTTTGGCGTGATGCGCCCGCCCGTGGCAAAACAGGGCGATGGTTGCTTCTTTACCGATCACACCGACATCGGGATGGGCATGAACCCGGCCAGCAAGAACAAGGAGGCGGCCATGGCCTTCCTGCAGTGGCTGACCACGCCCCAATTCGCAGAGCTCTATACCAACTCGCTGCCCGGCTTCTTCTCCCTCTCCAACCACTTCTTCGAGGTCACCAACCCGGCGGCGAAGGAGATGATGGAGTGGCGGGATCAGTGCGACTCCACCATCCGGGTGGCCACCCAGATCCTCTCCCGCGGTACGCCCAAGCTGGGGGACGAGCTGGCCGAAGTGAGTCAGGCCGTGCTGCTCGGCAAGATGGAGCCCAAGGCGGCAGCCGATCGGCTGGAGCAGGGGCTGAAGGGCTGGTATCCGCCCCATCAGGGCAACAAGGTGAAAGGGGCAGATTGCCAGTGTGACGCTCCTGCCGTCGTGCCTGCGGTGTCGGCCGCAGCGGCGACCACCGAACCTGCTGCTGCACCTGCCGCGACGCCGGCGGTGACAGATACACCAGCCGACCCGGCGCCGTCAGCAACGCCTGCCGCAGCGGCATCTGCTGCGGCAGCCCCGCTACCGGCGCCGTCGGCCGAGGTGGAGCAGGCGCTCTCCAATGAGCTGGAAACGCCGCAGCAATAGCTGCCGGCAGATATACAACGGGAGGCATCAGCCTCCCGTTTTCTTTGCTGCCCGTGGTCTGATTCATTGCTCCGTACGGGGCCAGCGGCAGAGACTGCCGATGCGGGCCACCGGAGCGAACCCGAGCGAGCGATAGACGCGCTGGGCGTGATAGTGCTCGTCGGCCACTATGATTAGCCGGTTGACCCGCGTCAGCCCGTGCCTGGCAACCTGGCTCAGCAGCTGGCGGCATAACCCCTGATTGCGCCATGCCTGCCTTGTGCGCACCAGCTGGAAGCGCCCCAGAGTATCGGTGAAGAAGAGGCCGCAACTGGCGACCAGCTGTTCCTGCTGCCAGATCCCCCACCACTGACCCAGCCCGTCCCCGATCATCGCCTCATACAACTGGCGGCGTGACTGCAGATAGGGCAGGTAGCTCTGCTCCGAATGGCCGGGATCCCGCTCCTCCAGTTCAAAGGCGAGCCACTCGTCCCAGTCGGTCGGGGTAAAGGGGCGCGCAGCCACCGTCGCGGCTGGCGGTTGCCAGTCGGTGGCCTCCAGCGCCAGCACCACACACTCCATGTATTGGTATCCCGCCGCCACGAAGCCGGCGACCCGGCTGTTCTGTCCGGCCGCGAGAGGCCACTGGAAGGTGCGGTGCCTGACCCGGGGATCCTGCCCGATCAGCTTGTCGAAACTGGCCTCGAGCCAGCCCTTGTCGTGATCGCTGGGGGGGAAGGGGAGCAGCAGATAGTTGCCAAAGTAGTAATCGGGAGCATCGGGAGTGCGCACGGCCCAGAACTGATCATGGTCGACCACGTTGCCCTGATAGCGATCGAACAGCAAGTCGGTGGCAAAGCCGGGGTGGGTGTCCATGATGATGCTCCTGCGAATTGTTCAATTGGTTATCGGCAGGAAGGAGAAGAGGTTGAAAAGGGGCCGGAGAAACCTCCGGCCAAACAATCACACGCAGATTCAGAACGTCCAGGACGATCTGCGTTCATCATAACGCGACTCGCCGGATTTTGGGATGGGGTGCCAATCGTTACTTTGGCTTTATTGCCAAATAAAAATCGGCGGCCTTCCTCTCGCTGTAAAACAGTGTTGACTTTGTGTCATTTTCTCATAAAGATAGAAAGACGTTTAGACGTCCAAACATCCGTTTTGACGTAGAGAAATGGATTGCAGGGCAGGGAGAGAGCAGATGGGATTTCACAGCGCACGTCAGGTTGAGGCACTCAACCAGAGTCTGGCAGATTTGAGTGGCGACATTTCGGTCAGTTTCGAGTTTTTTCCGCCCAACAGCGAAGGGATGGAAAATACCCTGTGGCAATCCATCGAGCGATTGAAGGTGCTGGAGCCCAAGTTCGTGTCGGTGACCTATGGTGCCAACTCGGGCACCCGGGATCGCACGCACAAGGTGATCAAGGACATCAAGGAGCGGACCGGTCTGATCGCCGCCCCTCACCTGACCTGTATCGACGCCAGCCGCGACGAGCTGCGCACCATTGCCCGCGACTACTGGAACAGCGGCATCCGCCATATCGTGGCGCTGCGCGGCGACCTGCCCCAGGGCCTGGAGAAGCCGGAGATGTATGCCACCGACCTGGTAGCCCTGCTCAAGGCCGAAGCGGACTTCGATATCTCGGTGGCCGCCTACCCGGAAGGTCACCCGGAAGCGCGCAGTGCGCAGTCGGATCTGCTCAACCTGAAGCGCAAGATCGATGCCGGTGCCAACCGCGCCATTACCCAGTTCTTCTTTGACGTCGAGACCTACCTGCGTTTTCGGGATCGCTGCGCCGCCATCGGCATCGATGCGGAAATCGTGCCGGGGATCCTGCCGGTCTCCAACTACCAGACCTTGGCCAAGTTTGCCGGTTTCACCAACGTGAAGATCCCGCGCTGGATGCATCAGCGTTTCGAGGGGCTGGATGACGATCAGATGACCCGCAACATGGTGGGGGCCAGCATCGCCATCGATCAGGTACGGGTGCTGAGTCAGGAGGGGGTGAAGGATTTCCACTTCTATACCCTGAACCGCTCCGAGCTGACCTACGCCATCTGCCATACCCTGGGGGTGAGGCCGAAAGGCCAGCCGTAACGGATCGCGGGTACAAAAAAAGCCAATGAGCTGCTCATTGGCTTTTTTGTTATGGCGACCAATCAGGGTCTGGTGGGAGCGATCTCTTTGGGTTCGAGATCGATCACCGCATTGCCGGCGGCGCCGGGGTACTGGTGATAGCTCTGGTCCTGCTCCAGGGTGTAGAAGGTATCCAGATAGTCATCGTTGTTGGTCATCCAGGAGTCGGGCAGTGCCTTGACGATACGACCGCCGAGATCGAGGAAGGGCAGAGCCTCGGGCACGCCGCCAGCAGTGAAGGCCAGCTTGAGGGCATCGATGAACAGGCCGCTCAGCTCCTTGTAGTTGACGTTGTCGTCCTGCTCCATCATGACGATGTCGACGGCACCCCAGCGATAGCGATCCCAGTAGACCAGGATCTGGTTGGGGGTGTAGTCGGTGTTGTCATAGTCGAGATAGGGCATGTCGACGATGTCGACCACGGGCTCATCCCGGCTGGGATTGACCCCTGCGACCACCGCATACACTTCGGCCGCACCCAGCAGCCAGGGCTCCTGATCATCCTTCAACCGAATTTTCTTCAGGATGCTGGTCTTGAGCGGCGCCGTGCTGGCAGCCGCACGGGGAGCCACCTGCATGTCGGCGGCAGCCAGCGCCTTGCGGATCACCTTGAGGCCGGCGTTCTTGGCCTTGACGGGATCGGCCTCCACGACCAGGACCGGACGGGCCGGTGCCTTGTCCACATCCAGATAGACGGGGTTGCCGGCGCTGTCGAAGGCTTCGATGGCGCTCCAGCTCTTCTCATCTCCGCTCGGTACATAGGCGACCAGCGGCTCGACACCCTGCTGCAGCGCGGCGGCCTGTTCCGGGTTGGCCAGTCGCAGTTGCATCAGCTCCTTGACCTCTCCGTCCAGCCCTTGCCGGCTGATGGCTGCCTGGTTGGCATCCCGGGCCTGGCGTTTCAGGCGCGGACTGGCCTTTTGCAACAGGTTGGGCAGCGGGCTCTGGTACTCCTGATTGTTCAGCAGCGGCAGCAGGTTCTTCTGCTGCAGCGCGAGCTGGCGGGCCAGCTCCCGATCGGTGTCGGCAGCCTGGGCGGTGGTGGCGCCCAGCAGTGCCAGTAACAAAATGACAGCCTGATTCCTCATTATTATTCTCCAGTTTATGAGTCTGACATGAGGCACGCATCGGGGAAGAAGAAGTGCCTCGCCACCACTTAATGGCAATTAGTTTCAGCTGTGAACCAAATTCTCTGAATTATGTGCGGTGTCTCACGGGGGGCTCCCCAGATGGTCAGGTCAGTTTCTCCGCTGGTTGACTTGATGCAGGATGATGCCGATGAGCAATCCCCAGCAGGCGGCGCCGATGCCTAGCAGGCTGATGCCGGAGGCGGTGATGATGAAGGTCAGCAGGGCGGCCTCACGGGCATCGTCGTGTTGCAATGCGGTGTGCAGGCTGCTGCCGATGGTGCCGAGCAGCGCCAGCCCGGCGACACAGGTCACCAGCGTGGTCGGGAAGGCCGTGAACAGCGCCGCCACCGTGGCCCCGAAACAGCCGGTCAGCAGGTAGAAGCCCCCGGCCCACACCGCCGCGGGCCAGCGCCGGTTGGCGTCCGGATCCACCTCTTTCCCCATGCAGATGGCCGCCGTGATGGCCGCCAGGTTGAAGGCGTAGCCGCCGAAGGGGGCCAGTAACAGGCCGGTCAGGCCGGTCCAGGTGATGAGAGAGGAGGTGGCGGGTTGATAGCCGTGGGCCCGCAAAATGGTAATGCCGGGCATGTTCTGGGAGGTCATGGTGACGATGAACAGCGGCAGGGCAATGCCGAACAGGGCATCAAAAGAGAATTCTGGCCAGACCATGGCCGGGCCGGCCAGTTGCCAGTGAATGACGTCAAGCTGCAGCTCCCCTCGCAACAGACAGATGAGGATCCCGACTGCCAGCACCAGCACCATGGTATAGCGGGGCCAGAGATGGCGACCGAGCAGGAATGCCAGCAACAGGCTGCCGAGCAGCAAGGGATCTGCCGGGGCGACCTTGAACAGATCCAGTCCGAACTTGAGCAGCACTCCGGCCAGCATGGCCGCCGCCAGCTGGGCCGGGATATGGCGCATCAGCCGGTCGAACCAGCCGCTGATGCCGCATAGGGTGATCAATAGAGAAGAGATAACGAAGGCGCCGATGGCCTCGGCCAGGGTGAAGTTGCCGAGGCTGGTGATGAGCAGGGCAGCACCTGGGGTCGACCAGGCGGTCAAGACAGGGATGCGGTAGTAGAGGGAGAGGCCGATGCAGCTGATACCCATGCCGATGCCCAGCGTCCATAGCCAGGACGCGAGCTGGGCAGCATCGGCCCCTGCTGCCGTGGCTGCCTGAATGATCAGGATGACCGAACTGGTATAGCCGACCATCACGGCGATGAAGCCGGCGACCAGATGGGGGAGGGCAAAGGGCATGGTGACGTCCTTGTGGGGTTGTGACGGTTTGTGCGTTATTGCGTACAATATTGCTTCAGACTATATCGCTGTGCGCTATAGCGCACAAGGCGATTCAAGCAAGCGCAACAAAGAGGCATTCATGCAAGAGATGAATCAGCATCTGGCCCAACGTCTAAAGGACTTGCGCAGCGAACTGGGCTGGAGCCTGGATGTGGCGGCGCGGGAGACGGGAGTGAGCAAGGCCATGCTGGGCCAGATTGAGCGGGGGGAGTCGAGCCCGACGGTGGCCACTCTGTGGAAGATTGCCACCGGCTTTCGTGTCTCTTTCTCCAGCTTTATCGAGCCGGCTCCCACGACGCAGGACGATGTGCTTTATCGCACCGCCGATGCCATTCGCCAGCAACCGGCGGGAGAAGGCATGCAGGTCGCTCCCCTCTTCCCTTATGAGGGGCGTTTTGGTTTCGAATTGTTTGAGCTGACTCTGTTGCCCGGCTATCAACGAGAGTCAGAACCCCATGAACCCGGGGTGACCGAACATGTCATCGTCATCAGCGGCCAGATGGAAGTGCTGGTGGAAGGGGAGTGGCGCTCCTTGACGCAGGGGGAGGCGGTGCGTTTCGCGGCCGACCGCCCCCATGGCTATCGAAATCAGGGGGTGGCCCCTGCAATATTCCACAATCTGATCCACTATCCGGCCAGCAGATCTTGACCCTCACGGGTCAGCCAGGGCGCCCATCAGCCCGGGGGCTGGTCAGTATGGGGGCATAGACCCAGACAAACAGAGCATATGCCAGGCTCCAGGCCAGGCCGCTCAGGTTCCAGCCGTACAGGGTATAGGCAGGCCAAAGCAGCGGGATCAGCACCCGGAGCAGGGCGGCCATGATGACCAGCACGAACGCGCACTGGATCCTGCGCCCCACCTGCAAGGCCCGACCGCTGTGGCCGAGGGAGACCCTGGCTATCATCCCCAGGATCATGGTCCCCATGCAGCCGGCACTGAGCAGGTGGCTGGCGAGCGACAAGCTGATGGGCAGGCCGGCGGTCAGAGCACCAAGGGCGAGCAGGCCGAGAGGAATAAACAGGTAGGCTAGGTGCAGCGACCACAAGAGGGGTTGGCCAAGGGTGGACGGCAGTTGCCAACGCAACTGGCGCCACAAGTGCAAAACGGCCGCCACTATATATAGAGGAAGCATGTAGAGGCTGGTCACCCATGGGGTGGGTAGCAGCAGCCAGCTCACCAGTATGAGCCACAGCGTGGCAAGGGAAGCCCGTTCCAGCCAGAGAATAGGGACGACTTTTTCCATCCCGGTGGCTCTGGCGGTAAAGAAGGGAATGACTCGCCCTCCCATCACGGCGATCAGAGTCGTAAACAAGAGCACGGTGGTGATGAGCAGATGTTCCATATCTGCCCACTGTGTCTGCCACAGCCAGCTGACGGCGTTGAGCAGGGTCAGAACGACAAGCAGAGGCACAAAGAAGAGGTTGCGCCACTGCCTGGTTACCACTATGGGTTTGGCCAGATACCAGGCGCAAAGAGGCAACCAGAGCAGGTCTGCCGTCATCAAGAAGGTATTGTGCTCACCCAGCCAGGGCAGCAAGGCCCTCGGCAATGCCCATAGTACGACGACCAGCACCAGGGGCCAGCTTCTGACCCCGGGGTGAGCGGTCCAGTTTTGCACTGCCGTCAGCAGAAATCCCGCGACGATCGCCGCCCCGAAACCAAACAACATCTCGTGAGCATGCCACCAGATGGGGTTGCCAATCCCCGTCAGAACGAACCAGCCATTGAGCTGCCCCAGCCAGCCCAGCATCGCCAATGCCGAGAACAAGGCGCCAAGCAGAAAGAAGGGCCTAAACCCGAGGCGGAACAGAGGAACGATTTTCTCCTCTTTGCGGCTATCCAGGATCTGATGCATGGCGAGACCTTAATTGAACATTTGAAAAGCTAATTATAAATTGGCTTTTCAAATGTTCAATTTAAATCCAATGAAAGACCGAAATGGTGGTGATGAGAGCGAAATAGAACCGCTTTGCTGCATATCTGAGCGAACGAGTTTTTTTGGTGAAAAAGCCCTTGTCATTGCGGCGCGCCTCCCTATAATGCGCCCTCACCAGCACGGCAGAACACGCCAACCTGATGAGCTCGCTTCCTCGTGAAGCCAGCGCCGAAAGAAAAGCGAAAACAAGCGCTTGACTTTCGAAGTGAGGAAGGTATTATACGCCACCTCAGCGCGACAAGCGCCACGCTCTTTAACAATTTGAATCAAGCAATCTGTGTGGGC